>JAPOSR010000013.1 GCA_026709625.1 Chloroflexota bacterium
ATTGTTGGCGTAGGATATTTACCCGACATGTTCCCCGTATATACGGGGATGAACCCGATCATTCAAACCTGCAGACAATTTGTAAGGAATGTTCCCCGTATATACGGGGATGAACCTTTTATCTTCCGGAAAATCACAACAATCGGCCCATGTTCCCCGTATATACGGGGATGAACCGCAGGTTGAAAAGCGGGAGTCGGGCGGGGATTAATGTTCCCCGTATATACGGGGATGAACCGTTGGTTCCACGTCCTCCGGCAAACTGGACGCAATGTTCCCCGTATATACGGGGATGAACCGAAATTTATCACCTCAACAAAGGTCGGCAAACAATGTTCCCCGTATATACGGGGATGAACCGGCAAATACCTGCGCGCGGGAAACCTGGTCTTTATGTTCCCCGTATATACGGGGATGAACCGTTTTCGGATTGTCGGTTCGGGTTTTGACAATTATGTTCCCCGTATATACGGGGATGAACCGGCCGTTTATTGCTGAGGGGCTTGACCTTTTTTATGTTCCCCGTATATACGGGGATGAACCGGACTACTCTAAACCGCTCGCTGCAGCATCTAAATGTTCCCCGTATATACGGGGATGAACCGCCTGTTTTCAGAGATGACGAAAACCTGATCTGATGTTCCCCGTATATACGGGGATGAACCGTCGCAGGCCGTATTGGAGTAGCATTTCAGGTTATGTTCCCCGTATATACGGGGATGAACCGCGTTCAGATTTTGGAACAGAAGGAGGAAATAAATGTTCCCCGTATATACGGGGATGAACCGTCAAAAGCCAACTGCTTTGAAAACTCTATTGGATGTTCCCCGTATATACGGGGATGAACCGAAAATGAGGCGCAGAGGAAAAACGCACTTGACATGTTCCCCGTATATACGGGGATGAACCGAACTTGGAGGAACGATTAGAAGAAGCGGAAAGATGTTCCCCGTATATACGGGGATGAACCAAACAAGTCGCAAAGGAGGAATCAGGAAAGGACATGTTCCCCGTATATACGGGGATGAACCGTCATACCTGACAGAATCGGCTGCATAAGCAAAATGTTCCCCGTATATACGGGGATGAACCGGCTAGTCTCAGAGGTGAAAAAATCATTGCCCGATGTTCCCCGTATATACGGGGATGAACCGGACCCGGCCACCTCGGTTGTAATTAGGCAATTATGTTCCCCGTATATACGGGGATGAACCGGACCTAATCCCCTCGGGTGTGAAATGGATTTGATGTTCCCCGTATATACGGGGATGAACCGTTGGAATACCTGGTCAGGCTTGAAGTGGATCGATGTTCCCCGTATATACGGGGATGAACCGAGGATATACATGGCCGTGCCGATGGCTGTTATATGTTCCCCGTATATACGGGGATGAACCGTTGGAATACCTGGTCAGGCTTGAAGTGGATCGATGTTCCCCGTATATACGGGGATGAACCGAGGATATACATGGCCGTGCCGATGGCTGTTATATGTTCCCCGTATATACGGGGATGAACCGGACGCCGTGAACTCAGTTTCCAGCATCTGGTCATGTTCCCCGTATATACGGGGATGAACCGTAGATATGAGTGCTCCGGTGCGTTGTACGCTCATGTTCCCCGTATATACGGGGATGAACCGAACAGAACCGGAATAAGGTTGGTGCCCTGACAATGTTCCCCGTATATACGGGGATGAACCGAACAGAACCGGAATAAGGTTGGTGCCCTGACAATGTTCCCCGTATATACGGGGATGAACCGTAGCAATTGTTGGCGTAGGATATTTACCCGACATGTTCCCCGTATATACGGGGATGAACCTCAAAGCCGCATACAGAATAAGGCATCAACTGCATAATGAAGTTGATTTGCCGATCGATGTGATTGAGGAGTTCGGCGTTACGCCATATGAAGATGACCGCCAGCGTTTCCTTGACGACATGGGGAGTCTGATTGAGTATTTGAAGAGGAAAAAAATATGAAATACTTTATCGAGGTCAACGGAGAAAAACACTCCGAATTCAAATATAGGGCCGAGGCATTACAAGCCATGGCTGCAATGATCACTGAAAGAATTTACGAAGATTACTTGTTTATAATAGTTCGCATAAAAAACGGCAGAACGATAAGAAAATATACAACCAAAGGTAATTCAGATGAATGAAGAGGAAAAAACTGTGAAAAAAAACATTGACAATTTTTCAAGGAAACAATTTTTTGAATTTCAAACCGAATTTTTGAACCAATTGAAAGGCTTCAGGTCGCATCAGCTGGCGGCGAGGACAGGGATTGATCAGCACAAGATATGGAGGATTGTGTCCGGAAAGTCTAAGAATCCGTCATGGGTTGACATTGAACTTTTGAAGCAGGCTCTTGTAATGCTCGTCGGAGAAGGGGTTGTTCCCAGATCAAAAAAAAACATGCAGACAAAATATCAGCATGAATCACACCCGGATTGGAACATGAAATACAACGCCGCCATGCAGGAAAAAAGCCGGGAGTTGTTGACGGAATACAACCGCGAAAAACAGAGGGAATCAAGATTGAGAAGAAAATTGGAGGATGAAAAAAATGAATCAATCACTGATTGACGAAACGATTGCTGAATTATACAGAATGCACGGGGTTGATCTGACAAGCGATTATGCTGCCAAAATCAGGAAAATACTCACAAGGAAAATGGATGAGGAAATGATTGCCGGATTGTACGGGGATTCCCTCCGCATAATCGAGCGGGCTTTGACATGCGACACGGATTTTTCCAAACAAGCTCCGACTGACATGCAGTTTGCAGCTGCAAAATGTTCCCCGTATATACGGGGATGAACCGGTGGCTCTTACAGCAAAAGTCGATGTGGATTCATGTTCCCCGTATATACGGGGATGAACCGATATTCCAATTTGTCACTAACTTCCTGCCATGATGTTCCCCGTATATACGGGGATGAACCGAACGTCAGGAAACTGGCTGTTGGCGTCAGCATATTTTCCCCGTATATACGGGGATGAACCGACCTTGGCAAGGATCTCGAATAGCCGACATGTCGGCCCGTGATTTTGCCGTTTGGTATGATAAACTGGACATAATTGACCTTCTGGATGCCGCCCTCCTAGGGCATGCCAGCCAACCGAGGAAGGGATGTCTTCATGCCGGTGACAAGCGTTTCTCCGACCTGGCCGAGCGACATCTCGGCGACCGGGAACGCTGGCGGGATATCTGGGAGCTCAATGACATGAAGAAAGGCCAGAAAATCAAGCCCTGGGATTGTTTCCTGCTGCCGGAAAAGTAACATCCCGAGTATCACACCTTTTTTTTGGTTTCACTGAATGGTGGGGGAACACCGCACCCCATTCGCTGAAATAAAAAACAATCCTGGAAATACCACTTGCCAAATC
>JAPOSR010000037.1 GCA_026709625.1 Chloroflexota bacterium
CAGATGATGACCCTTCGACTGCGCTATATGCGGCAGAATGATATTCATGAAGTCGCCGCCATCGATCGTTTATGTTTCCAGCCAGCCTGGAGTCATGAATCGTATCGATTCGAATTGAACGAGTCCCGGTCCAGCCACATGGTTGTGCTGGAAAAGCCGTCTGCTGCAAACACAGCGGCGCATGCGGGCTGGCTGAACGAGCTGCGTGGGCGGCTGAATGGCGCTGCGGCAGAAAGGGCTCGCGGCGACATCCTCGGCTATGGCGGCATCTGGAGCATCACCGACGAGGCGCATATCAGCACAATCGCCACGCATCCGAGCCAGCGCGGGCATGGCTATGGCGAGATCTTGCTGGCGGGCATGGTCGGCAAGGCGCTGCGGCTGGGCGCGGGCTATATCGTGTTGGAAGTGCGCGTCAGCAACCAGGTGGCGCAGAAGCTCTACAGCAAATATGGCTTCAGCCACTTTGGACGGCGGCGGCGCTATTATGCCAGCAATAACGAAGATGCCTGGGATATGCGCCTGACGCTGGATGGGGCGGCGAGGCAGCGATTCGCGCGGTTGTATGCAGGCTTGCAATCCAGGCACGATCTCGCGGATGCCTTCAGCAGCGCCAGGCATCCGCGGAGGATAGAGAGTTCTCTATATTTCGCCAACTAGTGCTGAGGTATATAATGTATTTTGAAGTGCCAACAGAAATGAAGGGTAAATAGTTATGAATAATCTGAAGACACTTAATGGGACGGATTATATGTACTACGAGCGGGAAGAGAGTCGGCTACAAGAACTACACGACCGCGTCATGGCAATGCGGGAAGTAGGCAAACTCAGCCCTGCTAATCTTCGTCGCATTCGAAATTACTTTCGCATCAAAGATATTTACAACTCCAACGCGATAGAAGGCAATCAATTGACCATCGGTGAGACACGCCTGGTCGTTGAAAGCGGGATAACGCTCACAGGTAAGTCTCTACGCGATCAAGCGGAGGCAAAGAACCTTGGGGAAGTGCTAGACTTTATGGAAGAAATCGTCAGCGCCACCGACCGTGGAATCACGCTGCACGAACTGCGACAAATCCATGCATTAATTCTGAGAGGCATTGACGACGATAACGCTGGTGTGTATCGCAAAGGCGAGGTAAAAATTGCTGGCTCAGAATATTACCCTCCTTCCGCTGCGGAAGTCGAATATAAGATGAAGGAGCTTGGCGACTATATCGCCACAGTAACTAACGAAGACCTTGGTGACAATACACTGCCTATCCTCAGCGCCGCAGCCGTACATGCCTGGCTGGCGCGGATTCACCCTTTTGTCGATGGCAATGGACGCAGCTCACGTATCCTCATGAATCTGGTACTCATGCGGCAGGGTTATCCAATCTGCATCATTAACCGCGACGACCGCTTACGATATTATGCCGCGTTGGAGGACTCGCAGGTTGGTGATCTGGGACCGCTAATTAGTCTTGTATATGAAAATGTTGAGGAGAGTCTCGAAGAGTGGGAGAAAGCAGCTGAGGATCAGCGTAAAGAAACGGAGTGGTTGGATACCGTACGCGCAAAATTTGAAGCGCCTATACGTGTAAAAATACACAACGAATATGAAGTTTGGCAACGCGCGATGGCGCTCTTCAAGAGCTATTTCAAGCAGACGGTCGACAATCTTAATGAAGGTATGACACTTGGCAATAGCGTGCGGCTTAACTTTCGCGACTATGGTGATTTGGGATTCGAAAAATATGCGAGCCTTAGTACTGGTGGCTCAGCGAAACGAACATGGTTCTTCGGAATCGAGTTCAGGCGCGGTGAGCGACGGGCACGATACCTGTTTTTCTTTGGCTATCCGCATCGTGTGCTCCGGAATAGGGTCAAAGTGGGGCTCACTGTCGCCAAAGAAGTGGATTATTGGTATGAGCCTCTGGAGAGTATTACGAAATCCAATATCCCCAATGTATATCAGATTGGATTTGATATTGAAGAGCAAAACTATGTGACCAGGTATTTATCAGATGTACAAATAAGTCAGGCAGAATCAATCGCGCGTAATTTCTTCCGGGAAGTTATCGATCGCGATTTTACAAATTAACTACTCCTGCAGCAGCCCTCTATCACCTGGCAACAGCCCGGCCTCGCACCCAGGCGCGACGCAGCATGTCCAGCGCCAGCAGCGCCAAAGACAACGGCAGTTGACTCTGGCTGGCTTGCAGCGCGGCGGTGACCAAGCCCGCGCCAAACCACAGCAGCAGCAAGGCCGCCGCCAGGATCATGCCGCGCAGGTAGCGAGCGCCAACCTGGCGCAGGCGATGAAACAGCCCGATCCAAAGGCAGAGCCCGCCCAGAAAGACGCCATAAAATGCCAGCAGAAAAGCCAGCCCATGCAGGGTCGACGCCTCCAGCGCCGACAGCAGCAGCGGACCATTGACAGTCGCCCAAAACAGCCATGGCCCCGGACTCAGCAGATTCATCAGCACAGCCGTCAACAAGACCCGAGGCGCGCCTCTTGAATGGGATGCCTGGTCGGGCGACAGAGTCAACAGCGAGTCGCTTTGCGCCTGCTGGCTTGCCCCCCAGGCGATGCTCAGCAGCAGGCAGCCGCCCGCGGCCTGAATCAGCTGCAAAGCGGCTGGTGGCAGCTGCCCCAGCACAAAGGTCATCAGCACAATGATGGGCGCATCCGTGAGCAGCGGCGCCAGCACGACCAACAGCGCCATGCGCGCTCCCCGCGTCAAGATCGTACTGAAAAGGTAAGCCAGCAGCGGACCCGGGATCACCGCGGCGCTCAAGCCCAATCCGATGGCGGGCAAGACAAAAGCCTGCAGCAGGGACATCAGCCACGCTCGCGCACGATTAGTCGAATTCGCTGGACAGGCCGGGCTGGCGATAATGCTGGAACCAGCGGCGGATCTGCCCGGCGGTAACACGCCCCAGCGACAGCGGCGGGATCTCGGCTTCGCCAAACCAGCCGACCGCGGTGGTTTCGCTGCTGGTTCGCGCTGCGCCACCGACCAGTTCGCAGAGGAATGCGACTTTGTAGACGGCATGAAGCAAGGGCGGGTGACGGCGGCGGCGGTCTTCGAGCGCCAGCAATTTGACAGCTTTTGCCTCGTAGCCGCTTTCTTCACGGATTTCACGCTCGACCGCTTGCGAGGGCGCATCGCCGACATCCGCCCAGCCGCCAGGCAACGTCCATAAACCATCGGCTGCTTCGCGCACCAGCAAGATCTTGTCATCCCTGAAGACAGCGCCGCGCACATCGACCTTAGGCGTGATATAGCCATCGTCCGCCGCCAGCAGCAAAGCCACTTCGGCGCTATCGACACGAGCGGACTCTGCCAGCATTTGCGTGGCGATATCCAGCAACGCCCGATAGCGCTCGCTATCATAGTCGTTTTGCGCGTAGTGCAGTCCCGTCTTGGCGAGCGCGGCGATCTGCTGCGCCCATTCCACCTGTTTGCTCATCGCTGTCACTTGTCGCTGGCGCTCAGAGGCGATCCAGGCGAAACAGAGAGATGTTGTGGGGCGACTCGCCCCGCTGCGCCAAGTCAGCCATGATTTCGCCGACTACGCTGGCCATTTTGAAGCCATGCCCGCTGAAACCAGCCGCCACCGCAACCTGGGGCGCATCGGGCAGGCAGTCCAGCACGAAATGTTCGTCGGCTGTGTTCGTGAACATGCACACGGCCATGTCCAGCGTGGCTCCCGCGCCTTCGGGGAAGTAGCGCTCAGCAAAGGTCCGCAGCAAGGCTTCGTCTGCGTCATGCGCGGCGCGATCGACTGTATCGGGATCGCAGATTTCGCCACGATGATGATAACGGCCCAGCTTCATGCCCGGCGTGTCACCTCTAGGATTAAACTCGGGCAAGCCATAATAGCGCCCTTCTTCGACCTGCCCATTCCACACCGGGAAGCGCGTCAAATCGAACAGGTCGGGTCGCTTGGGCTGCAGCCAGATCAACGTCTGGCGTTCGGGAATGGCTTTGTCGGCCAGCCCAGCCACCAGCTTCGCCATCCAGGCGCCGCCACAGATAATCAACTTCTCCGCCAGGTAACTGCCATGATCGCTGCGGACGCGGACGCGCTCATCGGGCAAGATATCCCAGCCCAGCACGCGCTCGCCCGTGTGCAGGCTTGCGCCATGCCGCTGCGCCAATTCCGCATGCGCGACGATGCAGCGTTCGGGGACGAGCAAGCCACCTTGTGGTTGGTAGAGCGCCATCGTGTCCGCAGGCATCTGGTAGGCGGGGAAGCGGGCGCGCAAGGCACGGCTGTCCAGAGCCTGGTAGGGGAAGTCGTTCGCGATGCAACTGTCCAGGCTGCCGCGAAAAACTTCGCTGTCGGCAGGTCCCATATCGATGCTGCCGGTCTGATAAAAAAGCCGCTCGCCAAATTCGCCCTCCAGGTCTGCCCACAGCGCGTAGGCTCGGCGCAGCAGCGGCACATAGGCCAGATCTTCGTAATAGGCCAAGCGGATGATGCGCGTCAATCCATGCGAAGAGCCAAACGTATGCGGGATCGCAAATTGGTCGATGCCGAGGGCTTTTTGACCGCGCTTGGCGAGATGATACAGTGCGGCGCTGCCCATCCCGCCCATGCCGATCACGATAGCGTCATAGTGTTCGGTCATGGCCGGCGCAGGTTGTGGGTGGATTTGTTAGACATATCTCGGACATCAACTTGTTGGACTGCCGCCATCCGCGCGCAATCGGCAAAGGCAAGCGGCGTCAACGATTCGAAATCCCCTTGCAACACTTTTACATATCGCCACTCTTGCCCGGTCAATTGCGTGGCTTGCTCCGCCCAGATTGTCGCCGAACGGTCTTTGTGTTCCACTTCGATATCTTCAAGGCCTTTTGTCTCTAGCAAATAGAAAACGCCGCTTTCGCCAACCACGACAAAATCGGGGTAATAATGGCGCAAATTGCCGCGCGAATCGGAGTAGGGAATCGAAAAACCAAACTGCAGCGGCAACTTGGCAAATCGCGCGACATCATTCGCGTTATCGAGAAATCGCGCGAAGTCCGCTTCAAAATTGCTATCGCAAGCGACCTTGTTAAAATCGTCTTGCGGCATACAGGCGCGATTTGCGACCAGACAAAAGGCTCGATTGACGATAACCGGCGACCATCTCCTTCTAGGACAGGCGCCTGCGGTTGCGCAAGGTTTTCTCGCAGCGCGTCCAGGAATGCTTGCGCTGTCACCAGCTGAGACCGCCGCTGGCTGAGCGCCTTCAGGATCTGCGGGCTATCCAATGCGACTTCTTGCCCGAATGCGTAGAACTTCAGAAAGTCGCGGACTTTTGGAGCAAGCGAGGCGAATTGACTTGGCATCCGCGCCTCTTTCGCGATTATGTCCGTGTAATAGGCGACGACCTCTTGGGATGTTTGCGGGGTCGGGATGGTATAGACGCGTTCGAGCAACGTTTCCGAAGTGAGCAGGTCTTTGCCCTGGTAAACGAAACGCTGTTCGGCATCCGCGTTCACTGTGATCGGCAGCGGCGCGCCATTGTACAGATTGGCAATATCAAGCGCTTCGATTTCGTCTTGCAGGCGGCTCGTTCGCGCCAGGATCGGGCTGAGAGTCGGCAAGACGATATCATACTCGGCTTTATCCGGCTCGGGCTTGATGACAGTGATAACCAGCCTGTCTTTGCCGATTTGCCAGGTATCGAATTCGTAATCTTCTTCTTTTTCCAATTCCTCGACGAAGTTGATGAAAGCTGGATTGCCGATGATGTCAACCCGTTCCTGATAGGCGCTTCGCTGGTTGCGGAACATCAAGCGCAGCCCGCGGCCAATGGTCTGCTCGGGCAGGATATTGGCTTTCGAGGTATAGGGGCGCAAGCCGACAATCACTGTCACATTCTGCACATCCCAGCCTTCGCGCAGCATCAAGACGCTGACGATGGCGTTGATGTTTCTTTCGTCGAGATCGACTTCTTTTGCCGCCTTCCGCGCCGCATCCAAGTCTTTCTTGGGAACCTCGCCCTTTCTGTCTGTATGGATAATCAAGGTCTTGTCGCCAGCGAATTCGTCGGGGAATTTCCGCCGCAGATAGGCGCCGATGTCGTCCGCCTCTTTGGTCTTGTTCATCATGATGAAGAGCAGCGGCGCTTTGCCCGTCTCCGCCAGTTGTTCGCGATATTCCCGCCAGCGCTCGATCCCAGCGATGATGAACGGTTCATACTTAGTAGCGGTATCATCGCTGGGCATTTCGCCAATGTCGGTGATGCCTTTGACGGGCCGCTTGACGATGTTGTCGCGGATCGCCTGCCTGAGCGGGTAATCGCTGATCGTCCATTCGAATAGCCGCCCCTTCTGATAGCGAGGCGTCGCCGAAAAATCCAACTGAGCCGACAGCCCGGCCGCATGCCCTTTATGCAAGGCGCGAATCGTTTTGTTCCAACTGCTCCTTGGGTCGTGGGTGTGGTGCGCCTCGTCATTCAGCACCAGCACGGGCGATCCATCCCGCTCGATAATGCGTTCGCGAAAATCGACTTCTTCATCGAGATTGGCTGGCGGCTTGTTGCCCAATACCGCCGTCATACGCTCAGGTTCGTCGTTCTTCCTGCGGTCTTCGCGGTCATAGAGTTGCTGGATATTGGTCAGGTAGAGCGCGCCTTCGGACGATGCGCGTTCGGCGTCGCCACGCATATAAGCCTGCATATCCCAATATATTTGGAATTCTTTCGGAATGATCGGGTCATTCTGGAAGATGCGCCCAGCGGCGAAATCACCGCGCAGCCGCTCGAAGACGATGACATTGGGCGCGATCACCAAGAAGGTCTTGGCGTAATCCGCGCTGTCCTCAAGCACGGCATTGAGATATTGCCAGACGATTGCCAGCGCCATGACTTTGGTTTTGCCGCTGCCAGTCGCCATCTTGACGCAGTAGCGGGCGAAGAGGTCATAACGGGGAAAGCGGATCACATCAACCAAGTCCGCAGGAATAAATGTTTGATACAGCGAGCTGCGGTCGCGCGTCTTTGCCACCTCGTAGACATAAATCAAACTCTCGACAGCTTTTCGCTGGGCGGGATAATACGCGAAAGAATCGCCCGTCCGCAGCTTGTGATCGCTGTGAAACCAGTGGTTCAACAGGGCGCGCGAAGTCTCTGTGGCGCCGCGATAGTTCTTATCCCGCCAAGCATTGACAGCTTGCGTAATCGCGGGAACAGCTGGCGCAGTCGGACCATGATCTTCCAGGAAGCTCATCTGCGCCGCATTGGCTTTTTGTCGCGCCATGTCAAGCCTTTCCCCAAACCCCTGCCCCAGAACGAGGGAGGGGCTTAAACCGCGCTACCCAGCCTAAACCACCTTGACACTCAAGGTTTTGGTGGTGTCGTTGCCCAGAATATCGATCGCCTTGACCAAGACGACATAGTCGCCCGGCTCGCTGTAGCGATGGTTGGCGCGCAGCAGCAGTGTGCGGTCTTTGCGCGTTCGGTATGTCTGCCACTGGTTGTGAAACGTGTCGTCGCGGTAATCAAAGTCCACCGCCCAATAATCAATCCAGTCCGACCAGTGGCGCACCGCTTTCATGACATCGTCCGGCACATCATCGGGCGGGATCATGAAGTCGGTCAGCTCGATGCTCAGTTCACGCCGCGCGCATTGATGCGACACCGAAAGCGCCGCCAGCTCGAAGAAGTGAATATCGCCTTGATCGACCGCCTTCTTTTCCAGCACTTCGCGCGGGATGCGCAGAAAGCGCAGTTTCACACCAGCTTCGCGCGCGGTTTGCTGCGCCGTCTCGTTCATATCCAGAGCGAAATCCCAGCCCAGTACATCGACGCCAGCGGCTCGCGGACCGTTTGCGCCCGCGCCTATCGCTCGCCGAAACTCGATGGCGGTTTGCCGCACATCGCCAGCCGCGACCGGGCTGTCCACCGAGCCGACATGCACCATGCGCCTGCCTTTGCGCCCGTGCAGCCAGGTATAACCTTCGACCAGTTCAGCATGATACAGGTCGAGGATGAACCTGCGATAGCGGCGCGTTTTGTAGGCGGCTTCCGCGCCAAACTCGGCTTTTTGCCAGCGCTGGCGTTCGTATTTGCCCAGGTTCTGCACGACAAAGGGGCGCACATTGTCGATGCCCAGCAGGCGCTTGCGAGTGGTGTGCATGGCGAATCGGCCCAGGTCGCAGGCGATCCAACGGCGCTTGAGCTTCTCGGCGACGGCGGGTGCCGTGCCGCTGCCGCAGAAGCAATCCAGGACGAGGTCGCCTTCGTTGGACGAGGCGCGGATGATGCGTTCGAGCAGGGCTTCGGGTTTTTGTGTGGGGTAGTTTACTCTATCTTTTGAAGTTCTTCCAACAGCATCTATATTCCAATAATCGCGGCAATTTACCATCGTATAGTAACCCTGCTTGTCGCGATAAAGCTTTATTTCGGTTTTAGAAAAGATTATATTTTGATATTCTCCATGTTCGTCAACATGAATCGATTTATTTGCAGAATGTCTCATTTGTCCAGTTAAATATGATCGTTCCTTCTGCGGTGTGAATGTATTTTTCTCGTTTATTGTGTAGAATAGTATGACATCGTGCTTTCTAGCAAACGAAGTCTTCGGTGCTCCTCCCGTTCTGTAACACCAAATTACCTCGTTCCTAAAATTTTCTAGCCCAAATACACTATCCAGAATCGTCTTCACATAATGTGAAACAGTCTCATCGAGATGCACATAAAGGCTGCCCGTCTCGCTAAGAAGTTCATAAAGAATTATCGCTGCTTCAAAAAACCACTGCAAATATCCATCCAGCCCCTTCCCCCAAGTATCGCGATATGCCTTCTGCTCAATAATGCTGGCTTGCTTGTCAAACTTATCATCCCCAACCTGCGCCTGGAATGAAAAATCCTGCCCGGTGGCAAACGGCGGGTCGATATAAATCAAATCCACCTTGCCAGCGAACTCGGGCAACAGCGACGGCAGCACATATTTCTTGTCGCCCCAGATGAGGCGGTTGCGCCATTCTGGGTCTCGGCCCGCCGCGAAGAGGTCGAGCGTTCGTTGGCGCTGCTGGGCGGATTCGTTGACTGTTTCGACTGTCTGGAAAGGCAGGGACACTCGTAGCGGCGCGACGCGTTTGCCGTCTTTGTCGTATTTGCCGTCCCATACTAGCTCGACCATCGCTTGCGCCTTTCGTGTCGGGTCTACCCCCTCGGTCCCCCAAAGCATTGGGGGAGGTGGAACTGCGAGAGATTGGGCTATAGTATAGGCGAAGTTGAGGAACTGGAATGGGGAGGTTTCGTATGGATAAGCGCGCTGAGATGGCGCTACCGCAGCCAGAGGTGAAGACGTCGGAAGAATCTGTGCCTTTGACACCGAAACAGCGTGAGTTGCTGCGAAGTCTGGAGCGGAGCATGATGCAGGCTGCACGTGGCGAGGGGCGACCCGTGCAAGAACTCCTGCGCGAACTGCGAATGAAGCGGGCGGCTGAAGAAAATGCGAATTATCGCGACGCCTGACTTTGACAAGCAATTTGAGCGACTTTTCAAGATCTATAGGAGAGCCGATCTGGACTTGGATTCACTTGTTGAGGCGCTGGCGGCGGGACCCAGGCCGCAAGACAACAGACTCTTTGACGAGAGTGGCGCTCAGATGTATAAAGCCAGGTTGAAGAATACATCGGCTCGCAGTGGAACCAGAAGTGGCTTCCGAGTAATCTACGGAGTCAAATCTCAGACCATTCATTTGCTGTTAATCTACGCCAAAACCAGAACACCAGATATCCCAGACACTGAGATTCGTCGTATAGCCAGGAAAGTGTATGCCTAAGGTCGTCCCGCGCGGCCTCCCTCTGGCTAGTCGGGGGGGGAACTGATGGGGTGTCACCCGCACCCGCCCGTCATCCGCGCCGTTGGCCGCCCCATTTTGACAGCTAGCGCGACAATATGCTATGTTATTTGCCAAAGTGACGGCAAAAGCGAGGTGGCTCATGGACAGGGGTAGCGAGATTGCGCAGCCGCAGCCAGAGGTGAAGACGTCCGAAGAATCTGTGCCTTTGACGCCGGAACAGCGCGAGTTGCTACGCAGTTTGGAGAGGAGCATGATGCAGGCTGCGCGTGGTGAGGGGCGACCTGCCAAGGAATTTATGCAGGAGTGGCAAGCTCAGTCAGTTGACAGAGAGCCCACGAACAATTAGTCTAGGGACATAGGCAGAAAGATGATCTAAAGGATTGTTGCCATGGCTACGCCCGTAAACGACAAAGTCAGGGTTAGTGACGCTGCACACATGAATACAGATAGCGAGACGCTCAGCGAGGATCAGCGCGCGTTCATCCGAAGCATGCAGCAGGCTGCGCGTGGTGAAGGGCAGCCGTTAAGCGAATTCCTGGAAGAATTGCGGCAGGAATTACAGATGGAACGCGCGGACGAAAATGGAAGTCATCGCAACTCCTGATTTCAAACGTTGCTTGCGCCGATTGGCTAGAAGGTATCCACTGGTAGCTGACACAGTCGCAGAATTAGGTAGGGAGCTAGCGAGCGGCGCGCGGCCAACTGACAGCCGTCTTTATAGCTTAGGCGGCGCTCAGATATACAAGGGCAGGCTGCCCAACCGGTCAGCGGCGCGGGGTAAGAGTGGCGGCTTCCGTGTTTATTACTCGGTCAAACTTGGTACAGTCCATGTGCTGTGGATTGAGGCGAGGTCGAAGAGCGGCGTTTTTTCCGACGCAAGAATCCGCGCCATTGCCCAGGATTTGTACAGTTAATCTCTCTTTCAACTTGTCTACCGCCGCAAATCTTAGCCTCCACAGCCGCCCACCACATCCACCAGCCACAACCCGCCATCCGCGCCGTTGGCCGCCCCATTTTGACAGCTAGCGCGACAATATGCTATGTTATTTGCCAAAGTGACGGCAAAAGCGAGGTGGCTCATGGACAGGGGTAGCGAGATTGCGCAGCCGCAGCCAGAGGTGAAGACGTCCGAAGAATCTGTGCCTTTGACGCCAGAGCAGCGCGAGTTGCTGCGAAGCTTCCAACAGGCGGCACGTGGTGAAACGAGACCCGCAAAAGAATTTATGGAGGAGTGGCGTCGGGAGCGTGAGGCGGAAGACAATGCGCATTAGCTCGCCCATCGCTTGCGTCTTCGCCACTTATCAGCTTGGCTTGTTCAGGTGCGCGCGCATGTCCAACATGGCTGACTTCAACTCGGGCAAGCTCTCCTCAATGTATGCCCACACAGCCTCAAGCCGGATGCGCTCATATTGATGAGCGAGCATGTCGCGGAAGCCCGCAAAGCCGCGCCACGGAATATGCGGATAGCGGTTTTTGAGCGCAGGGTCGAGCCGCTTTACCGCTTCGCCGATGACCATGAATGCTCGCTCAACCCCATCCTGAATTAACATCGACGCCAGGAATTCGTCGTAACCGCCTTTCGTATAGTCCTCGATGCGGTCGATGCGGTCGAGGATATCGTTGCAATAGACAAGCTGGTTTCGCTCCATCGGTGCCGCTTCCACGAGTTCGCACGCGCCCAAAGGTTGCGCTTCTGCCAAAATGTTGGCGGCAAGTTCCTCGCGCAGTTGATGCCTTGCCGCGACATCGACAGGCCGCCCCAGAAGTTCACGTAAATCAACAATCAAACGCAGTTGGTCGCGCAGAGCATAGTCTGCAGAAAAGTCGACCAAAAAGTCAATGTCGCTGTCGTCGCGCATCTCGCCACGCGCCAACGAGCCAAATACAGCGATGCGATGCGCTTTGTGCTGCTTTGCCAGCGCCAAGATCTGCTCGCGGTAATGCGCCAAGTCTTTCAGCGTGTCGATGCGGCTCATGCGCCACCCATACAATGCTTGGTGACTGAATGGTAGCTGCGCAGGCTAGCGCCGATTGCTACCCGGACACGATTTTGAGTATAGCATAGGCGAAGCAGCCCCTCACCCGCAACTGTCTGCCACATCCACCAGCCACAATCCGCCATCCGCGCCGTTGGCCGCCAGCGCGAGTTGCCCGCCGCCCGGCGACAGCCAGGCCCAAGCCCGCGTCGACCTCGTCAAGCGCAGGGGCAGCGCAGTCAGCGTTTGCAGATCGCCCGAGTCGCGCTGATAGCAGCGCAACTGCGGCGCGGACCCGCCCTCGACAAATACATAAACGCGCTCGCCATCCAAGACCGGCGCAGGATAATTGTTGCCGGGCAGGTCGGATTGGAAAAGCAGCTCGCTGCCACCATATACATTCTGGAGATAATACCCGCTGATGCCGGCGCGGACCCGCCCGACCAGCGCCGCCGTGCCATCGGCTGTGGGCGCGGGCACGGTGAGCGAAGCCGGCATGTCTTCCAGTCGCTGGCTGAGCAGGCGGCCAGTCGTGGTGGCGGCAAAGTAACGCACCGGCTCGGCATAGCCCCCGAAATAGACCGCCAGGAAAACGCCGGGCTGCCGCGCCCACTGGAAGTCGCGCAGGCTGTATTGATGCAGGCCATCGTGTATCAAGCGTGGAAAGCTGCCATCGGGCTCTGCCGAAAACAGGGTGTGCAAATCGTTCTGATAGACGACGCGCCGCGCCTGGGGCGGAAAGGTCATTTGTGAACTGGCGAAGAGCGCCGGGTTGGGTTCGCCGCTTTGGGTGATGGTGGCTGCGCCGCTGTTGGCGATCAACTCGGGCGTGACCTTGCGCGCATTGGGGTGCTCGATATCGGAAAGAGCGTTGTCCGCCAAGCTGTATCGCTGCCAGTCCAGCTCGGTGAAGAGCGCGCCATCACAGCCAGCCCCGAAGATCAAAGCCGAGTCGTCCAGCCATTCCAGCGCTACGACTTCTTTGTCGCTGATTTGACGAATCATGGGCATAGATGGGGAAGCGGGCGGTGACGCAGCTGCATCAGCAGCCACTTCCAGCTCGAGGCGCGCGATATCGCCATCGGCAAGGCGTTCAAAAGGCGCGCTGAAGCCTTGATAGGCGCCGGCTGGCAGGCTGTAATCCAGCAGCGCTGTGCCGCAAGCATCGACCAGGTAACCAAATCCCTCGCCAATCAGCTGCCCCGCGGCGTCATAGGCGCTCAGGCTGAGGGTGATATTGGTGTAGGCTTCCGCGCCATGATTGAATAATTCGCCACGCGCCACTCGCATCTCGCCGCCGAAAAAATCGGGTTGGCTGCCGATCGCGGTATTGAAGAGGTAGAGCGGAAGGGAGTCCTGCGCCTGGACAGGCAGCGCCAGCAACAAAGCGCACAGACAAATCCGGAGTATCGCCCGCATGTTTTGCCTTCCAGCCCCTCCCCTCAAGAAAATGAGGGAAGGGAGCATATGGAGCTTGCCTCCCCTAACCTGTCGCAGGCAAGGCACCGGCTTCGCTTGCCCAAGCCACGGCGGGGAGGCTGAGCGGGCTGCCCGCTACTCGCTCGCGCCAGTCATGCCTTCGAGCAGTTGGGGCAAGAACCAGATATCCAGCAAGCTGACAGATTCCATATCGCCAGCCAACGGCGTGCCATCTTGCAGGCTCAGCGGACCGCTCCACCCGAAGATCTGGCCGGCGTTCATCGGGTCGGT
Source organism: Chloroflexota bacterium (assembly GCA_026709625.1). Classification (GTDB taxonomy): domain Bacteria; phylum Chloroflexota; class Anaerolineae; order Aggregatilineales; family Phototrophicaceae; genus UBA6055. The sequence goes on from JAPOSR010000037.1 coordinate 13,481, forward strand.
CTGGAAGTCGTGAATCTCTTGAGCAAAGGCTTTGAGCGTCTCGCGCGTCTCCATGCTCAGCGCATCGCCAAAGACATAGCCGCCGACGCTGTAATCGGTATCGGTGTAAAAGCCCTCATCGCCGATCTCGTCCCACTTCGGCTCCCACCAGACCCATTCTTGCGACCAACTGCCGTCCACAACGCGCTCGACGACATCCAGATAGGCGGGACCCCAGTTGTAATAGGCCGCGCCCAGGCAGGCGTCTGGCGCTTCGGAACAGCCGTTGACATTGCCATAAGGCACGCCATAGCTGGTATCGCCCTCGGCCATGTATTGCCCGGCGACAGTGATGGCTTCGGTGGTGTCGATACCCGAGATGATTACATCAGCGCCGCCATCGAGGAAGCCTTGCGCCACTTCGGTCGGGTCCAATGTCACGCCCGGGATATTGAACCAGAAGCCGATCCAGACGACTTCAAAGGTGATGTCATCGGCGGACATGTCGTCGCGGTAGTTGTCGGCGCAATAGCGCGCGCCCAGATAACTGCTGGCCGCCAGACGGCGCGTTTCGGGGTTGATCAGCGCGCCCAGATAGCCAATATGCCCCGACTCGCTGGCAAGGGCGGCGGCGCAGCCAGCGATCATGCGCGGCAGCTCCATATAGGTATTGAAGTTGCCGACATTGGCGGGCGACAGCTCGGGCAGCTCATGCATGATGGCGTGCTCGCCCTCGACAATGCTGTTGGACTGAATGGCGTTGCTGCCGGTGATGTTGATGAAGGTGACATCGGGGAAGGCGGCGGCGACAACATTGGTGTCTTCTTCAAAGCTGTCGGATGTGGTGAAGATGACAGAAGCGCCATCATCAACCATGAATTCCACCACATCCATGAGGGTGGTTTCAGGGGTGTCGGCGGGGTTGAGGCTTTCAAATTCGAGTATTGTCGCGCCCGTCATGGCTGCCACATACTCGCCAGCTTCGTGATGCGAAGTGCTCCAGCCGCGGTCGTCGTTGGGGCCGACCAGCACGACGCCAACAACCAGGTCGCTCTGGGCGGCAGCCGGCGCAACCAAAGCCAACACCACAGCGACTGCCAGTGCAAACAGGGGAAACTTGCGCATTTTCTTCCTCCACGGGGATAAATTGGGACAGAATTTGCCGCGTCTAAGTGTAACGCAAATGCCTGCCGATGCAAACAACGCGGCAACCACGATTTGCCTTGCGGATAGTCCCGCTGTCTAGGGTCGCCGATACAAGGCGATAGTCATCTCGCGGTGGATGCGAATAAGACAGTCATCGGCATTGGCGGTCAAGGCTTCGATCCGTGGCAGGACAAAGTCGGGCAGACGGCTGCGGCAGAGTCGTTGCGCATAGTCGCGCAGGTCGGTGACACTGTCGCAGTCGACGATGATATTAAAAAGAGCGTTGTGCTGTGCGCGAAATTGACCCGCCGCCAAGGCAGACCGCAACGCCGCGTCGGCAGCGTCGCGGCCGGGACGGGTGGCGCTGGCGTCAATCTCGCCAATTTCCAGACAGCCACCAGGCATATCCAGCTCGATGCGCCGGTCGCTTTTGGTGGAGCGCAGGTCAATCAGCCAGCCGCCAGCCTTGAGCGTCCGCCACACTTCTGAAAGGGCATGGACCATGCCCGCAATCTCGATTCATCAGAAGGAAAGCGCGAAGATCGCCCCGTCAAAGCAGCCATCGCGAAAAGGCAGCTTGATGGCGCTGGCAGCCAGACACTGCGCTTGCGGCAGGTCAGTGAAGCCAGCTGGCTGCAAAGCGTCTGGCAGGTCGATGCCCACTACGCTCCTGGCGCGCTCGTGAAACTTGCGCGTCAGCCGCCCATCGCCACAGCCGATCTCCAAAACACAGCCAGCAGCGTCCGCCAGCATGTCTTGCAGATAGCTCTTCTCTGCCCCCGCGGTGTCGCTTCGTATCGCCACTGCGCTCAGCCCGGTTGATCTTCGCCATTGTATCCTGTACGCATCGGTTGAAATTCTACTCATCGCCACATAGCCATGTCAAATTCGCATTGCGCATGGAAGTGGCGATTTGCATGGATACGCGTTGCTTTGCCCCCTGCCCGACCGCCTGTGTCCACGCGGCGCAACAATAAGGGAGGAGCTACCATGCTGCGGAAGCGCAGGAAAAACTCCCCTTCCCTCGTTCTGGGGGCAAGGGGCCGGGGGATGGGGGGCTTGGCTGCCATATCCACGCAGCTAGGCACTCCCTTTCGCATCAAGCGAAATCCGAAATTTCTACAAACGCCGCATTGCAATCCAAGAACAATCGTGTACGATTGCATGAAAATAGCGAAATCGATTTCGCCAATTCTATTGTCTATGCCTGTCACGATTGAAGACCTCGCTAGCAAGCTGGGTGTCTCGCCATCAACAGTGTCCAAAGCGCTCAATGACCGCGCCGATGTTTCGCTGCGCACCAAAGAGCGCGTCCGCAAGACTGTGCGCGAATTGGGCTATCACCCTTCGGCAGCGGCTCGCAGCTTGCGCCGACAACGCACCGACAAAATCGGGCTGGTCGTCAATTATCCGATTCACATGGTGCGCGACTTCCTGGCCGAGCTCATTCCCGGCATCGCCGCCCGCGCCGAGCAATCTGAATGCCATCTGATTCTCTATACGGCAATGGCTCGCAATGTCGAGCGCCTCACGAGCTTGTGCCGCTCGCGCGAGATTGATGGCATCATCGTCGCCTGGCCCCCGCGCGCCAGTGAGACAGTCGCCCTTTCACAGTTGATGACAGAAGAATCAATGCCCCATGTGTTTTTGCCCCGGCGCATCCCGCATGCTGAATTGTCCTTTGTGGCAGCCGACCATGTGGGTGGCGCCAAAGCGCTCACACAGCACTTAATTGACCTGGGGCATCGGCGCATTGGCTTCGAGCGCTTGCCAGAGGTCTATGAGACCGACCACGATCGCCATAGCGGCTATGTCCAGGCGCTGGCGGCAGCTGGCATAGCCTATCAGCCCGAGCTGGTTGTCGCGGCCGATTCCAGCGCGGCGGATTATGCGGCACGTTCTTTCAGGATTCTTTCTGCCCTGCCCGATCCGCCCACAGCCATTCTGTTTTTCACCGACCCGGTCGCCATACGCGCTCTGTCGCTGGCGCGGCAGGCGGGGCTGCGCGTCCCGCAAGATCTATCGATTGCCGGCTATGATGGCATCTTGTCGTCTGGCGTGACCGAACCCGCGCTGACCACCGTATGGCAATCGGCGGCGGAAATGGGGCGGCTGGCTGTCGAGAGCCTGCTGCTGTTAATTGACGGCCAACGCGGCGCGCCCATCCAGCATACCTTGCCGGTCAAGCTCTGCGCCCGCGCATCAACCGGTCCCAATCGGCGGGGTTGATTTGTTGACTCGCGGCGCAATGGAGGCGACTGCGCCCAAATGAGGAAGAGGTGGTGACAGCCATAATGGCGCGCCTTTTTGCACTGTCCGAATGCTGTTCGATATGTTGAAGCAAAGGAGCACAACATGCGCAAGTTGATCGTACTTCTGTCCTTGCTGGGTCTGCTGATTGGCAGCCCGGCTTTCGCCCAAAGCGGTGACGCCTGCAACATCGACGCGCCCGCCGACCCCGTCGAACTACAGCTAATCAGCTGGCCCTTCGCCATCACCGAGTTCTATGCCGCAGAGATGGAAGCATGCAGCGAGGTCGATAACCTCACCATCAATGTCAACCTGATCGACTCCACCAGCCTGCAAGAGCAGGTGCGGCTGGCGCTGTCGACTGGCGGCGATTCGCCCTACGACATCATCCATGGCGCGAATGGTCAGGTCAGCGAGTGGGGCGCGCCTGGCTGGGTCATGCCGCTGAACGACCTGGTCGACAAGTACCGCGACGAGTATGACCTGGACGACATCCCGCAGAGCGCCTGGGACGATGCCACGCTCGCCGGCAACATTCTTGGCGTGCCAGCTGTCGGCAACACGCTGCACCTGGTCTATCGCGCCGATGTCTTCGCAGCCAACGACTGGGCTGTCCCCGATACCTATGAAGACCTGTGGGCGATTTGCGATACGATCGGCTTCGACAATATGGACTGGGAGCTGCCCTTCGCTTTGGATGTATCGCGCGCCCGCGCCTGGGAGCTAGAGTTCTTCATGCTGCTGCGCGCCCTGGGCGGCGATTATCTGGGTGATGATTTGCTGCCCACCTTCAACAGCGACATCGGCGTCGAAGCGGTCGATGTGATGATCGAAACAGTCAACCGCTGCGTGGGCGCGGATGGCATCGGCTACAGCTTGAACGAAATCCAGCAGTCGCTGGGCGGCGGCACCCTGCCGATGACCAAGATCTGGGCGAGCCGCGCGGCTGGCATGCGCGACCCCGATATGTCGGACCTGGGCGAGGCGATCGCCTTTGCGCCAGCCCCGCGCGTCACTGCCGATGGACCCCGCGCCGCCTCGGGTTGGAACGATTTCTACTTCATCCCCGCCACCACCACCAACGACCCGGATTTGATCTTCCAGGTCATCATGGAAGCGGTTGATGTTGCCAGCCAGCAAGCCGCCGCAGCGGTGGGCATGACAACGCGCCTTTCCGCAGCGGAATATGGTGGCGCCTACCTGCCCGCCGCCAGCCAGACGATCGCCGAAGGCATCGGCAACTACCAAAAGACCTTCGCCAACAATATCGCCATCGCCAAGCTGGTCGAATACCTGCCCTTGGTCTATATCGGCGATATGACTGGGGCTGAAGCGCTGGATGCTGCCGCTGCCGACTACGTCGCAGAAGCCACAGCGCAAGGTTTCATCGAGAGCTAGGCACCGCTTGCCCACAGCCTTCTCCCGAGAAGCAACTGGGCGGAGGCTGTTTCGGGCGAGTCAAAGCCTCGCTGCTGCGCCGAATCGTCGCGGGCATCTTCTGTAAAAGCGCAGACCGCCCCCGACTGTTCGGCGAGGCGCGGGGAATAAAAAGGACAACCCATGAAACGGGATACTTTTTTCGCATTCGCCTCGCCCAGCGTGATTATTATGCTGCTGCTGATGGTCGTGCCGCTGGCGATCGCCATTTGGCTGGGTTTTCACTATATGACCTTCCGCAATATCGCCGCGCCAGAATGGGTCGGCTTGCGCAACTACATGGATGTACTGGCAGATGCGCGCTTTTGGCGCTCGTTCAATTTCACCGCGCTCTACACCGCCATCGTCGTGCCCAGCTGGGTCGTCATCGGCTTTATCATCGCGCTCTTTTTGGATCAAGTGTCTGGGCTTGTGCGCGGCATCTATATGTCCATTTTTCTGCTGCCCTTCATCACCGTGCCTATCATCGCCACCATCATGTTCAAGCAGCTGTGGGAGCCGTCGGGGCTGCTCACCTGGGTGTACCAACAGCTTTCGGGCACGCGCTTCCGCATGAACGAGACTTCGGTGAAGACCTTAATCATCTTCTTCGGCATCTGGTATGTGACGCCTTTCACGATAGTCGTCTACTTCGCCGGCTTGCAGACCCTGCCGCAAGAGATGATCGAAGCCGCCTCGATCGATGGCGCAGGGCGCTTGCAGAAGATCCGCCATATCATCATCCCCTATGTCCGATCGCTGACAGTCTTCATTTTGCTCTTTTCCATCATGGACTCTTATCGAGTCTTCGACAGCGTCTATGTTTTGTCGGGGCTCAACCCCCAGTTCAAAGCCGATACTGTCATGACCTATACCTTCTCGACGGCGGTGCAGGTGCAGCGGCTGGGCAAAGCCAACGCCATGGCGATCTTGACCGTCATCGGCATCATGGTCGTGTTGATCCCCTTCTTGCGCCTGATGTACAAAGAACAGATAGCGGAGCGCTGATATGGACCCAATAACGAGCCGCGCCGGACGCCGCTTCGTCCACTTTGTACTGCTGAGCTTCACTGTCTACAGCCTGGTGCCTTTCGTATGGACCGGCCTGCAGTCTTTCAAGACCGTCAAAGACGCCTTTTCTCGAAGGCCGCTGCTGTTCTTCGAGCCGACCCTGCAAAATTATCAAGAGGTGTGGATCCGCCGCGTGCCAGACAATGCCGAAGCCATCGGCATCGGGATTTTCCTGGTGGCCGCGCTGCTGATCGGGCTGCTGCTGAGTGCGCGCCGCCTGCCCGTCGACAGCCGCTTGGTGTATGGATGTTGCCTGGCGGGTTTTGGGCTGCTGCTTTGGGCGATTCCCCAGCTGATCTATATGCAGAAGTTTTACGACTACTTCATCAACACCCTGATCGTAACCGCCTGCACGATTGCGATTTCCATATCCATCGGCTGTTTGGCAGGCTATTCTCTGGCGCGTTATGCGGGCATGGCAGCGGTGGTGATTCTCATCGCCGCGCTGGCTTTCCGCGCCCTGCCGCGCCTGGCTTTTGTCCTGCCTTATTACTGGATCGGCTCGCTGCTGAACCTGTTGGATACGGGGCTGCTCGTGGTTGTCGCCTTGGTGGCGGTCAACCAGCCATTCACCATCTGGATGCTGCGCAGCTTTTTCATGGAAGTGCCGAAAGACCTGGAAGAGTCGGCTATGGTCGATGGCGCGAATCGCTTGCAGTCCTTCCTGCGCGTGATTGTGCCCGTCGCCTGGCCCGGCATCATCTCCACCGCTTTGTTTACGCTGCTGCTGGCGTACAACGAATTTCTGCTGGTGCGCGTGTTGACGCAGTCGAACTGGACGCTGCCGGTAGCCATCTCGCGGTACACCGGCAACGAATCGGCCGATGAATTGACCCTGGCCGCGGCCGCGTCGGTCTCGGCTACCTTACCCATCATTGTCGTCATTCTCTACTTCCAAAAGCACTTGGTAAAAGGGCTGTCGGCCGGCGCTGTCAAAGGTTGAAAACGCTGATTGTCTGGCGGCGGCTTTTTTGCTTTGCGCTGCGACCCAAACCCGAAAGGAGCAATAACTTGTCCACTTCCATCGCCCAGACCAACCGCGAGACCATCAGCCGCTATTGGCAGCAGCTGGACGCCAGCGATGCGCGCGACCTGCCCGATATTGTCCGGCGGCACACAGCCCCTGATATTGAATGGCACGGTCCACAGCCCTTCAATGACATTAACGGCGTCGAAAGCCTGTTGGACATTTGGTGGCTGCCATTGCGCCAGGCCTTCCCCGACCTGCGCCGGCGCTGCGATGTCTTCCTGGCGGGCAGCTTCCGCGGGCAAGACTGGGTCAGCGCCAGTGGTTATTTTGAAGGCACATTTGTGCGCGACTGGCTGGGCATTGCCGCGACTGGCGAAAAGACCTGTGTGCGCTTCGGTGAGATCATGGCGCTGGCAGGGGGCAAGGTCGTCAAGACCTATTGGCTGACGGACTTGATGGATGTCATGCAGCAGGGCGGCTTTCATCTGGGCTGGGCCGCGCCGGCGACAGAAGGCTTGCGCCCCCCCGTCAAATACGGCGGCGGCATCATCACAAGCGAACAAGACCCGCGCGAGACACAGCAGACCCTGCGCCTGGTCGAAGCCATGCTCTTCGGGCTGGTGCGCAAAGACCAGCCCATGTCCTTATACTGGACGGATGACATGATCTGGAACAGCCCCAGCGGCGTCGGCACAGCCTGCGGCTTGGACGACTTTTTGCGGCGCGTGCACCATGAATTTTTGGGCGGGCTGGGCGGCGGCTGGAGCGGCTCGCACAATGCGCGCTATGCCGAAGGTCGTTTCGCTGTCTCCACCGGTTGGCCCAGCCTGGTCGCCGAGCACACTGGGCGCTTCTTGGGTCAAGCGCCAACGGGCAAGAATCTAAGCTGGCGAATCATGGATTTCTGGGAGCGCAAAGACGACCTGCTGACGACCAACTGGGTGCATATCGATATGGTCAATGTCTTCATGCAAATGGGCGTGGATGTCTTCGCTAGGTATCGGCAGTATCGGCAGGAACAGACAGGGTAACCTGTCGCGGGAAAGAATATCAGGCATTGCGCAGCCGCTCTGCTGCCAGCGCGACCACGGCCGCCCCGTCCACGTCCACGCAGACAGTCACCAGCGGGTGTCGGACCAAGCTGGCAAGGTTTGTCCACCCGTCGTCGGCAGGGTCTTGCCACGGCCGATGCCCGCGGTCGTCACACGCATCGGCCAGCGCCGCGTTTGAAACAGGTCGGGCTGCAGCAGATAAGCGATTGCGCTGGAGTCGTGCACGAAGATGCCCCGCGCGTCATAATTGGCTTCGAAGTAGCGGCGATAATGCGGCAAGATGCGCGAGATGTGATCGGACATGGCGTTGCCATGCGTCGCATACTCCGCGATGTCGGCGGGCCTCATGTGCACGCGCAGGGTTACATCCAAGCCGACCATAGTGACCGGCCAATCCGCGCCAAAGACCAGGTCGGCAGCTTCGGGGTCGTTGCGGATATTGGCTTCGGCGGCTGGGCTGGCATTGCCGGGCACCAGAGCGTTGCCACCCATCAGCACAACTTCATCAACCCACTCGCAGATTCGCGGTTCCAGTCGCAAAGCCAGCGCGATATTGGTCAGCGGGCCGATTGGCGCCAGCGTGACCTCGCCTGGCTGGGCTCGCAGCTGCTCGATGATGAATTGCGCCGCGGGGATCGCGAGTGGCTGCGCGCTTGGAGCGGGCAAGAAAAGTTCGCCCTGTCCGTCTTCGCCATGCACAAACGGCACCGGACCTTCAAAAAGACGAGTCAGCGGGTCATGCGCGCCCTGGGCAACCGGGATATCGGCGCGGTCGGCGATCTCCAACAGGCGCAGCGCATTGGCGGTGGCCAGTGGCGTGCGCACATTGCCAAAGATACTCGTCAGTCCGATAACATCCAGCTCTGGCGAAGCCAGCGCGAAAAAAATCGCCATGCTGTCATCGACGCCAGGGTCGGTATCAATGATAACTTTGCGCGCCATCGCTAGCCCTCGATGACTTTGACCTGCACCTGCCGACTGCGCGGGCCATCAAATTCGCAAAAGAGCAGACTCTGCGAGCTGCCCAGCAGCAGGCGGCCAGCGGCGATGGGCAGAACGAGCGATTGTCCCACCAGCGCCGCCTTGATATGCCCGGCCGCATCGGCTGGCGTGTCATATTGATGCGCAAAGTCCACCCGCGTCGGCACAAGCCGGCGCAACTCGGCGATGATATCGTCCGGCGTGGCGGCATCCAGCGCCGAATTGATGGTGAGGCCAGCCGTCGTATGCGGCACGATGAGCGCGCACAGACCGCTTGCTATGTCGCTGGCCGCAACAGCCGCTTGCGCCTGCGCCGTGAAATCGACCAACGCATCGCCGGGCGGCGTCTCAAGATGTATAGTCGTCAGCATGACAGGTCAATTCCTCTTTGGTCAGCATCCAGCAAAGCCTGCACTTCTACGCGCGAAGGCACATTGCGCCCGGCACCGGCTCGCCTCACACTGGCAGCGCCCATCGCATTGGCGATTGTGCCACAGTCCGCCAATGAATACCCCTGCAAATCCGCCCAGATAAAGGCGGCTGCAAAGGCATCGCCCGCGCCAATCGTATCAACGACTTCGACCGCAAAGCCGGGAACATGCGCATCTGTCGCGCCCGAGAGTAGGCGACAGCCACCCGCGCCCAGCTTCAGCGCGATAGTCAGCTGGGGATGCCGTCGCTGCAGATCGCGCAGGTCATCAGCCACAAAAGCGATTTCGTCATCGGTCAGCAGCAGGACATCGACCAGCCGCAAGACTTTATCGATTCGCTCGCGCGCCAAGCCACCCAGAAAAGGCCCGACATCAAAATAGACGCGGCGCGACTCTCCAGCCAGCCAGGCAAATGCGCCCGCCACCAGCCCGGCCAAGCGCTCTTCCAGCAAGGTGTAGCCAGGAATGAATACAGCCGCCGCATCGGATAGTCGCTGTGCAGCCGCATCACTGAGCTCAATGGCGCGGCTCTGTCCATAGCGCCCCAAAAAGACATGCCCGCCCGCCTGCCGGTCGCTCAGCGACACGACCGCCGTGGTCGTGCTCGTTGGTGGCATCTGCAGCGCGGCGATATCGACACCCGCTTCTGTCAGCAATGCAAGCAAAAAGCGGCCCGCCACATCATCGCCGACCGCGCCCAACGCCGCCACATTCAGGCCCATGGCGCGCGCCGCCAGGATCGTGGTGCAAGCGCCGCCCGCTTCGAAGCGCAGCGAACGTGCCGTTTGATGTTGGTCGCGATACAAGGGCAGCTTCGCGTCGACCAAGATATCGACAACCAAATCGCCGATTGTGACAAGATGCTTGCTCATCTAGTAAACACGGAAGCCCATTGGCGCGTTCGGACAACACTTGGCGCAGGATGATAATGGTCGCACGAGCCCTCTGGGAATACACTCAACATTGACACGCGGATTTGCGCAATGGTATGGTGATATTGTCATCGTGTTCCAAAAGCATACGCGACAAGGAGAGAATCGACAATGACTGACTATATCGAAGAAAACACCAACCTTGGTTCGGAAGAAGAAGTTGAAGCCACCGGGATTGACCGGCGGCAATTCCTCACTGGCAGCGGCGTGGCGGCTGCGGCGCTAGGGATAGGTCTGGCAGCGGGCGCGTCGCCGGCGCAGGCGCAAGAGGCGGCAGGCGAAGGCGAATTTGCTGGACGCTGCGCTTTTATAACGGGCGGCGCGCGCGGGATCGGCCTCGCCACCGCCGAAGTCTTGGCGCAAGCCGGCGCAAATATCGTAATCTACGATATCGCTGGCCCAATTGAACATGTTCCGTATGATATGGCCTCGGAAGAAGACCTCGCAAATGCCAAAGCGACTATCGAAGGCTACGGCGTCCAATGCATGGCGATTCAAGGCGATGTCCGCGATGGCGACCTGCTCAAAGAGTCGGCCAATCAAGCTGTGAGCGAGTTTGGCAGCCTCGACTTCATGTTTGCCAATGCCGGCATCACGCAGGTCGGCACATTGGATGTCTTCAACAAAGACGAAATTGATGTCGTATTGGACATCAATTTGGGTGGCGTCATAAAGACTGTCCAGGCGGCTATCCCGATCATGCGCGAGCAGAACAGCGGGCGCATCATCTTGACCGCCTCGTACACTGGGCGCCGGGGCGAACCCTTCTCCCCGATCTATTCTTCGACTAAATGGGGGGTGGTCGGTTTGGCAAAGGGCACCGCCCTGCTGATGGGCAGCCACAATGTGACCTGCAACGCGATTGCTCCGTCCATTGTCCGTACGAAATTGCTGGACAATCCCTATTTCCTCAATTTCGTTTCGCCAGACAACCCCAGCTGGGAGATCTTCAGCAACTGGACGCAGGAAACACTTCACGCGCTGCCGGTTGGCAGTTTCGATGCGATTCATGTGGCCAATGTTGTTCGCTTCCTGTGCAGTGACGCGGCGGCGTTGATATCCGGCGATGTTTTTGACATTGGCGCTGGCGTAAACGCGACATACACCGCATAGATCCTCGCAATTCGTTATTCAAGCCGCAGCCCGCTGCCGTCGGTTGCGGCTTCATCATCCCCGCGCCGCTGCCCATTCTTCTCGACCATCTCCGCAAGTCCATCGGCAATCGCGCGCACATCATAGGCTTGGAAGACCTCGTCGGCATCCAGCACAGCCATATCGGCGCGGGGAATGGCTTTGATGCCAGCGAATGCGCCGGCTATTGCGCAAGCGATCGCGCCGATGGTATCGGCATCGCCCGACAGGTTGGCTGCCAAAATCGCCGTCCGCTTGGGGTCGCCATCCGCCATCCGCAAGATGCCAAAAGCCGCGCCCACAGTCTCCGGCACATTCAGCGTCGCGCCCACTTCATCAAACAGGCGGCGCAGACGCGTTGGCGTGTCATCAGAGCTTGCCGCGATATCCAGCGCTTGTTCGATCTTGAAAGCGACAGAAACGCCGAACCAGCGCCTGCCCTGCTCGCGACCCTTTGCCGCGCCCAGCAAGCCCGCCGCGATGACATCATCCAGCGAATCCGCCAACATCGCCTGGGCGACCGCCGCCGCCACAGCTGATGCGCCCGATACAGCCGGCTGCGTATAATGCGTGGGCAGGCAAGCCGTTGCGGCATCGGCAACAGCGCCAGGAATATCGCCGGGATGCAGCAAACCGACCGGGGCAATGCGCATGGGAGCGCCATTGGTATCGCCCCACAAGCCAGTCGCGCGCGGGTCTTCGCCAGCTTTCAGCGCGTTGATGCCGCGGCGGGTGCTGGGTCCGACATAGGGCGAATTGTCGCCATCGACGCGCTCGTACCAGCAGAGCAGCGCCTGCACAGTCGCCGCCAGCGTGACGCCGCCAGCCGCGATGAATGCCTGCGCCAGCGAGAATGCCTGCTCGGAATCATCGGTGATGCGCCCGGCCGGCAGACCCGCATGCACCACATGGTCGCGCGGGGCAGCCTGCCAGCTATCCAGCCAGCCAAATGCGCGAATGGTGTCGTCGGGATGGATGTGCGCGGGCATGGCGAAGGCATCGCCAAGCGCCTGACCATACAGGCAACCGAGGATCTTTTTTTGTATCTGACTCATATGATAAAGCTTGGTCTATTGGCTTCAAATTAGAAATATTAAACGGAGGATCGAGATAGATTAAGTCTACCGAGTCAGGTTTTATGTAGTCTTGCAATATCTCAAGACAGTCACCGCGATAGAGTTTGCGTGTGTTTGCGTCCACTTGGCTCCCATTTAACTCGTTTTTCATACGCATGTGCAGAATTATAACTCTTAATCAGCTGTCATCAATACCCGTCCGCCGATGATGTACCACACCGCCGCGCTCGCCGCCAAGCTTATCGCCAGCGCAATCGGCAGCTCCGCGAACAGCGACAGGAATATGGACAGGTATGCGCCCAGCGAAATGATGGTTGCGGCTGCGCTTTCTCGCCAGCGCTTCTGGATGCGGAAGATATTGCTGACGAAAGGCAAGCCCATGACAAAGAGCGCAATGGAAGCCACGCCGATCGCCAAGCCAGCCGGCAGCGCTGTCTCCGCGCCGCCAAAGCCATTGGGCGCTGCCAAGATCGCCCCGCCGGTCACCACCCCAATCACCGCGAACATCATCAGCAGCATGTGCAAAATGCTGATGCGCTGGATCGCTTGCCAGAATGTCGCGTCAAAGCTCGCCCCCGAGGCCGTGCGCATCTCGCTGACTCGTTGGGATATGCGCCGCTGCAAAGCATAAATCACCAAAGCCAGCACCGTGGCAAAGTAGGGAATCGACTGCGGCAGCTGCGAAGGGATTTCCAGCGAGCCCATACGGATGCCCAGCGCATCGAAGAAACCAAATGTGGACGAAGCGATCATGGTGCCGACAGGCGTGCCGCCACCCAGCGATGGCGTTACCAGCGCGATAAAACCGCGCCCGTTGGTCATGTCGCGCTGGAACAGCTGCAAATAGCCCATGCTCATGTGGATGCCGCCCAAGCCAGCGAAGAAGCCGCTGATCAGCAGCGCCATATAGCGGATGCGCTTGACATTGATGCCCACCGATGCCGCCGCTTCCGGGTTTTCGCCGACAGCGCGCAGGTGCATCCCGATCGGCATGCGATACAAGAAAAAAGCCACGATGAAGACCGCGATGAAAGCCAGCCAGGTCATCACGCTTTGATTGTCAAAGACGCCGAAGAGAAAACCGCCCACCAGCGGAATGTCGTTGATGAACTCGGGCAGTTGGACAAAAGGCATCTGCAAGCTGGCCAGGGTGCTGGTGTTGCCGCGGTCGCCAGTCAGCTCAAACATGATCGCCACCGTCGCCGAGCTGCCGAAGATATTCAGCGCGATGCCCGACAGAAACAAATCGCCTTTGAGATCCAGATGAAAAAGCGCCAGCACAAACGACAGCAGCAGCGAAACACATACGCCCAGCAGCAGACCCAGCCAAGGCCCGACGCTTGTGCCGACTTCCGCGCCAAACCAGTCTTGCGAATAGGCGCTGACGACCACGCCGGTGAAGGCGGACGAAAGCATCATGCCTTCGAGGCCGATATTCAGCACCCCGGCTTTTTCTGATATAAGCGCGCCCAGCGAAGGCAGCAGGATAGGCGTGGTTACGCGCAGTATCGCCGCCAGGAAGACAGCGCTGAAGATTCCGTCAATCACATTTTCAAACATCGCTGGCCTCCGCCTGGGTCAACGCATGCCCGGCTTCATCGATGTCCGCGCGCTTTTGCCGAGCCTGGAAGAAGCTCACCAGCGCCTCGGCTGTGATCAGCAAGATGATGATGGCTTGGATCATCCGCACCACCTCAAAGCTGACATTGGCATCGCGCTCCATGAATTGCGCGCCAGCCCGCAGATACGCATAAAGCAAGCCCGTAAAAGGCACGACCAGCACATTCAAACGAGCCAGCAGCGCCACCACCACCCCTTCAAAAGCCAGCGCGAACGAGATATTGAGGATCAACTGGCGGTGAATGCCATTCGCCAGGTGCATGCCAGCCAAGCCAGCCACGATGCCGCTGATGGCCATCACCAGCATAATCGTGCGCCGCGAATTCACGCCGCCATAATCAGCAAAGCGCAGGTTGCTGCCGATGATGCGGATCTCGTAACCCAGTGGCGTGCGGCGAATCAACAGCCACGCCAGAAACACCACCACAACCAGGATGAACACAGCAATCGTAACCTGCGTCTTGTCGACAATGACCGGCAAAACAGCATTGGCGGTGAACTTCTCCGAAGCGACATAACCGGCTGTGGGCGGCTTCAACTGAAAATTGAGCACCATCTCGAAGAAGCGCGTGGCGATTACATTCAGCATCAGCGTCGAAACGAGTTCGTTTGCGCCCAAATAGGCTTTTAGTGCGCCGGGGATCAATCCATAGGCAAAGCCGGCCGTGCTGGCAGCCAAGATGATGAAGGGAATCAAAATGACGCCCGGCACATTGGGCGAGTTGAGCGCGATGATGCCGCTGACCAGCGCGCCAAAATATAGCTGTCCCTCTGCGCCGAGGCTGAATTGCTGGGCGCGGAAGACAATCGCAAAACTCAAGCCCAGCAAGATGAGCGTTATAGCGTCCTGAATCCACACGCCCCAGCGATTGACCCGTTCAATGGGACCCAGCAGCAACGCCTCAAAAGCCAGGCGTGACTGATTCACCGCTTCGGAAAAAGTCGTGGCGGCGCTGATGTCTTCGGGGCGGGCATAGAGCGTATAGACGCCATCGGCTGGCAAGACATAGCCTTCGATCACCGCGTCTTTGCTGCTGACCAAGTCGTCGAAGGTCGCGTCGACCTGCGCTTCGCTGGCTGAGTCGGCAGATGCCAATGCCGAGCCCGCTTCATCGCGCAGCTCCACCAGCATATCGACAGGCGAGCGGCGGTTTTTGGCATAAGCCAGCAGCGAGACGACATCGCCAGCCCCCCCGGCAAATGTCCAGGCGACCTCGCTGACCGGCTCGACGACATTGGGTTTGTTGAATTCGCCGCCGCGCGCCCGGTTGTAGCGCAAATCGACCTCATCATTGTCGACTGGCTCAGCCTCGCTTATCACCTGCACGCGAAATTCACCCCGCTCGAAGCGGCTGGCTTCGTCCAGGCTAAAGATGAATGTAACCAGAAAACCCAGCAGCAAAGCCACGATCACAGTCAACAAAACGCGGATTGCCCCGCGCCGCAGCTCGACCACAAACAGCAAGATGCACAGGCCCACCAGCACATTGACCAGCAGGATATTCTGCCAGGTGGCTGTGCCCGTCATTTTTTCGACCGAGCCGCCAAACATAGTCTGCGTTATGAAGAGCGTTGCCGCTGCGCCAGCGAATATCCCCACCAGCAGCAGCGCTTGTCTGCGCGCGAAATTCATGCGTATCGCTCCATTTCTGTCCGCTCTTGCCGCTCGGCTCCCAGCATATAGTAGCCGATGCGCTCTTCGGTCAGCCGCTCATCGTTGGGGAAGATACCGACAATCTCGCCCTCGTACATGACCATGATGCGGTCGGAGAGCTTCATCACCTCTTGCAGGTCGGCGGAGATCAAGAGAATGGCCAAGCCATCGGTGCGCTGGTCGACGAGCTGTTGATGGATGAATTCAATCGCGCCGATATCGACGCCGCGCGTGGGCTGGGCGGCGATGAGCAATTTGGGCGAGGACGACAGCTCGCGCGCCACCACCACCTTCTGCATATTGCCGCCAGAAAGCGCGCTGACAGGAATGGCGGCATCGGGCGCGACAATGTTGAATTGCCTGATCATGTCTGCGCCGTTCACATCAATGGCGTTGATGTCCAGCAAGCCGCGGCGCGTAAAGGGCTCGCGGTAATAGCGGTCGATGATCAGATTGTCGGCGATGGACGACCACAGGGCGACGCCATTGGTCAGGCGGTCTTCGGGGATATGCGCCACATTGCGCTCGCGCACCGAGCGTGGACCTCGCCCCAGGATCTGCTCGCCGCCGATATAGGCTTCGCCAGTGGTGGGCGGCCGCAAGCCCGTCAGCACTTCCGCCAGCTCGGTTTGCCCATTGCCCTCGACGCCGGCGATGCCCAGGATCTCGTTCTCATAGACATTGAAGCGGACCTGTTTGAGCAGTTGATGCCCGCTGCTGTCGGCATAGGTGAGGTCATCCACTCGCAGCACGGGGGCGCCTCGCGTAACTGGTGGGCGGTCGACCTGCATGAACACTTCGCGCCCGACCATCATGCGCGCCAGCTCGCGTTCGCTGGTTTCCGCTGTGTTGACCGTGCCCACCTGGCGAGCGTCGCGCATGACCGTCACGCGGTCGCTGATTTCGATAACTTCCTTGAGCTTGTGCGTGATGAAAATCACAGTCTTGCCACCTTCGACCAGGTTGCGGATCGCTGTGAAGAGGTCAATCGTCTCGCTGGGAGTCAGGACGGCGGTCGGCTCGTCCAAGATGAGGATTTCCGCGCCACGATACAGCGCTTTGAGGATTTCCACGCGCTGACGCATGCCCACGGGGATGTCGGCGATCTTGGCGTTGGGATTGACGAACAAGCCGTAATCGCGCGAAAGCTGCTCGGTATCGGTGGCGGCGCGCGAGAAGTCGATCTGGACACCCTGTTTAGTTTCGCGATTGAGGATGATGTTCTGCGCCACGCTGAAAGAATCGACCAGCATGAAATTTTGATGCACCATGCCGATGCCCAGTTCAATCGCCGCCTGCGGATTGGGGATTTGCACTTGCTGGTCGTGAATAGTTATCGTGCCGTCGGATGGCTGCTCCAAGCCATAGAGGATTTTCATCAGCGTGGATTTGCCAGCGCCGTTCTCGCCGACCAAGGCGTG
Source organism: Chloroflexota bacterium (assembly GCA_026709625.1). GTDB lineage: Bacteria > Chloroflexota > Anaerolineae > Aggregatilineales > Phototrophicaceae > UBA6055. Next base: position 30,611 of record JAPOSR010000037.1, read on the forward strand.
AATCTCGCCCTGCTCGACGCGAAAACTGATGTCGTCGTTGGCATGCACGCCGTTGGGGTAGATCTTGTGGATGTTCTGCGTTTCGATGATTGACATGGCGCTTCACCACAGAGGAACGGAGGACACAGAGAAAATTGCCAGTTCAAATCAAACTATTGCAACTTAGCCAAGACTATCATATCCGCTACAGTTGCGCCCGCTCGCCTGCGCGGCTTGTATCACGGAATCGCTGCTCCCCAGCCACTTCTTGGCGAAATCGACAAACTCTGGGTTGCGCTCGATAGCGACAAACTCCGCCCCAAGCTGCCTGGCGACCACGCATTCTGAACCCGAGCCAGCGAATGGGATGAGCACCCGGCCGCCCGCGCCATTGATGCGCGACTGCAAGAGACGGCGCGTCAGCGACATGGGCTTCTGCGTGGGGTGTTTGAGTGTATCGTGGTCACGATGCGCTGCCAGCTCGCTCGGCGGAAACACCTGATGATCGCAGGTACGGCACATAAACCACCGTTCGCTGCGACCAGCGCCGCCAGCCAGCGCCGGCGTCTTGATCACATCACGTGGCTGCGCGCCATTTTTGTGGGCAGCATAAATTGTCGGCCTGCCAGAAGCGCCAAAGCGCGATGGCGTGCCCTTGCGTATCTTGCCGGCAGCTTTGCGGTATGATTCTGTGTAGGGTTCGCGGATTTGGTCAATCTCAAGGTCAGGGCGCGGTCGGCCTGGTTTCCACAGGCACAGGATAGTCTCGTGCGACCGCTGCCAAAACTTGAGCGAGGGCACAGTTTTGTTCGTGTAATGCCACACCAGCCAGCGCTGCTCGTCGACTGGAAAGCGGGCTGCGACTCGAGCAACGATCTCCGGAAATCCATATAGATAAATCAGCCCATCGTCCGCGAGCAGCCGAAAGCAATCGCCGAGCCAGCCCAAGGCCCAATTCACATACTCGTCAATTGGCATGACTTCATCATCGTTGCCAAAGTCCTTGCCGATGTTGTAGGGTGGATCGACGATGATGACATCGAACACGCGGCCACTTCGAACTAGCTTACGCAGCTCCTCGACCGCATCGCCTTGGATGAGTCGGTCCGCCGCAACCGCTCCAAGAGGATGCGCATTGGACATCGACAGCTGCCTCATGGCGCGCTATTCATAGAATTTTGCCAAAGGGCGACAGACAACACATAGAAACAGAGCCTGCCACGCCGAGCAGCAGGCTCCTTGTTTCGGCGCGGGATGGGCAAACTACATATCGCCCATCATCATGTCGCCGAGGGTCATCCCAGCTGTTGACATATCGGCGCAGGTAGCGCCCACAGCCGCCATCATATCTTCGCTGGTGAACACGGTCTGCACTTCGATATCGCCATTGACCACCGCCGCCTCAGCCGCATCGAGCATGGCTTTGATGTCGTCGGAGGTGGCAGCATCGTAAAATTCGTTCTTCGCCAAGCCAACGCCGCCTTCGGGGATGCCTAGGCTCTCGGCGCTGCCATAAGGAAGCTCGCCATCCAGGTGCAGGGTGATGGCGCGGAAGATCGAGTTATCGACATTCTTGAGCATGCTGGTCAAGATGCGCTCGGCTTGGTCGGGGTCGGTTTCGGCGACGATGGCAGCCTGGTCGCTGTCGACGCCGATCGCATAATGCCCTTGCTCATGCGCAGCTTCAAAGACGCCAACGCCCGAGCCGCCAGCGATCTGGAAGACGATGTCCGCGCCCTGCTCGTACATAGCCAGCGTGATTTCTTTGGCGCGCGCCGGGTCGTTCCAGCTGCCGGCGTATTGCACGATGCTCTGCGTATCGGGATTGACCAAGCAAGCGCCCTGCTCGTAACCGACGATGAAGTCATCGATGACGGGGATCTGCTGCCCGCCGACCGCGCCGATGATCGGGGCGTCGTTCGTGCCTTCCATCATGCTGGCGGTGATGGCGGCGGCATATACGCCAGCCAGAAAGGAGCCCTGGTTTTGCGCATAGGTCATCGAATAGACATTGGCGCAGCCCTCGACGCAGATATCCGCGTTGTCATAGGGCATGGGCGCATCATAGAAAATGAACTGCTTGTCGGGATACAAGTGCGCGTTGGCAGCCAAATAGTCGATCATCTGGAAGGTGCCGGCGACGAGGATGTCGTAGGAATCGCTGTCGGACATGACATCCAGCAAGCCCGGCTCCCAGTTGGCGGGGTCGATGCCCAGCTCGACAGTGTCAATATCGATATCGTATTCATCGGCGACGGCGTCCATGCCGCGTTGCGCGCTGTCGAAGAAGGACTTATCGCCCAGTGTGCCGTTGACCACCGAAACCACGCGCAGGGGATCCTGGGCGGCTGCGGCAAAGGCGGTCAAGAAGACGAGCGCAATGACCAATAAAAAACTCAGCTTTCTCATGTTGTTCCTCCGTTTGGGGTTAGCCGTGTCAGCCTGGTTGCTGATGCGCGTAGTATAAACAAACAAGCCGCGAATGGCAAAAGGCAGGAGCGCGCCGCTGGCTATGTTCCCTGGCGGCCAAATGGATAAGCGACATGGTGCGAAATTCCTCATTGACGCGGTGTAGAAACAGCAAGCGACAAACAGGAGGCTAGCATGCGCGACCGCTGCATGCCTTATGTGATCTATTTTGACAACATTCGCGCTCACTGCGCTTCTGATACAATCAATGTGTGGGATGTGAGGTTGTCATGGAACTGAGCATCGCAACAGCCAGGAAACGCCACGCCGTCTCGCTCGCAAACGCGACCCGGTTCCTTGCCCTATCATGTTTGGCATGGCTCAGCGTGGACACGATCGTCTGGGTGGCTTGGGACGACGTCCGCCCCTTCGCTTCTGCCCCGTGGCTGATTAACGCAATGCAATACGCCAGCACAATCATCGTTTTCGCCGGCGTCCAGCGCTGGCTGATGCGCCGCTGGCTGCGCGTCCAACCGCCCGGCTGGCTGGGCTGCAGCATCGCCGGGGCCTTGGCTGGCGCGGCCGGCTATATTCTCTTCAGAAGCGCCGTGCCCGCGCCCTATGAGTTTTGGCAATATATGCGCTATTCGCCGCCACCTGAGCCATTTACCTGTTCGCCAAAGACGTCTACTTTGGCTTGAGCGACTTCTTCAAATACGGCGTCGTCGCCTTCTGCCAGTTTTTGGCTTTTCCGCGCCAGTGGCAAGGGCGGCGGCTGTGGCTGGTGGCGGCCTGCGTCGCCGCGCCGCTTTGGCATGTCAGCGAATCGGTTGTCGCGGTGATGATCTTGTCGCTGGCGCTGGCGTACATAACAGCGAATGCCCATTTTGCCTCCACCCCGGCCCCCTCCCCCAACATGAGGGAGGGGAGGCTTTAACCTCGCAGCGAATGGGCTTCAATCAAGGGGCTACCGGGCAAGTCGTTGCAATTTATGCTCAAATCCGCGCTCAACTAGCTCCCCTTCCCTCCTTGTGGGGGCAAGGGGCCGGGGAGAGTTGCGCGCCTCTGTGCTGAATATCTGGTTACAATACAGCCTAAACACCCAGGCAAGGAGTCGCCTCATGAAATTACTGATAGATACCGATGCTGGCGTGGATGACGCTCAAGCCATCATGCTGGCGCTTTGCGAACCAGGCGTGGATGTCGTCGGCATCACCACATTGACCGGCAATGTGCATATCCGCCAGGTCAATCCCAATGTGCTGACGATTTTGGAAGTCATGAACCGCGATGCGCCTGTGTATGCGGGCTGCGACCGCCCCCTCGTCCAGCCCTGGGAAGACGCCGCCGAGGTCCATGGCCGCGATGGCTTGGGCGACTACCGCGACCGTCCCAAATTGACGCGAACGCTGCAAAGCGAACATGCTGTGCCGGCGCTGCTGCGACTGTCGCGCGAATATGCGGGTGAATTGACCTTGATCGCGCTGGGACCCTTGACCAATATCGCCATGGCTATCCGCCTCGACCCCGACTTCCCCGCGCGAATAGCGCATTTCGCTTTCATGGGCGGCACCATCGCCGCGCAAGGCAACACGCCTGTCGTCACCGCCGAATACAATATCTGGACTGACCCAGAAGCCGCCGTTATCACGCTGGACGCTTTCCCGCAAGCCACCATGCTCAGCTGGGAGACGACCCTCGCCCACGGCTTCGCTTGGGACCAGTTCAACCAACTTTGCGAAATCGACACAGTCAATGGGCGTTTTTTTCGCGCTATCTCGCAGGCGACTGCCGAGCGCTTGCAGAACAGCTATGCGCGGCCGGCTTATCTGCTGCCCGATCCGCTGGCGATGGCGGTCACCCTGCGTCCCCAGCTCATCCAGCAGAGCGCAAAGCATCATGCCACGGTCGAGCTGCACGGCGCACTCACGCGCGGGCAAACCGTCATCGACTACACAGGCATCAGCGGCAAAGCGACCAACGTCAACATCGTGCAGGCGCTGGACACCGCCGGCGTGCATGCCATGTTCGTCGATGCGCTGAGCGCCAGCTGAAAAACCCATGCGCCAAGACGATATCTTCAGCAAGCTGGAGCGGCTGCTGGCTGCTCCAGCGCCGAACAACAGTTGCCTGCTGCCCGGCGCTGTCGGCGGCGTCATCCGCGAGATCGCAGCCGGGCTGGGCTTGGACTGCGCGCCCATCGGCAGCACGGGCAACCTGGGCATCACAATCGGCGATGCTGCGGCGCCGCTGGACCTGCTCATCACCGCGCACATGGACCGCCCCTGCTTCCGCGTCCGCGACCTGGCCGAAACGACCCTGGTTCCGCTCTGCGCCATCCGCGTGCCCGGCGAAAATTACCAGTGCGCGGGCATGGCGCTGCGCTTCGTGGAGGGCCGCGTGCGCGTGGCGGCGCAAGGCGAGCTGCGTTTCCAGGCAAATGGCGGCGAGCCACGCATCACATTCCAGGCGCAGCGAGGCGAATTGCGCCCCGGCGATACGGTGATGATGCAGGCGGCGCCGCGGCTGCGCGATGGTCTCGTCATCGGCACAGGGCTGGATAATGCGCTGGGGCTGCTGATCGGGCTGCTATCGGCGCAGGCATTGCGCGAGCAGAACTTGTCGGGGCGGATTCTCTTCGCCTTCACCGACCAAGAAGAAGCGCCACCCAGCGGCTTGTTTGGGCAGGGCGCGGCGCGGCTGGCTGGCGTGATGGAGCCGCCGCGGCTGGGCTTCATCAACATCGACGCGCACAATGCCCATGCCGGTCATCAGCCCGGCGCCGGCGCATCGCACGCGTTTGTATCGGGCAATGGACGCGGCTCGATCGCGCCACTGGACAGACAGGCGCAGGCGGAAAAGCTGGCGGCCGAGCTGAACGCGCGACGACCGAATACCGTGCGGCTGAATTATGGCTATGTGTCGCGCAGCGATGACATGTTGCTCAACCTGTGGACGCGCTGTCTGGGGCTGGTGGGAGCGCCGCTGCTGAACGCGCATACGACCGAAGAAACCGCGGCGCTGGACGATGTGGCGGCGACGGTGGCGTGGGTGGTGGTCTTTGTGTCGGAGGAGTTGAAATGCTAAACTAGCCAGTGGCATTTGGAGACGCGATGGAATCAACACAACAAGTTTTTCTGGGCGATTGTCGCAATGTACTGTCAAGCTTGGCGGAACAGTCTATTTCGGCCTGCATAACCGATCCGCCTTACAATTACGAGTTTGTTGGCCACAAATGGGATGCCGATGAAATCGCACGACGAACACGGCGAGCGCGAGAGAACGGCAGCAAGATCCTCGTCAAGAATATCCCGTATGGAAGCGGCTTGGCTGGCGGGGTGAGAAACGAGAAATGGTACGAAAGAAATCGAGAAAATATATTGGAATATCAGAAATGGTGTTTGGAATGGGGAGAACAAGTCTTCCGAGTCTTGAAACCGGGTGGCATCATCGCGGTATTTAACAGCACAAGAACGGTAGCTCATGTCCAAGTAGCATTGGAGGCTGCTGGGTTTTATGCGCGCGACTGCCTTGTATATCGCCGTCCAAGCGGAATACCTAAAGGTCTAAATTTAAGCGCGAAACTGAAACAGAAGAATCATGCTGAATATGATGCTTGGAAAGGGTGGCACAGTTGCCTCAGAAATGAGTGGGAAGCAATTGCCATCTTGCAAAAACCATTAGAACAGAATTATCTAAACACATTCATGAATTATGAAGTTGGTTTGTTTTTCACGGAAAATCCAGATGGGTCATTTCAATCAAACATCATTGAGAATGTCAAGAAGAGGAAAGACGACGATTTCAATGTGCACTGCACAGTAAAACCTCTGGCATTGATGGAGAAGCTTGTTGAAATGTTTGTGCCACCATCAAGCAAGCATATCGTGCTTGATCCATTCGCTGGCTCAGGTACGACACTGGTGGCTGCCAAGAACCTCGGGAGAAGCTATATTGGCATCGAAGTTGTGCCTGAGTATATCCCTATCATTGAGAGACGCCTGCTAGCGAACAGCAATTTGAATAATATGACTCAGAATGTCTCCAAAAAAGAGATGGGGGCTATCGATCTACCTGAAAGTCTCCCGCTATTTGACTGAGAAATATATGTAGATCGAAGTCGGTATGAGACCTTATGAAGTCAAAGCTAGCTCCGTCAGTGAGAATGTTCCATGTTCCCGCACGACAAGCCGTGACCGCCGCAGGTAGATTATCCTCACGTAAAATCAGGAAAATCGGCTCATAGCCTTGATCTCGCAGCAGGTGGCCATAGGATCGAAACTTTTTGAGTGTACCCGAATCCCCCGAACCGATGCGGTATTTCGTATCAACTGCGAATGTACCAAAGGTGAAGTCACAAGGCTCATCATTGCCAACTCGGAACGGAGGACCGAAGTCTTCTCGCAGTTCCTCAAATACGCAGGCCACGATCAATTCCCAACACTTACCCAATTCCCGCCCCCAATACTGACGATTCTCGCGCTTTATTTTCGGGGTCAAACCAAACACGTCCATCAAAACATCATGATCTTCATTTTCATCCTTATATGACTTTTGGACAAAGGACTTCTGATATCGTGTCAATATGTCGCTTAGTTTTGCAGCTAGAGATGTGTCGGGCACGCTATTGTGTCTCTCAGTCACATACTGGTCGAAGAAATGCTATCACAATTATACTTAGTCCTACAGAGACGTCTACCAAGACGCATTATTACAAACGCGTCAATGGAAGGAACCCACCCATGCCCACACGCTCGCCCATGCACCAGCAAATCTATACCCTGCCCGCGCTCGTCCGCGAGACCGCCCAGCCATTTGACGCCGCCGCCCGCAAAGCGCTGGACTTTGCCACCTGCACTTCGGTCAAGCGCATCTACCTGGTCGGCTGTGGCGACAGCCACCATGCCCCGGTCGGCGCGGAGTTGGCGTTTCATCAGCTGGCTGGCGTGCCGACCCAAGCGATCAGCTCGCTGCCTTTCAGTCGCTACACGGCTGGCTATCTGCCCGCCACAGGTCCCAAGACCAATCTCGTCATCGGCGTATCAGTTTCGGGCAAGGTCAGCCGCACCATCGAGGCCTTGGATATGGCGCGCCAGGCGGGGGCGATGACCGTGGCTTTGACAGGCAATCCGGGCGGGCCGCTGGGCAAGGTCGCCGATGCCGTGCTGGAAACCGCTGTGCCCGCCCTGCCCAGCGATCTGCAAGTCGCTGTCGTGCCCGGCGTGCGCAGCTACCTGGCTTCGCAGGTCGCGCTGTTGATGGCGGCATTGCGGATTGGCGAGGTGCGCGGACAGTATTCCACCCGCGAAGCCGATGCCGAGCGCGCCGTCATTCAATCGCTGGCGGAGACGATCGAAGCGACAATCGACTCGTGCCAGCCCGTCGTCGACCAGCTGGTCGATGACTGGCGAGACGCGCCCATGTTTGAATTCGTGGGGGCGGGACCGCTGTATGGCGTGGCGATGTTCAGCGCCGCCAAGCTGCTGGAAGCGACAGGAGAAGCCGCCCTGGCGCAAGAAACCGAAGAATGGTCGCATTTGCAGTATTTTGTGTCCGAGCCAAATATCCCCATCATGCTGCTCTGCGCCAATGGCTTTGACGCCGACCGCATGGCCGAGGTGGCGCGCGCCGCCAAGCGCATCGGGCGGCCGCTGGCGCTGGCCGGGCAGGCGGCCACTGGCGAGATCGCCCAGCATGTCGATGCGCTGCTGCCCGTCCCGGCTGATGTGCCCGAACGCTATGCCGCGCTGGTCTACAGCATTCCCGGCGAGCTCTTTGCGGCATCGCGCGCCGAAGCCCTGGGCACTCCTTATTTCTGCGACTTTGCCGGCGGACGTGCCGACGAAGCCAGCGCCATCTACAATAGTCGACAGATCGCAGCGCCTCTGCGCTAATAAAGGCGAACATGACGCTATTCAAAAAGAAACGCCGGCGCTCGCGACAGTCGGGTGGCAAGCCGATGGTGATTGTGTTGTTCATCGTCGCGGCGGCTGCCATTTCGCTGGTCACGCCGGATGCCCGCCCAAGCGCCCCCCAAGCCGCAACTGAGCGGCGCGCCACGGTCGCAGCCAGAAACACAAAAGCCGCTGTAATCGCAACTGCACGCGCCACGCCCACGCTAAAATCGAGCGCAACCGGCTGCTATCGACACAGCCATGTTTGGCTTACCGGCAGGATGAACATCCGCCAGAGCCCGTCGACTTCCGCCCGGATTCTTGGCAGCACAGCCTATGGCGATAATTATGCTGTCGCCGGCTCGCGCCAAGGCAATAGCTACTGCTGGCTGGATACCAAAGTGGGCTGGATCGCGGTGACCGGCTATGTCAGCGCAACAAAGCCACAAGCGCCGGCCACGACTTCAGCGCCAGCAGCCGCGAGCAACAATGCCGTCCAGCAGGCATTGGACACGTTGCAGCGACTGACTGTCGCGCGCGAAAATCGCTGTTCTCCCTACGATTCAGATGATTATGCCTATCCGCAATCGGTGGAGCCACAAATCATCAGCCGCATGGGCGGACGCATTTATGGACCTTACACAGGCACAACCTTCGCCCATCGAGGAGAAACCGACATCGAACATGTCGTGGCGCGGTCGGAAGCGCATGACAGCGGCTTGTGCGCCGCCGATGCGCAAACACGCCAATCTTTTGCCCGCGACCTGCTGAATCTCACGCTGGCTTCGCCGACTGTGAACCGCAGCCAAAAGGTCGCCAAAGACTTCGCGGAATGGACGCCCGCGCGCAATACATGCTGGTATGCCGCCACGATTGTCAAAGTGAAGAGCAAATACCGCCTCGCGGTCGACAGTCACGAGAAGGCTGCGCTGGAAAACGCGCTGCGCTCCTGCTCGTCGCTGGCTATGAATTGAACCATGCCCGCGCCCGACTTTCTCGCCGTTGGCAGCGTCATCATCGACGACATCGTCTATCCCGACGGCCGCACGAGCATGGGCGTTCTGGGCGGTGGCGGCACACATGCAGCCTGTGGCATGGCCGCGGCTGGCGAGAAACCCGCGCTGGTCGGCCTGGTGGGCAAGGACCTGCCCGCCGATGTTCGCGCGCGTCTGAATGCCGACTTTGACACGAGCGGGCTGGTTTGGGCCGCGCACAAACAAGCGCGTGGCTGGCAGATCTTTGAATGGGACGGACGCCGCAACGAGATCTTCCGCGTCGATGTCATCAAGCCTTTCATGCACCAGCCTCATGCCGACAGCCCCGCCCTGCCCTTCACCAGCGCCGCTGGCATCACCCTGCTGCGACAGCCGGACTATGTGGCTGGCTGGCGAAGGCGCTTCCCCGCGGCGACATTGCTGTGGGAGCCGGTTCGCGCCTTTATGCTGGGCGGCGATTATGCGCGCTTTCGCCAGGGCTTGCGACAATCCGATATCGTCTCGCCCAACTTGCACGAGGCGCAGGCGATGACGGGTCTGACGGATGAAGTGGCGATTGCGCGGCGGCTGCTAGCGGACGGAGCAGCTGCGCTGGCGCTGCGCATGGGCGAACAAGGCAGCCTGGTCGCGCGCCAGGGCGAAAGCTGCGCCTGGCATATCCCCGCCCTGCCAGTTGCCGAAGTCATCGACCAGACAGGCGCGGGCAACAGCTACTGCGGCGGCTTTGTGGTCGGCTGGCAACGCGAAAACGACACTGCGGCGGCTGGCTGTTATGGCGCGGCGGCGGCATCGTTCACGCTGGAGCATGTCGGCTGTCCGCGGCTGCCCGCCGATCGCAAAATCCAGTGGGCGCAGCGGCTCGGACAAGCTCGAGCTGGCACAACCAGAGTCCACCTGGGTTGAACAAGAACCGAATCGCAAAGACGCAAAAATCCCTTGCCAAGGGACTTGACTTGGCAGGTCCTGTCTGTGCCCTCTGCGTCTCAGTGGCGCATTATGGCGAGGTCGAAGCGGGGGCAGAATCCACAAACTGCCGATGCCATTCTTCCAGCGTTAGCAACGCCCAAAGCTGTCGGCTGTTGTCGCGCCGCCTATTTTCATGCTGTATGATCAAGTGCTCGACTGCGCTCATCTTCAGCAGTCCCCGCTGTCTCGCCCGCTGGCTCAGCAGCATGTCGCGCACCAGGCGCATATCTCGCCGCAGCCAAGCGCCCAGCGGTATGCCAAAACCGTGTTTCTTGCGGTCGATGATGGCGGCAGGCAGCAGGTCGCGCGCCACTTCTTTCAAGATATGCTTAGTTTGCCCGCCGCGCAGCTTCAGGTTAAAAGGAATGCCCGCCGCATATTCCAGCAACTGATGATCCAGGAAGGGCGCGCGCGCTTCGAGCGAAGCCGCCATGCTGCAGCGGTCGGCTTTAATCAGCAAATCATCGGGCAGGTAGCTGGTCAGGTTCGCTTCCAGCAGAGCCGCGACCGGGTGCGGCTGGCGCGGGTTGATCCAGGCAGCCAGGCTGGGCGCGCTTGCGCTGGTGCCGGGCAGGCTCTCTTCCAGCAGCCCGGTGCTGAACACGCGCACCATGTCGAAGTAGGCATCGCGCAGCGGCAGGCCAGCCGCCCGCGAAAATCGGCGCGCCCGGCGGACACGATCATAATAGGCTGTGCCCTCGGGGAGCCGACCCAGCAGCTGCGACAGCCCGCGCATGACCGGACGGGGCACAAAAGAAAGCCGCCCCAGCAGCTGCGCCGCATAAAAGCGCTCATAGCCAGCGAATAGCTCGTCGCCGCCATCGCCCGTCAGCGCCACGGTGACATGCTCGCGCGTCATCTGGCTGACTAGAAAGGTCGGGATCGCGCTGCTGTCGGCAAAGGGCTGGTCGTGGTGCCAGACCAGCTGTAGCAGCAGATCCAGCGACATCGGTTCGACCCGAAATGATTGGTGCTGGGCACCCAGGTGCCGCGCGACGGCCTCGGCATAAGGCGTTTCGTCAAAGCTGGCGTCGCCCGCGAATCCAATGCTGAATGTCTTGATCTCGGCATTGCTGTGGCGGCGCATCAACGCGACGATTAGGCTGCTGTCCAAGCCGCCGCTCAAAAATGCTCCCAGCGGCACATCGCTGACCAAGCGCAGCCTGACCGCCTCGTCCAGCTGCGCGCGCAATGCTTCTTTGTGGTCGGCGGCCTGCGCATTGGCAGTGGGTGGGGCTTGCAGAGGCGGCGTCCAATAACGACGGCTTTGCGCATCGTCAGCCAAGCCGATTTCTAGCGTGGCGCCGGGCGGCAGCATCTTGATGCCAGCGAAAGCGGTGTCGGGCGCTGGGATATAGCCGAAGCTCAAATAGTCCCGCAGCGCGGCCGGGGCATCCGGCGAAAAGCGAGAGACGCGCGGCACAGCGGGATGCGCCAGCAGGGCTTTAATCTCGCTGGCAAAAACGCAGCTGCGCCTGTTGTAATAGTAGTAGAGCGGTTTCTGCCCCAGTCGGTCGCGCGCCAGCAGCAGGGTCTTTTTGCGCCCGTCCCAAAGCGCCAGGGCAAACATGCCGCGCAGCTCGCCCACAGCAGCCGCGCCATGATCTTCGTAAAGATGGGCGATGGTCTCGCCGTCGCCATCCGTATGGAAACAGTGGCCGCGGGCGGCGAGCCTTTGGCGCAGCTCGCGGTAATTGTAGATCTCGCCATTGAAGACCAGTTGGATCTCGCCATCTTCGTTATGCAGGGGTTGGTCGCTGCCGGCGATGTCGATGATCTTGAGCCGGCGCATGGCCAAGCCGACGCCCCCAGCGATAAACGCGCCTTCGCCATCTGGACCGCGATGCCGCAGCCGAGCGTTCATTGCCCGCAGCGCGCGCTCGTCGACCCGCTGGCCATCAAAATGGATTACGCCGCAGATGCCGCACATGCGCTTATCTTATCACCGCCGTCAAGCGCTTTTGCCCCAGGATAGTCACCGCAAAGCGCTTGCGCATGTGGGGGAGCGCCTACACCGAGAGCTTGTTCGCGCCTGTGGCAACGTTGCTATACATAGCGGCTATCGACTATGCTCTCTTTTGCTCGCTCGGCGGGCGGCAAGAGGAGCTCCGCATGTCCGACAATCAGCGCGTGGCGCAATCTCTGAAATTGTACCAGCAGGCGGAAGCGCTCATCCCCGGTCGGACGCAGTTGATCAGCCGGCGGTCGAGCCAATTCGCGCATGGCAGCAGTCCGATTTACGCGGCTCGAGCCAAGGGCGCTCGCTTCATCGATGTCGATGAAAACGAGTATATCGATTGGGTCAACGCCGTCGGCGCCATCATCCTGGGTCATGCCGACCCCATCGTCGACAGCGCCGTCAAGCAGCAGATCGACCGCGGCAGCATCTTCACCCTGAACAGCGCTTTGGAGATCGAGTTGGCTGAATTGCTCAACGCGGTCATCCCCAGCGCAGACATGGCGCGATATACCAAAGGCGGTGGCGAAGCGAATGCCGTGGCGGCGCGCATCGCCCGTGGCGCGACGGGACGCAGCCTAATCCTCTTCTGCGGGTATCATGGCTGGCACGATTGGTATCAGTCAGCCAATTATCTGGTCGACCCCGCCAGCGGCGAGTTCCCCTTCGCCGGCATCGAGCCGATCGGCGTACCCGCAGAATTGGCGGGCACGGCTCTTCCTTTCGCCTGGGGAGATTTGGACGGGCTGAGCGACTTGCTGCAGGCGCATACGAGCCAGGTCGCCGCCATCATGATGGAACCCATGCGCGCGGAAATGCCGCCGCCCGGTTACCTGGAAGGCGTGCAGCGACTGGCGAGGGCGCATGACGCTGTCCTCATCTTTGACGAAGTCTCTTGTGGCTTCCGACCGCATATCGGTGGCGTACAAGCCTACCTGGGCGTGAAGCCCGATATGACCGTGCTCGCAAAAGCCATGTCCAACGGCTATCCGATGGGCGCGGTGGTTGGCTCGCGCGCGGTGATGGAACACGCCAGCCGCATGTTCATTTCGAGTTCCTACTGGAGCGACAACCTGGGTCTCGTCGCCAGCTTGACGACCATCCGCGAACTCGAACGGCGCGATTCTGCCCGGCGCTTCGAGGAAATCGGCAAGGCGCTCATCAAAGGCATGAATCAAGCGCTGCGCGAAGCTGGCTTGGCTGGCTCTTGTGGCGGCGCTTTTTGGAATCCCGTGATTCAACTCGACCTGCCCGATGACAGCCTGCGCGCAGCCGCCAACACCCTCTTCATTCAAGAGATGGCGCGGCGCGGCATACACTGCAATATGAGCTTCAAAGCCACCCTGGCGCACTCGCAGGCAGACATCGCGCAGACGGCAGCTTGCGCTGCGGAAGCCTTTTCGCTTATCCAAGCCGGTTTGGCAAGCGGCGATCTGCTGGCGCTGCTGGAAAGCGACTTGAGCAAAGAACCCTTTCGGCGCTTGGTTCGCTGAACATCCAGACCAGCGACAACTTGCAACTCGCCAATGCGCCACAACACGAGGGTTGTCTATCACCCCGAAATCTAGTAAGGTTGTCGCATCTGACAAAATCATCCCGAAAGAGGTGCATGAAATGAAAAAATTGCTGTCCGCTGCATTTGCGCTTATGCTGTTGATACCCAGTACTCTGGCGCAAGATAAACCCCATGTAATGTTCCTATCTTTGAGCTCGGTTGCGGATGTGCATATTCCAACCGTAGTGGGCATGGTGGATGTATTGGAGGCATACGGCTTCATCAATCCAGAAGATCGGCCAGAGAACCGCGTCTTTGAATTGCTTGATGCGCCAGAGAATTCCGCTATTGACTTCAATCGCATGCGAGTCGACCAAGCTGACCTTGTGCGGGCAATGGTAGCGACTGCGCTGGATTCGGACCCGGATGTATTGGTTACGATTACGGTGCCGGTCACACTGGCGGCGCTGGTCGCCACCGCTGATATGGATGACCCGCCGACGATCATTTTCGGCGATGTCTACAATGTGTATGATGCTGGTATTGCCGATACCGAATGCCAAAAACCAGCCCATGTCACTGGCATCGAGGTGGTTACGAATTACGACAATCTCCTCGAGGTATTGCAGATGCAGTATCCCGACATACAAACGATTGGGACCATCCATAATTCCGGTGACGCCTCTGGCATATTCGGCGCGTCGCAAATCGCTGAATTGGCTGCTGAACTCGGTATAGCAGTCGAAGAGACAAGCGTTGCCGCGATTGCTGATGTCGCTTTGGCGACAGATGGGCTTATTGCCAAAGGCGCTGAAGCTATCTTGCTGCCGGTTGACCAGGAACTGATCAGTAGCATCTCGATCATCGCCGGCACAGCCACTGAGTCCGACATACCTATTTTCCAAGCCGGTATGTACGGGCATTTGTCAGGCGCGACTGTGTCCTCTGGCTTCTACCAGTTCTATGATCAAGGCATCATGCTTGGCGCAATGGTCGCAGCGGCTTTGAATGGCGAGGATGTCAGCGCAATCGGCATCGGCCAACATCCCACCGATGTAACAGCCGTCGTAATCAACCCCTCGGTCGCTGAGGCGATGAACATAGAGCTATCGGAGGAGCTGCAAAACCGCGCCGATGCTGTTGTTGAGGCTGAAGAGGGTATGCCCAACCCGGTCAGATATGTGACGGAAGCATCCATGGCCGAAGCGCAACGGTTCTTCGTTGGCGACCCCGAAGTCATGTCCATGCGCGAAGACAGGGACAGCGCCTTCCTGGCCAGCTTGGCATGCGAATAACGCATAGCTAGCTGAGCGGCAGGCAGCGCTGGAAAGACAATAATGGCAGCCAGTTGCCGACGCCTTCTGTGATAAAGAAGGGCGCAAACACAGCAGGCAGCCGTTTCTCACCGCCGGGCTATCCGAGCTCGGCGGTTCATTTTCCTGGTTGGAATGTTGCTGTGTACGCGGACGCGAGGGACGCTGCGACATCAAACCTTGCTCCAGATAACCTCGCAGTCTTCGCTGCTTTGCCTCCGATATACGCCCTTTCATGGCTCTCCAGCTTCTATGACCGATGCGGGCGAGGCGCGCTATAGTGGCTTGGTCGTTGACGCAAGCGGACCGTAATTTCATCGCGCGGGATATCGAGCCATTCTTGCCAGAGCGGATTTTTGACGCCCATGCGCATCTTTTCTGTCATGACCATTTTGACCGTCTGCCGGCCGCTTATGTGGATGGACCAGCGCGGCTGAGTCTACATGCCTATTATCAGCTCATCGATTGGATTCATCCTGGAGGACGCACGCGCGGCGGGCTTTTCTTCGGCTTGGCTTTCAGCGGCGACCGGAACGGCAATAACCGATTCGTCGCGCAAGAAATCCGAAAGTCGCCACGGGCAAACAATTTCGGGCAGATGATCATCGCGCCGGCCATGACGGCGGAACAGGTCTATCAGGCAGTGCAGGCTGGTGGCTTTGTCGGCTTGAAGTGCTATCACACATTGGCAAGCGGCTTTGAGCGCACCTGGGAAGCGCCGATCGAAGCGTATCTGCCGGAGCGGCATGTCGCGGTCGCCAACGAGCTGGGGCTGGCCATCACCTTGCACATGGTGCGAGCACGCGCCCTGGCTGACCCGCTTAACCAAGCGACCATCCGCCGCTATTGTGAACAGTATCCGGATATGATTCTAATCTTGGCGCATGCTGGGCGCGGTTTCAATCCCTGGCACACCAGCGAAGGCATCGAAAGCCTGCGCGGACTGGACAATGTCTTCTTTGACACCTCGGCGGTTACAGAAGCCGGCGCCTTCGAGGCGATTATCGAGGTGATGGGACACGAGCGCTTGCTGTACGGGTCGGATTTCCCCGTCAGCCATGCGCGCGGCCGCTGCGTCGCCATCGGCGATTCTTTCCACTGGATTTATGCCGAAGAGTTGATAGCGGCAGAGAAGCACACCAAATTGCAGCCCGTGCTGGTCGGCTTGGAGTCGCTGCGCGCGCTGCGCCTGGCTTGCTGGCGGATGCGCCTGAACGCGGGGCAGATCGAAGACATCTTTTTCAACAATGCCGACCAGTTGTTCGAGCATCGATTGTAGTTTGGAGGGGATTGCATGCAGGCCTCAGAGCGCAATGTACACAGCCTGATGAACTTAACAGGCAAAGTCGCCATCGTGACCGGCGCAGCTGGTTGGCTGGGCTCTGCGATGAGCCGGGCGCTGGCAGAAGCCGGCGCGCGCTTGGTCGTCACCAGCCGCGACGCCAGCCAGGCAAAGGCCTTCGCCGCCAGCTTGCCGGGTGTTGGGCACTTGGGCTTGGCTTTCTCACAGGGCGATACCGACAGCATTCCGGCTTTCGTGGCCACAGTCGGCGAACACATGGGCGCGATCGATATTCTGGTCAACAACGCTTATGGCGGCGCGCCCGCTGATATCGACAGCGCCACCGCCGACGATTTCGACCAAGCCTATCATGTCGGCGTGACCGGCTGCTTTTTGCTGGCGCGGGATATTGCCCAGCATTTGCGCGGACGTGGCAGCGGCGGCTCGATCATCAATATCGGCAGCATGTACGGCGTTGTCGCCAGCTACCCCGAAGCCTATGCGGGCTTGGACATCAACAGCCCGCCAAATTATCATGGGCTGAAAGGCGGCTTGGTGCATTTGACGCGTCATTTGGCGGTGTATTGGGCGCGCGACAATATCCGGGTCAACTGCATCAGCCCCGGGCCATTTCCCAAGCTGCCCGCTATTGACAAAGCCCACCCAGGCTTCATCAAGCGCCTGGAAGAAAAAACGCCACTGGGGCGGATGGGCAAGCCGGAAGAACTCAAAGGTATCGTCTTGCTGCTGGCGAGCGACGCCGGCAGCTATATCACCGGGCAGAATATCCTGGTAGATGGCGGCTGGACCGCCTGGTAAGCGCGTCTATCCATGCAGATTGCCAAGCCGGCTGCTCGCGCTATTCCGCCAGCATCTGATCCAGCTCGGCGCTGGCCTGGCGCAAGACATTCATCAAAGCAAAATCTCCGCCATAAGGGATCATCAGCGAACCTTGCTGATGATAGCGGTCGACTTCTTCGATCGAGGCAGCCGTCCGCCCCCAGGTTTTACCGTGCTGGTCGCATGCGACTGCCACCTGCGCTACAGCTTCATCGATAGTCAAGCCGATTTCTGGATGGGTGGCGAGGCGCAGGCTCAAATCACTCGGGCCGACAAACAGCGCGTCTATGCCCGGGACAGCGGCGATTTCTCCTGCATTGGCGACCGCTTCTGGTGTTTCGATCTGCGCGACGATGAAGGTCTCGCGATTGGCATCGGCGATATAGGTGCTGTCGGGTATCCAGGTGTCGCCGCCGAAGTTGCAATCCAAGCCAGCACCATCCAGCCCGCGGTTGCCGATGGGCGGGAACTTGGTCGCCGCCACGATCTGCCGCGCCATCTCGGCATCAGCCACAAAAGGAATCATCAAGCCAGCCGCGCCATCTTCCAGGTAGCGATACAGCCGGCTGCGCTGCACGGTCGGCGGGCGGATCATGCAGTCAATATCGTAAAGATGGCAGAGCGCTTGCAAATGCTGGGTCTCGCGGGCATCAAAATTGCGATGCTCCATATCCAGCCAGATGCCGTCATAGTTGTAGTGTGCGGCATAGCGGATGAAAAATGGCAAGATGTGTCCCATCGCGCAAAAGCGAGCGAATTGACCGCCCCGCCACTTCGCCAGAACTTTGCTCTTTCTCATTGAATGCTGTCTCCTCACCTGTATAGTCTGGAACGTTTGCAGACAGGCGCGCCCACTGCTCCCAGACTGGGCTTCACTGTGCCTAGCCTGGCGAGGAATTGTAGCCTATTTGCGGGGATAGTTGACAAAGTTCTGGCACGC
Source organism: Chloroflexota bacterium (assembly GCA_026709625.1). Classification (GTDB taxonomy): domain Bacteria; phylum Chloroflexota; class Anaerolineae; order Aggregatilineales; family Phototrophicaceae; genus UBA6055. Next base: position 48,681 of record JAPOSR010000037.1, read on the forward strand.
GCTATACTCTCAGTCGTCTTCATCCGACTGGTCTGAATAGTAGGCAATATCTGAGCTGAGATATTTTTATGACAATGTCGATTTAGGTGAGCGATAGTTCAGATCCTCCCCAAGTTGATTGATTTGCGCCAGCTGCGAGAATCCCAAGTCAAGCTCCATCGAGACATTCGACAGGCTGTCGCAAAGCAGGGCGCAACGGAGTCGCATAAGTTTTGGATGCGGCATGGTCAGCAAAGTGTATCCGGCGACAGATGATACTGGCTGATTCTTTCAGCGCCGGAATGCGCTTTGGAAGGTCGGCAGAATAACTAAGGAGGCGTCAATACAAGAAATCAAGCAGGCGGCAAGACCTCACTGTCATGATTGCAGTGCGCAAGAAATCTGTCTCAAACTGAATACAGGAGTTCACATGAAACGCTTACAACTGCTTCTCGCGCTTATGGCTATGCTGGTTGTCCTGCTGGCGCCGGCGCAGGCACAGGAACCGGTCACCATCACCTATTGGACAGACCCCGCGCTGGCGCAGCCCATCAGCTTGCCGCAATTCACCGAATTGGCGGCATTTGAAAACTGGCAAGCGGAACAGTTCATGGCAATGCACCCGCATGTCACTGTAGAAGTCCGCGGGCTGGATTGGCCCGATTTGGCCACGGTCGTACCCACTGCGCTGGCGGCTGGCGAACCGCCCGATATCCTCAAGGATTATCTGGGGCGCACCTCCGGCTATGGCGTGGAAGGCGTAACCGTCGATCTCTTCAGCCTGGTTTCTCAGGAAGAAATTGATGATCTGCTGCCGGGCTTGGTCGAGCTATACACCATCGACGGCGCGCTGCATGCCATGCCGACCTACTTCTGGAATCATGCCATGATCGTCAATAAGGCGCTCTTTGATCAAGCTGGCTTGGGCGATATGGTGCCAGTCGATGACCGCGCATGGTCTATGGATGAATTCTACCAAGCCGCCACCGCCATCAAAGCCGCTGGCATCGGCGTCGACTTTCCTTATACCTTGCAGGTCGCTTCGGAACAGGGCGATTATGACTTCCACGCCTTCATCTGGGGTGCCGGCGGCGAGATCTGGAATGCGGATTGCACGACCGGCTTCGACAATCCCAAGACACTGGCAGGCTTGGAGTTTGTCAACCAACTCTATCAAGAGGGTTTGATCAATTCCGACGCGACCACAGCCGCTTATGCCGACCAGGTTAACAACCTCTTCACCGGCAAGAGCGCAATCATGGGCGGCGGCATGGGTGTGTTGAACAACCGCATCGGCAATGGCATGCGTGATGGCGAAGTTACCGTGGATATGGATCCGGTTGTCGTAACCTATCCGCATGGCGAGGGCGAGGCGCCGGGCTTGGGCGTCGGTCCGACCGGTTTCGCTGTCTTCGACAAGGGGCGCTCGGCATACGAGATGGAGTGGATTGCGGAATTTCTGCTCTTTCTGAATTCTACCGAAGCGCAGATCACCTACACGCAGAACAACTCGCAGTTCCCGGCGCGCGCCTCGGCTGGCGTACCCCTGGCGGATGACGCAAACTACGCGCTGACACTGTCGCTGATTCAAGAACGCGGCACAGAGAATCTGGGCTTGGCTTGCCCCGGCTTCTATGAAGTCCGCATTTCGCAGCCGCCGCACTGGCAGGCGATGTTCCTAGGCCAGGAAACGCCACAGCAGGCGCTGGAAGCGTTAAATGCCGAAGCCGAGTTCATCCTCGATATGTAAGGCCGCGCAGTCTAAAGCGAAGGCGTCCGTCAATCGGTGGATGCCTTCGTCTGGCAATAGAATCGACCTGTCAAACGAGAGAGGCTTGTACCCATTCTTTATTTCACTTGTGCCGATGCTGGTCTGCGCTTGACCGGCGCTAGCGGATAGCTGCCAGTCTTCGTCATGCTGCAACGGTTCGCGGCGAGCGTGTGGAAAGGGCGCTGGGCGTATTTCTTTATCGCCCCAGCGATGATCCCCTTCGCGATTTTCACCGTGTATCCGCTGGCGCAGGGGTTGCTGCTCAGCTTCTACAAAGCCGGCGTCAATCGCGACAAATGGACATACATCGGCATCAAGAACTACACCAACTTGCTGACGCGAGACCCGGTTTTCCCCACCGCCATCAAGAACACTTTTTTGTTTGTGCTGGGCGTTGTGCCAGCGGCGATGGTCATTTGTCTCTTCGTCGCCGTGCTGATCTATCCGCTCAGCCAGCGCAAGCAGACTTTCTTTCGCGCCGCCTTTTATATGCCAGTGGTCTCAGCCGGCGTCGTGCTGGCGATGGTCTGGGTCTATATCTACAGCCAGGAATATGGTTTGCTCAACTACCTATTTGAGTCGCTCGGCTTATTAGACCTCTTGAATGATGGCGAAAAAATCGGCTGGCTGGCACAGACAAATACCGCCTTGCTGTCGCTGGCGATCGTCGTATTAAGCTGGAGCCTGGGGCAGCCGTTGATTCTCTTCCTCGCCGGGCTGGGCGCGATACCCGAGCCGCTCTATGACGCCGCCAAGATTGATGGCGCGAACAGCTGGCAATCTTTCTGGAAGATCACGCTGCCGCTGCTGCGCCCGACCATGCTCTTTGTGCTGGTGGTGCTTACGATTGCCGTCTTCCAGGTCTTTGTGGTGGTGCAGCTGATGACCCTGGGCGGACCAGCCAATGCGACCCAGACTATCGTCTATCGCATTTGGGTGACGGGCATCGTCGGCTCCAAGTTTGGCTATGGCTCGGCGATGGCGGTGGTCTTGCTGTCGATCGTGAGCGTCGTGGCGATCGTGCAATTCAAGCTGCTAGACCGGCAGCTAACTTAACTATCCGACCGGGGTAGCGAGGAAGACAGCGTATGGCAGCGACAGCATATGAAGCCCAAAAAGGAATGCTGCCCGGCGACCAGATGCTGCGCCGCCGCTATCTAGTCGGGCGCTGGCTGCGCTATCTGGCGCTGGCGATTGTCGTCGTGCTGGCGCTCGTATTGTTGATTCCCATCATCTGGATGCTACTTGGCTCTTTTAAGATCCAGCGGGTCGCCCTCGCCTATCCACCCGAACTCATCCCCAGCAACCCGGTCTTGGACAATTGGGAGCGACTGTTGATCGGCCGTCCTTCCATGCGCTGGCTGTTCAACTCGCTCGTGGTGGCTGGCGGCATCGCCATCTTCGGCGTCATCACCAGCACCTTCGCCGGCTATGCTTTTGGAAAAAAAGATTTTCCCGGGCGAACGATCTTCTTTTGGATGATCTTGATGACGATGATGCTGCCGCGCCAGATTTATATCATCCCGTTGTTTGTGCTGATGAAAAGCCTGGGCTGGTTCAACAGCTATCAAGGCATGATCGCGCCCTATATCGTTTATCCTTTTGGCGTATTCCTCATGCGCCAGTATATGCAGTCTATCCCCGATGAATTGCTCGAAGCAGCCAAGATGGATGGCGCCAGCGAATTGCAGCTTTTCCGACACATGATCGTGCCGCTCAGCCGGCCAGCCATCGGCGCGATCGCCATCTTCGCCTTCATGGCTGGTTGGAATGATTATCTCTGGCAGTTGGTTTTGGCGACTGACGAGCTCTGGCTGACTCTGCCGGTCGGCGTCGCCAAGCTGACCGCTTCTGGCGTGGGCAGCATCGATATCGGCGTCAGCATGGCGGGCGCGACCTTCGCCGTCGTGCCGATGCTGTTGATCTTTTTGCTCTTTCAGAATTACTTTATCAAAGGCATCACCGTCGGCGCGCTCAAGGGATAAGCGAATGGATTCGCTAGCCCGTCTCGCAGCGCCGTCTCCGCCAGACGATCGTCCGCCAAGCGTGCCGGTCCTTTGTTCGCCCAAGTGAGTGCGCCGAAATCGATAAGAGGCTAGCAGTGGTATGAGCGTGACGACCATAGCCGTCATCGGCGCCGGCGTAATCGGCTTGAGCAGCTCCTATCAATTGGCGCGGCGCGGCGCCCGGGTGATCCTGCTGGAAAAAGACGCCGTCGGGGCTGGCGCAAGCTCGCGTGCCGGCGGCATCATCACAGGACATCTCTGGAGCAAGACCGGCATTGAGGCGCGCAAAATCAGCCTGCGCCTCTACCAGGAGCTTTCCGAAGAACTCAGCGCCTACGGCTATCAATACCAGGCGGTTGGCTGCTTGAATCTGTTTTCGCCAGCAGATTGGCGCGAGCGAAAGAACTTGCTGCCGCTCTACGCCGAATGCAAACTGGACTACGGAATCCTGGACGCTGCCGAGATTCGCCGGCGCTGGCACCAGTTGACGCCCGCGGATGACATGGTCGGCTTGTTCGATCCACTGGGCGGTTACAGCGAACCAGATGACTATATCCCGGCGCTGGCGCAGCATTGTCGCGCGCTGGGCGTCGATATCCGTGAAAGGGTAACAGTTACAGAATTCGTCGAAGAGCGCGGGCAGATCATCGGCATCATCGCTGCCGGCGAATTGTTGGCGGCCGACCAAGTCATTTGCTGCGCGCACAGCTGGACTAATCGGCTGCTGGCGGAGGTCGGGGTGCAGCTGCCCATGAAATCCTTCGTCCACCAACGCTATCTGACTGCGCCGCTGGAAAAAGCTGCCCGCTTGCCGGCGGTGAATGCCAATCCTTATGGGGTTTATCTGCGCCCCGCCAAGGCGAATCGCATTCTCGTCGGCGGCGAAACGGCCAACCGCCCCGAGCAAGCGACACCTTCGCTGGCATTTGACATGGACGAGCTGCTCGCTCCGAGAGGCTTCGACGACAGCCTGTACGACAAAGCCCAAGCGCTGATGCCCGCCCTGGCACAGACACGATTCCAAGAAGAACGGGTCGGGCTCATCTCCTTTAGCATGGATGGCGAACCAATCCTGGGGGCATTGCCAGACAGGCCTGGCCTCCTGCTGGGCACAGCCTTTCATTCGGGCGGCTTCGCATACAACCCAGTCGCTGGCAAGCTGCTCGCCGACCTGGCGACCGCGGGCGAAACAGAATTGAATATCGCGGCTTTTTCGCCCGGTCGCTTCAATTCCCTGGCGGCAGCAGCCTACAGCAGCGCCAAGCTGCGCCAGAAGCAGGTTTTTTCTCGCCGGCACTGATGGGAAGCTGTTCCGATGCGATATCGCCAGTTGGGCAAGACAGACCTGCGCCTCTCGGAGCTGTCGCTGGGCGCTGCTGCACTGGGCATGCCCTATGGACTGGGCGCGGGGAGCGCAGGCGGAATGCCGCCACCGCCCGACAGCGAGTCGGTCGCGCTGATTCACCATGCCATCGACCAGGGGATCAACTTTTTTGATACAGCGCGCGTCTATGGCCGCAGCGAAGAGCTGCTGGGCAAAGCGCTGCGAGGTCGGCGACAATCGGTACTGGTGGCGACGAAAGTATCTTGCCTGGGTGAAGACGGAGCCGCCCTGCCCCGACCCGCTATGGCGGAGCACATGACGCGGTCTTTGCACACCAGCCTGCGCCTGCTCGACACAGATTATGTGGATCTGCTGCTGTTGCACAGCGCCTCGGTGGAATTGCTCGAAAACAGCGATGCGGTCGCCCTGCTCAAACATTTTCAAGCACAAGGCAAAGCGCGCGTCATCGGCGCATCGACCTATGGAACAGCGGCGCCGCGCAGCGCGATCGCCCAAGGCCTAGATGTCCTGCAAGTCGCCTATAACATACTGGACCAGCGACTGGCGACTGCGCTTTTCCCCTATGCCGAAGCCACAGGCACAGGCATTATTGTGCGGTCAGTCTTCCTCAAGGGCGTCCTCAGCCCCCGAGCCGACTATCTGCCGAAACATCTCGCTGCGCTGCAAAAGCATTCGCGCGCTGTCCAACAAACAGCCGCCTCGCTTTCGCCGCCACAAACCCGAGAAGCAGCCGCTCTGCAGTTCGTCCTGGCGCATGAATCGATCGCGACCGCATTGGTCGGCGTCCGCGACTTTGCCGAGTTGGAAACAAGCCTGGCAGCGGCGCGCGCCCCCCGCTGGAGCGAAGCGATCGTCGAGCGCTTTCGGCGGCTGCGCTGCGACCAAGCCAACTTGTTGAACCCAAGCGCATGGGGGCTTCCCTAAATCAAGATAGAGTGGGCAAATGCCGTGGCAGGAGCAGGAGCGACTGTATGAGTGAAACAGAAAGAACGATGGCCGACCTGGATACGCCGGCGCTCTGGGTGGATCTGGATATCCTGGAGCGAAATATCGCGGAATTGGCGGAACATTTCAGATCAGCAGGGGTGCAATGGCGCCCGCATATTAAAGGGATTCGCGTGCCAGCTATCGCGCAGAAAGCTCTTGAAGCGGGCGCCATCGGTGTAACCTGCGCCACAATCCGCGAAGCCGAGCGGATGGCAGCGAGCGGCATAACCGACCTGTTGATTGCCAACCAAATCGTTGGTGACCGCAAAATTGCGCGGTTGGCGCAGCTCCGCCGCCAGGCTGATGTCAAGGTGATCGTCGACAATGCCGACAACGTTCGCGCGCTAAGCGCAGCCGCCAGCGGACAAGACCTGAGTTTCGAAGTCTTGATTGATGTTGATACGGGCATGAACCGCACCGGTCTGCCGCCAGGTCCCGCGGTCGTCGATCTGGCAAAAGCAGTCGACCAGAGTGAAGGACTGCGCTTCCGGGGGCTGATGAGCTGGGAGGGACATGTCCTGGCGATGCCCAACCCTGAGGAGCGCGCCCAGGCTACCGCCGACGCCATCCAACAACTGCTGGCGATGTCCCGTGATTGCCGCGCGGCCGGGCTCGAAGCGGCTATCGTGAGTGGCGGCGGCAGCGGCACCTACAAGACGACGCCTTTCATCGCGGGCATGACGGAGATTCAAGCCGGCGGCGCTATCTTCTGCGATGTCATTTATCAAAGCTGGGGCGTCGAGACCACGCCTTGCCTCTTCGTCAAGACCATTGTCAGCAGCAGACCCGCGCCCGACCGCATTGTTGTCGATGCCGGTTTCAAGACGTTGCCGGTCTGGCACGAGCAGCCCAGAGGCGTCAACCTGGAAGCGGTCAAGAGTCATACAGCCTCGGCCGAGCACGGCATCCTCGTGCTCGAGCGAGCCAACCAGCGCGTCAAGGTCGGCGATTTGCTGGACTTTGTCGTGGGCTATACAGACAGCACGATTATCTTGCATCGGCAACTGTACGGCATTCGCCAGGGCAAAGTCGAAGTCGTGTGGGATGTGCAGTAGAAAAGCATAGCCACAAATTGTATCGCCAGGCAGCGCGCCCTTGCCCCCAATCATTGGGGCGCGACTCGCTTGATGATTGAGGGTAGCGTACAGAGGCAGCCAGCGAAGTTTTCAAAGGATAATGTTCATGACGATGTTGAAGGTGGTCGGTCTCATGATTGGTTTGTGGATAGGCGTGGCGGCCACGGCGCAGGAACAATATGTCGCAGCGGACGGCGCTTATACGATCAGCATTCCGCCAGGCTGGCAACTGACTGAGCAGGCGACTCATCTGCAAATCAGCAAAAACAAAGTGGACATCACTGTGCTGACGATCCCCACACAGGCGGTGGACATGGCGATCTCCGCCGCCCTCGCGCGACTGGAAATTACGCCGGGGACCCTGCTCAGCTCGGCTGACGCGCCTTTGCCAAACGGCGTCTGGGAGCAGCATATCTATGCAGCCGATCAGATTTTGACAGTCGCCCTGGCGCAGGCGCGCGATAGGCTGGCGCACATTTTGGTCATCGTGGGCGAACAGGCTGCTGTGCAGGCGGCTAACCCCGAATTGCTGCAACTGCTAACCAGCATCACTTTTGACGAAACACCACCGCAGCCAGCGTATGTCGACGCCAGCTCCTTCGCAGAGCGCGCGGTGAACTTTGGCGAAGCCCCTTATATCCTCAGCGGGGTTTTGAGCTTGCCGCAGGGCGAGGGACCCTTTCCAGCTGTTGTGATCGTGCATGGTTCAGGCCCACATAACCGCGATGGGCTTTTGGGACCCCTGACGCCGTATCGAGACATTGCGCAAGGCTTGTCATCGCGCGGCATCGCTGTGCTTCGCTATGACAAACGCACGTTCACCTATGGCGCAAGCATCACCATCGACGCGGCATTCACCATAGATAGCGAATCCACCGAAGATGCCGCGCACGCCGTGGCCTTCCTGCGCCAGCGAGCCGATATCGACAGCAAGCGCGTGTTTGTGCTGGGTCACAGCCAGGGCGCGATGCTTACGCCGCGCATTCTGGCGCGCGCTGAAGCTGCCGCTGGCGGCATCCTGCTGGCTGCGCCGGCCCGCCCCTTCAGCGCACTGGTGGACGAACAGCTCGCATATATCGCCGATGTCAATCCGAGCGCGCTCGCCAGCCCAAGCATGGCGTATATGCAAGATTTGGCCGACCGCTTCCAGCAGGTCGCGGCGGGCGCAAGCTATGACGATGTCTTTGGCGAATCGGCAGCTTATCATCAATCCTTGGAAAGCATTGATGCCATCGCCGAAGCGCGCGAAATCGCGCACCCGCTGCTCATCCTGCAAGGCGAGCGCGACTATCAAGTCACGATGCAGGACCTTGCCCGCTGGCAAGACGCGTTTGCCGCCGACGAGCGCGTGACATTTCATGCGTATCCTGAGCTGAATCACATGTTCATGGCGTCTGGAGACCTGTCGCGCCTGAGCATCCCGCAGGATTATGCGCTGCCCGCTTTCGTCGCCGCGCGTGTCATCGCCGATATCGCCACCTGGGTGGACGCGGTCGACTGAAAACGCAATCTGCGGCGGCATTTCGACGCAAGCGGTTGACAAAAGAGGCGAATCAAGCCAATTCAGGCGAGCGCAGATGCCAGTCGGTCGCTTCTTGATACACCCGCCCAATGCGCAGCAGACGCGCTTCGTCAAAAGGCGCGCCCAGCAGCTGCAAGCCGATGGGCAGTCCTGCCTCGTCAAAGCCGCAGGGCAGGCTTAAGCCGCAGAGGCCGGCCAGATTTGCCGAAATCGTCAACACATCCGCCAGGATCATGCGCAGCGGATCGTCCAGCGCTTCGCCAAAACGGAAAGCCGTGGTCGGCGCGACCGGCGCCAGCAGCGCATCCACCTGCTCGAAGAGCGCGTCAAAATCGCGGCGGATCAATGTGCGCGCGGCCTGCGCCTTGCCATAATAGGCATCGTAATAGCCAGCCGAAAGCGTATAGGTGCCGAGCATGATGCGCCGTTTGACTTCTTCGCCAAAACCAGCGCCGCGCGTCTTTTTGTAGCTGTCGATGAGGTCGCGGCCTTCGACACGCGCGCCAAAGCGAACGCCGTCAAAGCGAGCGAGGTTGGCGCTGGCTTCAGCCATGGCGATGATGTAATAAGCGGGCAGGCAATACTCGGCATGCCGCAGGCTGACTTCATGCAGCTGCGCGCCCTGGCTCTCCAATTCAACTGCCGCCGCCCGAACAGCGCTCGCGACTTCTGGCTGCAAGCCCTCGGCGAAGTATTCGGCCGGCAAGCCGATATTCAAGCCGCGGATATCACCATTCATCTGCGCCACATAATCGGGCGCTGGCGCCGGCATGCTAGTGGAATCGAGCGGGTCATGCCCGGCGATGACCGCCATGACGCGCGCTGCATCGTCCACTGTCCGCGCGAAGGGACCTGTCTGGTCGAATGACGAGCCATAGGCGATCAAGCCATACCGCGAAACGCGACCATAACTGGGTTTCAGCGCCGTATTGCCGCAAAAAGACGCGGGCTGGCGAATGCTGCCGCCGGTGTCGCTGCCCAGGCTGGCCATCGCCATATTCGCTGCGACAGCCGCCGCGCTGCCGCCACTGCTGCCGCCAGGCACATGGTCGTGGTTCCAGGGGTTGCGAGTCGGGAAATAGCCGCTGTTTTCGGTGGACGAGCCCATGGCGAATTCGTCCATGTTGAGCTTGCCCAACAGCACCGCGCCCGCTTCTTTCAAGCGCGCAACAGCCGTCGCGTCAAAGAGCGGCACATAACCCTGCAAGATGCGCGAGCCACAGGTTGTCTCGATGCCTTTGGTAGAAAGCACATCTTTCAGCGCGATTGGGATGCCCAGCAGCGAGCCTTCGCCGCCATTGGCGCGGGTCTTGTCGGCTGCGCGCGCCTGCTCCAGCGCAAGATCAGGCGTCAGTTTAATGAACGCGCGAATGCTTGCATCATGCCGCTCGATGCGCTGCAAATGGGCTTGACACAGGTCCAGCGCCGATATCTCGCCGGACTGCATTTTTTGCAGGGCATCGCTAATTGTCAGTCGCGTTAAATCTGCCATAGCCACCGTCCGCCGCTTTTTCATCGCGCCATGCCATCATAGCAGACGATGCTGGCGATAGCCCCCGCGGTCGCAGGAAAAAACCGCGCGGGGGCAAAGCGCAAGCGCGTCCACTGCGGGCTGGCTGCGCTAGGCAATGGTTCGCTGCCAGGCACGCTGGATCTGCGCGCGAACTTCGGCGAGTGAGCCAGCGTTGCGGATAATCACATCGGCAGCCGCCAGTTTATCGGCTTGGCTGTTTTGCGCGGCGATGCGCTGCTGTGCCGCCGCTTTTGTCATGCCCCGCTGCTTGGTCAAGCGCGCGAGCTGGTTGGTTGGCGGCGCATCCATCACCCAGACGGCATCGACAGCCTCGCGCAGCGCGCCTTCCAGCAGCTTGATGGCTTCGATGACGACCACATCGGACTCGGCAGCGCGCGCCAAGGCGTCAATGCGCACCCGCACAGCCGGATGGGTGATAGCTTCCAACTGGCGCAGAGATGGGGGATCGGCAAAGACGATCTCGCCCAATTTCGAGCGGTCAATTTCGCCATCCGCGTCCAATATGCGCCTGCCAAATGCCTGGACGATGGCTCCATAGGCGGGCTGTCCGCGGCGGATAACTTCGTGCGCGACCAAGTCGGCATTGATCGTGAAAGCGCCCAGCTCGCTCAGCAGCCGAAGCGCCAGCGACTTGCCCGTGGCGATATTCCCGGTCAAACCGATGATGAATTTATCAGGCCAAACTGCGCTCATTGCAACTGTCTCGTGCCTGCGGCGGACGCGCCAATTTGACCCAATCCGCCGCGATTCGGCAAGGCATCTCGGGCAATCAACTCCTGCGCTGAGAAGGCGCGCCGGCTGCGAATCGCTGAGAATGGATACTGCTGCGTCTGGTCTGCCGCGCATTCGGCCAGTCATGAATAGTTTGTACCGACCATCAATGAAGCAATATAATGTCGTAAAGGAAGTTAAAATCCATGCGTGAATTCCTTATGTGACAATTTGGCGTTCACGCTGCATTGCGGCTTCTTTTATTGCCGCTTGGCCTTGGCGCGCCCGCAGCGGACGAGCCTTCTCGCGGTGAAGCATTGAGTCGCCCAAAGCGAGCATACTGTCAACAAGGGGCAAAGCATGAGCCAAACAGCCGTCTTCCAGGCGCTGGAATTCGAATGGCTGGATGAAACCGAGCAACTGCGGCGTTCGCGGGAGTTTGTGGAGCGCATAAGCAAGCGGCGCAGCGTGCGTGACTTTTCAACAAGACCCGTGCCGATGGAATTGATCGAAAATGCCATCCGCGCAGCTGGCAGCGCGCCTTCCGGCGCAAATCAGCAGCCGTGGACCTTTGTGGCAGTGAGCGACCCAGCGCTGAAAAAGCAAATGCGCGCCGCCGCCGAAGCCGAAGAAAAAGAGAGCTATGCGCGGCGAATGAGCCAAGAGTGGCTGGACGCGCTGGCGCCACTGGGCACCGATTGGCGCAAGCCGCACATCGAAGACGCGCCCTGTGTCATTGTCGCTTTCCGCCAAGCTTATGGCATAGCAGCCGATGGGCAGCGCATCAAGCATTATTACAGCGAAGAGTCGGTGGGTATCGCGGTGGGTTTGCTGCTGGCGGCGCTGCATTGGTCGGGTCTGGCCACGCTGACGCACACGCCCAGCCCGATGAAGTTTCTGGCGGAGATCCTGGAAAGACCCGCCAACGAACGCGCGTATGTACTCATCCCGGTGGGGTATCCGGCCGATGATGCGCAGGCGCCAGCCATCAGCAAGAAGCGTCTGGACGATATCTTGCTGCGGCGCTAGAACTTCGTGCCATAGGCGGGGATGGTCGCGCCGTGGATGATCGCGCCGGCATCGGAAGCCATGAACGCGATGACAGCCCCCAGCTGCTGCGGGCTAACGCCAGCGTCGGGGTCGGCGGCGGCTTGTTCGGGCGTGACGATGGCAGAGGGCAGCACAGCATTCACGCGGATGCCTTGGCGCTTGTATTCTGCGGACATGCTTTCGGTCAGGCGCAAGACAGCGGCTTTGGAAGCGGCATAGGCAGCGTCATGCCCACTGGAACGCAGGCCGGGCCTCGCGCCGATGTTAATGATGACGCCAGCTTTTTGCGCGAGCATAGCGGGCACAACAGCGCGACTCATCAAAAAAGTGGTGGTGGCGTTTAGTCGCAGCATGGTTTGCCAGGTATTCAGCGACATCTCGCGCACAGGCTGCCCGGCATCCCATCCGCCCACGATATTCACCAGGATATCGATGCGCCCGAACACATCCAGCACGCGCCGCAAAAGCGCCTCGACAGCCGATTCGTCAGACAAATCCGCAGCTTGCAGGCAGATATGGTCGACATCATCGCGCAGGTCGGGGAAGCGCTGATAGAGTCGGTCGTCGCCGCAGGTCAGCGCCAGCTTTGCGCCGCCCGCGCGAAAAACGGGGACGACGCCCGAAGCCAACAGCCCCGACGCGCCGGTAATCAAGGCCACTTTCCCTGTGAATTCTGTCATAGTTGCCTTCCCATTGCCTTTTCTCGTTGGAAGCGGCACCAGGGTTGCTCAAGGCTATTCACCCAGATGCCAAACAATGGGCGAATCCGGCTGCGTCTATGCCACAGCCGCCCCATCCACGATCGCCACAAACTCGTCCGAATTGAGCGTCTCTTGCTCGATCAGCACTGCCACCAGTTCTTCCATTTTCTCGCGGCGCGCGGTCAGCAGGTCTTTGGCGCGTTGGTAGGCTTGCTGCAAGATGCGCTTGACTTCGTCGTCGATCTGCTGGGCATAATGCTCGCTGTAATCACGCTGTTCGCTGATCTCGCGCCCCAAAAAGACTGCCCCGCCGCCGCTGCCATAGGCTCGCGGACCCAACAGTTCGCTCATGCCAAACTGAGTCACCATCGCCCGCGCCATCCGCGTCGCCTGTTGCAGGTCATTGCTGGCGCCAGTGGTGAACTGGTTATAGATGATTTCTTCGGCAGCGCGCCCGCCCATCGCCGCCACGATGTCGTCTTCAAACTTTTCGCGCGTGATTAACATGTCATCGCCATCGGGCAGCGGCATGACATACCCGCCAGCCCGTCCGCGCGATATGATCGTGATCTTGTGCACCGGGCTGGTGTTTTCCAGCAGATGAAAGAGCAAGGCGTGCCCGGCTTCATGATAGGCGACCTTCTCTTTTTCTTTGGGCGTGATGATGCGGCTGCGGCGTTCGGGTCCCATGACCACGCGCTCCATCGCTTCTTGCATCTCGGTCATGGCGATCTTGTTCTTGTCGCGCCGCGCAGCCAGGATAGCCGCCTCGTTGACCAAGTTTTCTAGGTCGGCGCCGCTGAAGCCCGCGGTGATCTTCGCCAGCGCTTCGACATCGACATCGCCCGCCAGCGGTTTGCCACGCGAATGCACCTTGAGGATATCTTGCCGCCCGCGCACATCAGGATTGTCCATCACCACCTTGCGGTCGAAGCGGCCCGGACGCAGCAGCGCAGGATCCAGAATATCCGGGCGGTTGGTGGCTGCGATGATGATGATGTTGGTATCGTTGTCGAAGCCGTCCATCTCAACCAGGATCTGGTTGAGCGTCTGCTCGCGTTCGTCGTGCCCTCCGCCCAGCCCAGCGCCACGATGCCGGCCGACCGCGTCGATCTCGTCCACGAAGATGATCGCCGGCGCTTCGGCTTTGGCGCGCTCGAACAAATCGCGCACCCGGCTCGCGCCCACGCCAACGAACATTTCAACAAACTCTGAGCCGGAGATGCTGAAGAAAGGCACGCCCGCCTCGCCCGCCACAGCGCGCGCCATCAAGGTCTTGCCGGTGCCGGGCGGCCCCACCATCAGCACGCCTTTGGGCACGCGCGCGCCCAGGCGAATGAATTTCTCAGGCTCTTTGAGAAATTCGACGATTTCCTTGAGATCTTCTTTGGCTTCGTCTGCGCCGGCGACATCTTTGAAGGTAACTTGCGGGCGTTCCATATCGCGGGCGACGCGTGGTTTGCTGCGCCCAAAGCTCATCGCCTGGTCTTGTCCCGCGCGCATGGAACGCATCATCCGCCACAAGAACCAGACGATGATCAGAATCGGCACCACGCCCAGCAAGATCTGAAAGATGATGCCAGCGGTATCGTCAGCCGGCTCGAAATAGTAGTCGATGCGGCCGAGCGCTCCCCCAGAAACGCCCACACTCTCCATAACAGCGTAGAAATCTGATGATGGATTTTTGTAGACGGTCTCGTTGCGGCCATCGGTATGGGCTACTTGCAGCTGCGCGCCGCCTTTTTCGATAACGCGCTCGACACTGCCGCGCCGAATATCGTCCGCCAGTCGATTCATGGGTTTGGAATTGCCAAATTGCATGGCTGCGCGGCTGTTGAACGCCAGCAGAAACATCGCCAGCACGACCACGCCAACCATGATCCAGACGCGCTGATTGGGGCTGCCAAAAGGCGACCGGCCGCCATCGCCGTTTTTCTTGCTGTCTTTGCCGCCTTCCGAAACATGCCGCGGCGGTTCTTGTCGATTGTTCATAGCTCAGGCTCCGTCTGCGCAGGCATACGATTATACACGCCACTTCTGTATTAATGACCCAATCGCGGCGCAACAGGTGATAAATTCACTTGGTGAATCTTATGCCATCTTAATGCCAGCGCCGCTGATTTTATGCCGCGCATTCGCTATGATTGGTTGTCTAGGCTTTTCACATCATCTACGATGATTCCGCATGTCCGAGCGCAGCAACGACGACTGGCTGGCAGCCCTCCGCGACCCGACGGCGCAAACTGCCGCGCTTGGCGATTTGCGGGCGCGCCTGCAGCGCAGCCTCTATTTCTACCTCAGCCAGGACCGCAGCGACCTGCGCGGATTGGCAGCGCAGGAATTGACGCAGATCGCTGAAGACCTGGCGCAAGACGCCACCCTGCGCGTGATGGACAACCTGCACAAGTTCCGCGGAGAAAGCCGCTTTACCACTTGGGCGACCAAGATCGCCATCCGCTTGGCGATCAGCGATTTGCGCCGCGCCCGCTACAAAGATTTCAGCCTCGACCACCTGACTGCCGATGACGAGCTGTTGCCAAGCCGCGCCCGCTTGACCAGTCCGTCTGCTCCCACACCCGAGCGCGCCGCCGAACGCGACGATGTGCTGGAAAAAATCGAGATGGCGCTGCGTGAAGCGCTAACCGAGCGGCAGTATCAGGCGCTGGTGGCTGTGGCGCTGAAAGGCGTGCCTATGGATGTGCTGGCGCAACGCATGGGCAGCAACCGCAACGCGCTCTACAAGCTGATTCACGATGCCCGCCGCAAGCTCAAAGCGCACCTCAACGAACAGGGGTTGTCGACTGACTACATGATGAACCTGTTTGGGGAATGATGCAGACACTTCGGGTGAGTCTGCTTTGTGGCAAGCCAATCCCTTTCTGAACATTGTCCGCCATCGGAGCGCCGACTCGCGAAATGACTGGCGAGATTAGTCCGGCGGTCGTCGATTGCAGCGCAGAGCCGCAGCGTCAGACTTTTGCTTCCTCTCGTTGAACTCTTTGAACCCAGTCGGTATGCTATACAGCGCAAACAAGCAGGCAATTCAGAGGGCATCATGCTGGGCGGCATCATTCCGATTCTCTTCACGCCATTTGACGCGGCGGGACAGATCGACGCCGTGGGCTTGCGGCGGATCCTTCGCTTCGAGCTGGAGGGCGGCGCGCATGGCATCGGCATCAACGGATTTGCCAGCGAAGCCTACAAACTCAGTGACAACGAGCGCGAGCAAACAGTGGGAATTGTCGCTGCGGAGCTGGCAGACGCCGTCCCGCTGGTCATCGGCATCGCGCCCAGCAGCCGGTCCACAGCCATCGAGCAGGCGCGACGCTATGCCCAATATCGTCCCGCCGCGCTGATGGCGCTACCGCCGGCTACAATGGACAATGGCGAGCAAGCGCTGGTCGAGCACTATGTCGCCTTGGGGCAAGCATCCGAAGCGCCCATCATGCTGCAGCAAGCCCCGCAGATCCCGCAATATCGGCATACAGAATTGTCGGCGGAAAGCCTGGCAGAAATCGCTAGACGCGCGCCAGCTGTGCGCTACTTCAAGATCGAGGGGCCGGGCAGCGCGGCAAAAATGCGCGAGCTTGCGCCGATGCTGCCGGTCGATGCGCGCATGTTCGGCGGTGGCGGCGGCATCACAGCGCTCAGCGAGCTGGAAAATGGCGCGGCTGGCTTGATCCCGGGTGTCGGCTTCAACGAGATCTTTCTGGCGACATGGGCAAAATGGGCTGTGGGCGACAAAGCGGGCGCGGCTGACAGTATCGCGGGCGGGCAGGCTTTGGTGCAGGCGGTATCGGGGGGCGGGCACGAAATGTCGCTGCATCTCCGCAAACAACTGATGCTGCGCCATGGAGCGATTGCCTGTGCGCATGTTCGCTTGCCGACCGTGCCTTTCGACACCGCAGGCCTGCCAGAATTCTTCGCAGTTGTCGATGCGCTCGATCTGCGCGTCGCCCGACAAGCGCAATAATTCACCACAGAAACACAGAGGGCACAGAGAGGATTTTGCTATGAGCTTGACCGGACACAATTATATCGCTGGCGAGACTTCTGCTGAGGGCGCTGAGCTTTTTTATAGCGTCGACCCGCGCACGAAATCTCGCGGCGACCAAGCTTTTTACAGCGCCACCGAGTCGGAAGTAGCGCGGGCGGCTGAAGCAGCGCGCGTGGCATACCAGCAAATGCGCGGGTTTTCTTCGGCAAGGCTTGCCGACCTGCTGGACGAGATCGCCGCGCAGATCGGCGCATTGGGCGACGAATTGCTGCATACAGCTGACCGCGAAACCGGCCTGGGTTTGCCGCGTTTGACCGGCGAGCGCGACCGCACCACCGGGCAGATGCGCGCTTTTGCTGACCTGCTGCGCGAAGGCTCTTACCTGCGCGCCATCATCAACAGCGGGCAGCCGACCATCCGACAGATGCAATTTCCGGTTGGTCCCGTGGCGATCTTTGCAGCCAGCAATTTCCCTTTTGCCTTTGCGGTGGCGGGTGGCGACTCGGCATCGGCGCTGGCGGCTGGCTGCCCTATCGTGGTCAAGGCGCATCCTGGTCATCCAGCCACATCCGAGCTTTTCGCAAAAGCCATGACAGCTGCGGTGGCGGCTCAGGGTTGCCCGGCTGGCGCGTTTTCCATGCTGCAGGGAGCGGGCATCGATGTCGGGCAATGGCTGGTGGCGCACGAGGCTATCGAGGCGGTGGGCTTCACGGGCAGCTTGCGGGGCGGGCGCGCCCTATATGATGCGGCAGCCGCGCGCCCGCGCCCCATCCCAGTGTATGCCGAAATGGGCAGCATCAACCCAGTGGTCATCACCCAGGCGGCATTGGCGGCCCGCGCCGAGACAATCGCCGATGGATTGGTGGGCTCGGTTACGTTGGGCAGCGGGCAATTCTGCACCAACCCCGGCTTGGTCTTGCTGGAAGACAGCGCCGCCAGCCAGGATTTCATCCAGGCAGTGAGCGCCAAAATGGAGGCTGCGCCGGCGGGACCGCTGCTGAACGAAGCGGTAGCGGCCGGGTTGGCGAGCGCCGTCGAGCAAACGCAAGCCCATCCACAGGTCAGCCTGCTGACGGGGGGCGAGCCCAGCGCCGGCGAGGCTTTCTGTTATCGCAACACGGTGCTGCAAACGCGCGCCGCCGCCATCCGCGCCGACCAGAGACTGCAAACCGAGCATTTTGGTCCGGTCACGCTCTTTGCGCTCTGCGATGATGCAGACGACCTGCGCGCGACCATCAAGGCGCTGGAAGGCAGCCTGACCAGCACCTTGCATGCCGAGGCCGGCGAGGAGGTCGAGGACTTGCTGGGGCTGCTGCGCGAAAAAGCCGGCCGCGTGGTCTGGAACGACTTTCCGACCGGTGTGGCGGTCGTGCCAGCCATGCAGCACGGCGGACCCTATCCAGCGACCACCGCCCCGTCCACGACATCGGTGGGCAGCAATGCCATCTATCGCTTCATGCGCCCCATCGCTTTCCAAAATCTGCCCGATGCGCTGCTGCCCGCGCCGCTGCAAGACGCCAACCCGCTGGGCATCCTGCGGCAGGTGGATGGGGAGTATACGGATGGGACGGTATAGAGTTCAGTAGAAACAACTGCCACTTAGGAGGGACGCATGCGCAGAGTCGAAACAAGGCAACTTGATGACGCGAGGTCGGCTTTCGTGGCCAGCGACTTCATCTCGCCCTCAATGGTGGAAAAAATCGTCTTCCCTGATCGTGTCCAATTTCCGCCATATCGTTCATCCTATGAGTCTCACTGATAATCAATGCCATGAATCTACCATAATCATTGTCACATAGCCGATTCGCTTCCAAATCATTCGTGTCGAGCTACCGATGCCCAGCAGTTTATTTGTCGCGCCGGTCATACCACGCCGGCAGCTCGCCCAATGTCCGTGAGATGTGCAGCGCCGCCATTTGCAGCGCCGTGCTGGCTTGGCTGGCTTCTAGCGCGCCGACGCCATCTTCACGATCTTGTTCCACCGCGCCTGGCAGCAGGGGGTAGACCCGCTTCACTTGATCAAGCAGCACAGTGACATAGCTGCCATTCAGCAGGTGCAAGTTGATCTCGCCATGATGAAAGACGCTGCGCTCGCTGCCCATGAAAGGCAGGCGACTCCGCCCAGCCGGTTTCACAACCTCGCTCACATACACCGATTGAACGCCGCCAGCGCTGATCTGCCAAAGCTGCGAGCTGCCGCGCAGTCCGCGGATAGACTTGCTGTAGGCATTGAAGACGATGATATTGGGCGTGCGCAGGCCAATCCACAACTGACGCAAGATCTGCAGCAGCAGCAGCGCCGCCACCACCAGAGCCAGATAGGGCAGCCAATCGGGGTTGGGGATGAGCGTGCCGGCATTGGGCAATCCCAGCTCGCCGTCCAGAGTCGCCAGCGCCACCCAGGTGTAGATGACCATCCAAAGCGCATACCAGGCGATCTGACGCCGCCGCGCCGATTGCCAGGGCGCTCCCCGCCGCAGTTGCAGCTCGCCAGCCGCTTCTGCGCGTTCCAGCCGCCACATGCCGAGGCTCAGCGGCAGTTCAGCGAGCGGGGCGGGTTGCGGGACGGCTGCTTGCTCTTTGATCTTGTCTTTGGCGATGAAAGGAATCCCCAGCATCGCCGCCAAGGCTTCGCCCAGCTGGCGGGCTGCGGCTTCGTGCCGATCAGGGTCTTCATCGGTGAAGCGCAGGATCTCAAACCAGCGGCTGTTGCGCGCCAGGGAGATTTCTTCTGACAAGGTGATGCCCAACTGCCATGAACTCGCTTGCTGCGACCAGCCCAGCAGCACCTGCCCGAGATCGTTGACCAGAATCTCGCCAGTTTCGGGCAAGTCGCGGCTGACAGCAAATGCGCCGCTGAAGCGCAGAGGAGCGCCGCTCTTGGCTTCCAGCAGCAGCTTTGGAGCGGCGCGATCATCCAGATGGACCAACCGCCACGACTCGGCGCTGTAATCGACAAGCATATTGGGCAATACGGCGATTCGGGGCATACAGAACCCTGCCTGACTAAACACAGGCTGCATTATGCCAGAGTCCGCGCGGATTCAGTAGGGTCGGGCGATTTGGTCGCCCCCGCCCGCGGCTTTTCGGGAAGGCCCAAATGAGCTTGGCGGACGCGGCGTCTCGCCCCTACAACAAACCGCTGCGCGCGCTGGGACTCTGTGATGAGACCAATATGCGATTGCGGCTAGGCGTCGAGCTGGGCTTTTTGCCCCCGCCCGCGCATAAAGACCAACAGGCAAAAGCTCGCGCCCATGCCCAGCAGCCCCAAGCCGCCCAGCGCCAGCGCATCGACCGGGGCAACCTGGCTGATGACCAGCGCCAACGCGCCATAGACTGTCGATGCCATATACAAAAGCGCCAAGGTCTGCCGCTGCGACATGCCCAGGCTGAGGAAACGGTGCGAAATATGGTCTTTGCTGGCCAGCATCAGCGGACGGCGCTCGAGCAGACGCGTCAAGACCGCCAGGTTAATATCCAAGATGGGCAGCGCCAGCACAAACACCGGCACCATCCAGGTCACATTCAGTGGCTGCGCGGCGAACTTGAGCTTAATCGCCAATATCGCCAGCACAAAGCCCAATGTATACGCGCCCATATCGCCCATAAAGGTGCTGGACGGATTGAAATTGTACGTCAAAAAGCCGACCGCGCTGCCAAAGATCGCCGCCGCCAGCATGCTCACCAACACCTGACCCTGCGAAAGCGCCAGCAGCAGGAAGAACCCAGCGGTGATCGCCGCCGTGCCCGCCGCCAGACCGTCCATGTTGTCGATCCAGTTGACAGCGTTGATGAGCGCCACGATCCAGAACACCGTCAGCGGCAGGTCAATGAGCGGGTTGCTGAACAAGCGGATCTGTACACCCGCAGCCGCAGCCACAAGCGCCGCCAGCGCCATCACCAGCAAGCGCAGGCGCGGGCTGAGATGCTGGCGGTCGTCCAGGTAGCCGATCAACGCCAGCAAGGTCGCGCCAGCCACGATCGCGCCCAGCTCCACCAGATAGGCAGGCGGGCTGAAGAGCAGCGCCGAAAGCACAAAGCCGATGTAGATGGCCGCGCCGCCCATCAGCGGCACATGACTGGCGTGGATATTGCGTTTGTTGGGCGCGGCGGTGACCCCCAGCCGCATGGCAACCTGGCGAGTCAGGGGCGTCAGGCACAGCGATGCGCCGAAGCCCACGATCATAATGGGGATGAATTGCAAGCTGGCGTCCATACTTCGCAGTATACGCCGATTTGGTCTTTGCTGCGCAACGCAAAGAGCGCGACTCAGCCGCCCGCCCACTCGAACTCGGCAAAAAACGGCAGATGATCCGAGCCGATGGGCGCGCCGACAGCCGCATGAGTCGGGCGCAAGGCATCGCTGTGCCAGATATAGTCGATGCGCAGCAGCGGGCGAATGATGCGCGGCAAAGCAATCGCTTCGGCCAAAGGCCAGGTGCGTCCCGCGCCGGTGCCAGCCTCTCGCCAGGCATCGCGCAGCTGCCCAGCCAGCTCGGCATAGATGAGCGAGGTGTCGCTCATGTTGAAGTCGCCAGCCACGATTGTTGGGGCGCTTTCTTCGCGCAGCCGCGTCAGCAACTGGCGGATTTGGGCATTGCGCCGCGCTTCGTCATAACGCAGCAGCGCCTCAGGTCCGATATCTTCGCCGACAGCATCGTTTTCGCGTGGTCTGAGCGGCAATGTCATGTGCACGGCATACACAGCCAGCTCGCGCCCATTTTGATCCAGCAGCAAGCGCAAAGCCAAGCGGCCTGGCTCGTCTTCGAGGACGATGACAGTTCGCTGCAAGATCGCATACCGCGAAAAGATGCGCGCGCCGCTTTCGACATGGTCTTCGTAGGCATAAGCGTCATAAAGCGGCGCCAGGCGACTGTCATAGCCTTCGGCGGTCTCTTGCAGCAAGATGATGTCGGGCGCTTGCTCCAGCAGCCAGTTCATCGCCCGCCCCAGATCGTGATTGCTACCTTGCACATTAAAAGTGACCACACGGAAAGTCTCGCCCTGGGGCGGCGCGACCGGTCTATACAGCGCAGGCAGCGCAAACCAATACAGCCCGATGACGATCAGCGCCAGCTGCAGCAGCGCACACCAGCGCGGGCGCGGGCGTGGTGCGGCCGACGCGGAAAATTTGCGCGGGCTGGACAGGCGTTTGCGAGCGCGCTCTGTTGGCTCGGCGGTGGCGCGCATGATGAGGATCGGCAATGGAAATGTGATGACCAGCGGCATGAACAGATACGGGGCGAAGGTATTTGCGAGGTCAAGCAGTGGAATGCCACTGAGCCGCAGCAGCCGCAGCAAAACAAACAGCGCCAGCAGCAGCGCATACATAGACACGAGACGGCGCAAGGGGCGCGATACAAGCGCCAGCCAGCGATGCGCGGTCGACCAGGACATAGCCCGCAGCCGCCTGGCTCAGAGCAGAATGAGCGCGGCGAAGATCAGCACGATGAAGAGCGCCGCCGCCAAGATGCCCATATTGCGCAGGTCGCGGATGACGAATCCATAATCGGCGCGCAAATCATCTTCGGTGACCACTTTTGTCGGGTTTTCCAGCAGCTCGGCGACATAGTCGGCATCCAGCCCGCCTTGGTCTTTGCGGCGTTCGAGCTGAGCCGATTGCAGCGCGCGGCGGCGGCGTGGACGCGGCGTTTGCGCGGGGCGGTCGGCCGATTCCGATTGGGCAGCGGGGGGCGGGGCAGCCGAGCCTTGACGCGCTTGGGCGAGGGCAGCCTGCGAGATATTGGGTTTTCTGCGGCGGCGCTTTGCCATTCGCTCTTGTCCTCGTTATTGCGGGACTTTCATGCGGCGCAGACCTTGAAAAGACGGGTCGCCCTGGATTTCTCGCCAGCGGGCATCGCCACCATCAGTATGCCACTCGACCACGAACATGCCATCATTGTCTTGGTAGGTGAAGCTGGGCTTCAAACCGAGCAGGATCTGGCGGATGGTACCGATGACATCTTTGCGCTCTTCGGGCATAGACAAGATAAAATAACCGCCGGGCACGAATTCAAAGCGCATGAGCATGCCATCCAGGCTGCCTTCCATCTGCACGGGCGGCGCAGCTTGCGTACAGCTCATGAAGACATTTTGCAGTCGGTTGTTCCACAAGGAATGATTGACGCGCTCTTCAATGTAGTAGGGGCGCGACTCTGGTGTTGAATAGAACCATTGGCGGGCGGTATTTGCCATGGTGCCAGTCTCCGTCGGCGCTGATAGGGCATGTCGGCGAGTCTAGCGCAAAAGTCGCCAATGCGAAATAGGCAGTGTGGGTTGTTCGCCATGATCGAACACAGCGCGCAGAGAATTGCGGGCTGTGTGCTAGAATAAGCTGCATCCGCATCCAAAGGAGATCCTATGCGCGACATCCTCGATACTGTCAATCGCTGGCTGCGCGAAGACCGCCCGGTGGCGCTGGCATCGGTGGCGAAGACCTGGGGGTCTGCCCCACGCCGCGAGGGTTCGAAGATGGGCATCGCCTTCGCCAAAAGACTCGCAGACGCCGCCCCCGCCATGACCGGCAGTGTCAGTGGCGGCTGTGTCGAAGGCGCGGTGATCGAAGAAGCGCTGGCGGGCTTGAAAGACGGACGGGCGCGCCTGCTCACATTTGGCGTGGCGGACGACATGGCTTGGGAAGTCGGCTTGACCTGCGGCGGCAGCATCGAAGTTTTTGTCGAGCCGCTGGACGCGAGCTATTGGCGGGCGCTGGCTGGGCTGGCGGAGGCTGACCGCTATGGCGTGGCGCTGGTCGTGGTCGCAGGCGCGCGCATAGGCGAGAAATTGCTGCTGGACGCCAGCGGACAAACGCTTTATCGGAGCGGCGACCTGCCCGAAGCGCTGGCGGCACAGATGCGCGCGGCAGCCGCAGAGACTCGCAAGAGCGGCATCATCACCTTGGGCGACACGCGCGTCATGGTCGACCAGCAGCTCGAACGCCCGCATTTGATTCTGGTGGGCGGCGTGCATGTCGCCATCCCGCTGGCAGCCATGGCGCAGCAGGTCGGATTTCGCGTTTCGATCATCGACCCACGCGCTGCCTTTGCCTCGCCCGAGCGCTTCCCCGCGGTCGCCAATATCTTGCACAGCTACCCAGACAAAGCGCTGCCGCAGCTGGGCTTGGATAGAAGCGTCTATCTGGCGGTCTTGACGCACGACCCCAAAATCGACGACAAGGCGCTGCTGACGGCGCTGCCCGCGGGCATTCCCTATGTCGGTGTGCTCAGCAGCGGACGCACGCATCGGCAACGGGTGGCGCGCTTGCGAGAGGCTGGTTTGAGCGAGGCGCATATCGCGCAGATCCACACGCC
The DNA here is from genome assembly GCA_026709625.1 of Chloroflexota bacterium. Lineage (GTDB taxonomy): Bacteria > Chloroflexota > Anaerolineae > Aggregatilineales > Phototrophicaceae > UBA6055. The sequence goes on from JAPOSR010000037.1 coordinate 72,670, forward strand.
GATCGGCATCAACATCGGCGCGAGCACACCCGAAGAAATCGCTGTCTGCATCTTGGCGGAGATCATCGCCGTACGCAATGGAGCGCGCGATGCAGTTCGGTGAGGTGCCGCTGGACAAGGCGGCTGGCGGGATCTTGGCGCACAAACTCTACACTGGCGCGAAGCTGATCTTGAACAAAGGGCATCGACTGGGCGAAGACGATATTGAGCGGCTGCGCGGATTGGGTGTCCAGCGGCTGGTCATTATGCGGCTGAGCCAAGCCGACCTGCACGAAGACCAGGCGGCGCAGCGCATAGGCCAGGCGGTAGCCGGCAAAAACCTGCGCATGCGCGCGCCCGGCGTGGGCAGAGCCAATATCAGCGCGGCGGCTCGCGGCATTCTGCACATTGATGTGCCACTGCTTGAGACCATCAACAACCTGTACGACGGCATCACCATCGCCACCCTGCGCGCGCGCAGCCTTGTATCCAAAGGCGAAATGGCCGCCCTCGTCAAGATCGTGCCTTATGGCGTGCCAGCCGCTTGCGTTGTCGATGTCGAACGAATCTGCCAAGACAGATCAGTCTTGCAGGTGCGCGAGCTGCTGCCCAAGCGCATTGCGTTGATTGTGTCAGGCACAGATGCCACGCGCGAACGATTGCTGCGCAGCTTTCATCAGCCTGTGCGCCGCCGCATTGAGGGCTGGGGAAGCCAGCTGTTGGAGCCGGTCTTTGTTCAGCACAATGTCCCGGCGATCGCCGCGGCCATCCAAGCGCAGTCGCAGGCCGACATGATCCTGATCGCCAGCATATCCGCCATTATCGATCGGCAAGATCTTGTGCCGGCGGCGCTGCAGCGAGCGGGCGGCAGCATCACCTTGCATGGCGTGCCGGTCGATCCCGGCACCCTGCTGCTGCTGGGCTATCTGGACGACATGCCGGTGGTGGGCGCGCCAGGCTGCATCAAATCGCCCAAAACCAATGTCATTGATTGGATCCTGCCGCGCCTGTTGAGCGGCGAACGCCTGACCCGCGCCGATCTGGTGATGATGGGACACGGCGGCTTGCTCAAAGATATTGCCGAACGCCCCATGCCGCGCAGCAAAACCGGGGGCTAGCCGTGCGGCTTTGCGCGATTGTGCTGGCGGCTGGCTTGTCCACGCGCATGGGCGAAAACAAACTGCTGCTGCCCTGGCGAGATGGCGCTCCTGTCGTGGCGTATGTGGCGCGGCAGTTTCAGCTCGCCGAGATCGAGACGATTGTTGTTACGGGAAGAGATGCCTCTCAGGTGCGCGCTGCCTTGGCCGAGCAATCGGTTCGCTGCATTCACAATCCAGATTTTGCAACAGGCGGCATGCTTTCGTCTGTGCAGGCAGGTCTGCGCGCGCTGCACAAAGATGTCGCGGCGGCATTCATTCAGCCAGCCGATATGCCCAGCATCACCAAGTCGGCGATCAAGCAGCTGGCGCGGGGATATGCAGCGGGCTGGAGTGTCGCGCCATGGTATGGCGACCGGCGCGGACACCCGCTGCTGCTCGACCGGTCGCGCTGGGCGGCGATGCTGGCGCTGGAAGCCCCGGCCAGGCCACGCGAAGCGCTGGACAAATCGCGGCTGCGGCTGGTGCCTGTCGATGAGCCGGGCGTGCTGGTCGATATCGATACGCCAGAAGCCTATCGACAGGCGCTGGCTGATTGAGCGCAGAGCCATTGGCGCTGAAGCAGGGACGAAGCGGCGACTCCCCGCTTAACTCGGCCGCCCCATGTCAAGTCGCGGTGAAGTAAATCGCGCGCATCGGCTATACTCGCCGGCATTGGTGCAACTGCGCGAGAACGTCATGCTAACCACAGCCGAGTCGATCGTCATCGGCATTATCGTCATCTTGCTCGGCCTGATCGCCTTGACACGACTGCGCATCGATCTCATCGCCTTGCTCGTCTTGCTCATGGTCGCGCTGGCTCAGCTTGTGCCCGCCGATGCCGCCCTTTCCGGCTTCAGCAGTTCGGTGGTTATCACCATTATCGGCTTGCTGGTCATCACGAGTGGTTTGGAGCAGACGGGCGTCATGCAGTGGACGGCGCGACAGTTGCATGCCTATGGACGCGGCTCCGAGGCGAAGCTGATTATCCTGGTCATGTCGGCGGGAGCATCCGTGTCTTTGTTGATGAACAATGTGGCGGCGGGCGCGGTGCTGCTGCCGGCGGTGTTGCAGGTATCGCGCGAAAGCGGCGTCGCCGCCTCTAAACTGATGATCCCGCTCGCTTTCGGCGTCACCCTCGGCGGCATGGCGACCTATTTCACAACCGCCAATATCTTAATGAGCGAACTGCTGATTGCGCAGGGCATCGCGGGCTTGGGAATGCTGGATTTCATGCCCGTGGGCAGTTTGATTGTGGTGGCTGGTTTGCTTTATATGCTTTTGGCGGGCAGACATCTGCTGCCCAATCGCGCCTCGGTGACGCAATCCTTCCATCCAGTCGACCTGCGCGATACCTACGAATTAGCCGATGCCTTGTGGCTGGCGCGCGTCTTGCCTGGTTCGCGCCTTGCTCATAAAACTGTGCAGGCAAGCGATATCAATGCCGAGCTAGGCTTGACGGTGGCGGCTGTCCGGCGCGGGACTGAGACGATCGCCATTCCCAAATCAAACCAACTCATCTACCCCGCCGACGAGCTGCTGATCGTCGGGCGCGAAGAGCGACTCCAGCAGTTATTGGCTTGGGGCATCGAATTAATCGAGGGCGGCGCGCGGGCGGCAGTGGACGAGTTGCCGATTGAGCCGATTGAGATTATGATTGCGCCCCGTTCAAACGCCATTGGCAAGACGCTCTCGCAAATGAAGCTAAACCGCGATGCCGGTTTGCTGGCGATGGCGCTTTGGCGTGATGGGCAGAGTTATCGCACTGATGTGCGCAAGACGCCGCTGCAGGTCGGCGATGCAATTCTGGTCGTGGGCCAGTCCTCAGACATTCAAAACCTATCGCGGAACAGCAATTTTATCTTGCCAGCCGGCGAATACTCGGCGCAGGCAACCGACAGCAGCAAAGCGCCCTACGCAGTCGGCATCACAGTCATCGCCTTGCTTCTCGCTTTCTTGAATATCCTGCCCACCCCGATCGCCATGCTGGCAGGCGCAGCCGCCATGGCGCTCACGCGTTGCCTGCGGATGGAGCAGTTCTACGCGGCAGTGGACTGGCGGACGATCTTCCTGGTCGCCGGTATGCTGCCGCTCAGCCTGGCGATTACGGAGACCGGCTTGGCTGACCGCGTTGGCGCGATCTTGGAATCGAGTCTGATGAACGCCAGCCCGCTGCTGTTGTTTGCGGTCATCGCCCTGCTAACGATGTTGGTGGTGCAGGTCATCGGTGGGCAAGTCAGCCCGCTGCTGGTTGGCCCAATCGCCATCAATGCGGCTCTGCAAATGGGCATCGACCCGCGGGCGATGGCGGTCGCGGTGGCGGTGGCCTGCTCCATGGCCTTCCTCACGCCAATCGCGCATCCAGTCAATATCTTGATGATGGGGCCAGGCAGCTACAAATTCAGCGACTTCTCCAAGGTCGGACTCGGCATGACGCTGGTGGCGCTGGCGGCGCTGCTGCTGGGGATGGACCTGCTGTGGGGGGTCTAGGCGGTGGTCATATCATTGAATCTGTCGGAAGCAAAGGCTGCTGTCCACGATTGGCAAAGACGATATGGTAATTTGCTTCGCTTAGCGCAATGCCGCAAGCATCTGTGGTATAATAAACTATACTGAATGACAAATCTGTGTGACAGTCGCCGCGGTGATTCATGCCTCGTGCGCCCATTTTCTGCGGTTAAGCTCTATAATTTTCGCAGGAGCGTCGCATAATACTTGTCAGCGCAACTTAAAGTGGGAGAGCGCAAACTGATGTCATCACAAGCAAACGCTGACAGCCAAGGCTCAGATTCCCTAAGCAACCGCTACAACTTCTTGCTGCGTGGGCTGCTGCTAATCGTCGTGACCGGTGTGGTGATGTCGCTAGGCAATGTCAACATCGGCGCGATCGGGCAGGGCTTGGGTTATGCGCTGGCCGGCGTCTGCGTCTTTATCACCTACCGCATCTTGGGCTTTGTTGATCTAACTGTCGACGGCGCTTTCCCTATCGGTGGCGCGATCTGCGCCGTTTTGATCGCCGGTGGCGCCAGCCCAGAGGCGGCACTGCTGGCGGCGTTTGTCTTCGGCGCCTTGACCGGGCTGGCGACAGCGCTGGTGGACATCCTATTCAAAATTGAAGGCTTGCTAGCCAGCATCATCGTCATCACCGCCACCTATACGGTAACCCTGCGCATTATGGGTGGGCGCAGCAACATCCCGCTGCTCGGGCAAGAAACCCTCATCAGCCGGCATTCGCGCTCCTTCCGCGGGTGGTTGGTCGAGCAATTTGGCGATGAGCTCAAGCGTCAATCGACGAATCTGTTGGAGATCATGCTTTTTGGCGGCATCGTCATCGTTGTTTTAGTGATTCTTTACTGGCTTATGCGCAGCGAGCTTGGCTTGGCAGTGCGCGCGACTGGCAAAAACGCGCAGATGGTGCGCGCCACCGGCATCAATCACAATGTGATGATCGTGCTGGGTTTGATGGTCGCCAATGGTTTGGCCGGCTTGAGCGGCTCGCTGGTGGTGCAGCAATTTGGCTTCGCCGATGTCAGCCTGGGCTTTGGTTTGATCATCCGCGGCCTGGCAGCGGTGATTATCGGCGAGGTGCTGCTGCGCCCCAAAAGCACAGGCCAGCTATTGGTCGCGGCGGTGGCGGGCATGCTGGTCTTTGATATATCGCGCGCCTGGATCTTCAGCTCGCTTGATTTGCCCACCACCGATATCCAATTCGTCAGCGCGCTGGTGGTGCTGGCTGCCTTGGGCACGCCGCGCCTCTACGAACGCTACAAAGCCTACCGCCAGCGCTTTGCCAACACGAGGTGAACTCATGCTGAAACTCGACAATATCTCGGTGACATTCAACGCTGGCACAAACAACGAAGTCCGCGCGTTGAAAGAGGTGTCGCTGTCTCTCGAAGAAGGCGATTTTGTGACGGTCATCGGCAGCAATGGCGCGGGTAAAAGCACGCTCTTTGGCGTTATCGCCGGGGCGGCAACCGCTGACTCAGGACAGATCCACCTGGACGGGCGCGACATCACGCATTGGCCCGAGTACAAACGGTCGCAGGTCATCGGGCGCGTTTTTCAAGACCCGCGGCTGGGCACCTGCCCGGGTTTGACCATCCGCGAGAATCTATCACTTGCGGCGATTCACGGGCGGCGTACGGGACTGCGGCGAGATGTGAAGCAAGATCAGGAGCAATGGTTCCGCGACGAGCTCGCCAGTCAAAACCTGGGTTTGGAAGAGAGGCTGGATACCGATGTCGCGCTGCTAAGTGGCGGACAGCGCCAGTCGATCACCCTGATCATGGCCACGCTGGTTAAACCCAAGCTGCTGCTGCTAGACGAACATACTGCCGCGCTCGACCCCAAAGCCGCCGAACAAATCATCACCCTAACGCGCGAGCTCGCCGACCGCTATGAAATGTCGACGGTCATGATCACGCACAGCATGCAGCAAGCCTGCGACCTGGGCAGCCGCGTCATCATGATGCACCAAGGCGAAATCGTATTCGACATCAGCGGCAGAGAACGGTACCAGCTAACCCCCGCCGACTTGATCGATCGCTTCCATTCGCTGGACAATGCCGAGCTGTCCGATGCCCAGGTGCTGGGGCAGACAGGCTCATTCTCGCAGAAAGACCTGATCTCTCTCGCCCGCACATCAAGCCGCAATCGCTAGGTGCATAGGCCGCATAGCAGCTGGGTTAGATGAACAACCAGCAGCGCTAGATAGCAGTTCTTCAAGAGCTGCCCTCTGGTACTGACAAGGTCAGCAGATAAGCGATGATATGCCCGATTTCGGCTTGTGACAGGCGCTTGGCGAAGTTGCTCGGCATGGCGTTGGCATAGCCTGCGACCAGATAAGCGCCCGGCTGAACGATCGACTCAAACAGATATTGACCAGCGGACATATGGAGGCGCCGGCTGGCGGCGCGGTCGGCAATGCCGGCAAATGACGGGGCGACTCTTCCCCCGCCTGTGATATGACAGACGCTGCAAGCGTATTCGACAATCAGCGCTTCTCCCCGCGTGGCAGAGGCGGCTTCCAGCGCGACAGCGACAACCGTGGCATCAGGCGGCTGGTCTGTAAGCGAGGGCGCAACGGGCTCAGCCAAGCTGGCGGTCAACAGCAGAGCCAGAAACATTGTTGACGCGGTCGCCAGCAGCAGCGCCGGCAACCAAAGTATCTTGTGTCTCCAGCGCCTTGTTTCTGGCATCGCTGAGCGTGTGGCGCATTCTCTCTCAGAGCAAGCGGTCAACGATCATCGCCAGGAAGAGCATTGCCAGATACAGCGACGAGTATTTATAGAGCGAGCGGGCTGTGCCTTCGTCTGCTCGCCGGATCAGCTTCAGCGCCAGCCAAACCAAAAGCGAACCCAGTATCACTGCCGCCAGCAGGTAGAAGCCGCCCAGCATGGTTTGCGCGCCGCCCAGCAGCAGCAGCAATCCGGGCGTCAGGCTGATAAGAACCAGTTGCAGCGAATAAAAGAGGATCTGATAACGGGTGACGCGTTCGCCGCGCGCGACTGGCATCATCGGGATGTCGGCTGCTGCATAATCCTTGTTGACCAAAATTGCCAGCGCCCAGGAATGCGGCGGTGTCCAATAGAAGATGATGGCGAACAATATGAAGGCTTGCAGCTCCAGCGCGCCAGTTGCCGCCGCCCAGCCCACCAGCGCCGGCATAGCGCCCGCCCCGCCACCGATGAGAATGTTGGCCACAGTATGGCGCTTCAATAGCACGGTATAGACAACGATATAGTAGAATGCGCCACCCAGAGCCAAGCCTGCCGCCAGCCAATTGACAAACAAGCCCAGCGTCAACGCTGACAGAGCCAGCAAAGCGATGCCAAAGCCCAGCGCGCGCCGGGCTGAGATGCGCCCGGAGGGAATGGGCCTGCGTGCTGTGCGCGACATCTTGGCATCCATCACACGATCAAGATATTGATTGATGGCGCATGAGCCACCCGCTGCCAATGCGCCACCCAAAAGCGTAAACAACAGCGAGTCGACTGGCGGGATAGTCTCGGCAGCCACGATCATGCTGGTCAGGCAGGTGAACACGAGCAGCGCAACGATGCGCGGCTTGGTCAGCTCGATATAGGCGCGTGGCTGGATATTGATGGACAGCGCTCGGCTCATGCCATGCTCTTTTCTATTGGCCGACGCGCGCGCAGAGCAAGGCGCTCAATGACGAAAAGACAAACCAGCAAGCCCCAGACTGCCGCCGCTAGTCCCACATGAACAGCGCCCCAGACAGGTCCCGCCGCGCTGATGACAAACAGCCCGCCAACGCCGATTTGCAATAGGTATACCAGCGCCGCCGCCATAGCCATGCGCCGAACAAGCGCCCGCCGCCGCCACGATCGCCAGGCTAAAAACAGCAACGTGACCGCCATCGCCGCCACCGAAAAACGATGTGTCATGTGAATGACAGCCAGCAGCCCCTCTTCAACCGGCAGCAAGATGCCCGCGTAACACAGGGGCCATTCCACGCAGGCCAAAGTCGCGCCGCTGCCGCGCACCAAGGCACCTGTCAAGATGATCAACAAGGCAAAAGCCGCATTGACGCCCGCCAGCTCCGACAAAGAATCGCCAGGACGCCGCGGCTGTGGATGGTGCCATGCGACCAATGCTGCAGCCAGCAGCGCCGCCAGCAACAGCATAGCCACACCGAGATGCAAGGTTACGAAGGTGGGCGGCAGCTCCCAAAACACCACCACCGCGCCCAAGCCGCTCTGCAGCAAAAAGAAAAAGGCCGCCAACATCGCCAACCGCAGCACGCGCGCGTCTTGCTTGCGGAAGTCACGCCAGGCAAGCGCAAGCGTGGCCAAGCCGCATAAGCCAATCAACAGCGCAAACAGGCGGTGCAGCCACTCAATCCAGGCGGTGAGGTTGTCCAAAGGCGGAAAGACCGTGCCATTACACAGGGGCCAGTCTGTGCCGCAGCCGAGCCCAGAGTCGGTTACGCGCACCACCGCGCCAAATACAATCAATGCCCAAGTCAAAGCGGCGGTACCCAGCGCGCACCAGACAAAAGATGGCGATCTTGACGGGGCGGCAACACTCGATGCCATAGACAGCCGCTCCCAACTGCGCTGACGCAGATTGTGGACGGGCCGCCGATTGTACCTATTTTCACACCGCAGGCAATGGCGCATGCCAACAATCCCCCCGCCCGCAAGACCGCAAGCATATCGGGCGGGGGATTGTTAAGGACGGGCAGATGGCGGCGATTCCCGCGCTGTCTAGCCCTTGGCGGCGTTGATGGCGCGCTTCAGAAATACGCCGGCCATGGCGCTGCGATAGGCTTCGGGATATGCCACATCGCCCGTCAGCCAGTCGCCAATGTCATCGCTCAGCGCATCTGTCGCCGCCGCCAGCGCAGCTTCGTCCAGCGAGCTGCCGGTCAGAGCCGCTTCGGCACCGGCGCACTTGACCGCCTTGACAGTCGCGCCGCCGACCGCTACATCAGCCTGCGCGCAAATGCCGCCGTTCATCTTCAAGCAGACGGCGACGCCCACGATCGCATAGCGCGAAGCGGGATGTGGCAGCTTGATATAGGCGCATTGGCAGTCGCTGCAGTCGGGCAGGCTGATGCCGGTGATGAGCTCGCCATCTTGCAAGTCTGTTTCGAAGAGATCGACAAAAAAGTCTTGCGCGCCGACGCTGCGAGAGCCATCGACGCTCTGGATATGGATCGTAGCGCCGCAGGCCACCAGCACGGTGGGTGGGTCGGAAGCGGGGTCGGCATGGGCGATATTGCCGCCCAATGTGCCAAAGTTGCGCACTGCCTGGTCGCCCACCATCCCACAAGCCTGCGCCAAGGCTGGACAGGCAGAGCCAACCGCAGCCGACGCGGCGATCTCGGCATGGGTCGCTGCGCCGCCGATCGCCAGACTGCCATTGCGGCTGATGCCACGCAGCGCGTCGATGCGGCTGATATCCACCAGTTGATCAGGCGTGGACAAACGCAGCTTCATAGCGGGCAACAGCGAATGCCCGCCAGCCAAAAACTTGCCATTGTCGCCGATGGCAGCCAGCGCGCCTTCTACGCTGTCGGCGCGTTGATAGTCAAATTGTTGTGGCCACATGCAGTTAGTTGCCTCCGTTTGCATTCTGTATGGCTTGCCAGACTTTTGCCGCTGTCAATGGCATGTCGATCTGCGCGATGCCCAGCGGCGACAGCGCGTCCAGCACGGCATTGTAGACTGTCGGCGTGCTGGCGATGGTGCCGGTTTCGCCAACGCCCTTGACGCCCACTGGGTGATGCGGCGAGGGCGTCACCGTCTCGCCCAGCTCGAAGTTGGGGAACATATCCGCTTTGGGCAGGCAGTAATCCAGCATCGTGCCCGTCAGCAGCTGGCCGCTGTCATCATAGATGACGCCCTCGCACAGCGCTTGCGCCACGCCTTGCACGACTCCGCCATGAATCTGCCCGGCGACAATCTCGGGGTTGATCTGCGGTCCGCAATCGTCAACAGCGATATAGCGCTGCAAATCGATGCTGCCCGTAACCGGGTCGACTTCGACGATGGCAATATGCGTGCCAAAGGGATACACAAAATTGGGCGGGTCATAAAACTGTGATTCCTCAAAGCCGGGGTCCATGCCTTCGGGCATATTCCAAGCCAGGTGCGCCATCAACGCGACATCCTGGATGCTTTGCGCCTGGTCGGGCGATCCCTTGACCGAGAAGCTGCCATCTGCGTATTCAATGTCGTCGGGGTTGGCTTCCATCAAGTGCGCCGCCAGCGCGCGCGCTTTTTCTTTCAGCTTGCGCGAGGCCTGCGCCAATGCCGCCCCGGTGACTGGCGTCGTGCGGCTGCCATAGGTGCCCCAGCCCATGGGCGTCTCGGTGGTGTCGCCATGAATCACCTCGATATCATCGACCGGGAAGCCCAGCTCGGCAGAGATAATCTGCGCCAGGGTGGTTTCGCTGCCTTGTCCATGCGGCGATGCGCCAATGAGCGCTTGCACTTTGCCAGTGGGCGTGACACGCACAGTCGCGCTTTCCCACAAGCCGCCCTGAAAGCCGACCGCGCCAGCGACCTGGCTGGGACCCAAGCCGCACATTTCCGTGTATGTCGTGACGCCGATGCCCAGATACCGACCCGTTTGCCGCGCCTGCGCCTGATGCGAGCGGAAGTCGGCATAGCCAGCCATCTCCAGCGCTTTGTCAAATGCCGCTTCATAATCGCCGCTGTCATAGATGAGCGTGGTGGCGACTTCGTAGCCGTCTTCAAAAGGCGGGATGAGGTTTTGGCGGCGCAGCGCGACCGGGTCCATATCCAGCGCGCCAGCCACTTTGTCCATCATGCGCTCAAGCAAAAAAGTCGCTTCAGGACGGCCAGCGCCGCGATAGGCATCGGTTGGCGTGGCATTGGTCATCACGCCGATCGACTCGCAGAAGACATTGTCGATTGTGTAAGGACCAACATAGAGCAAGCCATGCAGAATGGTCGGGATGCCTGGCGCCGCTGTGGACAGATAAGCGCCCATGCCGGCATAAACGGTCGCGCGCAGGCCCAAGATCTTGCCGTCATGGCTGGCAGCCATGTCCACGAACTGGACATGGTCGCGCCCGTGAATGGTGGTGAGGTAATTTTCGCTGCGGGTTTCTGCCCAGCGGACTGGCACGCCAAGCTTCATGGCTGCCCAGCTGACCAGCGCTTCGTCGGGATAGCAGGGGATCTTGCTGCCAAAGCCGCCGCCCACCTCGGGCGCGATAACGCGAACCTTGTTTTCAGGCAGGCCGGTGACGGCGCTGACGATGAAGCGATGAATGTGCGGGTTCTGCGAGGTGCACCACAGCGTCAATTCGCCAGTGGCAGCGTTGTACTGCGCGCTGGCAGCCCGTGGCTCCATAGCGGTCGGCAGCAGGCGCTGCTGCAAAATGCGCTCGCTGACCACCACATCGGCGGCTGCAAAGACGGCATCGGAGGCTTCGCGGTCGCCCATGACCCAGCGAAAAGCGATATTGCCTTCGACATCGTCGTGCAGCTGGGGCGCGCCAGCCTGCGCCGCTTCGTGCGGGTCGACCACGACGGGCAGCTCTGCATAGTCGACCATGACGGCATCGGCGGCGTCCTGCGCCTGATAGCGGTTGTCGGCCAGCACAATCGCCACGCCATCGCCAACATAGCGCGCGACATCTCTCGCCAAAGCCGGGTGTTCAGGCGTCTTCAAGTCACTGTCGGGGATGAGCCAGGCGGTGGGCAAGCCAGCCAGGTCGATATCGCCACCGGTGAAGATGGCGCGCACGCCGGGCATGGCCGCCGCGGCCGAAGAATCGATAGAAACGATGCGGGCGTGGGCGTAGGGGCTGCGCACGACCGCCATGTGCAGCGCGCCCTGCAATTTGATGTCGTCGGTATAGCGCGCCTCGCCAGTTATCAGGCGTGGGTCTTCACGCCGTTTGATGCCGCTGCCGAAGATACGCGCGCTCATCCGGCACCTCCGGCGGCGTCTGCCACTTGTTTGACCGCTTTCACGATATTGTGATAGCCGGTGCAGCGGCAGATATTGCCTTCCAGATAGTGGCGGATTTCGTCTTCAGACGCGCCAGGATTGTCGCGTACAAAGGCGGCGGAAGCCATGATCATGCCCGGCGTGCAATAGCCGCATTGCAACCCATGATTCTCCCAAAAAGCGGTTTGCATCGGGTGGTGTTCGCCATTTTCCGCCAGGCCTTCGATGGTGGTGATGTCCGCGCCATCGGCTGGGGCGGCCAGGAGGGCGCAGGGATGGGGGCACTCGACATTGATGTGGATCGTGCAAGCGTCGCATAGGCTGTTGTCACATCG
>JAPOSR010000033.1 GCA_026709625.1 Chloroflexota bacterium
GTGATGGCGCGCTCCGAACTTGACGTATCCGCGCTTGGGCGTATGATGCTGATGGGAGGCGCCTCGGATGAGTGATGTTCCCGTCTCTAGGCCGCGCGCCGCGTTTTTGGACTGGATCGAGAGCGGGTTTGGCCTGACCCTGCCCTTTGCGATTGCGGTCCTTGTTGCCTCGGTTGTTCTTGTCGCCATCGGCGAGAATCCGTTCGAGGTGTTCTCGCTGATGGTGAGTGAGTCCTTTGGTTCATCCAGCAGAATTGCGGCGATGCTTTCGGCGACTACGCCGCTTTTGTTTACCGGCGTCGCAACCTCGATCTGTTTCCGCGCCGGTGTTTTCAATGTCGGCGTCGAGGGCGCGTTCATTATCGGAGGGTTGGCGGCGGCGTTTATCGGTTTCACCCTGCCCGCCGCAATGGGGTTCACGCTGGTGCCGCTGGCATTCGCTTTCGCCGTCTTTGTCAGCGCCATCTGGCTTTTGATCCCCGGCTACCTTTTGGCGCGCTACGACATCGAGGAAGTCGTCTCGACCCTGATGCTAAACTTCGTGGCGCTCGGCATCACCGGATATCTGGTCAACGGTCCACTTTTGTCCGAGCAGTCGGGCAACAACATCACGCCGTTGATCCATGAGGGTGCGCAGCTTTCGCGGCTGATGCCACCCTCGACGCTGCATGCCGGGTTTATCTTGGGGTTGATTGTCGTCGCGTTTTACGCGATCTGGACAAAGCGGACGCCAATCGGGATCGAAAGCGCGCTGGTTGGTCACAACCGTCGCTTTGCCCGTGCGGTCGGGATATCCATTCCCACTATTATCATCATAGTGATGACAGTTTCCGGTTTGATCTCGGGGCTGGGAGGCGCGTCGCATGCGCTTGGCCAGTTGCACCGCTTTGCCGAAGGATTCTCGCCGGGCTACGGGTTCACTGGCATGGCGGTCGCGCTGTTGGGGCGCAATACCGGGCTCGGCATTCTACTTGGCTCGATCCTTTTTGGTGCGCTGGCCTCGGCGGGCACCACGGTGCAGCTCTTTTCCGACATCCCGCTTGATATCGTGAACATTATCGAAGGCACCGTGATGATTTTCGCGGTGGTGGAGTTTGGGCGGATCAGCATTCGGTGGCGGCGGAGGAGTAAAAACGTATGATCATCGAACAGATCCTCGCCTCGACTCTTGTCCTGACCACGCCGATCCTGCTTGCGGCCATGGGTGGGCTAATCAATCGCGCCGCAGGCATCGTTAACATCGCGCTGGAGCCAAAGATACTCGCGGGTGCCTTCGTGGCTATAATTGTCTCGTCGGTGACAGGATCTTGGATGCTGGCCGCGCTTGCCGCAGCCTTTGCCGGTGCGTTCATCGGCTGGCTGTTTTCGCTGAGTGTAACCCGTCTTCGCGCGGATATGATTGTGGCGGGCTTGGGGCTGAACTTCCTGGTTGCCGGGCTGTTGGGCTTCATCCTGAGCTGGAGCTTCAACTCAAGCGGTACCCTGCGCATGCCGGATGTGGTCTTGCTGCCAAAGGTGCTGCCAGAATCGGTATCATCGGTCCCGATTTTCGGCCCGACTTTGGCGCAACTTGAGCCGATCACGTTTTTTGCCTGGGTTGTGGTGTCGGTAATGCCGTTTTTCCTGACGCAAACTCGATTTGGGTTGCACCTTCGCGCCACCGGCAATGCGCCACAGGTGGCCGACGCCATGGGGTTGGCCTCGCGCACCATTCAGGACATCTCGACCGCCATCGCCGGTTTCCTCTCGGGGCTGGGTGGCGCACATCTGGCGCTCGCCTCCATAGGGCTCTTTAACGAGGGGCTTTCGGCGGGCCGTGGTTTCATTGCGCTCGCGGCGTTCTACTTCGGTCGCAACCGGCCTGTGGCGACTGCTTTGGTCTGCCTTCTCTTTGGGTTTCTGGATGCGACACAGATCAGGATGCAGACCGCCGGGTTGCCGCCAAAACTGGTCGGGACCATTCCCTACGTTATGGTCATACTTGCGCTTTGTGCGGCAGGCTGGCACGCGAAGCGAAAGGAACAGGTGACCTGATGCGAACCGCACTTCTGATCGTCGACATGCAGAATTCGTTTCTGCACCCCGATGGCGGGAACTATTATCCCGATGTCGCGCCGGTTATCGAAAACTGCGCCTCGCTTCTTGAAGCCGCACGCGCCGCCGGGACCACCGTCGTTCACATCGCGGACCGTCACCGCGCGGGCGTTCATGACTTCGAGGAGAACGTCCTGCCCCGGCATTGCGTACATGGTGAATTCGACGCGGCTTTTTTCGAAGGCTTCGGCCCGAATGGTGCGCCCAATGAGATCGAGATCGTCAAGCGCCGATTCAGCGCCTTCTTCGCGACTGATCTGGCGCTTTTCCTGAACGAGCAAACGGTTGAGCGTGTTGTGATCTGCGGCGTCAAAGCCAACGTCTGCGTTCGAGCGACCGCGCAGGACGCCTTTGGACACGGCTTCGAAGTGAGTGTCGCGCGCGACGCCACGAATTCGAACCAGACACATCTTGCCGAGGCCTCACTTGAAGATATTGAGCGCTATATGGGCCGTCTGGTCACCACGGACGCTGCGAAGGGCTTTCTGGCATGACCGCGCTTGCCGTCTCGGGGTATTCTAGCATGGACTATGCGATTGGCCTGAATGGGCAGATCGAGGGCGGGCATACCACTCTGATCTCGCATCGCGACACCGCCGCTTGGCCACGGATGGGGGGATGCCCGAGTTATGTCTCGGTGGCTGCGGCGGGTCTGGGTCAAAAGGCGCGGCCGATCAGTTGGATCGGACGCGATGACAATGCCAGAAAGTTCCTGATCGATCTTCAGGCCGAAAGTGTTTCTACCAATGGTATTTCTCGGATCGATGGCCCCTCGCCCATGGCCGTGCTCGCCTATCAGGCCGACAGCAGTTGCGCTTGCCTTTTCGACCCGGTTTTTGCTGGACGCGAAGACCTGACCGAAACGCAGTGCGGGATCATCGCCGCCGCAAGCCACATCTGTATCACGGCAGGGCCACCGCATCTGACATCTGACATACTTGCGGCCCGGGACTCGGATGCCCGGCTTTACTGGATCTGTAAGAACGACGCGCACTGCTTTACCGACGAAATTCGCGCGGTTCTTTCAGTCGAGGCCGATGTGATCTTTTGCAACCGGTTTGAGCGCGACCTGATCAAGGGTCATCGGGCCGATGCGATCATTGTCGA
>JAPOSR010000009.1 GCA_026709625.1 Chloroflexota bacterium
CGTGGGTGTGTCGGTTGGGATGGGCGTATTCGTGGGTGTGTCGGTTGGGATGGGCGTATTCGTTGGCGTGTCAGTCGGGATGGGCGTATTCGTGGGTGTGTCGGTTGGGACAGGTGTATTCGTGGGCGTGTCGGTTGGGATGGGTGTATTCGTATTCGTTGGCAGCGGCGTGTTTGTATTCGTTGGCAGCGGCGTGTTTGTCTCTGTCGGCAGCGGTGTATTCGTATTCGTTGGCAGCGGCGTGTTTGTCTCTGTCGGCAGCGGCGTGTTTGTCTCTGTCGGCAATGGCGTGTTTGTCTCTGTCGGCAGCGGCGTGTTTGTGTTCGTTGGCAGCGGCGTGTTTGTGTTCGTTGGCAGCGGCGTGTTTGTATTCGTTGGCAGCGACGTGTTCGTATTCGTTGGCAGCGGCGTGTTCGTATTCGTTGGCAGCGGCGTGCTGGTATTCGGCGGGACAGGCGTGTCCGTGGGTATATCCGTGTCGGTCGGCGTCAAGGTCGGCGTCGGCGGGAGAGCGACCATGAATGGCAGCGTGATCGTGCTCGTCTCGCCGCTTGCATTGGCGACGCTCACTGTGATTTCGTGCGCGCCATCGCCTAGGCTCTCGGCGGGAATGGTAAAAGTGTTCGCTGCGACTGGCTGGGGAGCGCCGCCATCGTACGCGACTTCAATGCGCTCGATGTCGGTTTGCCCGCCCGCCGCGACTTGCACAGCCTGCGCTGCGCCGATGACACTGCCCGCAGACAGCCCGCTCAGCTCAATAGTCGGCGGCAATGCGGCGACTTCAAAGTTGACTGTCTGCGTCGATTGCGCGCCGGCTTCATCGACTGCCGTGATGGTGATGGCATTGGCACCCGGTGGCAAACTAGCCGCCTCGAGCACAAAGTCCAACTGATTGCCCGAAACTGTGTGTGGCAGCGCAGGTTCGATGCGCAGGCTTGAAATAGGCGACTGGCTTTCGACAATCACACGGCCAGTCAGCCAGTCGGCGATGACAGTGTCTGGCGTCAGCCCCTGAATCTCGAGGCGCGGCGGAATGGAGTCGACCTCGAATTCCCTGGTCACTGTGGTGGTCTGTCCACCAGCATTGGTGGCGCGGATGCTGAGGATATGTCCTTCGTCTGGCAGCAGCTGGAAGGGATCCAGGTCAAATTCATACGGCGCTTCGCTGTCGGTTAGGACGACTTCGCCATCGACGATGAATTCGACCTGGGTGATTTCGGTCTGGCCGCCAGGCTCGACCACGATGACCTCGGGGTCGGCGATTTCTTGTTCGTGCGCGGCAAAGTCATCATCCAGCGTCGGCGGCAGCGCAGCCACTTCAAATTCCGCGCTCAGTGTGCCGATGTCGCCCTCTACATCCTCGACTGTGACATCCAGCCGGTGCTCGCCCGGCTGCAATTCAACCGGCTCGATGGTATAGCTTGGCTCATTGGAGACCAGCTCGCCGTCCAGGACTACCTCGACACTTTCAATATCTTGGTCGGCGCGGATTTCGACGGTGATCTGCGTGTCTTCGGCGATAGGCGCGATAAAAAGCTCGTCGGGCAAGAATAGCAGCGGGATGGGGATTGGCGCGCGCAGCAAAGCGCTGCCGGCGCCGCTGCCATCGGCTGCTGTGACATTCAGGCTGAAGTCGTAGCGGGTGCCGTCGGCAGGCACATCGGCGCGGATGGTGATGATGTATTGGCTGCGAAAGACAAACGCCAGCTCGCTGAAAATGGCGGCCAATTCGTCTGGGGTGGGCGATTCATAAAATGCTGCGTTGGATTCGCTGGCGATCGCTTCCAAAAAGTGGCGGTCGATATTCCAGCCCAAGCCAATGGCATAGACAGGCACGCCATTGACCGTGGCGGCGCGGACGCTCTCTGGGCGCGTGCTCTTGCTGACATTGCCATATTCGCCGCCATCGCTCAGGATGACGACAGCCCGGCGCTCCAGGGGCGCTGATGCCGCCAGTTCGATCCCGCGCAGCGTCGCATCATAAAGCGCGGTGGGCCCGCCATACGCGATATTGTCGAGCTGGCGCAAGAGCAGGGCGCGGTCGGTGCTAAAGTCGACAACATTGCGCACCGAGTAATTGAAGAGCACGATGGCGACAGGATCGTCTTTGCCCAAGCCATTGATGAAAGCCCGCGCGGCCGTTTTTGTCTGCTCAAGGGGACGCCCGGCCATGCTGCTGCTGGTATCAATGACCAGCACAGTGGCAAATGCCAGCTCGTCATCCGTCACATTTTCGACCTTCAGCACTTGCCCGAGGTCTGCCAATGCGCCGCCCAGGCTGAAATCTGCCAAGCCCAAGCCCGAAACCATCTTTCCGCTGGCATCCAGCACGCTGGCGTGAATCGTCACCTGGTCGAGGTCGGTCGAGTCGATGCCGATGATGTCAATATGGATGTTTGACTCTTGCGCCGATGTCACAAAGCGCGACAGCAGCAGCAGGGCTGCGATGCAGGTCCAAAAGGCGCGGCGGTTCAAGCTCAGACTCCTTCAATCGCATGCCAGTGGCGACTGCGCAAGCTGCTGGTTGTCTCGCCACGGGCGCGCATATTGCCATTCAACGCACAATTGACAGATTATAGGCAATTGCCTGTGGCAATGGCAGTAGCAAATCGACTGGCTTGTTGATTGCCGACCATTCGCGCGCATTAATCTGCCGCTTTGCGCAGAAAGCCTCGCGGCTGCTTGGAAACCTTGGGCATGTGCCTATGCTCGCCCTGTCATCTGGCCAGAATCCGCTGCGATTGTAACCGAAGCAGGTTCAAGCGCGCCCTGCGAAACCTATTCAACACAGAGACGCAGCGGGCACAGAGAACTGGCGGGGCGACAGGGACAAGCCTGGATTTCACCTATGCAAAGGCGGGTTGGTCGGGCAGAATGGGTCTTTGTTGCGGGTGGCTGCTGGCTTGGCTGGCGAAGGGTAAAGTCGTGGGTTTGATGCGATTGACGAGCGCGTTGGCGATCTTGCTGGCTGTTTTGTCGGCAGCTGTGGCGCAATCTGTCCCAGACGCGCAGGAGCTCTGCGCAGCTGCCGAGCCATCGGCATTGACGCGCATGCAATTTCAAGCGCCAGAGTCTGCGCTCGAGCCGGGCAGAGATTACCGCGCCATCTTCTGCACCAGCGCCGGCGCGATTTATGTTGATTTGTATGAGGACCTGACGCCGCGCACGGTCAACAGCTTTGTCTTCCTCGCGCGGCAAGGCTATTACGACAGCACGACCTTCCACCGCGTCATCCCCAATTTTATGGCGCAGGGCGGCGACCCCACTGGCACGGGGCGCGGCGGTCCTGGTTATCAATTCGGCGATGAGCCAGTCGGCTACCTGACCTTCGACCGTCCCGGGCTGCTGGCGATGGCGAATGCGGGACCAGGCACCAATGGCAGCCAGTTTTTCATCACGACCGCGCCGACTCCGCATCTGAATCACCAGCATACGATCTTTGGCGATGTGCTGGTCGGGCAGGATGTCGTGGAGTCGATCCGCGAGCGCGACCCAGCCACCGCGGCCGAAGCGGGCGAAACCCTGCGCACTGTGCTGATCATCAGCGATGCCTCGCAAGTTGCGGGGGATGACTTTGCGATTGTGGATGCGACCGAAGCAGAAGTTGGCGCGGCATTCAAGCTCTTCACAGACGGATTGCCGCCCGCCCTGCAACTCGCCGACGAACTTTCTGGCTATTTTGCGACTGAGGCGCTGGCGGCCTCGGCGCTGGCTGAAGATCTGCAGGCTGGTTTCGCCGTCTTTGCCGCGGAACATGGCCACCAATACCGCGAGAGAATGCAAATCGTAAATGAAGCCTGCGACGAGAACATTTTCTTTTCTTCGCTCGGCTACTGGGTCGATGTCTTCGCCGATGCCGCCGCTGCTCGCGCTGCCGCCGCCGATGATTTCATGCGCAAATGGCTGGAAAGCTATGGATATGCCGATGAAACAGACTCGGATGTCTATCGGGCGCAGGCAACCACCTGTGGCGGCGAAGCGGGAGTCCACCTGTTGGCGCTCTTTCCGCGCGGCCGCTTCCTGGCGACGCTAGATGTGCTGGTGGGGCAAGCTGTCATGCAGCAGGCGGGCGTGTCGCCACAGGCGCTGTTGGCTAACCTCACATTGCAGATCGAACCAGTCTTCAGCGACATCTTCCGCCGCGAGATCCGCTAGAGCCGACGGCGCAGCGAGGCCGCCAGATCATCGCGCCCGGCGTGCTGGCAGATTTCCAGCGCATCGATAAACAGCGGCACATCTTCCCGGCGCGCAACCCGAGCCATACGCAGCAGGCGCTCGCTGAGAGCTTCGTCGCGCGCTGCCGCCATCATCACCAGCCCATAGCGCCGCAGATCGACATGCCGCGTTTGCAAAATCAACATCTCCAATTGGTCATAAAGCGCCGCTTGCCGGCCTGCGACCACGCAGTTGATGATGCCCATGCTGGCAGTCGCCTGGTCGATCTCGCGGTATTGCGTCAGCAACTGCGCATATAGCGGCGCCGGGAAATCCGCCCCCAGCGATTCCAGCGCCTTGCCCACCAATTCGCCACGCCCGGTCTGCGCCATAGACTCGCCCGCGCGTAGCAGGAACTGGTAGATGGGCAGACGCTGCTCGGATGCCGCCAAGACATCCAGCGCCGTCATGGCCGGTTCACAGTTGAAAACAGAAGTATGCTCTTCGCCCAGGAAACGCGTGGCATAGAGGCGCGCCAGCGGCGGGTCGATCGGCGCAAGCCCTGCCAGCGCGGCAGCTCGCAGATTTTGCGCCACATCGGCCACCGGCTGCAAGTGATAGGTGTCTACGCCCAACTGAAAGATATCGCCATCCGCGGGATGCGCGATGTGCACCAGCAAGCGCGTCAATGCCTCGCGCAGCAAACCGGCTTTGTCGCGGCGTGGCTCTTCAAAGTAGCGCAGGCACTTGCGCCGCAGAATCGGACGATGCCCTTCGTCCAAAGCTGCCAGCACGGGCGATGAGCCCAGCGCGCGCAGGCACTCGTCCAGCAGCGCCCGGCTGTTTGTCCGCGCCAGCAATCGCAATGCGGCGTCTCGCTTATCCGTGGCGGTATCCGCGTGCCGTAGAGCTTCTGCCAGTTCGCTTTGCGTTGCCGTCATGTCGCTATTGACTGCCGCCAAATCGCTCTGCGCAGTCGAAAAATTCTCGCCAAGTTGCTTCGGGCGGCGGGTCGCCGTTGACAAAGTCGCTGACGGCATCCACTGGCTGGCGGAAGGCATCGAGCGAGCCAAAACGAGCGATGTCCAGCATCAGCATGATGGCGCTCCAGCGATAATCCAACTTACACCTACGCTCCTCTTTAGCCAGGAACTTTTTGGCTCTTCTTGGCATTCGCGCGCTTTGTACTTTAAGGTTTTGCATGTCCCGCTGGATTTGCGTCTGCGCTCTCGGTCGCTACAGACGCCGGCTGTATTCATTGCGCTCCCACATGCGCGCGACCTTGCCCGTCTCATCCAGCTCAAAGCGCAAAGTCTCGTTGGATTGTCCCCGCTGCTTGAGGCGGAAAGTATGCGCCGCGTCGGTTGGCTCGAGCACGGTAGGCTCATCATCCAGCCAATCGAGGCTGATGACTTGCAGCTGGCCTTCGCGGATGACGACCTTTTGGCGCGCCCATTCACTTTCATAATCGCCGACATATTGCGCCCATTCCGCTTGGGCAGCCCCAGCTTCTTTTTGCAGCTTTGCCAATTCGGGCAGCAGCAGCTTGAAAGCCTGGCTGGCATAATCGTGTGGGTCGCCGCCCAGCGAGTTCGTGAGCACGATGATGCCCGCTTTCAGCTCGCGGCACAGCGAAAACAGCGTCAAATAGCCTGGATAACCGCCGCCGTGTCCGCTGATGACCCAGTCTTTCATGCGGTGCAAACCGATGCCCAGCCCATAACCGCCTTCCCAGCCCTCGCCCATAAAATGGATGCGGTGCATATCCAGCAAGCTGTAGCGACTGAGGACTGCATCGCCGTGGCCGCCCAGATGAAAAGCGGCGTATTTTGCCAAGTCTTTGACGCTGGACGCGAAGTTCGCTGATGCCTCGAAGCTTTTCATCAACCAAAAAGGCAGTTTGTCGCGCCCGCCGCCAGCTTTTTCGCGCGTATAGCCGGTCGCCAGCATCGGGTCATCGGCGCTGGGGATGGGGCGTGTTTCGCGCATGTCCAGCGGCTCCAGCACATTCGCCTGCAAATAGTCCGCCCAGCTTTGCCCGCTGACCGCTGCGACCACCCCGCCCAGCAGCGAAAAACCGAGATTGCTGTAGGCAAAGGCTGCGTAGGGCGCGCGAGTCGGCGCTCTTTTCTGTGTATCGGCGATGAAGCTGTCCCAGTCGGGCGCGGCGCACTCCGTCCACATGGGGTTGGCAGAATCGCGCGGCAAGCCCGAGCTGTGCGTCAACAAATTGCGAATGGTGATGGCCGGCGCGTCTTTATAGCGCAGGTTGAACCAATCCAGATGGTCGCTGACCGCGTCATCGAGGCGCAGCGCGCCCGCGTCACGCAGCTGCATGATAGCGGTCGCCGTGAAAGTTTTGGTTATGCTGGCGATGCGGAAGCGTGTATCCAGCGTGACCGGCATCTGGTTCTCGATAGTCGCTAAGCCATAGCCAGCGCCCCAGAGCAGCTCGCCATCGTATACCACGCCGATGGCCAAGCCTGGTTGGCGCCGCCGCTGCCGCTGATGCGCCGCCCAGTCATCGAGTATGGTTATGGCTGTCGCCAGGTCGGCGTGTTCCGCCAATAGTCGGTGCGCCACCCCGCGCCTCCTGTTTCTTTGCTTGCGACCATACAGCCCATTGTAGCGAATCGGCCGCCTTTGCCCAAAACAGCCTGTCAGAAATCGCTTTGCCATGGCTCGCCCGGACTGGCTTTCGGGCTTGTCGACGGGCTTTCCAACTGTTCTGCTGGATACAATCATGTAATACGCAGGAGAAAGATCCGTATGCCACACACCATTCACGCCGAGCCGCTCACGAACTTGTGCCGCGACATCTTCGCCGCGGCCGGAACGCCCACTGACATCGCCGCGATCGTCGCCGAGTCGCTGGTGACGACCAATCTGTTTGGACACGACTCGCATGGCGTGCTGCGCGTGAAGCAGTACATCACGATGATCCGCGCAGGGATGACCCAGCCCGGGCAGCGGCCACGGGTTATCAAGCGATTCGGGGCGACAGCCATGGTGGACGGTGGCTATGGTTTTGGGCAGGTCGGCGCGAGATTTGCAGCTGAATTGGCGCGGCAGTTGGGCGCGGAGTATGGCATCGCGGCTGTATCGTTGGGACAGACGACGCACATTGGGCGGCTGGGCGAATACACAGCGCATATCGCCGCTGCAGGCTTGATCGGCATCGGCTTCACCAGCGGAACCATGTATAGCGGCTGGGTTGCGCCCTATGGCGGGCGCGAGCGCGTCTTTGGCACGAACCCGATGTCTTTTGCGGCGCCCGGCTCGGGCGGCGAGACGCTGCTGTTGGACTTCGCGACAGCCGGCGTGGCGCATGGCAAAATTGTGCTGGCGCACGCCAAAGCAGAGCCAGTCCCCAGCGGCATGATGCTGGACAGGCATGGCAACCCAAGCACCGATGCGCAGCTCTTGGACGAAGGCGCTGTGCTGCTGCCCATGGGGCTGCACAAAGGCTCGGGCTTGGCGATGATGATGGAGCTTATCCCGACTCTGTTGGCTGGGCATCGTCCCATCAGCGCGCCTGATTTTTCTTTTGGCAACCCCACCTTGCTGCTGGCTTTGTCGCCCGAAGCCTTTGACGACCACACAGATTTTGCGGCGCAGGTCGCTGCCTTGCAGGCGCGCGTCAAGGCGGTGCAGCCGGCCGCCGGCTTTGACGAAGTGCTGCTGCCGGGCGAGCCAGAAGCGCGAGCTTATGCAAGGCGCATCAAGACCGGCATTCCCCTGCCCGATGCGGTATGGGCAGATCTGCGCGAGCTGGCGGATGAGCTGGGCGTCGCGATTCAAAGCCGGCAATGACTGGCTGCGCCTTTCCTAATAACGCCGTGTAAAGGCTTCTAACAAAGCACAACTACCGAGCGAGCCGAGCAGCGGCAAAAACCGCGCATTGTGGGTACAATAGGCTTAAGCTGATTTCACAAGGGAGAAACTTTCCATGCTCAGTCCCAAACCTACCAAAGGCAAAACCGACTGGTTTGTGCGCGACCGCTTCGGCATGTTCATCCACTGGGGGCTGTATGCCATGCCCGCTCGCCATGAGTGGGTGAAACAGCACGAAGAGATGACCGATGAGCAATACGAACCGTATTTTCGCCTCTTCAATCCGCGCCGCTTTGACCCCGACCGCTGGGCAGACCTGGCCGCCGCCGCTGGCATGAAATACATGGTCATTACCTCGAAGCACCATGATGGCTTTTGCCTGTGGGATACGCAGCACACTGATTACAAAGCCACCAACACGCCCTGGGGCAAAGACTTGCTGACGGCAGTGGTCGATGCCTTTCGCAGCCGCGGCTTAAAGGTCGGTTTCTATTATTCGCTGATCGACTGGCATCATCCCGATTTCGTCATCGACCGCATTCATGCCCTGCGCAACCACTCGCAGCGCGAGCAGCTCAACGCAGGCCGCGATATGAGCCGCTATCGCGCCTACATGAAAAATCAAGTGCGCGAGTTGCTGAGCGACTTCGGCAAAATTGACATCATCTGGTACGATTTTTCTTATCCAGGCGCGGATGGCAAGGGGCGCGACGACTGGGACAGCGCAGGATTGGAAGCGCTAAGCCGCAGCTTGCAGCCCGATATCATCATCAACAACCGCCTGGATCTGCCCAGCGCCGCCGATATCTATACGCCAGAACAAGTTCAGCCGCGCGGCTGGGTGCATGTCGATGGCGAACCAGTTGTCTGGGAGACTTGCCAGACCTTCAGCGGCAGCTGGGGCTATCACCGCGATGAAGCCACTTGGAAGAGCCCGGGGCAGCTCATTCGCATGTTGGTCAATACAGTCGCGACCGGCGGCAACCTGCTGATGAATGTGGGTCCGACCGCCATGGGCGAACTGGATGCGCGCGCCGAAGCAGCGTTGGGCGTCTATGAAAAATGGATGACCGAACACAGCGAAGCCATCTATGGCTGCACAGCCAGCGCTTTGCCCGCCCCCGCCGATTGCCGCTTGACGCAAAATGGCGATGCGCTCTATTGCCATATCTTCGCTTATCCCTTCAAGCACCTGTATATGGATGGCATCGGCGAGCGGATCGCATACGCTGAATTCTTGCATGATGGCAGCGAGATTCATGTCAGCGTGGACGAAAGCAACGGCGCGCGCCTGGACTTGCCGGTCGTGCAGCCGCCCTGTGAAGTGCCGGTGGTCAAGCTGTATCTGAAGGCATGACAGGGTTTGCCAGCGATACACAGCGGGTATAGAGACCGGGGCGGCTATCAAGTCGCCCACAGGGCAACCAATCGCGATGTATTGGCGACATCATATAGTGCCCTTGCCTAGACTGGTTGGTACGAGGCAGCGCCAACTCACCCGCCGTACTGCACTTCCAGAAATTGATTCGCCGCGACATCGCGCAGATCGTCTTCAAGGCCGTTGGGCCAGCGAATGCGCAGCTCGGCGACGTCCGCCGCGCCCAAGCCAAAATGCAGGGCGGTGTCGTTGCCCGCGCCCAGGCTGGAGCCAGCTTTGACCTCTTGCATCAGCACGCGGCCGTCGGTGGTCGTGATATAGACGCGGCTGCCAATGGCATCGCGGTTGATGTCGCCGCCGCCGCGCAACCGCACATTCAGCCAGTTGTGACGGCTGGTGGCTGCGCCGGTGTTGCGGAATAGCGCATAGCCCTCGTTCCAGTTGCCAAGCACAAGGTCCAGCCAGCCATCGCGGTCATAGTCGGCATAAGCCAGTCCCATGCTCGGCTTCAGGTCGTTCAGCCAGCTGGCGGGCGTTACATCAGCGAAGCTGCCATCGCCTCGATTCGCAAACAGGTAGTCGCGGTACGCAAACATCATCCCCTCGGGGCCGCTGACAATGTCGAATTGGACAAATTCTGTGGCGGTCAAAAACAAATCGAGCCAGCTGTCATTGTTGTAATCGAAGAAGATGGTGCCCCAGCCTACAGCGCTGCTGGGACCGACCACGACGCCGGCGGCATCCGCCACATCGTCAAAGGTGCCATCGCCTTGATTTTGAAGCAGCACCATGCCGTTGACCATGTCGCTGAAGTAGAAATCCAGGTCGAGATCGTTGTCATAGTCGCCGACCGCGAGGCCCATGCCGTGGATGAAGGTGCGCGCGCCGGCCGCAATCGAAACTTCGCTGAAGCACCAGCCGCCGCAGCCCGCGCCGTCGTTGCGCCACAAGATATTGCCCAGCATATTTTTGAACTGGTCATTCACGACATAGATATCGGCATCGCCGTCGTTGTCATAATCGGTGAAGCTGGCGCTGAAGCCACTCCCCAGCAGCTCATCATACCCCAGCAGGTGCGTTGCATCAGCGAAGCTGCCATCGCCGCGATTGCGATAAAGCGTATCGCGAGCCGCATCGTGCTCGCGTGTGATGTTGGGGTCGCCACATTCGGGGAAACACGACCAATTCACCACATACAGGTCGAGGTAGCTGTCGCCGTCATAGTCGCCCCAGGTGGCGGTCGTGCCTTTGCCGGGGTCGCCAACGCCAGCCTGCGCCGTTACATCGCGAAAGCCCGCGCCGGCTTCGTTATGAAAGAGCGTGTTCGCGCCATGATTCAACACATACAGGTCAAGCCAGCCGTCGTTGTCATAATCTGCCCAGACCGCGCCGCCGCTCAGCGCATCCGCCAAGGCGACCTGCGCAGCCAGCGGCGAGACTTCAAACCGGCCATCACCCGTGCTGCGATACAAGATATTGGCGTGCTGGTTGCCTGTCACATACAGGTCAAGCCAGCCGTCACGATTGTAATCGCCCCAGGCTTGTCCGATGCCCAGATAGCCTGCGCCGAAGTCGTCTTCAAAGAGTTCCCAATCGCCGCGGTGGGTGGCGTGGATGCCAGCCGCCTCGCTTACATCAACAAAGGGCTCCAGGCTGCCAATGCCAGTCAGGAACAGGACGCAAAGTATGCAGACGGCGAGGCAGACAGCAGTTTTCATGTGACGGACAAAAGGATCTCTGCGCTTCTGTTTTGAAACCTAGCCCTTGACACCGGTCGTGGCGATGCCTTCGACAAAATACCGTTGCCCAAAGATGAAAATCAACAGCACCGGAATGACGGTGATGGTGGCGACAGCCATCATCAAATGCCAGTCGGTATTGCCATAAGCGCCTTGATATTGCACCAGGCAGACGGGCAGGGTTTGGATCGAAGGCTCGCGCAGGTAGAGCAGCGGGCCGAAGAAATTGTTCCAGTTGCCGATGAAAGCGAAGATGGCCAGGGTAGCCAGCGCCGGTTTGGAAAGCGGTATGAAGATTTGCATCAAGATGCGCGCGTGGCCAGCGCCATCGATCTTGGCAGCGTCGACCAGCTCTTCTGGGATCGTCAAAAAGAACTGGCGCAGCAGGAAGATGAAGAAGGGCCAGCCGAACCAGGGCGGCACCATCAGCGGCAGGTGCGTATTCAACCAGCCCAAGCGATTGAAAAGCACATACTGTGGCACCACCAGCGCCTCGATAGGCAGCAGCATGGTCGCCAGGACAAGGGCAAAGAAGAAATTCTTGCCGCGCGCCTTTAGACGGGCGAAGGCATACGCCGCCAAGGTGCAAGAGACGAGGTTGCCGATGATATTGTTGACGGTGATCTTCAGCGAATTCCAGGTGCAAGTGGTGAAGTCGACATAGCCATAGCCATACCAGCCATCCGGGAAATTTTGCCACTGGAAGGTTTCGGGGATGAGCCGCGGCGGGAAGGCAAAGACCTGGTTCAGCGGCTTAAGCGCGGTCGACACCATGACGATGAAGGGCAGGATAAACACGATGCCAATGGGGATCAGCAAGGCGAAGGTGATGATGATGCTGATGACGCGGCGTCCCTTGATAGACCTTCGCCAGGCAGGACCATCGTTGCGCTGCGGCGCTTTCTGTTTCTCCATCTAGCCTATACCTCGTAGAAGACCCAGCGCCTGCCCAGTCGGAATTGCAAACCAGTGAGCGCCATCAATATGACAAACATGATCCAGGCAACGGCGGCAGCCACGCCCAGCTGCAGGAAAACAAAGGAGTTCTCCCACAGATACCAAATCAACACATTGCTCGATTCACCTGGTCCGCCTTGGGTCATCACGCGGATTTCAGTGAAGTTTTGGAAGGACCCCACCACCGAGATGATGATGACGAAGAAGAGCACCGGCGAAAGCATGGGCAGGGTTACATTGCGGAACTTCGCCCAGTTGCCAGCGCCGTCGATTTCCGCCGATTCGTACAATTCTTTGGGCACGCCCTGCAAGCCCGCCAGCAAGATGATCATATTGGGACCAACTTGAAACAGGCTCATCAAAATCAGCGAGGGCTTGACCCAGGTCGAACTGTAGATCCAGGGCGGTCCCTGGATGCCAATCTGCTTCAAGAAATAATTCAAGATGCCCAGGCGCGGGTTGAAGATCCAGATCCATACCAGCGCCACCGCCACGCCCGCCGTCACCGTAGGCAGATAATAAACCGCGCGGAAGAAGGGAATGCCCGGCACCTTCTGGTTGAGCAGGATAGCCAGCAGCAGCGCAAACGCCGTGCCAAACACGACCCGCCCCACGACGATATAAAGCGTATTGCCGACAGACACCCAGAAGACCGGGTCATCGAATAACTTCGCGTAATTCTCCAAGCCGATGAATGACAGGTTATCCAGCGAGATGCGCCAGTCGGTGAAGCTCAAGCCCAGCATGCCCAAGACAGGCCCGGCGTTAAAGACGACCAAGCCGATCACCCAGGGCAGAATGAACAAATAGAAGATGCGCTCTTCACGCCGGGCGCTGGGCGAGATGGGGCGGAGAAAACGACGGAACATCAATCACACTCAATGGCTCAGTTTATCGCATCGGAGGGAGACCGCCGGGCGATCTCCCTTGTTGCAGAGCTGCCTCAACATGGGCTACATGTCGTCGGCGACAGCGTCGAGGGCGGCATTCCCCTCTTCCATAATGGTGGCGATCACCTGGTCCACGCTGGCTTCGCCCAGTTTCAGCAGGTTCGATTCGCGGTCCAAAATCTGGCTGACCTGCGCCGAGGCCAGCGACGAGTAGGGGTGGCCCGTCGTGGCGTATTCGAACATGGCTTCCAGGAAGTATTGGCCATTGGGCGGCGCGGGGTCGGAGGTCAGCCAAGCTTCCAAGCCTTCCGGGCGGGCGGGCGAGCCGCGGCCTGAGAGACTCCACATGAAGATCATGCCATCGACTGACAGGTATTCGCGCAGGTAGCGCCAAGCTGCATCGGGCTTGTCGCTGGTCGGCGTAATGCCATAGCCGCTGCCGAAGGATGTGGTGGCGCGGGTGCCATCAGCGCCCATGGGCGCAGGCGCGACATCCCAGTTGAAAGAAGCTTGGGCGCGCATGCTGGGCGTATCCCATGTCGCTAGATGCCCCATGGCGGCAGCGCCGGCGCGGAAGACATTTTGATTGGGGAAGGCTTCCGCTTCGGCAGCGGTGGGAGCCACCCCTTCTTCATGAATCAGGTTGTACCAGTGGCTGAGCGCTTCACGGGCTTCTGGGGTGTCCATCGTCATGGCGGTTTCGTCATCGTTCATGTTGGTTGCGCCCCAAGCGCCCAAGAAGAAGCCGTTGGCGCTGTTGCCCAGGCTGAAGTTGCCATCCCAGCCATAGACGCCCATGTTGGCGTCCGTCAGCGCGGCGGCGGCGGAAGCCATGTCTTCCATCGTCCAGTTTTCATCCGGATAGTCCAGTCCGGCGGCGTCAAACATGTCGGCGTTGTAGCCGAGGATAATCGGACCATGGTCGTAGGGCAGCGCGTGGATGCGGCCATTGACGCGGTAGAGGCGCAACGACTCTTCCCACATGCCATCGACATTGAATTCGTCGTCGGCGACGGCAAGGTCGTGAATATCAATGATGATGCCCTCATGCGCCCAGGGCGTCGCGCGGCTGCCGTGCACATAGACGATATCGGGCAACGTCCCGGCCGCCGCCCAAGCAGGCACAACATTGTTGTGATCAGTCCAAGTGTTGTAGGTGATGCTGATCTTGATGTCTGGGTGCCGTTCCATAAAGCCTTCATCGTATTCGGCTTGGCGTGGGCGGAAAGCCGCTTCCCAGTGCCGCCCAAAGGTCAGCTCGACTGTGTCTTGCGCGGCGGCGATATTGCGCAGCGGACCCACGCCCGCCAAGGCAATTCCCGAGCTGCTGGCAGCCGCGAGCTTCAGAAAAGCGCGGCGCGATAGTTGCTGCTTGTCCATTACAGTTCCTTTCTCTGCAAGAATTCTAAGCGAACCTTACCGGCGTGTGTACTACACATTTCCCCTAGCGCACCTCCTTAGTGCCAGCAAACAGGTATCTACAAACGATTGACTAATAGATTCATACTATAAGCAATGTCTGTCGCGTTGTCAAATTTTTGATGAAATCCCCGCATCCGCCCCTCTCCTGCCAACCCGGGAGTGGCGATTTTTGTGGATACGCGTTGCTTTGCCCCCCCCAAACCCCTCCCCGCCCGCCTGTGTCTACGCGGCGCAAAACATGAGCGAGGGGCTAGCATGCTGCGGAAGCGCAGGAAAAACTCCCCTTCCCTCGTTCTGGGGGCAAGGGTCCGGGGATGGAGGCTTGGTTGCCATATCCCCGCATCCGCCCCTCTCCTGCCAATCCTTATTTTGGCAGTTGACAGCCTGTTGTGGTATGCTTGCCGACATTTGCCGACCAGTTGTCGTGTTTTTTATGCCAGTGCCCAAGATCATTCATCAGCCGCAGACGCAGCAAGTCCTGCAACAGGGCTTCGACCAACTGACGCAGGCTGTCGCGCCGACTCTGGGGCCACTGCCGCGCCGCGCCATCACCCAAAATCTGGACAAGTTTGAGCTGTTGGACGATGGTGGCTTAATCGCCCGCCGCATCATCGCTATCGCCGACCAACAGGCAGACGCCGGCACGATGCTGCTGCGCCAGGCGCTTTGGACGATGCGCGAAACAATCGGCGACGGCACGGCCACGCTGGCTGTGCTCTACCAGCAGATTTATAAAGAAGGGCGGCGTTTTCTGGCGGCTGGCTGCGACCCCAACCGTCTGCGCGCGCAGCTGCTGCGGCTGCTGCCAGCTCTCAGCCAGCGGCTTGTTATTGACGCTCGCCCCTTGCGCAGCCAAGCCGAGCTGAGCGCGTTGGCTTTTGCGATCTGTCATGACGAAGAGATGGCCGACAGCCTCGGCGAAATCATGTACACGCTGGGGCGCTATGGGCAGGTCGATGTCCGCGCTGGGCACAGCCGCCGGCTGACGCGCAAGTATGTCGAAGGCAGCTATTGGCGAGGCGGCGCGCAGAGCAAAGACATGCTGCGCGGCACAACGCGCCCAATCGCCGAAATGCACGATGCCGCTATTCTCATCAGCGATGCCGAGATCAAAGAACCCGCCGAGCTCGTGCCGGTGATGCAGTTGGCTTTGCGCAGCGGCTTCAAGCAGCTGCTGCTCATCGTCAGTTCGATATCAGAGAAGGGGTTGTCGGTGGCGCTGGACAAGCGGCTGCGCGAAAGGATACAAACCATCGTCGTCAAGGTCGACGAGTTCGTGCCTGCCGACTTGCAGCAGGCACATGTCGACATCGCGCTTTTGACGGGCGGACGGCCTATTTTGCAAGGCGCGGGCGAGACGCTGGATGATGCGCGGCAAAGCGACTTTGGCTCGGCGCGCTGGGTCTGGGCAGACGCCAAAAATTTCGGGTTTGCCGGTGGCGGCGGCGACCCGTATGTGATTCGTGCGACGGCGCGGCGGCTGCGCAATGCCTATGCGCAGGCCAGCGATGACGACACAAACGCGCGTCTCTTAGGGCGCTTGGGCAAGCTGAACGGCGGGCTGGCCACGCTCTATGTCGGCGGCATCGCCAAAGACGAAATCCGCCAGCGCAAAGACCTGGCTGAACGCGCCATTCGCGCCTTGCGCATCGGCATGGCCGGCGGCGTGATCCCCGGTGGCGGCGTGGCGCTGCTGGGCTGCAGCGACTGGCTGCTGGACGAGCCAACTGCCTGTGATGAAATGGAAGCGCGAGCGGCGCGGCAGATCCTGGCGAAAGCGCTGGAAGCCCCGGCGCGCCAATTGCTGCGCAATGCCGGGTATGACCCCAGCGAGATCCTGGCGCGGCTGAGCGGTTGCGACCAGGCCACGGGCTTTGATGTGATGCGCGGACGCATCGTGGATATGGCGGCGGCGGGCATCTTCGATGTCGCGCAGGTGCAAGTCGAGGCGCTGCGGCGAGCGGTTATGAGCGCGGCGCTGGCATTGACCATCGATGTGCTGGTGCTGCACCGCGAGCCTGAAACGATGACGGAGCCGTAGCGTGGAGCGCACTTATCAAGTCCTGCGGGTGGACGACTGCATGTATGCGGCGCGGCACAGCGGATTGTGGCGCATCGACCCAGACGGCGCGCAGCGCAATCTCTTCGCCAACTGGCGGGCTGCAAACGACACCCCGGCGCTTTGTGTTGCCACCAAGGGCGATACGCTGCTGGCGGGGGTGCAGGGTGGCGTCGCGCGCTCCTTTGATGGCGGCGACAACTGGGAAGTCTGCGCGTTTCGTCTGCCGGCGCCGCTGGTTACCTGCTTGTGCCTGGGCGCCGATTGCCTGCTCGCCGGCACATTTGCCGATGGCGTCTTTCGGTCGACAGATGCCGGCGCGACCTGGCAAGCATACAATCATGGCTTGTTCGACCACAGTGTCAATTGCCTGGCGCTGTCGCCGCGCTTCGCTGACGATGGCGCGGTCTACGCTGGCACAAGCACGGGCATTTATTGCAGTCACAACGGCGGGCGGCTCTGGCAGGATATGCATGTCGGCAGCGGCCGCGAGAATGTGCTCTGTCTGGCGGCTGCCGAAGATGGCGCGCTCTATGCCGGCTGCGAAGCGCATGGACTGCTGCGCATTGCGGCGGCGCGCGTCGAGCCGATTGAAGTGGGCGCTGGCGCCGTCAATGGCTTGGCGCTGACCGCGGCGGGACTGGCTGTGCAGCTGGATGACCGCGTCGTGGCTTCGCAACATGCCGGCGCAAGCTGGCGAACACTCGCCGATGGCGTCGACTGCCTGGCGCTGGCTGGCGATGCGCTGCTGCTGGGCATGGCCGACGGACAAATTGTGACCGTGCCGGCCGCCGACGATCTGTGGAAGCAAGACAACGGTTTGCTGAAAGGATAAGCGACATGCCCTACGAACCAACGCTCGAATCGGTGCGCGCTCACCAAGCGCCCGACTGGTACCACGACGCCAAGCTGGGCATTTTCATCCACTGGGGTCTGTATTCTGTGCCAGCCTGGGCGCCACACGGCGGCGACATCGGCGAGGTCTTCCAGACCGGCGACATGAGCCAGTGGTTCCGCCACAATTCTTATGCCGAATGGTACATGAACACATTGCGTTTTGACGACAGTCCGACGCGCGCCTGGCACAACCAGCATTACGGAGCCAACTTCGCCTACGATGACTTCGCCACAGGCTTCAACTCGGCGCTCAAACGATGGCAGCCGTCCGACATGGCGGCTTTGTTCAGCGAAGTCAATGCGCGGTATGTCGTCTTGACCAGCAAGCATCACGATGGCTTCTGCCTGTGGCGCAGCGACTTTCCTTGCCCGCGCAAGAGCGGCTATCACACGCAGCGCGATGTAGTCGGCGAGCTGACAGACGCCGCGCGCGCTGTTGGCCTGCGCATGGGCATCTATTACTCCGGCGGGCTGGACTGGGCATTCAACGACGATCTCATTGAGGATGTGGCGGATGTCTGGGGCACGATCGTGCAAAGTCCCGAATTTGTGAAGTATTCGGTCGCGCATTGGAAAGAATTGATCGACCGCTATCAGCCGTCTTTGATGTGGAACGATATTGGCTATCCACAAGCGGCGGACTTAGGCGAACTGTTTGCCTATTACTACAATGCGGTACCCGAAGGCGTCATCAACGACCGCTTTACGCAGCGCCATGACATACAGCCGCCAGCTGGCAAGGAGCTGGTCAGCCCGCGCGGACCGCATTACGACTTTATCACGCCAGAATACACGCAATTTGACGAGATACAGCCGAACAAGTGGGAGACCTGCCGCGGCATTGGGCATTCATTTGGCTATAACCGCAACGAAGGCGACGAGCAGCTGCTGTCCGAAAGCGAACTCGTGCACATGTTCGTGGATATCGTCAGCAAGAACGGCAACCTGCTGCTGAATGTGGGGCCTATGGCTGATGGCAGCATCCCGCAGAATCAGGCACAGCGCCTGCGCGCGCTAGGAAGCTGGCTGGACCGCAACGGCGCTGCTATCTTCGCTACCCGTCCCTGGCAGCGCGCCGAAAGCCGGACGACACAGGGTCTCGCCGTCCGCTTCACACAAAGCGGCGACGCAGTCTATGCCATCCTGCTGGGCGCGCCGACAGAAAGCGAGATCATCATCGAAGGGTTGGCAGCGCCAAGCGGTGCCAGCATCCAACTGCTGGGCAAAGCTGGCGATTTGGCCTGGCGGCAGGCTGGCAGCGACCTGGCTGTGCGGCTGCCCAATGACCTGCCCGAAGCGCCGGCGCATGCGCTGAAAATAGAAGGCTGGGACGGCTGAGTTGGACGCGAAAACCGCAGGCTTTGTCCAGCGGAACCTGCGCTGGAATTTTTCTGTCAATCTGATCGACATCACGTTCATCACGCTGGCGTTCAGCTTGATATCGCGCGAGACGATTATGCCGCTCTTGATCAGCAATTTGACCGATTCCAAGATCGCCATTGGTCTCGTGCCCGCCATCTTCAGCATCTGCTTTTACCTGCCCCAGCTTTTCGCCGCCAATCATGCCGAGCGCCTCAAACGCAAACTGCCGTTTGTCATGCTTGTGGGCGGCTTGCTGGAGCGCGTGCCCTATGTTTTCGCGGGCTTCGCCATCGGGCTTTTTGCCGTCAGCGCGCCCAGTTTGACATTGCTGACCGTGTATGCGGTCATCGGCTTGGCGGCATTTGGCGCGGGCGTGGCGACGCCGGCTTGGTTCACCATGATCGGCAAGGTGCTGCCGGTGAATCGGCGCGGCATCTTCTTCGGCGTCAGCGATGGCTTGGGCACGCTGATGGGCGTTTTTGGCGCGGCGCTGGTGGGCATCGTGCTGGACGAAGTCGCCTATCCACAGAACTTCGCGGCGCTCTTTCTGGCGGCGGCGGTCTTCATGGGCATCTCGTGGGTCGGCTTGGCGCTCAACCGCGAGCCAGAAAGCCCCAGCGTCAAACAGCAGGTATCGCAGCGGCAGTATTTTCGCCAGCTGCCGGCTGTGCTGGGCGGCAACGCGAATTTTCGGCGCTTCTTGTTCAGCTATTCCATCAGCCGTCTGGGTTTGATGGGCGCGAGTTTTTTCATCATTTTTGGCAACGAACAATTTGCGCTCAGCGGCGCGGAAGTCGGCTTGCTGACGGCGGCTCTGCTGGGCAGCCAGGCAGTGATGCAGCTGGGGCTGGGCTGGCTGGGCGATCGGCGCGGGCACAAGCTCAACCTGACGATCTTCGCACTTGCGGTGGCGCTGGCGGCGGCGCTGGCGGCATTGGCAAGCGATACCCGCGGTTTGCTGCCGGCCTTTGCGCTGCTGGGCACGGCGCTGGCAGCCGACCGCATCTCACACTTGAATATCGTCTTGGAGTTCGCCCTCCCCGAAGACCAGCCGACCTTCATCGGCTTGACGAATACGTTGCTGGCGCCGGTGGTCTTCCTGGCACCCATAATCGGCGGCTGGGTGGCAGATACCGGCTTCGACCAATTATTCGCGCTGATGCTCGCCTGTGGCATTGTCGGTGGCGCGCTGATGCAATTTTGGGTGCGCGAGCCGCGTTATCACCCGCCGCAGCCGCTGGCGACTTCCCAGCATGGCGCAGGCTGAAACCTCGCTCATGGCCGCCGCGGACAAACACTTGCGCTGGAATTTCACAGTCAATGTGCTGGACAATATGCTCTTTGCGCTGGCGGCGAGTCTAGTCGCGCAAGAGACGATTCTGCCGTTGCTGGTCAGCAAGCTCAGCGATTTGCCGCTGCTGATCGGCTTGATCCCGGCTCTCTACAGCATTTCCTATTACCTGCCCCAGCTTTTTATGGCGAATCATGCCGAGGGTCTGCGGCGCAAGCTGCCTTTTGTCGTCCTCGCCAGCGGCTTATTGCAGCGGCTGCCCATCCCGCTAATCGGTCTTTGCCTGCTGCTCTTCGCCGAAAGCAACGCCAGCCTGGCGCTTGTTCTCTTCTTTGCGCTGTTCGCGGTCTCGGCATTTGGCGGCGGGATCGTAACGCCAGCTTGGTACACGATGATCGGCAAGGTGGTGCCGGTGCGGCGGCGCGGCATTTTCTTTGGCATTGCCAATGGCGGCGGCATGCTGATGGGCGTTGGCGGCGCGCTCTTTGTCGGTCGCGTGCTGGAAGAAGTGGCCTATCCCGGCGGCTTTGCGCTGCTGTTCTTCGTGGCGGGCGGCATCCTCCTGGTTTCTTGGCTCTGCCTGGCATTAACCCGCGAGCCGCCCAGCGATGCCATCAAGCGCTCGGGAAATCTGCGCCAGTACCTGCGGCGGCTGCCAGGCATCTTGCGCGCCCAGCACAATTATCGGCGTTATCTGCTGACGTATGCGCTGCTGCGCGTCAGCCTGATGTCGACCAGCTTCTTCGTCGTCTTTGGCGAGAGGTCTCTGCAGCTGGGCGGGGCGGAAGTCGGTTTGCTGGCGGCGGTTTTCATCGGCACGCAAGCGCTGCTGCAGCCAGTGATGGGCAGCCTCGGCGACCGCTGGGGGCACAAACGCAACTTGAGCCTGGCTGCGCTGAGCATCATACTGGCTTCATCGTGCGCCTTGCTGGCTGGCGATATGGCCGCGCTGGCTCTGGCAGTGAGTCTGCTGGCTTGCGCAATCTCCTGCGACTCCGTATCACAATACAACATCGTGCTCGAGTTCGCGCCCCCAGCCGACCAGCCCACCTACATCGGCTTGACCAACAGCATCCTGGCGCCAGTTACCTTTGCCGCGCCCTTGCTCGGCGGCTGGATCGCCGGTCAATTTGGCTACAGCGCCTTGTTCGCGGCCTCAGTCTGCGCTGGCTTGGTCGCCGGCGGGTTGTTCTTGCGTTGGGTGGCAGAGCCGCGCCACAACCCGCCCGTGCCGATGCCGGAGACTTGATATGAGCCAGGATCCGCCGACCCCTGCGGCCTGCCCGGGAGAAAATCAGCCGCCGCGGCCAGCGCTGCGAGCGACATTGGCTGCGCTGGGGCTGGCTGGCGACTGGCGCGTTTCGCCGCTGCCGGGCAGTTATTCAAACTTCACGCATCTGGTCGAGCTAATCGGCGCTGAACCGCGCAAGATCGTGCTGCGCCGCTATAACCCCGCCAATTATGAAGCCGGCCACAACAAACATGCCTGCGAATATCATGCGCTGGGTATGCTGCGGCGGCAGGGAATCCCCGCTCCAAAACCCCTGCTGCTGGATGAAACGGGCGAGCTGCTGGGCTTGCCGGGCATCGTTACCGAGTATGTGCCGGGGGCGCAGATCGAACCGCCGATGCAAGCGCCGCTGTGGGGAGAGCGAGCAGCCGACACCGCGCGCATGCTGGCGAGGATCCACCAACTGCCCTTCACAGAAGCCGATAAACGCTATCTGATGGACGACAACATCGAGGTGGCTTGGTTTATCAAATCGGGCGAAATCCCTGGCTTCATGCGCCGCGACAAAGATGGCGAATGGGTCTGGCAGTTGGTCAATGCGCACTGGGGACGCTGGCAGCCGACCCAAGCGCGCTTTGCCCACACCGACTACTGGTCGGGCAATATCCTCTGGCAGTCGCGCGCCATATCGGCGGTGGTCGATTGGGAAGAGGCGGGTTATGGGCATCCAGCCGCGGATGTCGCCTATTGTCGCATGGAATACTTCTTGGAGGGCCTGCCACAGGCTGCCGACGAATTCCTGCGCGCCTATCAGCAAGCCGCTGGCTGGACATTGACCGACCTGCCGCTCTTTGAGCTGGCGGCCAGCGCGCGCCCGATGACTGACCCAGCCGGCTGGTTCACCCGCCCGCACATGGAAGAGCGCTTTCGCCGCTTCATCGCTCGGGCAAAGCAGGCGCTGCTGGCGGGTTAATCCACATCCAAGCGATAGCGTTCATCGCCGACATCAGCTTGCAGTTGGTGCAGATCGGCTTTGAGCGCAGCCACCAGCTCGGCATTGGCGGGGTCGCGCGCGATATTGTTCAGCTCGTAGGGGTCGGCCTCCAGGTCAAAAAGCTCCCATTCGGGACTGAAGGTGCCGGCAAGGCTGCCAGCGGTTTCCAGTGGGTCGGCATAATAATAAATCAGCTTGTGGCGGCGCGTGCGGATGCCGTAATGCGCATAGACATTGTGATGCGTGCGATGCATCCAATAGCGATAATACATGGCCTCGCGCCAGTCGCTGATCGTCTCTCCGCGCAGCAGCGGCGTAAAACTGCGTCCCTGCATCTGCGCTTGGGGCAGCAGGCCCGCCAGTTCCAGATAGGTCGGCGCAAAGTCGACATTCAGCACCATATCATCATTGACGCTGCCCGCTGCGATGCCGCGTGGAAAGCGCATGATATATGGCATCCGCAGCGATTCTTCATACATGAAGCGCTTGTCATACCAGCCATGATCGCCCAGGAAGAAGCCTTGGTCAGAGGTATAGACGACCACCGTATTGTCTGCCAAGCCGGCCTCGTCCAGGTAATCCAGCAGCCGGCCGACATTGTCATCAATGCTGGCGACCACGCGCAGATAATCTTTGATGTAGCGCTGATAGGCCCATTTGCGCAGCTGCATCTCCGGCAGGTCGCGCGGGATTTCGGTTTTGAGGTCCAGCGGCTGGCTGTGCGTGCCCAGGCGCATTTCGGCGGCTTCGGCAGCGGCGGCGCGGTTGGCATACTCATCATAGAGCGTGTCGGGCTCGGGGATGTCTTCGTTCAGATACATGCCCGCGTGCTTTTCGTCCGGCTCCCAGTGGCGGTGCGGCGCTTTGTGATGACACATCAGGAAGAAGGGCTTCTCGGCATCGCGCGCGCGCAGAAAATCCAGGCTCATATCGGTGATGATGTCGGTCACATAGCCATGCACAGATTCGCGGCGCGAGCCATCGCCGTCTGGAAAGATGAAAGTGGGGTTGTGATAGAGCCCTTGCCCGGGCAGCGCCGCCCACTCATCAAAGCCGCTGGGTTCGTGCGCCGCGCCTTGGCCGAGGTGCCACTTGCCAAAGATGCCGGTATGGTAGCCACTTGCCCGCAGGTCTTTGACGAAGGTAGGCAGCGTATTGTTCATAGGCGTGCTGAGGGTGGTGACGCCATTGATGTGGTTGTAGGTGCCGGTCAAGATAGCGGCGCGGCTGGGCGTGCAGATGGAATTGGTGCAAAAGCAATTGTCAAAGCGCATGCCCTCATCGGCGATGCGGTCAAGATTGGGCGTTTGGTTGATGCGGCTGCCATAACAAGACATGGCGTGCGCGGCATGATCATCGGACATGATGAAGAGGAAGTTGGGGCGCTGGTCAGACATTGGGTTTTGGGTTTCCTTTATCCCATGAAAAAAAGCCACGGCGATTGGCTGCTGGCCGCGCGGCGCTGGCTAGGGCTGGTCGTCTGTCCAGCGGCGAAAAACAATGCCACTGCTGCCACTGGCCTTGAGCAGAATCAGGCGGTCGCGGTGATTGTTGAAGCGCATGGCTAAATCCCAACCAATATCGCCAGGCGCGAAGGCGACGCTGGCGGACTTCGCCCCGCCCGCTTCTATGGCGCATTCAAAACCACGCCGCTTCAGCCTGCTGCCCATCTTGCCCTCTAGTGACATGCGCCGAGCTGACAACCTGTTCGCATTCAGCTCAATGTATAGTCGCCAAGACTAGCATATTGCCAAGACAAAAGCGAAGTCGTTTATGCGCGCGCAGCCTAAGCCATATACGGATGATCCGCTGCCAGCAGTCCCGCTTGCTGCAGCGCCTTCCAAAAAGATCCAGGAATCTCAACCGCCATGGCCTCCACATTGGCTTTGACGCGCTGTGGCTTGCTGGTGCTGAGCGCCAATGCCACGATGCCCGGATGCGACCGCCCAAACTGAATGCAGACTTCGGCTGGCTTTTGCCCGTGCTCCGCGCATAGCGCAAAGAAACGCTCGCGCCAGGCGAACTTCTCGGCATGCCGCGGGTTTTTTGGGTCGAGCCTGACATAATTGAAGAATGCGCCGCCGGTCAGGAAGCCGGCATTGAAGACGGCTGAATTGATGATCGCCACGCCTTTTTCATGCAGCGAATCCATAAAAGCCAGCAGATCGGCTGGATGCGAATACAGGGTGTAGCTGTTGGCGAACATGACCCAGTCCAGCTCGACCTGGGCGGCGATCTCTTGTATCGACCGCCAGTTCTTCGCGCCGACGCCGATTCCCTTTGCCGCGCCCGCGGCTTTGATCTCGCGCAAGGCAGCATAGGCGCCCAGAATATCGTCAAAACGCCGTTTGCGGTCGTCGGGCGATTGCGCCGCGTCCAGGTATTCGTCTGGGTCGTGCACCGAAATCAACTGTGTGCTGTAGCCGCCGCCCAGCAGTTCCAGCCCCTGCTCGAAGCACTGGCGAATGCCGCTGTAGCTGATGGCCTGGACGGCATCGTGCTGCAAGCCAAACCATGCGCCGGGCTCAAAGGTCGGCTCTGGCGTTTGCAAGGGCGCGCGCAGCCAAGCCAGCTTGTTGCTGATGATGACTTCGTCGTTCGGCACGCCCAGTTCGCGCAGGCAGTTGCCCATGACCTCCAGCGCCAAGCCCGCGCCATATTTGCCCGCCGAGTCGATGACGACCGGTTTGGGCAGCTGCGCAAAGATGGCGCGCATGACCGCCAGTTTAGACTCGTCGCTGAATACCTGGAAGAGATTGCCAAGCGCTGTCGACCCAAAGATGAGCGGCGGCGAAAGCAAGCCTGTCTTGCCGAAAGGAACTGGCTGCATCGTTTCTCTCCGCGATTGCCTAAGTTGAGAAAATGACTATAGCGCAGGGGCTGCGCGCGCGCAATTTGCTATTCAGCAGCGAGTGGCTTGCCCCCCCCACCCCAAACCCCTCCCCGACCGCCTGTGTCTACGCGGCGCAAACATGAGAGAGGGGCTTTAAGGCTACAGAATC
Organism: Chloroflexota bacterium; assembly: GCA_026709625.1. GTDB lineage: Bacteria > Chloroflexota > Anaerolineae > Aggregatilineales > Phototrophicaceae > UBA6055. The sequence continues at coordinate 25,212 of JAPOSR010000009.1, forward strand.
GCTGGTAAAGCTCCCCTTCCCTCGTTCTGGGGGGATGGGGGGTTGCGCCTTGCTTTGCTGGTCTGTGGATCGGCAGTACGGACATTGGCGCATAGCCATATGCGATAGACATCCACAAAAATCGCCACTCTCCAAGGCAAACATGCTTGACAAATGATATTTTGTAGACTATAGTGTGCATTCAACATATCATGGAGGAATTAACAATGTCCATTAAGTCTACCCCCCCCCCCCTTAATGTTTCCTTAACTTTTATTGTCGCGCTGGCGACAATAATCGTTGCCTTGGGATTCTTTGGGGCGACGGCAGACGCTCAAGATTGCTCGGATTTGCAAAAAGCAGTTGAAGATGCACAAAAGGCGCATGATGATGCGAAGGACGCAGGTCAAACGTTTGCAGAGAGAAAGCCCTTGCGCGACGCCCTAGGAGATGCTGAGCTAGCATTGGACGACTGCCAAAGGTCTAATCCTCCTTCTACAACAACACCACAGCCAACAGTCACCTCCACTCCATCACCGACATCTGAGCCAGTGATGCCGCAAAATCCTGACCCAGCGGACGAAACCGCCGGTGCCTGCAGCGAGGAGAGAAGCGTCCGCGACCAAGCTCGTGAGAGCCTGACGCTCGCGATAGAAGACAATGAAGACGCGCCGGGCACGCATGACGAGAATACAATAAAGGGGCTAAGCAATGCTTGGCAAGCGGCGGATCTCAGACTGTATGCCTGCCAAGGTCCATCCACGCAAGGACAAAGCACTTCATCGGCGCAGTCGGTTGGGTCGACCTCTACTGGCTCGCGGTCGGGCGGCG
>JAPOSR010000001.1 GCA_026709625.1 Chloroflexota bacterium
CAGATGGTTCACCAGCCAGCCTAGATGGCGCCGCATCGGTTGCCGTGATTTGCGCGGTTGCCAAGTCCGCCGCTTCGGTTGCCGCAAGCGCCATGACCGTCGCAGTAGCAGAACTTTGCGCAGTCGGCAAAATTGTCGCCGTGGCAGATGGTTCACCAGCCAGCCTAGATGGCGCCGCATCGGTTGCCGTGATTTGCGCGGTTGCCAAGTCCGCCGCTTCGGTTGCCGCAAGCGCCATGACCGTCGCAGTGGCGGGACTTTGCGCAGTCGGCGTGAGCTCACTCGTCGGTGGATAGGTTGCGCTTGGCATAAGCGTGCCTTGTAGCGAGGGAGATTCCACTGGCGTTGAAATCACGACCGGCGTTTCGCTCGGCAGCGCAGTTTCGACAAGCGGCGTCGGGGATGGCGGTGGCGGAGTCTGCGTTACTCTCGCCAATAGAAGCGCAAATATCAGCGCAAACAGCAGCGCGAGAGCCGCCAGCAGCGCGATAGCCAGCTCGCTGCGTATGTTTCGTCGCACAGGCTATGCCTCGGCTAGCGCGACAGGCTGCAGCGGCAAAGCCAAGTGAAAGGTCGAACCCTTGTCTTTTTCGCTAGTCACCCAAATATCGCCTTTGTGCGCGCGCGCAACCGCCCTGGCGACGGTTATGCCGACGCCGGTGTCGCCAACTCCAGGGATTGCCGGGTATCGTTCGCGGTATGTCCGCTCGAACAGGCGTGGCAAATCGCCGCTGGCGATACCCCCACCCGAATCATGGACGCGAACAGCCAGCATGTCAATCGCGCCTGCGTTGTGATTTCGCTGCGAGTCATCTTTGCGCGCCGCAACGAGCACCCGCGAGCCCGGCGGAGATGCCTCACAGGCATTCGCCACCAACAGCGTCAGCATGTGCTTCAGGCCCAGGCACTGACTGGGCAAAGGCGGCAGGTTGTCGTCCAAGCTCAGCTCGATCAACAAGTTTTTCTCGGCAAAGCGCAATGATGCATCGGCGATCACGCCTTCGATGAGGCTGGCGGTAGCTATATCATCCCACAGTTGGCTGCGCCTTGCATCGGATGCTGCTGCGCGCTGCAATTCCATCAACAAATCAGCAATCATCACAAGCTCTGCCGAGGCAAGCCGCAGCATTTGCAGCTGTGCCGCGCCCAAGATGCCGATTGATTCAGACAGCAGCAAGTCGATATAGCTGCGGGCCGACCCGATCGGCTCGCGCAAATCGCGCAGCAGGCTCAGCAGCGCTGGCGCAGACGAGACAGGAAGCGGCGGCTCGGGCGCATGCGCCGACTCGAGCCGGGCATCGCTCAAATCCAGCGCCAGGTCTTCTCGCTGCTGGCTCAAGCGGGCGACGCTCGCGCGCAAGATCGTCAGTTCGCTTTGCAGCTGCGCGTTCGCTTCGCGGTCTGTTGCATCGTCCAGCAGTTCAGTTACCTTGGCGGTTAGGCGGTCGCGAATGGTCAGCAGGTTGTCGCGCTCTTCTGCCAGCGTATGAATTTGTTCCTGCGCTTCTCGCTGGCGAGCTCTTTCTTCTGCCACTGTTGCCTCGAGCAGCTGCTTGTCCTTTTCCAGCGCCAAACGAGCCAGCTCCGCGGCCTCTGCATCCGCCAAGATATGCTGCTGCTCGCGGCGCAACGTCTCTCGCGATTCCAGCAGCGCCTCGTGGTCGACACTGAGCTGTTTTAACTGCGCTTCGAGCGCTTGCTTGTCGCCCGCCCCAGCATCCAGCAGCGATTGATGCTGCGCTTGCAACGAGTCGAAGCGGGCATCGGCATCGTCCAGTTGTTTGCCAAAGGCGAGCCGCTCGGCATGCAGGTGCGCCAAAGCCGCCAGCATAGGCGCGCCAGCATCCGATGATATGCCCAGCGCTGCCAGGTCTTGGGCGATTCGCCTTTGCCGCCGGCGCTGCTGGTCTCGCTGCAATTCCAACTGAGCCTGCTCGTCGTTCAGCTGCTGCAAAATAGTCGCCAGCGCATCGCCAGGAGCCGACCGCCGCAATAACATAAAGGCGCTGACCTGCCTTCGCAGCCGGTCACGCGCATGCAACTGGCGGTTATATTGCTTGTGCAGGTATTCGTGAAGCGATTGCTTGTGCGCGTCCCTGTCCTTGAGCAGGAGCAGCGCCGCCTCGGCATCCAGCAAAGCGCTGGCGCTGGCTTCGCACTCCACCAACAGCGCCGCCCGTTCAGACAATGCGCCGCGCAGCCCAGCCACGGCGCTGGCATCGATGTTGGAGGCTGCCAGCCCCGCAAGCAAACGCCCCTGCTCATCAACCAGCTGCTTTTCCAAGCCGTCAATTTGCAATCGCAGCTTTGCGATGCGCTCGACAGAGCCAGCCAAGCCAGCAGCCAGATCGCGGCGAATGGCTGTCATGTCAGCAAGCAAAGATGCCTTTGCGCCAAGTCGGTCGTCGAGATCAACTGCGGGAACAGCGGCGACTCGCTGTGGCTGCTGTCGATTTTTTGCTTGGTTCGCCAGCACAAGCCCAGCCACGGCGGCAATATCCGCCAGCAGCGCCTGCTCTGTCGCAGTCAAGTCTGTCTGGCGATAAGGCGAGCCGACCAGCAGCAATCCAATCAGCGCGCCCTGCGCCAGAACAGGCTGCGCCAGCAGGCTGCTCAAGCCATCAACGCCGATGCGCCCAAACAAATCATGCAGCTCATCGGTATGATGGTCGGGCAATAACGTGTTCATTTCGCCGCTTTGCGCCACTGCCAGCAAGGTTGGCTGCGCAGTTAAATCCAACTGAGCGCCGGCGAGCGATTTTTGCGCTGCCGCGTCCCAGCCTGCCACGACTGAGGCGCTGTGTTCATCGGGCGGATTCAGCAGCATACATAGCTCTGCCCCAAGCGCGCTTTGCGTCGCCTGGACGATGCGGTCAGCCACATCGGCGCGATTGTCGCTCGCCAGCATCATGCCAATCGCAGCGAGCAGCCGCGGCGAATCGCCCAGTGGGTTGGTCTGCGCCAAGCCAGCGCGCGGAGAAATCTCTGCGCCAACAGCCGCTTCTGCAGGCAAAGCCGCCGCCGGCTGTGAGGCAGCCAGCACGACTTCTACCAAACTGTTTTCCAACAGCGCGACCGCCAGGCGATGAATGATGACCGGCAGCAAGGCAAGTCCTGCCGCATAAGCCAAACGCGCCGCGCCTTGATAATTGCCGTCTACCTGCCCTTGCCCGATCTGCCACAATTCCCAGGCGCTGCCCCCCAAAAACAGCAAAAACAGCAGCGCCTTTAGCGGAGCGTCGGCGATGTGTCGCATGTTCAGCGCTGTCAACAGCAGCAGCGCAGCCGCGATGCCGCCAGTCACTGCCGTCCACAAAGACGCATACTGGCCAGCGTTGAATGCGAGCCCGGCTTCATATTCCAACAGCCAACTGCGCGCCGTATTGATGAACAACAGCGTCAGCAGCAAGCTCGCCCCAAAGATAAATAGGTTGGAGCGGCTGCGCCAAAGCGTGAAATCGGCGCTCAGGAAAACCCAGCCCAGCAGCAACAGCGTCAAGGCATGAGCCAGTCTCTCCAGAGGCGGCATGAACAGGTTGGCATCCAGCTCCGCATACAGGGCGACGACAGCCGCGCCCAGCATCACCAGCCAAATGACCACCAGCGCAGCCGTCGCGATCACATACCGCTGTGTCGAATGCTCTAGCGGAAAGCGCGAGCGATGCCCAAAAGCAAGGAAGAGCGAGCCTTGGCTGCACGCGATCACCAACAAGAAAAACAGCACGTCGCCGGGGAATTCGAGGAAAAGATGCAATAAATCTATGGGCGCTCGAGACAAGACACACCACCCAGCTCACTCAAGGTGACTTCAATTTGCTAGTATAGCATAGGCGCGCAGTCTACAAGCGGCGCGGGGCGGGCAGTCTTTCCATAGCTCGTGGCGAGGCAGGCGCTTGCCTGTTGAAATGCTGCCTGCGCTGTTCTAGACTCGGGGAGATGCGAGACCAGCCGAAGCCAACTCCGTGAGCCGTCAAATCGCTACCCTGGTGCGCCGCTTTCCGGCGCTTGTGCGCCTGCCCTACCTCGTCTATCAACGGGCTCGTCCGCGCTATACCTTGGGCGTGGCCGCAGTGATTGTAGACGAAGCTGGCGCGGTGCTGCTGGTCGAACATGTCTATCATCCAAGATTTGCCTGGGGACTGCCAGGTGGCTGGGTCGATGACGACGAAGACCCGGCTGCTGGCGTCTTGCGCGAACTCCACGAGGAGCTTGCCCTTTCGGCGCGTGTGCGGGGGGTCGTCTATGTGGCAAAAACAGCGCCCAAGCACATCGACATTGCCTTTCTGTGCGCCCCACAAAGTCCGGTCGGGAAGCTCAGCCACGAATTGCTCGCCTATCGCTGGGCGGCAGCCGATGATTTGCCGCCGTTGAAGCCATTTCATGCCCGAGCCATCGAGCTGGCGGGACAGCCGTTGCGGAGCGCAGAATGGGTATGAGCCTGGGCGACCGCCGGCGGCGATCAGGCTTTCCGTGGCTGCTCACCCTGTCATTGCTGCTACTCGTCCTGGCAACTGCCTTGCTCGTCTATGAACTGCTCGGGTTTAGCCGCCGCGAAGAACAGCTGCCGTCTGGCATCAGCGTCGCCGGCATCAACATCAGCAGCTTGAGCGAAAGAGATGCTGTTTCGCGCTGGGAACGCGCCTATGCCGAGCCGGTCAACCTGCTGTATCCAGCCGCGAATGACGCGCAGATCATTCTGCTCTATCCCGACCAGGTGGGCTGGCGCATCAGCAGCGAGCCGATGTTGGCAAGCGCATTGCGACTGGGAGAATTGGGCGGGGGTTTCTGGCGGCGTTTTGTCGACTATCTGCTGGGCATCGAGCAGGTCGTAGCCCGCGACATCCCCCTCATGGCTGATTATCAAGAAAATGCGCTACAAGCCTATCTCGAAGATATCGCCGCGCGCTATGACAACTCGCCGGGCAGCGCCACCTATGACTTGCAGACGCTGGTGGTCTATCCAGGCGCGAGCGGCAATACCTTGGATGTGCCGGCCGCCATGCGATTGGTCGATTCCGCGCTGCGCTCGGCTGTCGACCGCACAGTCGACCTGCCCACTCTCGCAGCCAACACGCAAGCGCTGCGTCTGAGCGAACTTCGCGAGCTCATCATCGCGCTTCTTGACGACAAGGGCTTCATCTTTGACGGCGTCAACACAGTCGCTTCCGTATATGTGCTCGATTTGCAGCATGGCGAAGAGATCAGCATTCTGGGCGATGTCGCTTTTTCGGCTGCGAGCACGATCAAAGTGCCCATCATGGTCGAATACTTTCGTGTCTTGACCGCACCACCCAGCCAGAATGAAGCCTGGCTGCTGGCGAACTCGCTGCTTTGCAGCAACAATTCTTCATCCAATTTGATCATGGAGATTATTGGCAATGGCGACATATTCAGGGGGCTGCGGCGCGTCTCGGATACGGCTCAGGCGCTGGGCATCGGCAACACCTATATCACCGCGCCCTTTTATCTTGGGGTCGCGGGCCAGCAGCTCGGCTCTATCCAGGCGCCCAACACCAACCCAAACCCCAACTTTGATACGGAAGCTGATCCGTTCAACCAGACAACCGCCGAAGACATGGGCGCGCTTTTCAACCTGATTTACGATTGCGCCAACTACGATTCCGGCCTGGCGCTGGCGCTGCCCAACGCGGTGACACAGCGCGAATGCCAGCAGATGCTCGAGCTCGGCAGCGCCAATGATCTGCTGCGCCTGCTGCAGGGCGGCATCCCCAGCGGCGCGCGCATTTCACACAAAAATGGCTGGATCGCCGATAGCGTCGGCGATGCTGGCATCGTGTATTCGCCCAACGGTCGCCATTATGTGATTTCAGTTTTTTTGTGGGAACGGTCGGAGTTCCAGGATTATCAGAAGCTGTGGTCGCTGGTCGAAGAGATATCGCGCGCCGCCTGGAATTACTTCAATCCACAAGCGCTGCTGCTGCAGCCGCGCGCCGACATTCCACTGACCGCGCAGGAATGCGAAGGCAACTACCTGCCGCCCGCGCCAGAATATGTCAACCTGGATGACATCAACGCCTGGCGACGCAACTGAAACTGCTCACAGCGCATCCAGCGCTTGCGCCCGCGTCTCAAAAGGCTGAACAAGTTGGTCGAGCGCCGAAGCCGCCAAAGCCTCGCGCACGGCATCGGACGGCTGCGCCAAGCAGAGAACGCCTCCATTGCGCCGCGTCAACTTCAGCGCCTGCATCAGCGCGAAGAGCCCCGCCTCGCCCACCGCGGCGACCTCACTCATATCCAACACGATTCTGCGCGCGCCAACTGCGAGCTCTGCGCCGACGGCTGCGCACAGACGCGCTGAATCGCTGCCATCCAGCCGCCCAGCGACTTCAAACAAGCTGGCAGCGCCGGTTCTGGAAAGCTCGAAAGTCAACATGAGTCATCGTTCTTGGCTGTTCGTTCGCGCCCAAATTGTGAGTATACTGGATGATATGGATTGGGGATACACACTGCTCATTGCGCTGTTCGCGGCTGCCTTGTTGCTGATGGCGCAGCGCGCCGAGCCGAAACGGCGCAGACTGGTCGGTTTTTTTGTGCTGTTGGGCTTGCTGTTGATCCGCCACAACGCGTTTATCAAAAACAACTTGCACGAAGAAACGCTGCTCGCATTCGCATTGGCGCTCTTGCTGAACGGCGCATTCTGGCTGCTGATCGGGCGCTACAACCCGGTCGGCAGCAGCGAAGTGCGGGTAATCGGCATGGACGACTAGCCGATGATGTTGATGGGGATGACATCTGCGCCTTGCAACACGGCAACACTGATGCGCGCGGCACAATCTTGCGCCAGCTTGCGAAACGCCTTGCCCGCTGGCGAATCAGGCTCGTGAAGCGGCAGAGGTCGGCCCAGATCGCCACCTTTGCGGATTGATGCCGCCAGGGGAATCCGCCCCAAAAAAGCGAAGCCGCGCTCGTTGGCAAAGTCCTCGCCGCCACCGCTGCCAAAAAATTCGCCGGCCATATTTTCCACCACGCCCAGCACCGGGACGTTTAACTGCTCGAACATGGCCGCGGCGCGAATGGCATCGGACACTGCGACGCCTTGCGGCTGTGTCACGATGACGCTGCCCGTGAGCGGGAATGACTGCGCGAGAGACAGGGGCGCGTCGCCAGTGCCCGGCGGCAAGTCGACAATCATATAATCCAACGTGCCCCAGGCGACATCGGTGAAGAACTGACGGATGGCGCTGTGCAGCATCGGCCCGCGCATAATCATCGGCTTGTCGGGCGAGGTCAAAAAACCCGTGCTGATCAACTTGACGCCATGAACTTTCAAGGGCTGCATTTTTTTGTTGACGACGCGCGGTCGGCCGCTGCCCAAGCCGAACATCTGCGGGATATTCGGGTTGAGGATATCCGCGTCGATCAGCCCGACTCGCGAGCCGGCGTCTGCCAGACAGACAGCGAGATTGGTCGCGACAGTGCTCTTGCCGACACCGCCCTTGCCGCTGGCGACCGCAACGATGTTGCTCATCGGCACATCAAGCCGCCCATGTATGCGCCGATCTGCGGGCACCTGGGCATCCCAGTTGATGCGCAGCTGCTCGATGCCCGGCACAGTCCCGATCAAAGCGGCATGGCAGCGCTCGACAAAGACATCTTTCAAGGGACAGGCCGGCGTCGTCAACACGATGGTAAAAGCGGCGACGCCATCCGCCACTTGCAGGTCGCGCACCATATTGAGCGAGACAATATCGCGATTAAGTTCGGGCTCGATGACAGCGCCCAGCGCCGTCATCACCTGTTGATGCAGTTGGTCCATATCAGCCACCGCGTTTGGCAGCGCGGCGCGCCTTGCGTTCCAGGGCTTTGCGACGCCGTTCTTCGCGCTTGGCGTCGTCTTCGCTCCAGGGGGTTGCGCCTTCTGCGGCTGGGGACTGGGCGGCGGGCGCGGGAGTCGGCTGCGCTTCTTTTTTGGCGGGCGCAGGAGCGGCTTTTGCGGCTGGGCGCGGCGCGCTGCGGCTGGCGGATTGTCCACGGCGGGCTTCTTTGGCAGCGTCTTTGTGCTCCCAGGTGCCGCGCGCCAGCATCTCTTCATAGGCGCGAGTCGGAGCAATGCTGCGCCAATATGAATTTGGCTTGGACAAGCGCGCCTTGTCGTGAATATGATGCGTCGTGCGGTCATAACTGGCCAACTCGTAGTCGTGGTCCATTTTGATGGCGTCAAATGGACAATACTCGGCGCAGTAACCGCAATTCATGCAGATATCGATGTCAATGAAAAAGGCTTCTGGCTCGGGCACGGGCCGCCCGGTATCGGGGTCATTGCCGCGCACGATCCAAATGCACTGGGGCGGGCACACTTTTGCGCAGATGCCGCAACTGGTGCACCAGTCTTTGCCAGCGCGCGTCGGATGGTCTTCGTCTTCGACAATCAAAAACGGCACAAAGCGAAAGCGCTCGGGCACAGCCACCTTTTCATCGGGATACTGCACGGTGATAACGCCCTTGGTCTGCGTGCCTTGGCGAATGCCAAAATTGTCGACCGAATGGCTGTACTTGCGAAAACCATAGCGGATGTCGTCGATGTAAGAGTCGACAAAGTGCCGCAAGGTCAGCATCAAGCCTTTTGCCAAGCCAGTTCCATACATTGCCGCTCCTCGCTGTGTTTGCCGCTAGCGGTCGGTTTCGCCGAGCACAATGTCGATGCTGCCCAGAATGCCCACGATATCGGCGACCTTGTGTCCCTGACTCATGATGCCCATAGGCGTCAAGTTGATGAAACTGGGCGCGCGCACATGATAGCGCCAGGGATTGGCGGTGCCGCTCTTGCCGCCCGCCGAAACGATGTAATACCCGAGCTCGCCCTTGCCATTTTCCACGCGCCCATAAGCCTCGCCCAGGGGGACACGCGGAGCATACGCGCCTGGCTTGCCATCCGCCCAGATCGATTCGCCTTGAGTCGCTTCTAAACGTGGCAAGATCTGCCGCAAAATGCGCACGCTTTCGCGCAGTTCCTTGACGCGAACCAGATAGCGCGCGTACATGTCGCCCGCATCTTCCACCGCGACATCAAAGTCCAACTCGTCATAAATGCTGTAGGGGTCGGCGCGGCGAATATCATAGGGCACGCCGCTGCCGCGCAGCAACGGGCCGGCCGCGCTGTAATTGATGGCGTCTGCGGCGCTGAGCACGCCCACGCCCACCGAGCGCTCGATGAGGATCTCATTTTGCGTCAGCAACTGTTCCAGCTCGTCAATGGTGCGCGGGATGCGCTCGCTGACCATTTCGGTTAAGAATTGCATGGTGTTGTAATCACGCGCGCGATCGTTGACCAGGTTGCTGACGCTCTTGATGCGCTCGGGCAGGTCGGCAAACAAGCCGCCAAAGCGCATGTAGTTGCACATCATGCGGCTGCCAGCCACCGCCTCAAAGAAGTCCATAATGCGCTCGCGCTCTTGAATGAAATAGAGCACTGGCGTGAAAAACGCGCCGATGTCGTTCAGCCAAAAGCCGATCGCCCAAAGATGATTGACGATGCGGCTGAGCTCGACCATCATCACGCGCAGCGTCTCGCAACGGTAAGTCGGCTCGTTGTAGCGCCGCCCCAGGCTGAGCAGATGCTCGACTGCCAGCACATAGCCATGGTTGTTGCCCATGCTGCTGATGTAATCGAGGCGGTCAGTGAACGGGATATTGTGCAGGTAAGTGTTGCGCTCGCCGATTTTTTCATGATTGCGGTGCAAATAACCCATCACTGGTTCGAGCGATGTCACCGTCTCGCCATCGACCGTCAGCACCATGCGGAAGACGCCATGTGTGCTGGGATGATGCGGACCCATATTCACAACCAGCTCGTTGGTCTCGAAGCCATCTTTGTCCATCACCCGCTCGACATCCACCCCCAAGCCCAGCGACTGATAGACGGCTGATTCGGATGTATCCATCAAACGGCTGAGGTCGATCTCGCGGGGATAGCTGACATTCTTGCCAAAGACATTTTTCTCTTCGGCGCGGTGCACATGCCCGCCGGGCCAACGGCTGTCAAAAGGCTTCTGCTCTTCTTCGTAATAAGCCTCGCGCCAATCTTTGCGCATCGGGTGCCCGTGAAAGCCCTCCCACATCAAGATGCGCGTCAAGTTGGGGTGGCCCGGGAAGTGGATGCCATATAGATCCCAAGCTTCGCGCTCTTGGAAATCTGCCCCGCGCCAGACAGAAACCAGCGACGGGATCTCGGGCTGTTCGCGTTCGGCCTGCGCCTTGAAGACCAGTGCGCCGCCGCCACGGCTGCGATAGGCGTGGTAGACCATTTCCATGTGGTCGCCTGCGCCCAGATAATCGACAGCTGTCGCGCTGGACAAGTAGTCAAAACCCAGGTCGTCGCGGATGAAACGGGCGATATCAAGCAGCTGCGCGCTGTCAACGATGATGCCCCCATAGCCTTCGCGGTCGTCGGCGCGAACCGCTTCTGGGTAAGTGGCTCGCAGATGGTCGATTGCGCCTTCTATGGTCGTGCTGGTCAAGGGAGCATCGGGCGCGGCAGTGGGCATGGTTCTTTATTCCTCTTCTGCTGAGGCGCGGCGGCTGGCGCGAACAGCCTTGCGTGCCAAAGCGCGCAGCCGGCGTTTCTCGCGGATGTCTTCGGCTTCTTCCCAGGGCCTGCCGCCAGCGGGCAAGACAAAAGCCAGCGCATTGCCATCGACAGGCGCGGCTTCGACTGGCGCGGCGGTGGCTGTGGGGGCTTTTGCGGCGACCATCTGCATAGCGGCGGGCAGTTCGCGCATGCCCAGCGCTGCCATATCGTTCGCGGCGCGTTCAGCCTGGCGGCGGATCATGTCCATCTGGCGGGGGTCGATGATATCTGGGCCCAACACCGGCACCGGCGTTGGCTCGGCAGACCCCACGCCATACCAAGGCACATCGTCGCCATTGGCGATGCTTTGGCCATCGATCTTGCGCTGCAAAGCGATCATGCCATAGAGCAGCGCCTGCGGAGTCGGCGGGCAGCCGGGCACATATACATCCACCGGCAGGTATTTGTCCATGCCAGAGACGACATTGTAGCCCTCCTTAAACGGTCCGCCGCCACTGGCGCAGGCACCCATCGCCAGCACATACTTCGGCTCGGGCATCTGGTTGTAGAGGCGCACGATCGGCACGACCATCTTCTTGGTCACTGTGCCAGAAACGATCATCAAGTCGGCTTGGCGAGGCGTCGCGCGCATCACCTCAAAGCCAAAGCGGGAAAAATCAAAGCGCGAAGAAGCCGTGGCGATCATTTCGATCGCGCAGCAAGCCAGCCCAAACAGCATGGGCCACATGGAATTGCGCCGTCCCCAGTTGTACAGCTGGCTGAGGCTGGTGATGGCGATATTGCTCTCCAGTTCGGCTGGCACAGGAAATTCGGTCGCGTTGAGCTCTTGCAAATTCAAGTCCATCTATTCACCGCTCTCCTCATACCAGTCGCGCAGGATCTGCCTCAGTATAGCATCGTTGACCAGCACCGGGTCATCGGCGAAATCCGGCAGCTGTACGATGCGCTCGCTCAATTCATGCAGTCCGATATTGTCCAAGTCGGCATCGGGATAGGCGCGCATCAAAGCCAGGACGATCTCATAATCCGCGTCCCAATACAAAGCTGCTCCCGACATAGCGCTATCAGTATAGGCAGATGCTGCTGGATTGTCAAGATTTTCACAAGCGACCTCGTTCTCATTGCGCGCGCAAAACAACAGCGCCAGCGCGGTCAACGCGGGTGGCTTGGGCGATGCAGTCAAAATTGGCGGACTGGTAGGCGCTTTGCATGGCAGTGGCGACGCGCCGGGCAACTTCAGCGCAATCGCACAAAGCGCACAGGGTTGGGCCCGCCCCGCCGATAAACAGCGCGATGGCACCATTGCGTTTTGCCAGCGCCCGCATCTCGTCCAGCAGCAACATCAAGCCCGCGCGCGCCGGCTCGATGACCCGATCGCCTTCCATCGCCGCTCCGAGCGCCTGCAAATCATCACGATGCAGCGCATCAATCAACCGGCTGACCATGCCAGTCTGATGAATGAGGTGGCGCAGCGACACGCTGTCTGGCAGCAGCGCCCGCGCTTGATTCGTCGGCACCGCCAGCGCCGGCGTCGCCAACGCCAGATGCATATCAGCCGGGACAGGCAGCGGCTGCATCGCGGCGACCGTGATGCCAGCCACCAGCACGATCCCACCCAGCAGGCACGGCGCGACATTGTCGGCATGATAACCACTGACCAGCGCCTCGCCTTCGAGGCAAAAAGGCAGCAATTGCTCGCGCGTGAACGGATCGCCCAGCAGTTTGTTCAAGGCGATGACTGTGACAACTGCGCTGGCGGCGCTGCTGCCCAAGCCGCTGGCCAATGGCAAGCCTTTGACCAGTTCAATCCGCAGTCCACGATTTTCGCCCAGGTGAGCGAGCATCGCCCGCGCCGATACAGCGGCTACATTTTGTTTGGGGTCGCGCGGCAGCTGGGCATTGTCGCCCTCGATGCGGCTGATGATGATGTCGGGCGCATCTCGCCATGACACAGTCGCCCGGTCGCCCATGCCAGCCAGCGCCATGCCCAGAATGTCAAAGCCGACGCCTAAATTGGCCACAGTAGCCGGAGCGAAGGCTTCTGCACTGGAAAATGCCATGCGATGCCGCTATCCTCCCTGCCTGCCAGCCGCGAGGGTCTGCGAATGCCAAGCAGTCTACAATGTATTGATTGCGCGCAACAATACCCACTTGCGCGCGTTGTCTACGCTTGTGAACGCTGCGGCGGCTTGCTGGATGTCGCGCATGACCTGGCCTCGCGCGAAAGAAAATCCACCCGCGCGCTGTTTGACGAGCGGCTGGGGGCGCTGGACTTTCCATACAACAGCGGTGTCTGGCGCTTCAAAGAGATCGTTTATCCTGATATTGACGACGCGCAGATCGTCAGCCGCGGCGAAGGCAACACCAACCTGTATCCCTTGCCGCGCGCTGCCGCCTATGCCGGAGTTGATACGCTCTTGCTGAAGCACGAGGGCGAAAACCCGACCGGCTCTTTCAAAGACCGCGGCATGACCAGCGGCGTCACGCATGCCCGCCGCCTGGGTATGGAACGAGTCGCCTGCGCCTCGACAGGCAATACCTCCGCGTCCATGGCTTCGTATGCGGCGCTGGCTGGCATGCAGGGAATCGTATTTTTGCAAAACACGGCGATTGCGCTGGGCAAGTTGGCGCAGGGCATCGCTTATGGCGGCACCTGCCTGCAAATCAATGCTGACTTCGACCGCAATATGGCGCTGGTTCGCCAGGTAGCGCAGCGGTTGGGCATCTATGTGCTCAACAGCATCAATCCCTTCCGACTGGAGGGGCAAAAGACGATTATATTTGAGGCGCTGCAGCAAATGCGCTGGCAGACGCCAGACTGGATCGTCGTGCCGGGCGGCAACCTGGGCAACAGCTCGGCATTTGGCAAGGCGCTGCTGGAGCTGCGCACAATCGGGCTGATCGACCGGCTGCCGCGCCTGGCGATCGTGCAAGCCGAAGGCGCAAACCCGCTCTACCGGCATTTTGTGGGCGGCTTTCGCGACTTTAAGCCGGTCAAAGCCGAGACCATCGCCACAGCCATCAAAATCGGCGACCCCGTCAATCTGCAGAAAGCCATCCGCGCGCTGGAATGGACGGGCGGCGTCGTCGAGCAAGTCAACGACCAGCAGATTATGGACGCCAAAGCGCTGATTGATGGCATCGGCATCGGCTGCGAGCCGGCCTCGGCTTGTTCGCTGGCGGGGACGCAAAAATTGGTCGAGCGCGGCATCATCCAACGCGGCGACACCGTCCTGGGCGTGCTAACGGGGCATGTGCTGAAAGACCCTGAAGCCACCATCGGCTATCACGCGGACGCGCTGCCGGGCATCACGCCAGGATTGCGCAACCCCATGCTGCATGCCGAAGCTGATCTGGAACAGATCGTGGCGCTGCTGGCTTAGCGCGCGCCGACTCTAGCGGGTCGGCACCCCACGCAGCGCATCATCGAGATCAGCGATGATGTCCTCGGCATCTTCGATGCCCAGGGCGAAGCGCACCAGGTTGTCGCCGATGCCGGCCGCCTGCCGTTCTTGCGGGCTCAAGTCGTAGTAGCTCACATAAGCTGGCTGTTCAATTAAGCTTTCGGTGCCGCCGAGGCTGGGCGCGATATAAGGAATGCGCAGCCGGTCAATGAAGTCGCTGGTCGCATGAATGTCGCCCGCGACTTCAAAGCTGACCACGCCGCCGAAGCCGCTCATCTGGGCGAAGGCGATTTCGTGGTCGGGGTGCGACAGCAGGCCGGGGTAATACACGCGGTCGATCTTGCTGTGCCGCTCGAGGAAGCGCGCGACTTGCAAAGCCGCCGCGTTTTGATGGCGCACGCGCACAGCCAGGGTCTTCAGCCCGCGCTCGATCAAAAATGCCTGATGCGGATCAATAACATTGCCGAACATGCCGCGGGCATCCTTCAATGCTTTGATGCGCCCAGCCTCGCCAGCGATCGCCCCGCCCAGCACATCGTTGTGCCCGCCGAAGTACTTGGTCGCGCTGTGCATGACAAAGTCGATGCCATATTCCAGCGGGCGCAGGTTGACCGGCGTGGCAAAGGTCGTATCCAGCAAGGTCAAAATGCGATTCGTCCGCGCCAGCTCGACCAGGCGCGTCAGATCCGCCACGCGCAGATAGGGGTTGGTCGGCGTCTCGGTGAAGATAAGGCGCGTTTTTCCTGGCGCGATGGCGGCTTCGAGCGCGTCATAATCGCACATAGGCACGATGCTGGTTTCAATTCCGAACTTTTTTAAGGTGGTCAGACAGAATTGGCGGGTGCGCCGATAGCAGTCATCGGTCATAATGATGTGCGTGCCCGGGCGCAGCACGGTGAGGAAGAGCGAAGTCACCGCCGACATGCCACTGGGATACACAAGGGCGTCGCCAGCGCCTTCGAGCTGGGCGATGCGCGCCTCGAGCGACCAGGTCGACGGATTGCCATAGCGAGCATATTCTTCGCGGTCCAGCTCGCCGCCATACACTTTGGCATCCAAAAACGCGATCAGCTCGGCCGTATCTTTGAATGCGAAGGTAGCTGTTTGCACGATGGGCGTTGTCAAGGCATGAAAGCCTTTATCGCGCGCCGCGCCACCGTGCACCGCCTGCGTGCTAGCGCCCCGATGTGAGCCTTTGGGTCTGGCCTTTGGGTTTGGCATTGCAGCCCCTTGGTCGGCAAAAGCTGCCAGCAACGGACACATGCGCCAGCCTGGCGCGGATTGGCTGCTGGTTGAGCCGTTTTTTCGCGCAGCGCACTATAGCACAAGGCGCAGCGAGCGACAATTGCTTGGCAAGCGGTTATCGCTTTTGGCGTCTCTATGCTAAGATTTTGCAAAATAGACGGGCGATGAAAGAGGATGCCACAGACATGATCGACACCGCATTTCGCGTGTATGGCGGGCAGCCGCTGCAGGGTGAGCTGTATGTCCAGCGCGCCAAGAATGCCATCCTGGCGATGATCGCCGCGGCCATCGTGGTCGAAGATGGCGAAACAACCCTGCGCCAGGTGCCCGATATCGAAGATGTAGATTGCGCCTTTGAGCTGCTGCGCGCAGTCGGAGCCAAGGTCGCCTATGACCGGCGCAGCAAAACAGCTCGCATTGATGCCAGCGGCGTGAACAACGGCGTCTTGCCGGCTGATCTTGCCGAGCGCTTTCGCGGCTCCGTGCTCTTCCTCGCGCCGCTGCAGATTCGCCTGGGTTATGTCGAATTGCCGGGCAGTGGCGGCTGCGATATCGGCACACGCAAGATCGACTTTCATCATCGTGGTTTTGCACGGCTGGGCGCGCGAGTGCAACACTTTGATGACGGACGAACCATCGCCGAGCTCGCAGGGCGGCGCTTCCGCGGGACCCTGCTGTACCTTGATTGGCCCAGCCACACCGGCACAGAGAATCTGATGCTGGCGGCGGCGCTGGCAGAGGGCCAGACAATCCTGGAAAATGCCTCGGTCGAGCCCGAGGTCATCGATTTTGGCAATTTTTTGAATGCCATGGGTGCCGATATCCGCGGGCTGGGCACCAGCACGGTCTTCATTAATGGCGTCCAACGGCTGCGCGCGACCGACTACACGCCGGTTGCCGATCGGCTGGTGGCTGGGACGTTCATGATGGCCGCGGCGATCACCGGCGGCGATGTGACTGTGCGCGATGTCGAGCCGGCGCATCTGCGCATTGTCTGCGCCAAGCTGGAGCAGATGGGCGTAGCTATCGACATCCAGGGCAGGTCAATCCGCGTACAAGGTCGCCGCCAACGCCTGAACCCAATCAACATCCAGACATACCCCTACCCCGGCTTTCCAACTGACTTGCAGCCCTGCGTCGCCGCGCTATCTTGCCTGGCCGACGGCACGAGCTATATCCGCGAGCGCGTCTTTGACAACCGCTACGATTATGCCGAGGCGCTGCTGCAAATGGGCGCTGACATTATCATCAGCCAAGGCGGCGCCTGTGTCATCAAGGGGGTGGATCATCTGAAACCGGCTCGCCTCAGCGCCGACAACATCCGCGCGGGCGCAACTATCCTGCTGGCGGCGCTGGCTACCGAAGGCGAAAGCACGATCAACAATGTCTACCAGATCGACCGCGGCTATGAAGGGATTGATGAGCTCTTAAGCCAGTTGGGCGCGAATATCACGCGGGTTCGCGCCCAGTCGGAGTTGCAGACCGCCTGACCAGCATCAAGCGCTTTGCAGGCGCGCCAAGACCGCCGCTGCGAATTCATCGGTAGCGACAGGTCTCTCACCGGCCTTGGCAATATCAGCGGTGCGCAGGCCATCCGCCAGCGCCGCATCGACCGCCGCCTCGATCGCGCTCGCCTCATCGTCCAGCCGCAAGCTGTAACGCAGCAGCAGCGCCGCGCTGAGAAACATGCCGATCGGGTTGGCTTTGCCTTGACCGGCGATATCAGGCGCGGAGCCATGCACCGGCTCGTACAAGCCAAAGTTGTCGGCGCGCAGCGAAGCGGACGGCAGCATGCCCAGGCTGCCCGCCAGCACCGAGGCTTCATCGCTTAAAATATCGCCGAACATGTTGCCTGCCACAACGACATCAAAGCTGCCCGGACGCGTCAGCAAGTGCATGGTCGCCGCGTCCACCAGCAAATGCTCCAATTCGACATCGGCGTATTCTTCGTGCAGCGCCACAACCGTGCGCCGCCACAGCCGCATGGAAGCCAGCACATTGGCTTTGTCGACCGAGCACAGCTTGCCGCGCCGGCTCTGCGCCGCGCGAAAAGCCACATTCGCCACTTGTTCGACCTGGGCGCTGGTGTATTCCATTGTATCGCAGGCAAAATCGCCCGCGCCCTGCTCTTGACGCTCGCCAAAATAGATGCCGCTGACCAGCTCGCGCACAAAGAGAATATCGACATCGTTCAGCAGGTCGGCGCGCAGTGGCGCCTGCGCCGCCAGAGCCGGATATGTTTTGACCGGGCGCAGGTTGGCGAAGAGACCAAAATGCTGCCGCAAGCCCAGCAAGCCGCGCTCGGGCTGGACAGCCGCGGTGGGGTCAGACCACTTTGGTCCGCCGACCGCGCCAAGCAAAATGGCATCAGCCGCTTCGCAGATAGCGACAGTGTCTGGCGGCAGCGGATCGCCCGTCTCGTCAATGGCGATACCGCCGATCAGCCCATGCGTAAACTGAAACTCGTGGCTGTATTTTTCGGCAATCGCATCCAGCAGCCGGGTCGCCTGGGATACAACTTCGGGTCCGATGCCATCGCCCGCTAGCGCCGCTATAGTCGCCTTCATCGGCTGTCCTCCCTCAGATTGATTCGCGCGCCATGTTCAGAGTCGCCGCTTCGCCTTCGACATTGGCGATCGACAAGCCATATTCGACGCTGTCGACCAGCGCCAGCCAGCTCGCGCAGATTATATCGGTGCCGGCGCCGACTGTGCTCCAGCGCTCTTCGCCATTATACGAGTCGATCAATACGCGGGTCATCGCGCCGGTGGCTTGCTGACTGTCCACGATGCGCACTTTGTAATCGACCAACTGGATGTCGCGCAGGGCCGGATACAGCGGCAGCAGCGCCTTTCGCAGCGCCAGATCCAGCGCATTGACAGGACCATTGCCCTCGGCGGCTGTGTGCACGACATCGCCATCGACATCCAGTTTGACCATGGCCTCGGCCAGCTGTCCGCGCCCGCGCCGATCTTCGACAATCACAGTGAAATCGAGCAAGTTGAAGAGTGGCGCATAATCGGCCGATGCCCGCCGCAAGCGCACCGCCACCGAGGCTTCTGCGCCTTCAAACACAAAGCCGGCATTTTCCAGCTCTTTGATGTCGTTCAAGACCTGCGTCGCTTCGAAGCGCGAAACATCCAAGCCGAGTTCTTCCGACTTGCTGAGCAGGTTGCCGCGCCCCGACAAATCCGATACCAGCACGCGCGTCTTGTTGCCGACCAATTCTGGATCGATATGCTGATAGCTGTCGACATTGCGCCGCATTGCCGCCACATGGATGCCGCCTTTGTGGGCAAAGGCGCTCTTGCCCACATACGGCAAATGCGCATCGGGCGCCAGGTTGGCGATCTCGGCGACTGTCCGCGACAAATGCGTCAACACCGCCAGCTGTCCATCGCCCGCCAGGCAGGACATGCCCAGCTTGAGGATCAGGTCGGGGATGATGCTGCACAGGTTGGCATTGCCGCAGCGCTCGCCATAGCCATTAATCGTCCCTTGCACATGCGCCGCCCCAGCCCGCACCGCCGCTAGGGAATTTGCCACCGCCAGCTCGCTGTCGTTGTGCGTATGAATCCCAAAGACCAGCTCGGGAAACAGCTCGCGCGCGCGCAGAAAAAACTCCGCGGTTTCCCAGGGCATAGAGCCGCCGTTGGTATCGCAGAGCACGATGACATCTGCGCCGCCAGCCGCAGCCGCCGCCAAGGTATCAAAGCCATATTCCATGTCCAGTTTTGCGCCATCAAAAAAATGCTCAGCGTCGTAGATAACTTCTTTGCCGAGCGATTTCAAATAGGCCAGGCTGTCCTCGATCATGCGCAGGTTTTCGTCCGCCGTTGTCTGCAAGACATCCGTTACATGCAGCATGGATGTCTTGCCGACTACTGTCACGACTGGCGTATCGGCAGCCACCAGCGCGCGAATGTTGGCGTCGTTTTCGGGCGCGATGCCCTTGCGCCGCGTCGAACCGAAGGCAGCGATCTTGGCCTGCGCCAGGTCGAGCGCGCCCACCTGGTCAAAATAGGCGGCATCTTTGGGGTTGGAGCCAGGCCAGCCGCCTTCAATATAACCAACGCCCAACTCGTCCAGCAGACGCGTGATGCGCAGCTTGTCAGCCACAGAGAAAGAGACGCCCTCTCGCTGACTGCCATCGCGCAGAGTCGTGTCATAAATTGCGACTTTCTGCATGAGCTGCGCCCTTCCTTAAAGAGAAATCTCGCGGTTCAGCCAGTCGTTGTCACACGCTGGGGATTGCTTGCCTCATAAGCCTGCGCTTCGTCTTCCAGCGCCAGCAGATAACCCAGTTGGTCGACGCCATGCAGCAGGCAATACTTCGAGAATCCGTCCAGCGGGAAGTCGACGCGGCGGCCATCAGGCAGGGTCAGCGCCTGCGCCTCGACATCGACGTGGACTGTCGTGCCCGGATCTTCGTCCGCCAGGCTGAACAACTGCTGCTGGGTATCACGGTCGACGACGATGGGCAGCAAGCCGTTTTTTAGCGCATTGTTGCGGAAGATATCGGCGAATTCGGTGCTGATGACGGCTTTGAATCCCGCGCCCAGCAAGGCCCAGGGCGCGTGCTCGCGCGAGCTGCCACAGCCAAAGTTGTTCCCAGCCACCAAGACCGATGCGCCGGCATAAGCGGGCTGATTAAGGATAAAGTCGGGGTTGGGGGTCTCGCCGTCTTCCAGGTAGCGCCAATCACAAAAAGCTGCCTTGCCCAAGCCCGCCTTGTCGGTCACTTTCAAAAAGCGCGCCGGGATGATCTGGTCGGTGTCGATGTCGTTGACAGGTATGCCCACGATGCTGCCTTCGATGCGCCGTAGCTTTTCCATGCTTCGCCTCCTTAATTCGCCTGCATAACGCGCGGGTCGGCAATGACGCCCGCTACAGCCGATGCCGCCGCGGTGAGCGGGCTGGCCAGGAATGTGCGTCCACCCTTGCCTTGGCGTCCCTCGAAGTTGCGGTTGCTGGTAGAAACAGCGTATTGCCCCGGCTGTAGCTGGTCGCCGTTCATGGCGATGCACATGGAGCAGCCAGCCTCGCGCCATTCCGCGCCAGCCGCTCTGAATATCTCGTCCAGCCCTTCGCTTTCCGCCTGCAGTTTGACCTGCTGCGAGCCTGGCACGACCATCATCCGCACCGAGTCGGCGACCTTGCGACCGGCGATGAAGCGAGCCGCCTGCCGCAGGTCTGTAATGCGCGAGTTGGTGCAGCTGCCGATGAAGACGACATCGATCGCCTTGCCCAGCAGCTGCTGCCCGGGCGACAAATCCATATACGCGAGCGCCTTGTCCAGCGCGGTTTTTTTGTTGAAGTCGGGCTCGGCGGCTGGGGCGGGCACTGCGCCATCAATCGGCATGCCCATGCCAGGATTCGTGCCATAGGTAATCATGGGGATCAATTCATCGGCGCGCAACGTAAGCTCTTGGTCGAAAGCCGCGCCGGCGTCGGTTGGCAGCGTCCGCCAATGAGCCAGCGCCGCGTCCCAGTCTGCGCCACTGGGCGCATGCGGCCGCCCATGCATATACGCAAATGTCGTGTCGTCGGGCGCGACCATGCCAGCGCGCGCGCCGCCTTCGATAGACATGTTGCAAACCGTCATGCGCCCTTCCATGCTGAGGCTGCGGATGGCTTCGCCGCGATATTCAAAGACTTTGCCCGTGCCGCCGCCGATGCCAATGCGCGCGATGATCGCCAAAATGATGTCCTTAGCCGTCACGCCTTCGCCCAGCCGTCCCTCGACATTGATGGCCATGGTGCGCGGCTTGTTTTGCAGCAGAGTCTGCGTCGCCAAGACATGCCCGACTTCACTGGTGCCGATGCCAAATGCCAGCGCGCCAAATGCGCCATGGGTGCTGGTATGGCTGTCGCCGCAAACAATTGTCATGCCCGGCTGCGTCAAGCCTTTTTCTGGACCAATGACATGGACAATGCCTTGATGCGCATCGCCCAGCGCATACAGAGGAATGCCAAAGTCGCTGCAGTTCCGCGAAAAAGTATCCAGCTGCTTCGCCGCCATGGCATCGGCAATCGGGATGATGCCCAGCTCGTTGCGAGGCGTGGTGGGCGTGCTGTGATCCATCGTGCCAATTGTCTGGTCGGGCCGGCGCACCATCAGCCCGCGTTCGCGCAGCATAGAAAAAGCCTGCGGCGAGGTGACTTCGTGCACCAGGTGCAGGTCAATATACAGCACGGCTGGCGCGGCGTCGCTTTGTTCGCGCACCGTGTGGGCGTCCCACACTTTTTCAAAGAGCGTGCGCGGTCGTCCATTGTCCGTCATATTGCACCCCTCATCTGTCCATCGGTTCAGGCTGAAAGTCCGACCATCGCCACATCGCCTTCGGGAGCGACCTCGGCCGAGCCCATACTGGCGATCATACGATTCAGCGCCGCCACATAGGCTTTCACGCTGGATACCACGATATCGCTGTCGGCGCCGTATCCGCCAAAGGTGCGGCTGCTGCCGGCGGGCGCGATGCGCACAGTAACCTCGCCCAGCGCATCGATGCCTTCGGTCACGCTGTGCACATTGAATTCCAGCAAGGCGCTGGGCGCTTGGATAATCTCATCGACAGCGCGGTATGACGCATCCACCGGACCCGTCCCGACCGCCGCGACGATGAGTTCTTCGCCGCGCTGGTTGAGCATTTTGACAGTCGCTGTGGGCATACCCATCGTGCCGCAAACAACTTGAATATCGACCAGGCGGAAATAATCCTCGGGTTTCTGCGCCGCTTCGTCGGCGACCAGCGCTTCGAGGTCGGCGTCGGTGACTGTCTTTTTCATATCGGCCAAGGTCTTAAAGCGGCGGAAGACATCCATCAGCTCGTCGCCATCGACATCGTAGCCCAGCTCGCTCAGCCGCACGCGCAGGGCATGGCGGCCGCTGTGTTTGCCCAGCACCAGTTTGCTTTGGGTGAGGCCGATTGTTTCGGGCGTCATGATCTCAAAGGTCGCGGCATTTTTGAGCACGCCGTCCTGGTGAATGCCGCTTTCGTGCGCGAAGGCATTCGCTCCGACAATGGCTTTGTTGGGCTGCACAGGCATGCCCATATAGTTGCGCACCATGCGGCTGGTCTTCATGATCTGCGTGGAGTCGATATTGGTGCGCAGGTCATAAAAGCTTTTGCGCGTGTGGATGGCCATGACGACTTCTTCCAGGCTGGTGTTGCCGGCGCGCTCGCCGATGCCGTTGATCGTGACTTCCACCTGACGCACGCCGCGCCTCAAGCCGGCCAGTGTATTGGCGGTCGCCAAACCCAGGTCGTTGTGACAATGCACCGACCAGATTACGCCGCTGCCCGGTCCCGCGCCCGGCGTCTCATTAATCAGCATTTCCAACGTGTCCGCCCATTCCGTGGGCATGACATAACCGACTGTATCGGGGATGTTCAAGGTGGTTGCGCCGCATTCGACAGCCACGGCGCAGGCGCTGACCAAGTACTCGGTATCCGTCCTGCCCGCGTCCATAGGGCTGAACTCGACATCGGCGCACAAGCTCTTCGCCAAGGCGACGGCTCGGCGGATGCGCTGCAAGCCTTCTGCCTTGTCGATGCGCAGCATAGCCAGGTGGCTGGGCGATGTGCCGAGAAAGGTGTGGATGCGTGGTTTGGCAGCCTGTCCAACCCCTTCCCAAGCTGTGCGAATATCACTTTCGACTGCGCGCGCCAAGCCAGCCACAGTCGGACCATCTGGCGTGCCAACTTCGCGGGCGATGCGCTGCACAGCGCGCAGATCATCGGGCGAGGCGGCTGGGAAGCCGGCTTCGATGACATCGACGCCCAAGACGGACAACTGGCGGGCGATTTCCAGCTTTTCGGCGCTGGACAGAGTCGCGCCTGGGCTTTGCTCTCCATCGCGCAGGGTGGTGTCAAAAATTATGACGGTATGTTCGTCGTAGGTTCGCGTTGCCATAGGGAGGCGCTCCTTGTCAAATATCGCGCGTGGTCAAAAACGAAGCGAAGGCTAAGCCTGGCAAGACCATCGTCCGACATCCGCACACCTCCTTCCTTTCGACTTTTGCTTGCGAGGCGGCTCAACAGCCAGCATGCGCCTAATCCTGCTGCTTGATCGTCTTGGCATCCAGGAAAGGCATCATCTGGCGCAGATCCGCGCCGACTGTTTCGATGAGCAGGTCGTGCTCGCGCTGACGCCGCGCATTAAAATTGGGGCGTCCCTGTCGATTCTCATCAATCCACTTGCGGGCGAAATCGCCGGACTGGATGCGCTGCAAGACGCCAGCCATTTCTTCCTTCACAGCCTCTTCAAACTGGTCGCCGATCACATAGCCGCCATGCTCGGCTGTATTGCTGACGCTGTACCACATATAGCTCAAGCCGCCTTCGTAGAGCAGATCGACAATCAGCTTCAACTCGTGCAGGCATTCGAAGTACGCGATCTCTGGCTGATAGCCGGCTTTGACGAGCGTCTCGAAGCTGGCGCGGATGAGCGCGGTTACGCCACCGCAGAGCACCACTTGCTCGCCGAAGAGGTCGGTCTCGGTCTCTTCCTTAAAAGTGGTTTTGATGACGCCGGCGCGCGTGCAGCCAATCGCTTTCGCATACGCCAGCCCCAGAGCCAGCGCATCGCCAGTCGCGTCTTGCTCGATGGCGATCAGCCCGGGCGTGCCAGCGCCTTCTGTGAAGACCTCGCGCACACGATGTCCAGGCGCTTTTGGCGCGACCATAACGACATCGACGCTGGCTGGCGGTACGATTTCCTTGAAGTGAATGTTGAATCCATGCGCGAACATAAGCATTGCGCCGTCTTTTAGATTCGGCGCGATATGCTCGCGATAGACATCGCCCTGGCGCGTGTCGGGGATGAGCATCATGATGATATCCGCCTGGGCGCTGGCTTCAGCCACATTGCATACGGGCAAGCCATCGGCTTCGGCTTTGGCTTTGCTGCGGCTGCCTTGGTGCAAGCCGATGACGACTCGCTGCCCGT
Source organism: Chloroflexota bacterium (assembly GCA_026709625.1). Classification (GTDB taxonomy): domain Bacteria; phylum Chloroflexota; class Anaerolineae; order Aggregatilineales; family Phototrophicaceae; genus UBA6055. The sequence goes on from JAPOSR010000001.1 coordinate 24,151, forward strand.
TGTCGCGCGCGTTCAAGGCGTGGGCATGTCCTTGGCTGCCATAGCCGATCACGGCGATCGTCTTGTCATCCAGCAGCGCCAAGTCGGCGTCTTTGTCATAATAGAGCGTTGCCATTTGTTCCCTATCTCCTGAACTGGGTGTGAGCAAATGCTTGCAAAAAACCACCAGACGCGTCAGACGATCTTGCCGTTGCGCGCAGCGGCCGCCTGCAGGTTGGCGCGCGCCAAATCGCGCCGAGTGACACTTGTATCGTGGATGCGCGTGCCACGCCCCATCGAGACGACGCCGGTGCGGATCATCTCTACAATGCCGATCGGGCGCACTTCGTCGATAAATTTCTCGACAAATGTCTCGGTGCCGACCATTTCGATAATCGCCACCTGCGGTCCCACATCGACGATGCGCGCGGGATACTGGTCGCAGATCTCAGTGAGGGTATTGCGCGAATAGGCATCGTCGCTGCGCACTTTAATCAGCGCCAGGTCGCGTTGGATATGCGGCTCGCTGTCGATGACACGCACATCGATCACATTGACCAATTTCTGCAAGTTGTTGGCGATCTTGCGGGCATATTCCGAACCCGCATCGACGCGAATGGTCATGCGCGAAATATCGGGCTTGTGCGTGCGCCCGACAGTCAGACTATCGATATTGAACGCGCGGCGGCGAAACAAACTCACAATGCGGTTCAGCACGCCAGACTCGTTTTCGACGAGCGCCACCACAGTTACTTTGTCGACAGTCGGCTGCTGCGCCATCATCATTCTCCTGGCTTGGGTCTGCGCTTCATGTCATGCAAATCGGCGCCAGCCGGCACCATCGGATACACCATCTCTTCTTTTTCGACGATGAACTCAATCAAGGTCGGGCCATCAATGTCGCGGGCAAAGGCCACCGCAGCCTCAATTTCGTCCCGCCGGGTCACGCGCCGATTTGGGATATCGTAGGCATCCGCCAGCTTGCAAAAATCCGGATTGACCATGGGCGTGGCTTGATAACGTTTTTCAAAGAAGAGCTCTTGCCACTGACGAACCATGCCCAGGAATTGATTGTTGATGATGGCGATGTTGACATTGGCATTTTCTTGCCGGGCGGTCGCCAGCTCGCACAAGGTCATCTGGAAGCCGCCATCGCCCACAATCGCCCATATTTCTTCATCAGGCTTGCCAAACTTCGCGCCGATCGCCGCCGGAAATCCAAAGCCCATCGTGCCCAAGCCGCCGCTGGTCAGCAGCGTAGATGGCCGCTGGTGCGGATAATACTGCGCCTCGAGCATTTGGTGCTGCCCGACATCGGTAACCGTGATGGCATCGCCGCCCGTGAATCGCCAGATATCGTTGATGACCTGCGCCGTCAGCAACACTTCCGGCGTATCATAATTCAAGATATCGCGCTCGCTCGACTCTTCGAGCCAGTCGCGGATTTGGTGAATCCAGTCGGGGTGCGACTGGCGCTCGAGCCTGGGAAGCAGCTGATCCAACACGGTCTTCAAATCGCCAGCGATCGCCACATCGGCGCGAACATTCTTGTTGAGTTCCGAGCGGTCAATGTCGACATGGATCTTGCGCGCATTGACCGCATACGTCTTCAAGTTGCCCGTGACGCGGTCGTCAAAGCGCATGCCCAGCGCGATGAGCAAGTCGGCTTCTTGGATCGCCAAGTTGGACGAAGCCTCGCCATGCATGCCCATCATGCATGG
>JAPOSR010000031.1 GCA_026709625.1 Chloroflexota bacterium
CGCAGGAAAAACTCCCCTTCCCTCGTTCTGGGGGCTTGGTTGCCATATCCACGCATTCACCACTCCCGAAATGCCTGCGCTCTTGACAACGAGCGCCGGTCTCGCTAGACTGCATGCTATTAATGTCATTCTGCCGAGATAGCTCAGTTGGTAGAGCATCGCACTGAAAATGCGGGTGTCCCCAGTTCAAGTCTGGGTCTCGGCACACAGACAATCTGGTTATCTGGCGAGCGCTGGCGGTTTTTGTCAGCCTGTACGCCGCTCTCTTTAGTTATGATTGAAATATGCGGACTATCCTGCTCATCTCGCGTTGCCCGCCCTATCCTGCTCATCTCGGCGATCGTCTCATCATCTGGCATTTGGCGCGCGAGCTGAGCAAACGCGGATACATCATCGATTTGCTGGCGCTGCACGACCGCGCCGAAGACCCGCAGAACATCCACCATTATCGCGCGTTCTTCCGCCAGATCCAGCTGATTCGCGAGCCACCTCGCAGCAGCCGCGACTACTTGCGCCGCTTGCTCTGGCCGCGCGCGCGCTTTGCCGCTTCGCCCGATGCGAGTTTTTGCCCGGCGCTGTGGCGGGCAATCGCCAAGCGACTCAGCCGCAATGACTATGATCTTGTGCATTGCTTTGGCAGTGTGGCTGTGTACGAGTTCCTGCCGATTTTCGCCCACCTGCCCAAGTTGATCACGCCTTATGAGTCCTACAGTCTCTATCTGCGTTCAGCCGCGCAGCAGGGCGACCTTCGCGCGCGCGTCGCGCTGCCGCTGGCTCGGCGCTTTGAACGGTTCATGTTCACGCCCTTCGACCGCGCGGTTGTGCTTTCTGATGTCGACGCTGCCATGCTGCGCCGCTTGCAGCCAGTCCTGCGAGTAGAAGTTGTTCCCAATGGCATCGACCTCGCTCAATTTCGCCCAGGCGCGACCAACCGCAACCGCAACACTTTAATCTTTGTGGGCAACTTCGCCTATGCGCCCAATCAGGACGCGGCTCGTTTGTTGACAGCGCAGGTGCTGCCAGCGGTGCGCGCAAAGCTGCCCGAGACGCGATTGCAGCTGGTCGGCGCAAACCCGCCCGGCTGGATGCGCGCGCTGGCGAATGAGCATATCGAAGTGACCGGCCGCGTGCCCGATGTCGCGCCTTATCTGGCTCGCGCTGCTGTATTCGTGTGTCCATTGCGCATCGGCGCGGGCTTGAAGAACAAGGTGTTGGAAGCGCTGGCTATGGGTGTTGCGGTCGTCGCGACGCCGCTTAGCGTCGATGGCATCGCCGTCCGCCACCAAGAATCGGCATGGCTTGCGCCGGGCGAGCAACTGGCAGGAGCGGTGATTCGCCTGCTGGGCGATGCGGCGCTGCGGGCAAGGCTGTCTCAGAAAGGGCGGGAGCTGATCGAAGACGGCTATACCTGGGCGCGGACAGCGGATGCCTACGAGCGGCTGTATAGCGCGGTCTGCGCGGAGACTGACGCTAGCGGCGGATAACGAACGGCGCGCATAGCGGATGATGCGCAAGGCGGCGCTGAAGCGATTGCCCGCGAGCCGCGCAGCCTGTGATTGCGGCGAGCCACTGCTACAATACCATCAGGAGTCGGCGCGAACGGCGTGGGCTGGACAAAGCAAATGACGAAAGGTCGCAAACATGGAAAAGCTGGCGGATATCGGCTTGATTGGCTTGGCGGTGATGGGGCAGAATCTCGCGCTGAATATCAACGACCATGGCTTTCGCGTCGCCGTCTTCAACCGGACGACAGCCAAGGTGTCGCGCTTTTTGGCGAACGAAGCGCGCGGCACAGACATCATCGGCTGTTATACGCCCGAAGAGTTTGTGGCGAGCATCAAACGTCCGCGCAAGATCATCCTCATGATCCAGGCGGGCGCGCCGGTGGACAAATCCATCGCGCAGCTGGTGCCCTTGCTGGAGGCCGGCGACATCATCATCGACGGCGGCAATTCCAACTTCAAGGACAGCATCCGCCGGGCGGGCGAGGTCGAGGCGCTGGGCAAGCTATTTGTGGGCGCGGGCATCAGCGGCGGTGAAGAAGGCGCGCGGCATGGGCCATCCATCATGCCCGGCGGATCGGCCGCTGCATGGAGCGAAGTCAAGCCGATTTTGCAGGCGGTGGCAGCCAAAGTGGCCGATGGGACGCCTTGCTGCGACTGGGTGGGCGAAGATGGCGCCGGACACTTCGTGAAGATGGTGCACAACGGCATTGAATACGGCGATATGCAGCTAATCTGCGAAGCCTGGCACCTCATGTCCGCGGTGCTGGGCATGAGCGAGGCGGAATGCAGCGCGGTGTTCGAGCGCTGGAATGCTGGCGCGCTGGAATCTTTTCTCATCGAGATCACCGCCGATATCCTGGCTTTTCAAGATGAAAGCGGACAGCCGCTTGTGCGGTCAATCCTGGACAGCGCATCGCAAAAAGGCACGGGCAAATGGACAGCTATCACGGCGCTGGAAGAAGGCACGCCACTTACGCTGATCGGCGAGGCGGTATTCGCGCGCTGCCTGTCGGCAATCAAGGAACAGCGCGTGGCGGCGGCGAAAGCGCTGCCTGGTCCAAAAGCGACCTTCCGCGGCGACAAAGACGTCGTCATCGCCCAGTTGGAGCAGGCGGTGTATGCAGCCAAGATCATCAGCTATGCGCAGGGATATATGCTGATGCGCGATGCGGCGCGAACCTACAACTGGACTCTGAATTATGGCGGCGTGGCGCTGATGTGGCGCGAGGGCTGCATCATCCGTTCGGCATTTTTGGGCAAAATCCAGGCAGCCTATGCTAGTAACGCGGCGCTGGCAAACCTGCTGCTGGACGATTATTTCAGCGAGGCGGTCAGCGCGGCGCAGCCTGCCTGGCGCAATGTGGTGGCGCTGGGCATCCAGCACGGCATTCCCCTGCCCATCATGAGCGGGGCGCTGGCTTTCTACGATGGCTTTCGGTCGGAGCGGCTGCCAGCCAATCTCTTGCAGGCGCAGCGCGATTATTTCGGCGCGCATACTTATGAACGGGTGGATCGTCCTCGCGGCGAATATTTCCATACCAATTGGACTGGCACGGGCGGCAGTGTCACAGCGGGCAGTTATGATGCTTGACGGCGAGCGGTAGCCTAGCGAATGTGACGATAATCGAGACAGTATACTTGCCGCATTCGAGATTGAGAAAGATATGCCCGACCAAGCAACTCCTAATCGGCTGCACTTCGGCGATTGCCTGGAGATCATGGCCGAGTACATCCCCGATGAATCTGTCGACTTGATTTACCTCGACCCGCCCTTCAATTCCAAACGTATTTACAACGCCTTCATCGGTGGCGCGCAATGGGTCGCTTTTGACGATACCTGGCGATGGTATGAAGCGATCGACGACTTCCATGCAGTAGCAAGGGATGTTTCGCTCGCGCCGACTATGGAAGGTTTGCGGAGAATCCTGGGTGAAGGCGGGGAGTTGGCTTATCTGTCCTACATGGCGAATCGCCTTAGAGAATGCTGGCGCGTGCTAAAGCCGACAGGGAGCATTTATCTGCATTGCGACCCAACGATGAATTACTTGCTGCGTCTGGTGATGAATGCGGTCTTTGGCAAAGAGAATTATCGCAATGAGATTGTGTGGTCATATCGCAGGTGGCCCGCGAAACAGCAGAACTTCCAGCGCATGCACGATACAATTTTCCGCTATTCCCGCAGCAATACAGTCACTTGGAATCAACTGTACGAGCCATTAGCGGCATCAACCTTGCAAGCCTTTGGCAGGAAGAAACAAGTGGCGGATTTTTCCACTGGTAGGCGTCTGCCGCGACAGCTTGAAACTGAATCGCCTGGCGCGCCTATGCGGGATGTTTGGCATATCAGCATCATCGCGCCAAGCGCCAAAGAGCGTCTAGGCTACCCCACACAGAAGCCGCTGGCGCTGCTCAACCGCATCATCCAGGCTTCCAGCAATCCGGGCGATGTCGTATTTGACCCGTTCTGTGGTTGCGGCACGACCATACATGCCGCCCAAAATCTCGGTCGCCGCTGGATTGGCATAGATGTCTGTGTGCAAGCCTGCAAGGTGATTCAAAAGCGTATTGAATCTCACATGGATACGCTTTGGGACGACATTGAATTTGTCGGTATGCCAAAGACACTGGAGGACGCTAGAGAGCTGGCGGCTTATGACCCATTCAAGTTTGAGCGCTGGGCGGCATCTCTCACGCCCGGCCTGGAAGCCAACAAACGCCAACGCGGCGACAAAGGCATAGACGGTCGCGGCAGGCTGCCGGTGCGAAAAGGCAGATTCATCGATGTGGTCGCGCAGGTCAAAGCGGGCAATTCCAACCCCAGCCATGTGCAGGCATTCAACGAAGCGCGCCGACAAGCAGGGGCGGAGCTGGGCATATTCACCTGTTTTGCAGACAAAGTAACCAGGGGAATGCGCAACGCGGGCAAATATCTTGACAAATGGCCTGTGATTCAAATCTACACAATCGAAGATTATTTTGCGGGGCAACTTCCAGACCTGCCATTGGGCGACTTTCCCCGCCCCTAATCAAAACTCAGCATCGCCTTGATGACGCCTGCTGCCGGGTCAAGCCAGGTCGGGAAGTCGCGCAGGATGCTCTGTGGCGTGGCTCGATGCGTAACCCACTCCGCCAGCTGGATCTGCCCAGTCCGCAAGCGCTTGATGACCCAGCTGAAATCGGCGGATGTGGCATTGCGGCTGGCGAGCAGGCTCATCTCGCGCGAATGAAAATGCGGGTCGCTGAAGGTGAGATCACCCCTGACATGTCCCACCAGCGTTAAAGTCCCGCCATGCGCCACATAATCAAAGGCGGCGGTCATAGAGCGCGCGCTGCCTGTGCAATCGAATACCAGCGTGGGCAATTCGCCGGCATGCAGCGATTGCAGCTGCGCCTGCGCGTCGTTCCGCGCATCGACCAGCCGTTCAATGCCCAGCGCCCGCCGGCAGAAATCCAGCCGGCCCGCGTCCATTTCCATCACCGCCACATCCGCGCCAGCCAGCAGGGCGAACTGCGCTGTCGCCAAGCCGATGGGACCTGCGCCGATGACCAGCGTTTTTGCGCCCTGTGTTATGGCAGCGCGTCTGACGGCATGCGCGCCGATAGCCAGCATCTCCACGAGCGCCAACTGCTCGGGCGCGGCGCCGTCGGCTTTCAGCAGCTTGTCGGCAGGCAGGGTGAATTGCTCGCGCATGCCGCCATCGATGTGCACGCCCAACACCTGCATGCGAATGCAGCAGTTGGTCTTGCCGCGGCGGCAGGCGATACAGCGCCCGCAATGCAAATAGGGAATGACACAGCAGGTCTCGCCGACCGAGACGCCCTCCACGCCAGCGCCCAGCGCCAAGACTTCCACCGCCAGCTCGTGTCCCATAATGCGCGGATAGCTAAAGAAGTTCTGGTTGCCAGCGTAGGCATGCAAGTCTGTGCCGCAGATGCCGACGCGCCGCGCCCGCACCAACGCTTCACCAAGACCAGGCTGCGGTGGCGGCACATCATGCAAGCGCAGCCTGCCCGGCTCTTCCAGAACGACAGCTCTCACGCTAGCGCCTCTATCTTTCTTTTGAATCTACAGAAACAATTCCCAATGCTGTGATCGAGCTGGGAAGTTTGCGCAGACTCCAGCAGATTGCCCGCGCAAATAGTAGCGCGATGGCAAGATGCGCGCAAATGTCCCACGCCTCGGCGTGTTCGACGGTAAAAAACTTCACACCGATTTGCCTCTGCGCCCCTGCAAATGCTACAGTCCGCAGTCTGAAATCGCGACGATGCTAGAGCGTAGATGAAATAGGTCAGTATAAACAAGGCTCGGCAAGCAGGCATCGAATTCGGAAACGCGAACGGCGAGTGACATTCAGCACGTCGCAGCGTGACAAGCTGGACGAATTCATAGATTTCTGTGTCGCGGCTCGTTCAATCTTTATTTTCGCATACGCGCGGAGGGTACTATGGGAGCCTTGCGGGGCAAGACGATCATCATCACTGGCGCGAGCAGTGGCTTTGGCGAGGCGGCTGCCCTCGCCTGCGCAGAAGCGGGCGCGAATGTCAGCCTGGTGGCGCGGCGGCAAGCGGAACTGGAACGTGTTGCCCGGCTGGCGCGGGAGGCTGGCGGACGAGCGCTGGTGTGCGCAGCCGATGTCAGCGACGACCGGCAAATCTATGCCGCTGTCGACAAGACGCGCGCGGAATTCGGCGCGATCGATGTGCTGTTCAACAATGCCGGTGCCAATATGCGCGCGCGCAGCATCGCCGATACCACGCCCGAGCAATGGCGCTGGCTGATGAATGTGAACCTGACCAGCGCCTTCGTCTTCACTCGAGCTGTGCTGGACGAGATGAAAACGCGCGGTGCCGGGCTGATCATCAACCTGGCTTCGCGAGCGGGCATGCAACCCAGTTTGACAGCCGGCGCAAGCTACAGCGCTTCCAAAATCGGCATGGATGCGCTGACGCAGGTGACCAACCAGGAAGGCAATCCGCATGGCGTCCGCGCCTGCCTCTTCAATCCTGGGCTGGGCGATACGCCTATCATCAACATGCGACCAACCGCCTTCAACGCCGAGCAGCGAGCTAAAATGATCCAGCCCGAAGATATCGCGGCCACAGTCGTGTTTCTGTGCAGCCTGCCGCCCCGCGTCAATATCGACCTGATCTCTATGCTGCCAACCCAACAGTGAGGCGAAAAATGAACCAACTGGCGCTCTTTGTCAAACCTTGGCAATCGCTGCCCTTGCCGCGGCTGGCGCAGCATGTGCGGTCGCTGGGCTTCGATGCCATTGAGCTGCCCGTGCGCCCCGGCTTTCAGATTGAGCCAGACTATATCGAGCGCGACCTGCCGGCCGGGGTGCGCGCGCTGGCGGACGAAGGTCTGCGTGTGCTCAATATCACGGCGGCTTGCGCGCTGGATGACGAGCGGCTGTATAACGCCTGCGCCAAAGCCGGCGTGGGGATGAATCGGGTCATGTTCCGCCTGGCGGGCAGAGACTACCTCGCCGCCGAAGCCACAGCCCGCCGGCAGATGGAGGCTGCCCTGCCCTTGTGCGAGCAGTACAATCTGCAAATCGGTGTACAGAATCACAGCTGCGCCTTTGTGCCGGTGCATGCCATGGGCGCGCTGTCTTTGTTGCGCGGACTCGACCCGCGATATGCGGCGCTGGTATGGGACCCGGCTCATCAGGCGCTGGAAGGCATGGACAGCGATGCCGCGCTGGATGTGATCGCGAGGCATTTGTGCATGGTCAACCTTAAGAATGCCTATTGGCGGCGCGTCAGCGGGCCAGAAGCAGCCGAAGCCATCTGGCGAATCTGGTGGACAGCGGGCGCGCAGGGCCGAGCCTCGTGGCGGCGCGTCATCGCCGGGCTGCGCAAGCTCGACTATCGCGGCCCGCTCTGCTTCTCGGCTCAATACAGCGATGAAGAGCGCGTCGACGAGCTGATTCGTCAAGACCTGGACTATGCGCGCGGGCTATTGGCGGGGTAATGCATCGTTGCCTCGACAGGTCATGAGCGAAGCAAAACCGAGAGAATGCGGTTTCTAGCCGGCGAGTGGCTCGACAGGTTGCCGCTGGATTCGACAAGTTCAGCATAGAGCCGCAGCGCAAAGTCTTCACTTTTGTCTTGGCGCGCGCAGGGCTAACGCGCATTCCATTTTGATGCAATGCGTTGGTTTGTCGCGCTGTGTCGCATGGCGCGTTTGGCATTCTGTGCAATACTGCGTTCTTGCGCGGAGCGTAACCGAGAGGTCTGCATAGGATGCCGAACATGCCCGTTGCTTTGCGACATCGTCTGCCATTCGCGCTGCTGTTGGCTGGGCTGCTCGCGTCATTTGCAGCGCAGCTGCCTGCGCAAGCCGATTCGATTGAAGTCGACGCGTATTGCAGCTTGTCCGATGCCATCCGCGCGGCCAATTCGGATGCCGCTCGGGGCGGCTGCCCAGCTGGCGACGGCGCGGACACGATCAGCCTCAGCGCCGATATCCGGTTGACCGGACCCCTGCCAGCGATCAACTCGGAAATCACCATAAACGGCCGCAACCATACCATTGATGGCGGCACCAATTATCGCATTTTTGATATGAACAGTGGCAGCGCGACCATCAACAACCTGTCCATGACGCGCGGCAATGCGGGGGTTGGAAACGGCGGGGCAGTGCGCGCGCGCAACAGCGACCTGATCCTCAACAGGGTCAGCATCAGCGACAGCAAGAGCGGCGGCGGCGGCGGCGGCTTGCACTTCAGCGGTCCGACCAAGTCTCTCGCCATCACCAACAGCAGCTTCTCGCGCAACCAGACCAGCGGCAGCAAAGCCGGTCAAGGCGGCGGGCTGTATGTGCTTGCCAGCAGCGCCACCATCAGCAGCTCGGGATTCGCCAGCAACATCGCCAGCACAACCGGCGGCGCGATTCACAATGGCGGCGTTTTGGCCATCGACAACAGCAGCATCGGCGACAACAGCGCGGCTGACCATGGCGGCGGCATTTACACCAGCAGCGAGGCGACCACCGCCATCACGCATGTCACGCTCGCCGACAACCGCGTTTTGGGCGAAGGCAAGACCGGCGCGGGCATTTACAACAGCGGCGAGCTCGCGCTCTACAACAGCGTCATTGCGGGCAGTCCAGGCGATTCCGCCAGTTTGTGCGCGGGCGAAAGCCCCCTGCGGCAGGCAGCCAATCTCATCCAGGACGCCAGTTGCTCAGCCGAGCTGCGCGGCGACCCAGGGATTGGCGCGCCGACTGGCTCGCCCGTCCATTATCCACTGAGAGAAGGTAGCCCAGCCGTCGATGCCGCCAGCGCAGCGCATTGCACCACAAGGGACCAACTTGGTAGCCGCCGCCCGGCGCAAACCTGTGATATCGGCGCGATCGAGTCCAACGGACCCGGCCTTATCCGGCTTGGCGAACTGTGCAGCTTGCCCGACGCCATCAAAACAGCCGCGCAAACCAGCCCGGCCGGTGGCTGCATCGTCGACAGCAGCGCAGATGTTGATATCGATACCATCGTCTTTCGCGCTGACATCCAGCATAGTGGCGCGCCGCTGACAATCCGCCTGCCGATGATTATTGATGGACAGGGGCTTACGCTGGCTGGCGACGGCACGCAGCGCTTGTTGGATATCGTCGATGCCAGCGTCATTATCAAGAATCTGGCTATCATCAATGGCGATGCGGGCGACGCGCATGGCGGGGCGGTCCGCGCGCGCAATGCCGATCTCACCCTGGACAATGTGCGCATCAGCGACAGCGGCAGCGGCAACAACGGTGGCGGGCTCTACTTTGACGGCGGCGCGAAGCGACTGGCGATCGTCAACAGCAGCTTCGCCAACAACGCCACAAACAACAACGACAAGGGTGGCAAGGGCGGCGCGCTCTTTGTGCATGCGCGGCAGGCGATCATCCAAAACAGCAGTTTTACTGACAATCGCGCTGTGACCCGTGGCGGCGCGATCCACAACGATGGCGAACTCACGATCGAAAACAGCACCATCAGCGGCAATTCCGCGGCCTCGCAGGGCGGCGGCGTATTCACCAACAGCGGCGCGACCACCACCATGCGCCATGTGACCATTGCGCACGATGATGAAAGCGACAGCGGCAGCGACGGCCTGGGCTTGTATCGGGGCGGCGCAACCTACCTGTATAACTCAATTGTGGCGGGCGGCGCGGGCAGCGAACAGAGCTTGTGCGCGGGCGCTGGCAGCCTGACTCAAGCCGGCAGCCTCATCCAAGACAACAGCTGTTCGCCCGCTCTAAGCGGCTTTGTCGGGCTGGGTGGGTTGACAGGCTCGCCAGCTGTTCAGACGCTGCGCGGCGACAGCCCGGCCATCGACGCCGCCTCAAGCGCGCACTGTCTGGACAGCGACCAGCTCGGCGCGCCACGTCCACAGCACCTGGCTTGCGATATGGGCGCGTTTGAAGTGCCCGCAGACGATATTGCGCCCACGCCGACACTGGCGCCGACGCCAACCCCGACAGCCACTCCATCCGCCCCGCCGACGCGCTTCTTCATTGACGCCAGCTGCGCTTTGCAAGACGCGATCCAATCAGCCAACAGCAACACAGCGCATGGCGGCTGTCCGGCGGGTGGCGGTGGTTACGACAGCATCACCCTTACCGAGAGCGTCAGCCTGCAAGGCGACCTGGACGCGATCGTCTCTGCCATTCGCATTGACGGCGCGGGCTTCAGCATCAGCGGCAATGGCGAGCGACAGATATTCTCAGTCAGCAGCGAAGGCGACCTCAGCTTGAACAATATCTCGCTGATTAATGGCTCGGCTGGGGCTGGCGGCGCGGTGAACAATGCCGGCGCATTGGCCATCAACCGCGTCTACCTGGCCGACAACAGCAGCAGCGGCGCAGGCGGCGCGATCCATTCGACTGGCCGGCTCATCATCAGCAACAGCACCTTTGCCGACAACAACAGCGCGGAAGCCGGCGGCGCTGTTTATATCGCGGGCGGCACCGCCTGGCTCACACATGTCACGCTCAACAACAACCGCAGCGAAACATCGGCGGATCTCCATATTGCAGCCGGCACGGTCAATATGCGCAACAGCCTGATTGCGGGCGCGACAGACAGCAGCCGGTGCGTCGGCGCGCTGAGCGAGAATCTAGGCAATTTCATTCAAGACGCGAGCTGTTCGCCAGCGCGTTCTGGCGATCCCCGACTGGGGGAGCTGACCATCTATCCCATCGGCGGCGCTTACTTCCCGCTGCTGGATGGCAGCCCGGCTCTGGGCAACGGCGATGACTACTTCTGCTCGCAATATCCACGCGACCAGCTGAATGCGCCGCGGCGAGCGGGCGATTGTCATATCGGCGCGGTTGATAGATAGCGGCCGCGCCGCGAATTGGTGACAGCTTCAGCAGGATGCCGGCCGCGCCTGGCTTGAGGGGCTTTGCCGCGCTATGGATTTGCTCTAGGCTCGGTACTTTTCCAGAGCCTCGCGGTTGATCTCAATGCCCAGCCCGGGTTTCTGCGGCAGGGGGATTTCGCCATCGATCATCTGCAATTCGTCCGCCACCAGCTCGTCGCGCAGCGCGGACTCGGACAGATGAGCGGGCAGATACTCGATGAAAGGGCAACACGCCGTGGCAAAGCCGAGGTGGGCGCTGGCGGCGATGCCGATACCGGTCTTCCAGCAGTGCGGCACGATAAGGCGTCCGTGGTCTTCAGCCAGCTGCGCCACTTTGCGCGCTTCTGTGAAACCGCCAACCCGCCCTATATCCGGCTGCAGCACATCCAGCTTGCCGCGCACCGCCAGGTCAATGAACTCGAAATGCGTATTCTGCCATTCGCCGGCAGCGATGCGCATCGGCGACTGGTCGACGATAAAGGCATAGCCATCCAGGTCGTCTATATTGATGGGCGTCTCGAGAAAGAAAAGGTCATAAGGCAGCAGCTGGTTTATGACTCGCAGCGCCGTGCGGGCATCTCCCCAAGCATAGGCGACGTCGACCATCAATGTCATGCCAGCGCCCACAGCCGCGCGGCAATCGGCCACAATCTCCGCAATATGGTCGTCATGCTCCTGCAGAGCGTTGTGCGTGTAGGGTCCGTTGATGCAAATTTCCAGCTTGGCGGCTTTGAAGCCAAATCCCTGAGCTTGCAAGAGCTTGTCAAGCAGGGAATCACGATATTCTTGCAAGGTTTCGCCGGTGGGCAGCAGCGAGGCATAGGGCGTGATACGGTCTTTTACCGCCCCGCCCAGCAGCTTATAAACAGGCAGCCCAAGCGCTTTTCCCTTGATGTCCCATAGCGCCATGTCGATCGCGCCCATCGCGCAGATCAACGCGCCGCGCCGCCCGTTCATTTTGGAGCCGCTGTAGAGCTTGCGCCAGATGGCTTCGGGCTGGAGCGGGTCTTCGCCTAGCAGCATTTCTTCCAGCCCCAAGCCCATGATGTGCGTGCCGCGGGCTTGGATGCAGGCGCGCGCGATCCAAGGGTTGACATCCGTTTCGCCGATTCCGCTGATGCCCTCGTCGGTGTGAATCTCCACGACCAGGTTGTCCTGCGCCGACGAGCAGGCTTCGGTATGAACCTCGGGCACAAGCAGCACATGACAGTCAATGCGAATGATTTTCATGAATTGTCCTTTCGCTTCTAAACCACAACAGCAATAGCGTACTTAAGGTGCCGCGGTCGATGTTGGCGCGTTCAAGGCGCAAGCAGCACACAAGCCAAATTCATACCACCGATACGCAGGCTGATTTCGCGCTCGGATTGGGCGATGAGGCTGTCGCCCAGCAGATCTGTCGCTTTGGCAAAGCCTTCCTTGCTAATGCGGATACTTACAGATTCGCGCTCGGGATTGATGAGAAACCAAGCCTGCCGCCCCCGCCATTCGCGCCGTCTGCGCAGCAACTGCCCGCAGCGGTCCGCCTGCACGCCCGCCTCGGCCAGCAAGCGCATCAAAAAGGCGTCTGTGTCGGCATCGGCAGCCCGGTAGGCCATAGCGCCAAAGCCGATGAAGCTGCCCAGCAAGACCGCCTGCCCCGCCCCATACTGATTGCGGACGCCCGCGACCGCGCCTTCACAAAGCAGGATAGGCTCGCCGCTGGTCGGCTGCAAGGTCTGCAGCCAAAAATTGGCGAGAACTCGCAAGCCTTCAAAATCTCCCGCGCCGCTCAGCAGGGTTGATGAGTCAAACTCGCCATAGCGCCTGGGCGCCGGCATCCAGCGGGGGGTGGCGCCCGCTTCGCTAACCATCACCAGATCATCATGGCGCGCGCCGAAGACTGCCTCGCCACCAACCACCATCTGCGCGAGCGTCGTCCAGCCATATTTATCCCAGCGCCCTGGGCAGGCTTCTGCGATTAAACAGCCGCCAGCCTCGACATAATCGCGCAGACGGGCAAAGTAAGCAGCATCCAGGCTCAATGGCATAGTCAAAATCGCAGCTTTGTACTGTGCCAGCTCGCCGGCGCTGACCTGTTGCGAGTCCAGAAAATCGACCGGCGCGCCGAGCCGCCACAGACGCGCGTAATGCCCGCGCATGTTATAGCGGTAATGTTCGATGACATCGCCGTTGCATGCTTGGAAGAAGTGATAGAGGTCTTCATTGACCAATATGGCGACCTGCGCGCGCGGTGGCTGTGAGTTGGCGAAGAACTCGCCATGACGCTGGATCGCCGCGCCGATTTGACTGACCGCCCGCATGCGCCTGCTGCTGTCGCCAAGTGAGTCCAGCAAGCCAAAACCATTGCCCTCTTTCCAGAAACGTTCGGGGCGATGATTCCAAAAGCTGATGCCCGTCATGCCGCAAGCCAAGCCCGCCAGCATCCACAAGCGCAGGTCTTTGGGGGTCGGTTTGCGCCCATAGTGCAAGGATGTGGATATGGGACCGCCCTGGAACTCCGCGCCCCACAGCGCCCGCCCGCGCCCGTTGCAGCTGCGCGCCAAGTCGGTGCACAGCATCATCTCTTCCCAGAGCTCGTTGCGCAGCGCGTCTGCTTCAGTATCGACAGGGTCGTCCCAGGGGTGGCCGTTGTTCCATTTTGGGTAGTTGCTCGTGCCGAAGAAATCGCCCACCCGCGCCCAGTTGAACGTTGCGCCGCTGCCCACGCGAGGTGTATCGGCATGGCTGAAGATGGGGCGCTTGCCTGGGTCATTCTCGCGCAAAGCCCGTGTTTTGAAGCCCAGCGCCCGCGCCATATACACATCATCCATGAAATAGCGCCAATCAATATAAGGCGCCAGTGGCTCTTCGCGGCGGGGCGGCTCTACCTCGTCCCAATGCGCGTAGTTTATCTGCCAGGCGGCGTTCAACGCGGACAAAGCGCCATACTGCTCGCGCAGCCACTCGCGGAAGCGCGCCAACGTATGCGGGGAATAGCAAAAGCCCAGCTTGCCAGCCGTGTTCGGCCAGAAGCCAATCTCCTGGAAGGTATTCCATGCCCAGATATTTTTGTATTGCCCCAAGGTCTGCGCCAACTGCGCGATGAAGCGAGTCGCCGCCGCCCGCGCGCCAGGATGGTCCCAGCAAGGCCCGGGCTTGCCGTCCATGGGGATGGTGTATTGCGCGGGCTGGTTGTGCGACCGGCCGTCGGCATAGACGAGGTGACAATCGGGAAATTTGCGCCAGAGCCAAGCTGGCGCCTGCTCCATAGTCAAGCCCAGGTAGACACCCAGGCCCAGCTCGTCGGCGCGCTGGATGATTCGTTCCACGCGGCTGAAATCATAGACGCCTTCTTCGCGCTCGTCGGCCGACCAATGCTCCTGGACCTTGATCATGTTGAAGCCATAGCGTTTTAGCAGCGGCAGGTCATCCAGGACGGCGTCGATATCGAGACAGGGCTCGCGGTAGACATGCGCGCCGAAAGGAAAAAGCCCCTTGCCGAATATGGGTTTCATGTCGCTATTCCTTCACCGCGCCCAGCTTGATGCCGCTGATGAAATACCGTTGCAAGAACGGATAGACGACCAGAATCGGCGCGGTCGCCACCATAATCTGCGCGCCGCGGATCGCCCGATCAGACAGCCGCTGCAGATCGCGCGGGTCGATGCCGACATTGGTCAGATCCAGCTCGATCACCACACTGCGCAGGAAGGTCTGCATGGGATAGTTGGCGGTGTCGGTCATATAGATCAGCGCGTCGAACCAGGCATTCCAGTGGTTGACGGCGGAAAGCAAAGTCAAGGTAGCGATGGCGGGAAGCGAGAGCGGAATATAAATATCCCAAAGCACGCGCCAGTGGGAAGCTCCGTCGATCAGCGCCGATTCTTCCAATTCTTTCGGCACGTCGCGAAAGAAGTTCATCATCAGGATCATGCTGAAGATAGGCAGGGCGCCGGGCAGGACCAGCGAGCCCAACGTGTTGAGCAAGCCGAGGCTGCGCACCACCAGAAATAGCGGGATCAAGCCGCCATTAAAGAGCATGGCAAACACGAAGAACCAGATGAAAAACCCACGGCCTTTGAAGACCCGCGGCGTCTTGGACAAGGGATACGCTGTCAGAATAATCACGGTCATATTCAGGCTGGTGCCGGTCACAACGCGCGCGACTGAAATGACGAAGGAGCGTGAAAACGTGCGCGAGCCCATCACCTCCTGGTAATTTTCCAGCGTGAAATCAATCGGCCAGAAGGAGACGAATCCAGCGGTGGCTGGCGCGCGTCCGCTGAGCGATACAGCAAATATATGCAGCATCGGCGCAAGACACAGCAGAGCGAACAGGGTCAGGAATACATAGTTGAATCCATCAAAGAGACGGCTGAACCAGTTGTTGTCGTGGATCATGCGCCCCTCCTTACAGGATGCGATAGCCGGCGAAACGGTCGGCTAGGTAATAGGAGAGCACGATAAGAAAAAAGCTGATGAGCGATTTGAACAAACCCACCGCTCCCGCCAGGCTGTACTGCGCCGAGACCAAGCCGACGCGATACACATAGGTATCGATGATGTCGCCGGTGCGATAGACGGTTGGGCTGTAGAGCGTCAAAATCTGCTCGAAGCCGGCATCCAGCACATCGCCCAGGCTCAGCGCCGCCAGCAGCACGATGGTCGGGCGGATGCCGGGCAGGGTGATGTGCCAGATGCGGCGGAAACGCCCGGCACCATCGATGGCCGCCGCCTCGTGCAAGGTTGGGTTGATCGCCGTGAGCGCCGCCAAATAGATGATGGTCGAGAAGCCGACATTTTTCCAAAAGCCCGACAAGATAATCGTGCCGCGGAACCAGTCGTTGCTGCCCAAGAATAGCTGGGGCTGGATGCCGAAGTTGCCGATAGCTTGGTTGAGGATGCCATGCGGCGCGAGGATATCCAGCAAGATGCCGCCGAGAACGATCCAGGAGAGGAAATAAGGCAGGTAGATTAGCGTTTGGATCGTGCGGCGAAAGAGCAGAATGCGCGCCTCGTTCAGCAGCAGCGCCAAGGCGATCGCCCCGACTTGGTCAGCGACGATTTTGACGACCGCGATGAGAACCGTGTTGCCCAGAAAGCGCCCAAACTCTGGCAAAGAAAACAGGAATTCAAAATTCTCCCAGCCGACCCAGGGCGAATTTGCGAAGCCTTTTGCTGGGCTGAAGTCTTGAAAGGCGATGACGATGCCGTACATCGGATAGTAGCGAAAGAGCAGGATGAAGATCACACCCGGCAAGATCATCGCATATAGGGGCCAAGCGCGCTTGAGATAGGCGTGGACGCTCATGCGGATTGTCTCCCACCACCAACCCCTCCCCAAAAAAAGAGAGGGGTTTTTAGAAGGTCATTACATCTGTCCGTGCCACCAGTCGTTGACTTCCCCAGTGATGGTATCGCCGCCGCCACTCTTCCAATCTTCGACATAGGTGTCGAAGTCATCGAGCGCGGCTTGCCCGGTGATGATATTGATGAAGGTTTCGGCTTCTAGTCCATCCAACGAAGCGCTGGCTCGCTCCATCGTGCGCGTGGGGAAGGTCGTGAAATGGTTGCGTATGCCGTCCAGTTCCCAGCGGTCGACCGCGAAGATGGTGGCGTCGTCCCACATGACCGAGAGATCATCGCCGCCGAGGAATCCCTCCATGATGGCATCGCGCTGGTCTGCTGGCGTATTGCCCCAGACTTCGCGGCGATACTTGATCGCGTTGGTCCCGAAACGCGGGTCGGTGAACGCGCTGCCGTTGGTCCCGGGCGGTCCCCAGATATGCTTGTTGCTGTCGTAGCCTGGAGCCAGATTCGCGCCCATGGGGTCGATCTCGCCATCATCGTTCTGCCAGTAATAGTCGACGCCCTCGAAGCCATGGTGGCGGTTCTCAGGATTCTGCAGCAGCTCTGCCCACCAGCCGATTTGCTTCAGCACAAGGTCGACATGCTCGAATCCTTTTCGGAAACAGAAGACGCTATCGACCACCGGGTTGCTCCAGGCTTTTTTCTTGATGCCAGTGGGACCGGTCGGGATGTCCGTCCAGGTCCAGCGAGCGCTGGGGTCGTTGGCGACGCTGTCGGGTATGCCGAATAGCGCAGTAAAGGCGGGGGACATGGTGATGCCACAGGTATTGCCGCCTATTTGCCTGAAGGCAGTCTGCGGCGGGCGCAGGGTGAAGAAATCTTGAGCGAAGAGGCCCTCCGCGTACCATTGCCGCAGCAGGCTCAGCACTTCCTTGACCTCGGGCAAGATGCTGTTGTATTGCAGGTCGCCGTTGGCATCTGGCGTCCAGAAGCCAGGCATTACGCCCCAGGCGCCAAAGATGGGATCAAGCGAGCTGAACCAGGTGACCAGGTTATTTGCCGCCGCGATGCCGATCGTGCTGCCCGGCGGGCCAGCCCCAAGGTCGGCTTCGACAAAGGCTTTGGCGACGGCGTACAATTCATCGACCGTAGTCGGCGCGCTCATGCCAACTGCATCCAGCCAGTCTTGGCGGATCCAAAGCAGCTTGTCGTTCTGCGCGGCCTGCTCGGTGTGCGGCAAGCCCATCTTGCGTCCGGCGACCTCTGCGTGCTGCCAGGCGGCACCATCGCCAAAACCCCAAGGCTCCTTCAACCAAACTGGATGGGCGACAGCATCCCAGACATCGGTGATATCTTCCACCAAGTCGTTCTCGATCAACTGGCGGTAGATCTGCAGCGGCACCGTTTCCATGAAGTCTGGCAGATCACCGCTGGCGATGGCGAGATTGTACTTTTGCAAGACTTCTTCCTGGTTATCCGTCCAGCTGAAGGCCAGCTTCCAGTGGATGCCGGTGACCGCGGCGTTCAGCCGGGTGAAGTTTGAATTTTCGATGTCGTCGCCCTCGGCGAACTCCCAGGGGCCACGGCGACTGCCAGTGATGGTCACAGGCGGCTCCACCGGCATGCCCTCGGGAATTGGCGGCAAGGTTGTGGTCCAGCCGCGCGGATTGTTTGGGCTGCCGGGGTGCAGCTCGGCCGGGATAGCGTCCATGCTTTGCGCGAAGACCGGCGGCAGGCCATAGCGCGCCGTCATCATCGCGGCCAGTCCAGCGCCCCCCAGCCGCATAAAGTCCCTGCGCGATGGTTTCATGTCCGATCTGTTGTAGGGAAATTTTTTCATCATCATCTTTCTCCTCAGCAGAACAACTAGCTCATAGCGTGCATGAGTGGCAGCGAGCGATAGGCATCTCCTCATTCTCCGTTGTCGGGCTTTTTGGGCGATTGATCATTGGCATCGGCAGTCAGCGAAATGACAGCCTGCCAGACTTCGCTGCTGAACTGGATATGCTGGCGCATCAGGTCGCTGGCTGCCAGATGGTCGCCGCTGGCGATAGCGGTGTAGATGGCTTGGTGGGTGCTGCCGCCTTCGGCTTGGGCAGGCAGGCTGTTGGAATGCGTCTCGCGCAAGGTTTCTTCCAGCAAGTCGATGAGGTTGCAGACGAATTGGCTGATGATGGCGTTTTGACTGGCTTCGCCGATGCGTCGATGAAAGTTCATATCGGCTGCGAGATAAGTCGGCGCGAAGTGCCTATTGTCTTGCATGCGGCGTAACTCGCGCTCGATGCGAGCAAGCTGCTCGGGACTGGCAAGCTGCGCAGCCGCCCGCGCCGATTCTGCCTCGATCATCACGCGAGCCTGCAAGATCTCCATGATGGCGCCGCCCCAAGTCGCCAGGCTCAAGCCGAGAATGCGCCCGAAGCTGGCGCCAGTATTGGCAGTCAGGAAGGTGCCCTCGCCCACCCGCGATTCTACCAAGCCGACTGCTTCCAGCACCTTGAGCGCCTCACGAACGCTGTACCTGCCCACGCCCAAAGCTTCGGCGAGCGCGCGCTCGGAAGGCAGCCGCTCGCCCGGCCGCAGGACGCCCGACAAGATATATTGCTTCAACTGCTCAAGGGTTTGGTCTTTGACGCTGGCTTTGACAATGGCCGTCAAGCCGGTCAGGCTGGGCGCGGCGGCTTTCACAGCTTGTTTCGTTTCGCCTCAATCATGATTGGTCAGTGGTGTTACCAATTGTAGTGGGAAGCCAGCAAGCTGTCAAGCAAATCGCGAGAAGGGGAGTGGCGATTTTTGTGGATATGCGTTGCTTTGCCCCTCCCCAAAAAATGAGGGAGGGGCTGGCATGCTGCGGAAGCGCAGGAAAAACTCCCCTTCCCTCGTTCTGGGAGCAACGAGCCACTGGCTTGATGGGCTTGCGCGGCGGCGGCAAACGCGATAGCATTGTGGGCACTGCAAGTGCGCAGCGAAAGGACAGCGGAATGAAACCGATCATAGGCGCGGGGACGACTCGACGCTTGGCTATGGCGCTGGCGCTGCTGGTCTTGCTGCCGCTGCCGACGCTGGCGGCGACCATCTATGTTGATAACGAAAGCTGTACCATATCGCAGGCGATCCTCTCAGCGAACGCAGCGAATCATGAGGATAAAGCTGCGTATCCCAACTGCGAATCGGGAACGGTGAATGGCGAGGACACCATCGTGCTCACTCGCGATGTCAGGACAAATTCAACGCCCACTTACCTTGCGACTAGTAAGATATTGATTGATGGCCGGGGGCGCGCCTTTGTTGGCTATGGTAGCACCCCGCGGATTGCATTCGCCACAACCGGTAGCGGCAAGCTGACGATTGACAACGCGAAATTCACCAACTTAGGGCCTATCGTGCTCGATGTCCGCGCCAGTGGCGATGTGACCTTCCAGAATGTGGAGTTCTACAATTCAGCCGGAGCTAACGCTGGCGTTTCTCTCACAGCCAGCGGCGCCGGTGTAAGGATTCACAAAGGCGTATTCAGAGGCAATCGCCTTCCCGCTGGCGAGACGGCCAGGGTGGTGTCTGGACCTGTCGATATCTACCGCAGCAGCTTCTACGATAATCGTAGCAGCGCCGCTGTCGACGATGGCGGCGCTGGCTATGTAATCGATGGCGCGACCATCCGCTCCAGCACGATTGGCGAAAATCGTGGCGCGAGCGGCGCTTTCGCTGTCAACGGCGGCAGCCTGAACAATGTCACAGTCGCCTATAACCGCAGCGGCGGCGTCACAGGCGGCGCTCGTGTCAAAAACAGCATCCTCTATGGCAACAGCGGCGCTGACTGCGCAGGTTCCACCCTTGAGGGCGTCAACTGGGTCGGCAAGGGCGGCTGCGGCGGCGGCGCTAGAACATACACCGGGCGCAGCCCCGACATTGATGACGACCTCATTTTTGGTTCTTCGCGTTCGGCTCTCTTCCCGCTGGAAGCAGATGGCGATGCGGCGAGTGTGGGCAATGGCTGTGAATTCCTCGACCAGTGGGGCCGCCCTTTTGGTCCCAATCCTTGCGATCTGGGCGCGCATTCCACTTATATTCCCGGCTCTGGCCCGCGCATCTCTGTGGCGGCGGCGACAGCGCTTCCCACCCCGACACGCGTGCCTGCTCAGCCCATGCCGACGATTGAGCCCCCCGTCAAAGGCTGGGTGCTCTTCAGCGACCGCGGCGACATCAAATCCAACGAAGTGGACGCTTCGGGAGTCGGCATCGCGCATATCATCGAACTGGGATTTTTGACCGCTATTGATGTCTGGAGCGAGGTCGGCTGGGGCGTCACCGCTTGCCACACCGACTACAGCAATGGCAATTTCGTATTCCTGGATGCAGCCGGCATGCCGCGCGAAGCAGTAACTTGGCCCGCCGCGCCGCATATCGAAGGCATGGCTTGCACGTATATCGAGACGCCGGGCACCATCGTGCTGTTGCGCGCCGACCCCTGGCAAGAGTCGCCCACGCCAACGCCCGACCCCAACGCGCCCGTGTTTGGACCTGTGCCGCTGGAAGACTGCCTGCTGATTACGCGCGACATGGTCAACCTGCGCGCTGAAGAATGGGGCGATGTACTGACGATTATCCCCTACGAAACGGTGCTTGCCGCTGCTGCATCCAGCGAAGAATTCTTCAAAGTAACCTTCGCCGACCAAGAAGGCTGGGTGCACCGCGATTGGGTGACCATCACGGGCGGAGAATGCGGCGAGAGCGAATAAGCCCTCTTTGGCAGGCCCGGCGGGGTTGCGCGCATGTTGGATACAGTGAAAAGGTTGCGCCGGCTGTTTGGCAGCTTGTTCGGACAGACTGTGCCGCTGGCTGGCGAATGGGAAGGTATCGCGCCTGAGCGCATGACGCCGCGACAACGCCGTTTGCAGCGCTGTTCGTTGATTCTGCTTTGGGGCGCTTTGCTGAACTTCCTGGCGGTTGCCGCAATCGTCCCCGCCGCCATCCACGCTGGCAATCACGACAGCCATTTGTTCACGGCGATGCAAGCGACTTTGCTGCCGGGGCTGGTCATCAGCGCCGATGCGGCTGCGCTGCTGCTGGCTGCGGGGACGGGCGTCAATGTGGCGCTGCTGTTGCTGCTGTCGGTGGCGATCTTGGCGCAGGAGATGTGGTCGGTGGTCGGTTGCTGGCTGGCGGTCGCGCTGAATCTGGCTGCGCTGGTCTGGCTGGGCTTTGCGCCGTCCCTGCTGGCGGTTGCGCCGCTGTTGGCTGCGGGCATCTTGGCATTGGGCGATCTGCGCGCCTATCGCGTCAATCCAGTCATGCTGAAAGAGTTGCGTGGCCGCCTGCGTGGCGCGCGCGGTTTTGCCATCATCACCATCTTTCTCACGCTGATGGGCTTCTTCACCCTGCTGCTCTATCTGCTGCAGATCCCCCAGGGCGGCGTGGTCGTGACCGGCGAGCTGGGACGCGAGCTGTTCATCGGCGTGCTCTTCATTGAACTCATGCTGATTATTTTCATCGTGCCAGCGCTGACAGCCGGCGCGATCACCAACGAGCGCGAACGCAAGACGTATGACTTGCTGCAAACCACTTTGATCACCAAAGCGACCTTTGTGGTGGGCAAGCTGCAGTCGGCGCTGGGCTATATCGTGCTTTTGCTGCTGTCGGCGGTGCCGCTGCAGAGCATCGCTTTTCTCTTTGGGGGGGTCAGCGAGGCGGAGTTGCTGCTGGCGCTGCTGGTGCTGCTGGTATCGGCGCTGACGCTGGGCGCATTTGGCATGTTTTTCTCGTCTATCACCGAGCGCACCTTGGCCGCCACCATCCGCAGCTACACAGTCGCCATCGGCATCACGGTCGGTTTGCCGGTGGCCGCGGCGATTCTCTTTCAAAATGCCTATGGCAATGTGGTGAACAATATCGGCGCGGGCGTGAGCGACAACCCGACCGTCGAAGCGGCTACGATTTACCTGGACATGATCGCCACCAGCCTGAACCCGATCATGGCGACCCTGCGCAGCCAGCAAATGCTCATCGACCACCAGCAACTGCTCACCATGCGCGTGACGCTGCAAAGCAACGGCGCGTCTATCCCGGTGCTTTCGCCTTGGGTGCTGCTGACCATGTGCTATTTGTCCTTGATCGCCCTGCTGGTGCGCTATGCCATCCGGCGCATGGAGCGACAGTCCGGCTGACTGCCCCGCTATGCCCCCCAAAAGCCGCAGCATCCGCACCCAAGCCATTATCTTGAGTCGCCGCGACTTTGGCGAAGCCGATCGCCTGCTGACCCTGCTGACGCCGGCGCACGGCAAGCTGCGCGCAATCGCCAAGGGCGCGCGCAAACCCAATGCCAAGCTCAGTGGACATGTCGAGCTCTTCGCCCGCAGCGACTGCCTGCTGCGCCAGGGACGCAACCTCGCCATTTTGACGCAAGCCGAACTGATCGAGCCGTATCTGGGGCTGCGCGATGATTTGCAACGCGGCGCTTATGCCAGTTATGCCGCCGAGCTGCTCGACCGCTTCACTGCCGATGACGAAGAAGCTGCCGGCGGACTCTTCGCCTTGCTGGATGACACATTGGCGCGCATCGCCAATTCCCACGATCCACGCTTGGCGACGCGCTTCTATGAGCTGGCGCTGCTTGATTTGGTCGGATTCAAGCCCGAGCTGAGCGAATGCGTGATTACGCGACAGCCCCTGTTGCCCGAAGCGCAATTTTTCAGCAGCGACGAAGGCGGCGTGGTCAGCCGCGCCGGGCTAGCGCGCTCGCGATCCTACACCCTGCCCATCGAGCTGGATACGTTGAAGCTGCTGCGCCATCTGCAGCGCAATGCTGTAAATTATGCCGACGTGGAAAGCCTGCGCCTGAGCGCCGACGAGCACGGGCGCGCCGAGCGGCTCATGCTGGCGTATATCGCGCATCTGCTCGAAGGCCGGCTGGCGAGCGCCGCATTCCTCGCCGGCCTGCGGAGTGAGGACGGGCGCAAGTAGGTGAATGCGCGGATATGGCAACCAAGCCCCCATCACCCGGCCCCTTGTCCCCCAGAACGCGGGAAGGGGAGTTTTCCTACGCTTCCGCAGCCTGTAAGCCCTTCCCTCATTGTTGCGCCGCGTAGACACAGGCGGTCGGGGGGCAAGTTATCGCCTCACCCCTGCATTGCGGGTTTGCGGAGGCTGTCTTACATAATCCCGTAGGTTTTGAATGCCTGCGCCGCGCTCATGCCGTCGGCGATGGCTTTGCGCACCAGTTGTTCGCCGCGGGCTTTTTCCAGCGCCGCCACAAACACCTCGCGTTCGGCTGCCTGCGGCACGATCAGCACGCCATCTACATCGCCGAAAACAATATCGCCCGGCTTGATGCGCACGCCACCGATCTCGATGGGCAGGCGAAAGTCCAGCACCTTGCCGCGCGCCCCCTGATCTTGCGCGTAGGATCCATAAGCAAAAGCGGGAAAGCCTTGCGCCAGCACGCCATGCGTATCGCGCAGATAGCCATCGACCACTGCGCCAGCCGCCCCCAGATGCCGCGCGCGCGTCGTCATCAGCTCGCCCCACAGCGCATATCGCCGCGATGCGCCGCTGCAGATATACACTTCGTCGCTTTGCAGGTCGTCCAGCGCCGCCAGCATCAAGCCAAACGGTTTGTCCATAAGCGCGTTGTGGCTCGCCGAGCCGCGTTCCTGATACACATCGGCTTCTAGGACGGGCATGGCGCGCCCGATGAGCGTCATATCGCTGCGCAGAGGGCGGATCTGTGGCGGCAGAAATTGATGCAGCAAGCCCAGCTTGTCCATACAGTCGCCGACCACCGCTGTGAAGAGCTCGCGCCGCGCCAGTTGAAATAATTCGCTGTCTGTCTGCCAAGGTTCAGCGCTCATGCGCGCCTCCACGATGATTTTACCTTATTTCTTGCCCTTCTTGCGATTGCAAGGGCGGCATAACATCTGGCAGTTTTCGGGGATTGTCTTGCCACCTTGCGACCAGGGGGTGATGTGGTCGGCTTCCATCTCGGAAAGTTCAAAGGGCTGCTCGCACTTGGCGCATTTGCCTGCCTGCTCTTCGTATTTTTGCTGCCGCATACCCGGCTTAAAGGCGCGGATATTCAAGTGCTTTTCTTCGCCAGTTAGAATGTAGGGGTAGATGCCTTTCTTGTTTTCTACATCATCGTCAAGGATTAACTCGCGTGTTTGCTGCTCAATCTTAGAAGGATCCAAGTCCTCGTCTTTGTAAGCATTGTAGAGGATGCCCCAGTCCACGCCGCGCATAATCTTCTTGCGTTTCTTGTTGAAGGTTGTTTCTACCCAGTCAATGACTTCACGGAAGTACTCCCACAGTGGCAGAGCGTTGGCATCATGCTGGTGTCTCGCCATGTAATCTTCTATGCCTTCTGGGGCTTCGGCATCGCTAATCCACTTGATGACAGTTTCGAGGTAATCCTGGCGGATGGGCGAGCCTGTCATGTAATCGCTGGCTAAGCCCGCAGCCACGCAGCCCGTCCGACTGAAATAGCGCTTGGCATCCGACACCCAGGACCCAGATAAAGCGGCATTGCGCAACTCTTGGTCGTATAACTTTTCGCCAGCGATGTTGACCGTTCTGAACCAATCTAGCTTGTCCCTATGCGTGCCTGTACAGCGATAGATCATCAGTTTGTAATCGAGAATTTCGTCGCGTTCTTCGAGTGTTAGGTTGTGGAAGTACAAGCCATTGACGGCGAAATCGCTCTTGACATATTGGGCGATAGAAATGGTGCGCTGTTGCCCGTCAATGACCTCAAAGCCGCCATCATCGCGCACCGCCCAATACATGACATTGAGCGGGAAGCCGCCTTGAATGGTGGTGATTACCGCTGCTCGTTGACTGCCCTTGTATATGAACTCGCGCTGGTAGGGCGGGCGGATATCCAGCCTGCCACCATAGCCGCGCACGCCGCCTTCGTCATCGTCCTGGTAGCCGTCTACCAGGTCGCGCACAGTGAGGCCAAGCATATCAATTTTCATGCTTGCAGCCTCTTGTTGCGGATGACAATACGGGAATATTTTTCGCGCCCATTGAGCCAGAAACAGCTTACCTTCCCTGTCAACTTTGTCATTATCGGTCTATCTAAACCTACTATTTCAAATTGATCTGGATTGAATTTTTTCAGAAAAGTAATTGGAACGCCCATCTCCCCAGTGTAATCCATTGGGATTTCTTTGGTTTTTGATACTTCTATAGCATCATAATTGTCGTATTTTGGATAATCTTCCGGTGTGTATTTCTTATACAAAATCATTTCTTCATGGCGTTTCTTGTGATCTAAATTTGTAAACCATACAATACCAGATACCCGAACCATCCCCTCTCTGTGGTCTCCTGATACGGCATAATCTTCATAATTGGGGGCAATAAAATGTGAAGCGCCACCCCTAAATCCAAATCCAAGCCAAATCTTCTTCTCCTCAATTAGAGGGAATATCTCTTTGTATTTGATGGCGTTCTGATGACCGATGATGACGAACTTCTTGCCATACTCCACCAACTGAGCGACATAGTCACGGAATAGCGAAAATGGAGGGTTGGTTACAACGATGTCGGCTTGCTTGAGAAGCTCAATGCACTCAGGGCTGCGGAAGTCGCCATCGCCCTTGAGATAGAACATTTGTTCATGACTGACTGACTGACTGACTGACTGACTGACTGACTGACTGACTGACTGACTG
>JAPOSR010000041.1 GCA_026709625.1 Chloroflexota bacterium
TCAATCCGCTCTTTGTAAACCAGGTCTGGCGGGGATAGGCAGGGGGCGGGGGTGGATGCCGCATAGGGGGGTTACAATTATTTGAAGTGATTTACCCCCCCCCCCCCCCCCCCCCCGAGGAGCGCAATCGATGGACATCATCTTCGGCAAGCTAATCAGCGACCAACTCAAGTTGACGACGCATCGCGCCTTGCGCAGCGGCATCCAGCATCAGCACGACATCCGACCGCTCGACCCCACGCCAGACGATGCCGTCACGATTCACTTGACCACCGCCAATGACCTGCCCATCGAAAGCGCCTGGCTGCGCTACACGACAGATGGCAGCGACCCGCGCCATGCAGAGGCCAAGACCGTCGATTTCGCGCTGGAACGCAGCGAATGGGACACAGTCGTCTGGGGCTACCTCGCGCGCTGGCGGGCGAGCATTCCGCCGCAGGTCGCCGGCACGCTGGTTCGCTATTGCATCGGCGGGCGCCAAGGCGATGGAAACGTTGTTTATGCCGACTTTCCGCCAACAGAAGAACGCGCGCGCCACGCGACGATGCTGCACTTTGGCAATATCCCCGCCGACACGCCTTTCGCGCCGACGCCGCAAAGCGAAGCGCCGCTTTTTTGCTATCATGTCGACCGGCTGCGCGCGCCCGACTGGGTCAAAGACGCGATCATCTATCACATCTTCCTCGACCGCTTTTGCCCCGGCGAAGGCAGGGACTGGCAGCAGACCAGCGACTTGCAGGCCGTCTGTGGCGGCACGCTCTGGGGTGTGCGCGACAAGCTGGATTACATCGCCGAGCTGGGCGCGAACTGCCTGTGGCTGAGCCCTTGCTGGGTCAGTCCATCGCATCATGGCTATGACATCGCCGATTATCAGCGCATCAAACCGCGACTGGGTGGAGAAGCGGCGCTGGATGCGGTCGTGGCGGCGGCAAGCAAACGGGGCATCCGCGTCCTGCTGGACTTGGCCGCCAACCATGTTTCTAACGAACATCCCATCTTTATCGATGCCCGCAGCAGCGAAAATAGCCCGTATCGCTCCTGGTTCACTTTTAGCGAGCGCTATCCGCATGGCTACAAAAGTTTCTTCAATGTCAAGACCATGCCCGAGATCAACCTGGAGCATCCCGATGCCTGCGAATGGATGATCGCCAATGGCGAATTCAACCTGCGCCGTTTTGGTGTGGATGGCTATCGGCTGGATGTAGCGGCGGGGCCCGGGCAAAACTTCTGGTCGCAATTTCGTCCGCGTATGCGCGCCACAAAGCCCGAGTGCGCGCTGCTGGGTGAGATTATCGATACACCCGCCTATCTGCGCAGCTATACGGGAAGGCTGGATGGCTGTCTGGATTTTTCACTGGCTGAGGCGCTGCGCAATACCTATGGCTGGGGCAGCTGGGACGAGGGGCAGATGCGCGCCTTCGTCGCCAGCCACGACCGCTATTTCGATGCCGACTTCGCGCGGACCAGCTTCATCGACAACCACGATATGGATCGCTTTTTGCTGATCGCCGGCAACGACAGCGGCGCATTAAAACGAGCGGCGACAGCCCAGTTCAACCTGCCCAATCCACCCATCATCCTGTATGGTACAGAGGTTGGTCTGCGCCAGCACCAGAGCGCGCGTGGCAACACCTTGGATGCCATCCGCGAGCCCATGCTCTGGGACGAGCGCCAAGACAGAGATTTGCTCGAATTTTATAAAGCCGCCATCCAGGCGCGCAAAGGAAACGAGACATGATAATCGGACACGCTGGCATCTTCGTGCAAGACCAAAGCCACGCCCGGCAATTCTATACCGAGACGCTTGGCTTCGTTCTCAAGCACGATATTCCCCTCGGCAACGGAGATCGCTGGCTGACAGTCGTTTCGCCCGAGCGCCCGGACGGTGTCGAACTGTTGCTGGAGCCGACCAGCAACCCTGTCGCCACGACAATCCAGAATGCCCTGTTCGAGAGCGGCGTCCCAGCGCAGATGTTCACTGTGGATAACCTGGATGCCGAATACGAACGCATGGCGGCGCGCGGCGTCGAATTCACCATGCAGCCGACCGACGCAGGCAGCGCGAAAATCGCGGACTTCAATGATACCTGCGGCAATTTGATTCGCCTGATGCAGATGCTGGGATAAGCCTCGAGCAACTGGCGAGAAACCATCCCCTCATTTTAATGAATGCGTGACGAGAGATTGTTACTCCCCGCGCTCTTGCAGCAGCCGCAACGCGCTTTCTGCCATGACGCCGACGCCGATGGGCAGGCAGCCTTCGTGGATGTCGAAGATCGGGCTGTGGTGCGGGCGGTTGACATGATCCAGCTTTGCGCCCAGCCGGATCATCGCGCCCGGCGCTTGCTGCGTCATAAACGCGAAGTCTTCGCCAGCCATGATCGGCGCGCCTTGCTCCGACTGCCCCGCGCCCAGCAGGTCCGCGCCCGTCTGGCGAATCAGTGAAGCCACAGCCGGGTCGTTGTAGAGCGCGGGATAACCGGTCGAGATATTCAGCTCATAATCGCCGCCGAAGTGGCGCGTCAAGGCAAAAGCCTGCTCGACCAGACGGTGAATGTCTTCGCGCGCTTCTTGCTCAAACGTGCGGATCGTGCCAGTGAGTTTGACTTCGTTGGGGATGACATTGGGCGCGCTGCCGGCGTGGATGCTGCCCAGACTGACAACAGACCGTTCGGTGGGGTTGCGGCGGCGCGAACGAATCGCCTGCAGGGCGTTGATGACCTGCGCAGCCAGCCAGATGGGATCAAGACCATTGTGTGGGGCAGCGCCATGCGTGCCTTCGCCGATGATGGTCGCCGCGAAGGAATCGGGCGCAGCCAGCGAAAAGCCATCGCAGACCGAGACGCTGCCGACTGGGTCGCCGCTGCTCACATGACAGGCGATGACGGCATCCAAGCCCGCCAAGGCCTCTTGCTCAACCATCAGGCTGCCGCCGCTGTGGCCGTCGCTTTCCCGCCATTTTTCTTCGCTGGGCTGGAAGAGCAGGCGCACTTCGCCAGCGGGACGATCGGGCAAATCGTTGAGCAGGCGCGCCACGCCCAGCAGCATGGCTGTATGCGCGTCGTGCCCACAGGCATGCATCAGCCCTGGCGTCTGCGATTGATACGGCACATCGTTGGCTTCCTGGATAGGCAAGGCGTCCATATCGGCGCGGATGCCAACAGCGGGCCTGCCTTCGCCAATGCGCGCGACCACGCCCGTCTCGGCCACGCCGACTTCGATTTCGATGCCCATATCGCGCAGTGTCTCGGCGACCAGGCGCGAGGTGCGCTGCTCTTCAAAACCCAGTTCGGGGTGCATATGAATGTCGCGCCGCCAAGCGACCAACTGGTCTTGCATGGCATTGGCGATCTCAAGCGTATTCATGGCGGAGCATCCTTTGGTTGGCCTGTCGGGTCCTTTGCTCATCGCTATTGTAACCGCAAAGGCGGACTGGCTCCTATGATTCGTCTGAGGGCTTTGGCGGCAGAAGCATCGCCCCGTCCCTGCGCCGACTTTTGGAGACAGTCAAGGAGGCCACAGTCCGGCGATTACCGTTGCGGGCAGCCACGATTAGCGAGCGGACCAGCGCGGTCGGGGCAGGCATCATCGGCGCTGTCCAAGCCATCATCGTCAAAATCCTGGCAGCCGCGGCGGCTGTTGGGCGCATGCTCGCGCGGGCAGGCGTCCTCGGCATCGCGGAAGCCATCGCGGTCTTGGTCATCGGCGTAGGGACAGCCATCCGCAGCGACAAAACCGCCATCATTCGGGCAGTTGTCATCGCTGTCGGGCACGCCATCAAAATCGCGGTCGCCGATAATCACCCGCGGTTGCTGTGTGGGGCTGGGCGGCGCGGGAATGGCGGTTGGCGGGACGAAGGGCAGCGGCGTGCTGACCGGCGGCAGGCTCAGCGGCGTATAGGTCGGGAAAAGCGCTGGCGAGGTGAAGCTGGCGGTCGGGTAGAGGTCTGCGCCCAAGGGGGTGAAGCTGGCTGGGGGCTGCGCGGTCGCAGCAGTCTGGCTGTTTTCGCTCTCCGCCGGGGCTGGCGCGCTGCCGATGATGTAAAGCGCGAAACAATAAAATGGCACCGTTGCGGCGATGATCAGCAGCATTAGCAGGCGCAGTCGTTCGTTGCGGCTGCTCGCGCCCTGCACGACATCCAGCGTGTTCATGCGCGCCCAGCCACCAAGTCGCGGATCTGATACAACTCGCCATCGACAAAACCGCGCTGGCGGTAATAGTCGCGCGTGCCGACAGCGCTGATGACAGCCAGCCGGCCATAACCACGCGCCGACGCCAATGCAGCCGCCTCTGCGAGCAGCCGCGTGCCCAAGCCGGCATGCTGGGCGCGCCCATTCGCTGCCTCGCCTATCCCCAGCGCCAGCCCATACACATGCACCTCACGGATCATCGCGCAGCCGCGCAGCTCGTCCAGCAGAGGCTCTTGCCGCGCATCGGGCAGCGACAAACGCAAAAAACCTGCGATAGCGCGCGAGTCGGTGATGAATTGCAAAAAGATTTCTTCGCCAATGCTGGACAGGTAATGCTGACGATCCAGGCGCAGGTCGGCAGCTTGCACCGAGCGCCGGCCGATTTCGCGCGCGCGGATGTCACGGCTGGATTGTCCGCGCCGCGCCAGCTCGGCTTCGACCAGTTGGCGAAAGTTGGTAACCTTGTTGCCATCGACAATATCGGTGCCGGGAATATCGCGGACGACGCGCGTCAGACGGCAGTATTCAGGCGTTCGCTCGAAGCAGTCGACCAGCAGTTCCAGCAATTCCGCCTGGGTGTAGGGCTTCCACCTGCCCGCGCGGTAGGGCTGCATCAGCTCGGCGCTTTCGATCAGCGAGCACGGATAGATTTTTAGCTCGTCAGGGCGAAAATCGGCATCGGCAAACAGCCGGGTGTAATCATCTCGGTCGGCGCAGGGCGATGAGCCATACAGGTTGGGCATCCAGTGCGCGTGGATTTTGAAGCCAGCCAGGCGCAGCAGCTTGACAGCGCGGCGAGTGGCGGCGACATCATGCCCGCGCTTGTTCAGCGACAGCACATGGTCGTCCAGGCTCTGAAAGCCGATCTGCACTTTGGTGCAGCCCAGCCGGCGCGCGCGCAGGACTTCGTCGGCGCTGATGTGGTCGGGGCGCGTCTCGATGACCAATCCAACCGCCCGGCATGCCGCGCGTTCGTTTTGTCGCTGTGCCGCCGCCAGCTCGTCCCAGGTGGCGTATTCGTCCACCAGGCTGCGTTGTCTGCTGCCAGCGGCGACTGCCTCCGCCAAGCCACGCGACCGCTGCATCTCGTCGGCGTAGAGGCTGGACACCACCTGGTTGTACGATTCGTTCAGCGCCTCGCCTTGCAAGACAATATCGCTGATGGGCGCGCCAGTAAATTGCGAACGGCTGCGCAGGGCAGATACCACTTCGGCGCGCCGGTCGATGCCCGAGCCAAAGTCGCGCAAGGCGTCGAAGATGCGTTTGACAAACCAGATTTGATACGTCTCGGGATAGAAAGACCAGGTGCCGCCGAGAATGATGAGCTCGATCTTGTCGGTGGAATGCCCCAGATTGTGATAAGTCTGCAAGCGCACATAGGTCTGCAAATAGGGGTCGAAGGCGTTTTTTTCAGCGCGCTGGGCACCGGGCTCGTCAGCCAGATAGCTTTTGGGCATGCGCACATCGTTGGGGCAGAATATGCAAGCGCCTGGGCAGGGAAAAGGCTTGGTCAACAACGTCAACGGCGTAACGCCCGACAGGCTGCGCACGGGTTTGCGGCGCAATTTATAGAGCTGCGCTTCGTCAAAAGCCGGCACGCCAGCTTGGCCAGCAAAAGCGCGCCAGGCATCGAGCAGATTCGCCAGGCTGTAAAAGCCAGCGCCATCGGGCTTGGGGTGCTGGCGCATAAGCTGCTGGTGCTCGCGCGGGCTGAGGCGGCGCGGCTGACTCAGGATATAGCGCAACAAAGGCAAGAGCCGCTCGCGGTGCGCCTCGACATCAAGGTCATATTTGCTTGTGGCTTGCATTTGCGCTCTCGAATGGCTGTCGCTTGCCCCACCGATTTAACCACAAAGGCGGCGCGGGCACAAAGGACAATGCGTGGCGGCCCGCCCTGAAGAAGCAATCTGTGTCTTTGCCAGCGCGTAGTGTAATCTGTAGGCGATTCATACAGGAGCTGCTGGCATGTCCCACCTGCTGCCTCGTTTTACGCGCGCCTTGACCAGGCGGCCCGCGCCAAACTTCGCCGATGGCATCACCGAGTCGGTACATTTGGGCGCGCCCGATTATGACAAAGCGCTGCGCCAATATGACGCCTACCTGGAGACGCTGGCGGATTGTGGCTTGCGCGTGACTGCGCTGCCGGCTGACGACCGGTATCCCGATGGGCATTTTGTCGAAGACCCTTTCGTCATGTATCGCGGGCTGGCTTTTCACTGTCGCTCGGGCGCGGCAGCTCGGCGCGGGGAAGGCGAATCGCTGAAAGCGCATTTGGCTGGCCTACGCATTGTCGAAGCGCCGGCCGACGCGCGCATTGACGGCGGCGATGTGCTGGTCTGCGCCGACCGCGTGCTGGTGGGCATATCCGAGCGCACCAACCGGGCAGGCTGGCGGGCGTTGCGAGCGGCATTGCAGACTGTGCAGCCCGATATTCGCGTCGATGCCGTGCCCATGACAGGCATGCTGCACCTGAAGAGCGGACTGACCGAGCTGGCAGCGGGTGTTTTGATCCACTGCCCGCTGCTGCAGTTGGACTATGACCTGGGCTGGGCGCGGGTGATCGAGCTGCCGCCAGCAGAAGCGCATGCCGCCGATGTCATGCCGTTGAACGACGCGCTGGTTGTCGCGGCCGGCTGCCCGCTGGCTTTGGCTGCGGCGAGGCAGGTCTGTTCGCGCGTCATTGCGCTGGATATGAGTGAATTCGTCAAAATGGATGGCGGACTTACATGCCTGTCGCTGCGTTATTGAAGCGGCTGGCTCCGCTGCTGCTTTGGCTGTGCCTGCCGACCGCCGCGCAGGGCATCGACCTGCCGAAATGCGCTTCGCGACCGACCGCGCATCTCCATTTTCTGTATGTCGATACGGCGCGCTGGTGTGTCGAGCGGGTGATCGACGCGCCGCAGATTGAGCCCTATGCGTTCACAGCGCTGGCAGTGGCGGCGGATGGCTCGCTGTTTGCGGCGCGCCCCTTGGCCGGGTCGGTGATGCGCATATACGACAGTGATGGCGACCAGCTGCCCGATGCCATGGAAACCTATGCTGATGGCCTGAGCCTGCCCAACGGACTGGCGGTTCATGCCGGCGCGCTCTATGTGGCTGGCGGCGCGCGCATCGAGCGCATTGACGAGGGCGGCGCAGCGCAAACGCTCGTGGACGACCTGCCAGCCGGCACAGGTTTCTGGACGGGCGGGCTGGCGATTGGCGCGGACGAGCGGCTGTATGTGGCAGTCGGCGCGCCCTGCAATCGCTGCGAATATGATGACCCAGAGCGCGGCGCGATCTTGAGCATGAACCTGGATGGAGACGATCGGCGCGTGGTCGCGTCGGGATTTCGGCAGCCAGCCGACTTGGCTTTTTTTCGTGGATCGCTTTGGACCCTGGACAGCGCGCCATTGGGCATGGCTGGTGGCGTGGACGAGCTGAACCGCGTGCATGCGGGTGGCTGGTATGGCTTTCCCGATTGCCTTGGCGAAGCGGATTGCGCCGATGCCCAGCCGCCCGTGATGACCTTCGCCGCTGGCGCAGCGCCTAGCAGCCTGGCCGCCTATCCCCATGACATTCAGCCCGGCGCTCGCGATACGCTGCTGCTTGTGCTCAGTGGCGCGCCGAGCGTGGTCGACATTGTCGGTTACAAAGTGATCATGATCAGCTTTGATGAAACCGATGAACCGCTGGGAGCGGCAATCGTTGCGCCCTATGTGTGGGAAAGCGGCCGCCAGGCTTGGCTGCCCTACCAGGGCGATGCGCTGCGCTTCCGCAAGTTTGCGCATATCAACGAACTGGGCTTTGGATTCTTTCCGCAGCAGCCCTTGGCAGTCGCCGTCAACGAATATGGCTGGATATACCTCAGCATGACAGGCGGGCAAATCATTGCGCTGCGCCCCAGTTATGCCCCAGTCAATGACGATCGCTATCCGATCTGGACGCCGTTTCACCCGAACTATGACCCTGCCGCCCCCTGGCCAAGCAACCTGGATCGCTAGGCGGGCGCAGAGCGGCGCACACCCTCGCCAGACGAGGCTGCTCTGTGGCAGAATACGCGTCTGCCTAAACAAACAGCCAAACGACGGGATGCCATGAGCGCGCTGGAAATCATTGCCAAGCACAAACTGGTCGCCATTGTGCGGCTGGATGATTTGTCAATCGCCGATGAGCTGCTGGATGCGCTGGTGGCTGGCGGCATCCGCGCGATTGAATTTACGCTGACCAATCCGCGGGCTGTCGAGACGATTGCGGCAATGCGTTCGCGGGGCGGCGCGGGCGTCGTCATTGGCGCGGGTTCGGTCATCAACGCCGAGCAGACGCGGGCGGTGGCGCAGGCTGGCGCGCAATTCGTCGTTTCGCCGATTGTCAAGCGCGAAATCCTCGCCGAATGCGCGGCGCAAGCCTTGCCGGCCATGCCCGGCGCATTCACGCCCAGCGAGATCCAGCAAGCCTGGGAATGGGGCGCGGCTGTTGTCAAGGTCTTCCCCGCCAACCACCTGGGGCGGCGTTTCATCAAGGATGTGCTGGTGCCGCTGCCGCACCTGCGATTGATGCCGACTGGCGGCGTCGCGCTGGAGAATCTGCGCGAGTATCTGGATATGGGCGCATTTGCCTTGGGCGTCGGCTCGTCATTGATCAACAATCAGGCAGTGGCAAACCGCGACTGGGATGCGCTGCGGGACAATGCGCGGACTTATGTCGAGCGCTTGGGCTGAGCCGCGGTCGCATCTCAGTCGCGCCAGGCAAGAGCGAGTAGACACATGCTGGACGATATTCGCGCCGCCTTCACTTTTTTGACGATCATCCCGCTGGGAGGGACATCTGCTGGCAGGCTCGGCCGCGCTTTCGCCTGGTTTCCGTTGGTGGGCATTTGCATCGGTGGTTTGCTCGTGGCGGTTGCGCGCCTTTCCCCATTTGACCGCGAGCTCACAGCTTTTCTGATCCTGCTGGCTTGGGCGCTGGTCACTGGTGGGCTGCATCTGGATGGCTTCGGCGATTGCTGCGATGGCTTGCTGGCGGTTGTTGCGCCACACGAACGTCTGCGCATTATGAAAGATCCGCGTGTGGGTGCCTTTGCGGCGGCCGGGCTGATGCTGCTGCTCTTGGGCAAGTGGCTGGCGATACGCGCTGCTCCGATCGAGATGCTGGCGCTGGCACCAGCCCTGGGGCGCTGGGCGATGGTCGTGGCCGCCTGGCGTTTTCCCAGCATCGGCGACGGCATGGCGGCGCATGTCCAAGCTGGCCTCTCGTTCCGCCAGTTCATCATCGCATCCATCTGGGTCATGCTGCTGTTCACACAAATGGAAATCTTCGCGCTCGCGCTGCTGGGCGGCTGTTTCACGCTTGTCTTCGCGGCTTGGGCGGCGCGGCGGCTGGGCGGCGGCATCAATGGCGATGTCTGCGGCGCAGTCTGCGAGCTGACCGAGTTGCTCTGCCTGCTGGCGATTGGGCTGTTCTTTGGCTAGGCGGCTGATTTTCTTGCTGGGTGGCGCGCGCAGTGGCAAAAGCCACTACGCAGAAGAATGGGCGCGGCAGCAAGGCGGGGCTGTGCTCTTTGTCGCCACTGCCGAAGCCCACGATGATGATATGCGGGAGCGCATCGCCGACCACCGAGCCGCGCGCCCGCCAGACTGGCATACCCTTGAAGCCCCGCGAAACAGCGCCGGCCAAATCGCCGCCTGCGATTTCCCGCACGATACCCTGATATTGGATTGCATCACGCTGCTGACGAGCCATGTCCTGCTGGAATTGCCCGAAGCAGCCACGCAGCGAGCGGCAAACACGGCGGTCCTGGGCGAAATCGAGCGCCTGCTGGCCGTCTATGAACGGTCGGACGCGACCTGGCTGGTGGTGAGCAACGAGGTGGGGATGGGCGTCGTGCCGCCGACGCGCTTGGGGCTTCTATTTCGGGATATGCTGGGTCGGGCGAATCAGCGCATCGCGGGGCAGGCGGATGAAGTGCTGCTGCTGGTGGCGGGGCTGGCTTGGCGGTTGAAGTAGCTTTGCGGCTTCACTGCAGCAAGTAGATGATCAAGGCGGCGAGGGCGATCTGCGTGCCGATAAGCCATCTAATCAGATCAGCTTTCATGTTCGCCAGGTCTTTTTTCATGGTACACCCCCTTGTTTGACAGCGCACTCACTTCGCTTTGAAAATACCATGATTCCATTGTCGTTGGCAAATTGATTTCTTCGAGACAAGTAATTCTTAGATGCCTGAAAACCATTTCTCATCAATGATAACCCGCTCGGTCACAACTTCTTCCGTCTTCACGCCCAGCGCAAGTTCTTTCAGTTTGTCCATAAGTTGCTCGCCGTCAATCAGGTTGATTTCAGGTGCGCCGTCTCGCGTTGCCTCACGAACAGCCGCCGGCGTAAAGTTTCCGGTCGTCACGATCAAGCCTTTGTCGGTGCGCCCAATCATCGCGCCGCGAAAGTCGCGAACTGCGCCCGCGCCAATCGAGCCCGTATAACGCTTACATTGGAAAAGCACGCGAAACGACAGGAATCCGCCTATCCGGACTACGCCGATACCATCAATGCCGCCATCGCCGCTGCGACCGGTTACATCCACCTGCGTGAAACCGCTCTCACGCAAGATACGCTGGCAAAGCCGCTCAAATGCTGACGGGTGCATGTTAGTGAGAGTAGTAAACAAGCGGTCGCGCCACGCTCCGTCAGCTGCCGATTCATCCTCTTCGGGCAGCATGTCATCCGAATCATCCGAATCTGTATCACCAGCCCCTTCTTTGGATTTCTTCTCTTGCCATATTTGCTCTTTGACTACAAGGCCGACTTCTATGTTGACAGGGCCCGCCTTGTCGATGAACTCTTGCAGAGTCCCGTGCTTATCGCCGAGCCACTCTTGCGAGAGCAGGGCAATTTGCCGCCTGAACCCTACCTTGACGCGCTTCGCGTCTTGCAGGACTTCCTTACCCGATCTCACTTCTTCCTCCTCTATTGAACGAGTCGATCCGATCGACTCGTTGCGGATAAAAGGCTAGGTCGAGCCTAGCTTGCCTACAGACTAATCGATGCCGCTGGGTCGACTCAGTTGTCGCTTGACCCTTCGCCGTTAGCCCCCAAACGCCTCGTCTGGAGTTTTCAAGCAAACCGTAGCGCTTGAGCCAAGTTCGCGCCCACGTTAATTCATAGGCGATTTTCGTCGGACTGCTTTGGACGGTTTTGTGTGGAAGAGCGATCTGCTCATCTGAAAGACCAAGTATCGTTACAGCTTTGTCGTGAATCTCATTATTTGACGCCGAACCGCCAAGTTCGTGAAGCGCCTGTAGGGTAGGATTCAACAGATCGCTCGCAGTCCATGTCTTTACCATGCAACACTCCTGACACGAATGACTTGCCGCGCACATGGCGCAATCGCTACACCCCCGCAAACCACTCCCCCTCAATAATCACCCGCTCAACCAGCACCTGCTCGCTGCGCACGCCCAGCCCCAGCGCTTTGAGCTTGTCGTTCAGCCCTTCGCCATCGATCAGCAAGATCTCTGGCGCGCGTTCCGCCGCCGCCTTTAAGACCGCCTCCTGGGTGAACTTGCCGGTGGTGATAAGCAGGCCTTTGTCCGCCCGTCCCAGCATGACGCCGCGCCGAAAATCTTCGACCTCCGCCGAGCTGATGCGCGCGCCGCCGCGAATGCAGCGAAACGAGACGCGAAAGGACAAAAAGCCGCCGCCGCCAAAGATGCCCATGCCTTCGATGCGTTCGTTCGCGCTGGCGACATCGATGTCATGCACGCCGTCTCTTTCCAGCAGGCGCAGCGCCAGGCGCTGGAAGGCTTCAGCGGGCATCTGCTCGATGGTGTCGGTCAGCTGGTCGCGCCAGCCGCTCAAACTCGCAATGAGCTGTGGCGTGTCTTCGGGCGGGATCTGGATGATCTGCGGGTTTTCAGACGGGTTCATCATGTCCTCCTCATAATCGGGCAAGAGCCGCTTATTGACGCGCCAGGCTGGTGACGAGCAGGTCGAGCGCCAGGCGCGGCGCGATCTGCCCGGTTTTCATCGCCTGGTCATAGCGCTGCAGCCTTTTCAGAATGGCATCGAGCTGGTGGATATCGAAGCGTCGGGCTTGGGCGGACAGCTTGCCAGCCACGAATGGATGCACGCCCAGCGCCGCGGCGACCGCATCGCGCCCCGCCCCGCCACCGCTATCAAGATGGTCGCGCGTCATCAGCAGCAGACGGAACTGGCGCACAAACATGGCAAAAAGTCGGAAGCCGGGGTCGCGCGGGTCATCGTGCAGCGACTGATGCACCAAACGCAGAGCTTGCTCGCCATGGCCCTGCGCCAGCGCATCGACCAGCTTGAATATGTCGGCTTCGGGCACATAGGGACAAAGCGCCGCCACATCCCGTTCGTCGATGGGACGCTGGCCATCGACATAGCAGACCAGCTTGTGCAATTCGTTGTCTGCGCGCAGCAGATCCTGGTTGACGATGCTGGCGATGGCGCTGGCGGCGGCGGGAGCGATTTCCTGCGCATATTCATCGCGGGCGCGGGTGATGATCCAGGCGGTCAAGTCCGTTGGCTTGGCAAAGTGGCGGACAAAGCCATTGGACAGCTTGTTGGCGGCTTTCAACACGCGGTTGCTGGCGCGCAGGCTTTCGTCTTCCACCAGCACGAGACGCGCATAGGCAGGCAGGTCGGGCAGCTCGGCAATCAGGCGGTCGGCGGCTTTTTTGCCCGCGTTGCCAGCGCCGCGGCGGCTGATGTGGCTGAGCAAGCCGCGCGCGATAACCAGCCGCTTTTCTGCCAGGAACGGCAGGACCTTCACCGCCGAAACGATCTCGGGCACATTCGCCACAGCGCCATCAAACTCGCTGCGATTCAGGTCGCCATTTTCGCCCATGGCCGCGCGCATCTTCAGCAGCTCTGCGTCGCGCCTGATGATGTCTTCGCCATGAAAAATATAGAACGTGGGGGCGCTCATGCCTGCGCCTGCTGGGTGGAAACGCGATGAAAGACCAGCCGCCCCAGGTTGAAGGGCAGCCGCCAGCTGCGCCGTTTAATGCTGGCCACGCGCATGCCGCCGACATCGCCCGCTGTGGTGAAGTGCCGCTGCAGCTCTCCGCCCAGCGCCGGCGCGATCATCAGCGCCAGCGTCAGCACAGTCATGACTGTGTTGAAGCGCTGCAATGCCTGGCGGCGACCCTGCCCGGCGAATCCGGCGAAGCCCACAGCCGTCGCCAAAAAGCTCGCAGTGACCAAGTTGGTGCCGCAGTTGGGATGAACAGCCAGGTCGCTTTCACCCGCAGCCAGGCGTTGCAGCGCTTCGTTGGCGGCGCTTGCGACCAGCTCGCTCGGCACATCGCCCAGCAGGATAAAGCCGTCGCTGTCGCTGCGCCCCGACAAACGATGACCGCGCCGATTCAAGATGTGGATGGTGGCATGTTCCAAGCCATGATTGCGGCGGATGCGCAAAATGACCGGCAGCCCCAGCAGGGGCGCGGCATGCCCGGCCAAGCGCTCAATCGGCGACATGGCGGAACCTCGCTCATGGTGGTCGCTTCAAGCGAATCTAGCATAGATCGGCGTGGCTTGCGAGGCGCGGCTGCAAGCGAGCGGCTGTGCTATAATCGGCTCCATGTCACTTGTTCATGCTCCGCCTCATCCCTTGGTGCGCTTGCGAAGCCTGCTGCGAACGGGCCCCGTGCCTTTGGCGCTGCGCCTGCTCGACCAGCTTGCGCGGCGGACGACGGGCGTTCCCATCTGGCGGCTCTGCGCGGTCACGCCCCAGCTTTATGTGGGCGGGCAGCATTACCGGCGCGGCTATGCCAAAATGCGCGACTATGGCATCACAGCCATCCTCAATATGCGCGGCGAGCGTTGCGACCTGGCGCGGGGCATCGGCGGCGAACGCCACTTGCAGCTCGCCACAATCGACAATACGCCGCCTTCATTGGACGATCTGCGCCGCGGCAGCGACTTCATTCGGGCGGAAATCGAAGGCGGCGGCAAAGTGTATGTGCATTGCGCGGTCGGCTGTGGACGCGCGCCCATCATGACAGCCGCCTACCTGGTCTCAACTGGTATGTCAGCAGACGAGGCGCTGCGGCGAGTCAAAGATGCGCGCCCATTTGTGCATCCGACGCCCGAGCAACGTGAGGCGCTGAATGCCTTTGCCACTCGCTGCCAAGGCGCGGCCGCATGCCAAAGCTGATCATCACCGCGGACGACTGTGGGCTGTCCGAGGCGAACAACCGATATGTGCTTGACCTCCACGAACGCGGCTATCTCACCGCGGCCAGCGTCTTGACCAATTACCCGGCGCATCAGCACGCGCTGGAGATCTTTCGTGGCTGCAAAGGGCTTGATCTAGGCGTGCACCTTAACCTGACCGATGGCGCGCCTGTCGCTCAATTTGCCGCAGATCATCCCCGTTTGCTGGGCGGCGACCGTCGTTTTCGCGGTCAGTTCAACTTGTATCTGCGCGCGCTCTTTTTTGATAAAAACGCCATCGGCTGGATACGCAAGGAGCTTGACATGCAAGTGCGGCGCTGTTGCGAGGCGGGGCGCGATCCGCAGCACATCACCACGCATCAGCATTTTCATTCGCTGCCTGCATTGCGCGAAATCGTGCACGAGCTGGCGGCTGTGTATCGGGTGCGCCGGGTGCGCGGGCACGACCTTCGGGCGCTGCTCACACCCAAGGCGTTGCTGCTGCGCCGGCAGCGCGGGACAAGTCGCTACAGCTTTTTCATGCCAGATTACCTGACGGCTGTTCAACGCTGGATGAAGCGCGCGCCAGCCGAATTTGCGCGGCGAATCGCCCGGCTTGATGGCACAATCGAGATCGTCGTCCATCCCGCGCCAGCAGAGACAGACGCCGACTTCCCCGCCGATATGGAGTATGGGCCTGCCCCGCGCTATGCCGAAGCGCAATTCCTGGTCAAAGCCATCGACCACATGCGAAAACTCGGCATAGCCAGCCAGCCGCGCCTTGATTGACAGCGACCCCGCCGTCACCTACAATGGCGGCGTTCTTTCTCTCGTCAGCGCAGCATTCAACGATAGCGGACAGCCGTACATTGATTAGCGAAAAGACCCTTGTCACCCTGGAATTGCACAAGATCCTGGCGCAGTTGGCTGCCTACACCACATTCGGCGCTGGCGAGGAATTCGCCCTGGAGCTCTTTCCATCCACCGAGATTGAAGAAGTGCAGCTCTGGCAGCGCGAAACAGCCGAAGCCGTCGAACTGCTGAGCGAGCGCGACCACATCAGCGTGCGTGGCGCCAGAGATGTGCGCGAGCCGGTTCTGCGCGCCCTGCGTGGCGTGGTCATCGAGCCCGGCACGCTGCTGGATATTCGCTATACCCTGCGGCGCGGCAGCACGCTCAAACGCAGCCTGGGGCGCATGCAGGCGAGTTTTCCCCTGCTGGCTGAGCTGGCAAACGAGATCGAAGAATGCCAGGCGCTGCAAACCCGCATCGAAAAAACAATCGATGACAACGCCGATATCAAAGACACGGCCAGCGTCCGCCTGGCCATCATCCGCCGCGACCTGAAAGTGGCTTTTGACCGCTTGCAGACGCGCTTGAATCGCATTGTCACCAACCGCGCCAACCTCGACAAGCTGCAAGAAGCCATCGTAACCATGCGCAACGGGCGCTATGTCATACCGCT
This sequence comes from Chloroflexota bacterium, assembly GCA_026709625.1. Taxonomy (GTDB): domain Bacteria; phylum Chloroflexota; class Anaerolineae; order Aggregatilineales; family Phototrophicaceae; genus UBA6055. The sequence continues at coordinate 15,811 of JAPOSR010000041.1, forward strand.
CAAAGCCGAGCACAAAGGCAAAATCAAAGGCATTGTGCAAGACAGCTCCGCCTCGGGCGCGACTATCTTTATCGAGCCGCTGGAAACCGTCGAGCTCAACAACCGCTGGCGCGAACTGCAAGTCGCCGAAGACAAAGAAATCCGCCGCATCCTGGCTGATCTGACCGAAGAGATCGCCGCTGAAAGCGAAGGCATCGTGCGCACTGTGCAGCTGCTGGGCTATCTGGACCTGACCTTTGCCAAGGCGCGTTATGCCATAGACAAAAGCTGCGCGCAGCCGATGATGTCGGCGTTGGGCACCGGCGCGAAGATCATGCTGAAAGGCGCGCGGCACCCGCTGCTGGGTGGGCGCGTCGTGCCGCTGGACCTGCGCATGGATGCCGAAAGCTGGGTGCTCGTCGTGACCGGACCAAACACCGGCGGCAAGACAGTCGCGCTGAAGACCATTGGTTTGATGGCGCTGCTGGCGCAATGCGGCTTGCATGTCCCCGCTGATGAAGCGACGCTGCCCGTTTTTCAAGGCGTCTATGCCGATATTGGCGACGAGCAGAGCATCGAGCAGTCGCTTTCGACCTTTTCATCACACATGACCAACATCATCGACATCTTGGCGCGGGCCGATTCGCGCTCGCTGGTCATCCTGGACGAAGTCGGCGCTGGCACCGACCCCGCGGAAGGCTCGGCTTTGGCAATGGCGCTGCTGAATTGTTTTCGCAATCGTGGCGCGACCACACTGGTCACCACACACCACCCCGAGCTGAAGGTTTATGCCGTCGATACGCCGGGCGTCCGCAATGCCAGCGTGGAATTCGACCTGGAAACCCTGCAGCCGACTTATCGACTGGTGGTGGGCTTGCCGGGCAGATCCAACGCCTTGTCCATCGCCGAACGCCTGGGGCTGGATGCCGAGATCATCAACGATGCGCGCGGTATGGTGGCCAGCGCCGAATTGCAAGCCGATGACCTGCTGGATGAGATCCAACGCACTCGCGCCGAGACGCGCCAGCAATATGACGAGATCGACCGACTGCGCGCCGGGCTCGCAGCGCAGCGCGACGAATTGCAAGCCCGCCTCGACAATATCGAAGACGAAAGACGCGATGTCATCCGCGCCGCCCGCCGCCATGCCGAAGCCGACCTGGCTGATTTCAACAGCGAGCTGCGCAAGATGCAGGGCGAACTGCGCGCCGCCGGCATGCCTGCCGAAACGCTGAATGCTCTTAAAGCCGCTGCCGACAAACTGGCTGGCTGGACAAACGCGCCACTGGACGCCGCCGAAGAAGTCGCGCCGCTGGACGCTAGCGACTGGCTGCCGCGCGTCGGCGATACAGTCTTTCTGGACACCTTGAATGCCGAGGGCGTCATCGTCGAGCTGGATGACAAAGCGGCGCAGGTGCAGGTTGGCGCGCTGCGCGTGCGCGCCAAAACCAGCGACATGCGCAAACGCAATCGCAGCGAAAAACGCGCCCAGGAACGCGGGCATACGCGGCAATACGACAGCGCCGAGATTCAACTCCAACCAGCCAAGTCGCCGGGCATGGAGCTGGATATCCGCGGGCAGCGCGTGGACGATGCGCTGGAAGTCCTCGACCGCTATGTCAACGCGGCGTATACGGCTGGCCTGCCATTCGGGCGCATCATCCACGGCAAAGGCACTGGGCGGCTGCGACAGGCGGTGCGCGGGCATCTGCGCGACCATGCTCTAATCAGCAAGGTTACGCAGGGGCTGCCCAAAGAAGGCGGCGCGGGCGTTACCGTGATTCACATGGTGCCGATTGCATGAATGCGAGCTTCGCAACAGCTATGTTTCGCGCCATCATCGGGATAGTCGGCTGCTCTTTGGCAAGCACGACGCTGTGCTGGGCTGCCCGATTGCAGGCGGCGCTTGCAACAGAAGTGTCGCCGAGCAATCCTTGGCCTACTTTGAAGCGCTGCGCTATGGGCATACATTCGAAGTCTGGGCGAACCCCGACCGGTTTGACATCTCGGACCGATTTGCTGGCCAGTCCAATATGAATCTTGCCGAGTTTATTGGCGATGGCGACTCGACGCGCGTTAGCATGCGCTTGGATAGCTGGCTGGAATTCCCTAATTGACGCTCATTCGGGCAGTATGATTTGGAGAGACAAGGATTCCTTGAATTCGCCGAAAGACACCGCCGACCGCCGCCAGATGTTCACAGCGCGCTATGCCACGGGCGAGACGCCTTGGGACAGCGGCATCACCCCGCCGGAAATCAAACAAATCCTGGACGAGTTGCCGGCGGGCGCTGCGCTGGACCTGGGTTGTGGCACGGGCACGGTCATGCGCGACCTGCTGGCGAGGGGCTGGCGAGTCGATGGCATCGACTTTGTGCCGGCTGCAACTGAACGGGCGGCGCAGAAATTGGCGGACTCCCCACCCGAAAACTGGCGCGTCTTCTGCCACGATGTGACGCGCCTGCCCGAGCTGCCCGAACTGCGCGAGCGCTACCATCTCATCATCGACATCGGCTGCGGGCATGGCTTGCCTGGCGAGGCAGCGGCTGACTATGCGCGTGGCGTCTCCGAGCGGCTGGCGGAGGGCGGCGTCTTCATGCTCTACGCGGCGCAGCCACGCCCGGAGTCGACGATGGGCTGGAGTCCCGACTTCGTTGAGCGGCTCTTCTGCCCGCCCCTGCGGATTGCCTGGCGACAAGATGGCGAGCATAGCATCCTCGGCGCGATAGCGAGCTGGTATCGGCTGGAGCGTCTCACAAACGGAGGCGCGCTGATGTTGGCGCGCGCCTGAATTCGCGCTGCGTGTGTCGGCAGAATTTCTTTGCTCGCCACAATCGCGCAATAACTCCTTTCTGCCACATCGCGATTTTCCGCTTGCCCGTATAATGCCGCTTGTTCATCAAGCCAAGCTGGATTGCCGTGCGCCTGCTGACCGTCTTTTTGCTTTGCTGCGCCACGATACTATGCGCCTGCGCCACAGCGAATGATCAGCCCGCGCCAAATCCGACGCAGCCCGCCCCCGCGACCGATCTAGTCGCCGCCGCCGAGACCGCCCGCCGCTTTTTGAATGCTTGGCAAGCCGGCGATTTGGACGCCATGCACCGCCTGCTGACCTTCCGCAATCGCGAGCTGACCCCACTGGCCGAGTTTCGCGCGCTGTACGAGCAGGCGCATGCGGCCATGGGCTTTATCGGCTTGGACTACAAGCTGCAATCCTTGACGGGCGAAGGGCGCTTCTTGACTTTGCAGTATGAAGTTACTTTTCATACGCGCATCGTGGGCAGTTTTGTCGACAGCCAGCGCCTGCTGCACCTGGTGGTGGATTCGCAGGTCGGCGAGTGGCGCATCGCCTGGTCGCGCGCTGATATCTTCCGCGAGATGGGCGAAGGCGCGCGGCTGATATTCGAAGCGCAGCTGCCCGGGCGCGCCAATATCTACGATCGCTATGGCACAGCGCTGGCTGATCAAAATGGTCGGGTTGTGCGCATCCTGGTTGATAACCGCCGCATTCCCGACCGCGCAGCCTGTTTTCAAGCGTTGGCAGACGCCACCGGCGAGACGCCTGCCGAAATGGACGACTTGTTCAATCGGCGTTCCAAGCCCGACTGGAGCGTTGACGCTGGCGTGATCGAACGAGACACCTTTATTCGACTGCACGACCGCATCGCCGAGGTCTGCGCCGCCGATTTCGCGCAGCAGGCAACGCGGCGCTATCTGGATGGCGCGCTGATGCCGCATGTCGTCGGCCATGTCGGGTATGCGAATGCCGACGAGTTGCCGGACCTGCTGGAAACCGGTTTGCATGCCGAGACCATCATCGGCAAAGCCGGCATCGAAGCCAGCATGAACAGCGCGTTGGCCGGCGCGCCCGGCGGACGGCTTTCGCTGGTGGCGGCGGATGGCCGGCGTCTGCGTCTGCTGGCCGAAGCGCGCTCGCAAGCGCCCAAGAGCTTGTGGCTGACAGTCGATGCCGATTTGCAGCGCTATATCAACGGCACCCTGGATACTGCCTTCGCCAATGGCCCATTTGCGGAAGACTCCAATGGCGCGGCTGTTATCATCATGGATGTCAACAATGGCGAGATCCTGGCCCTGGTCAGCTACCCCGCCTATGACAGCAATATCCTAAATCCCTTCCCGGTCATCGGGCGCGCGGCAGCGGATGCGGCGCTGGAAGAACTGGTCGCTGATGAACGCAATCCGCTGCTCAACCGTGGCGCGCAGGGCACCTATGTAACTGGCTCGGTCATGAAAGTGCCTAGCGCGATCGCGGCGCTGGAAAGCGGCGTTTATACGCAAGATACGCGCTACACCTGCAGCGGCAGTTGGGTCTACGGGACTGACCTGCGCTATGACTGGCTGCCCACCGGGCATGGCGTGATGTCGACGCAGACGGGGATCACCAACAGCTGCAACCCGTTCTTTTATGAAGTCGGCTTCCGACTGAATGCGCAAGACCCGCAGCTGCTGCCCGATTATGCGCAGAGGCTGGGCTTGGGACAGCCGACCGGCATCAGCGCCATTACCGAAGCCGCCGGTTACATTCCCGCGCCAGACACCATACAGCGACTGACCGGCGCGCCTTGGTCTTATGCGCACGCGGTGAACCTGGCCATCGGACAAGGCGAAGTGCAGATTACCCCCCTGCAAATGCTGCGGATATACGCGGCGGTGGCAAACGGCGGCTATCTGCTGCGTCCGCATCTGGTGCGCGAGCAGGGCATTCTGGACGAACGCGAGCCGGTTGCCCGGCGCGATGTAATGCGCGACCTGGCTTTGGCGGCGGACAACCTGGCGGCTATCCAACGCGGCATGTGCGATGTCACCAGTACCTATTCGGGCACGGCAGCGGCGCAGTTTGCCTATTCCCCCCTGTTGGATCTGGGCGTGTGCGGCAAGACCGGCACAGCGCAGGTGCCGGGCGAATCCAAACAGCCACACAGCTGGTTCATCGCGTATGCCCCAGCCAAAGAACCGCAGATTGCCATCGTCACACTGGTGGAGAATGGCGGCGAAGGCTCGTCTGTCGCTGCGCCACTGACGCGGGAGATCCTCGAATACTATTACTTTTCGGGGCTGTGATTGGCAGTCAATCGATCAAGCGAAAAGATTAATTTGATTTGCGATTGTCATAGACCACTATGCCGTTCGCCCTTGCCCAACACTTCTAGCGAGGTCAAAGGCTTGCTTGACCAGTTGAACGATCTGGGAATAGACTTTCTCAGACATTTTCAGCATCAGACCAGGCAACTAGCCAAACGGCGATTGGCAAGTTTAACAAAGTCTGTGCGCAATTCGATCCCAATGAATTCACGACCATGCCTTTTACAGACTAACGGACAAGTGCCAACGCCTGAAAATGGATCGAGCACGAAGTCGCCCGGGTTGGAACTCGCCAAGACGATTCGCTCAATTAGTTTCTCCGGTTTCTGGATAGTGTTAAGCGCCTCTCTGCATACCAGTTCCTTAGATTTATAAGTGAGCTGCTTGATGTCGCCCCAGACATCGCCTGGATTCTTCCCCTTGCAGTTGAATTTTGTTTTGCTGTATTTGCCATTCTTGACAGAAGGCACTCTTTCGACACGCAGACGATGTTCAAGCTCTACGAGTTGCGGCACTCTGATGTCTTCCAAGTTGTAGCAGCGAGGTCTGTCGCCTTTGATGAAGTAGCAGATGATGTCGTAGTTGTTTGTATAGTTGATCCGGCCTTGAGCCAGTCGGCTAGGTTGATACCAGACTATTTTCGACTTCAAAGTCAGATACGGGCGATAATCAATGAAGTCAATGCAATTGGGCTTGCCGAACAGATACAGCGCTCCGCCCTTTTTCAGTTTGGGCGCAAAACGTCTGATGAGTTCCAGGTTGTATTCTTGCAAGTTATGAATGCGATCCCATTCATGTTGTGTTACTCCATAAGGACCGTCACATACGATAAGATCAACCGAATCATCATCAATCCTGCCGATCAACTTGAGCGAGACGCCTTGGTAGATGCGATTCCGTTGCAAGCGCATTGCAATCTCCGCAATACCCGAGGTGGCGCGATTGACGTTGTCCGCCGGCATCGTGTCGCTACCAGCGCGGCTGTCCTGTCAATTAAGACCCATTCCACAGCCAGCATCTACTACTCGCCGAGGCAAGCATACCGCAATTCGCGGCAGAACAGGAACTTGAAATGGGCGCGGCTTTCGTCTAGACTTGTGAACAATAGTACAAGCGGCATAATCTGACCCGCAGCCGCCGCGACGATTGGCGATCTGGGTGGCGTAGAATGGCAGGTGAGTCTCGCAGATGAACAACAACCGCAATCGTACGCCGTCAGTCAGTCCGGCCGCGGTGGTGGTCGCCGCCATCTTTTTGCTGGTGAGCGTCGTCGGCATCAACTGGTTCACCAGCTTTGTGCCAGCGGTGCTGCCGCCGCAAGCCTCCGCCGAATCCAAGAGCGTCGACGAGCTCTTTTATGTGCTGGTCATCATTGGCGGCATCGTCTTTTTCTTGATACAAGGCATGCTGTTGATCTCGGTCATCTTCTTCCGCGCGAAGAGCGGCGACCCAAGCGATGGGCCTGCCTATCATGGCAACGCGCTGCTCGAGATCGTCTGGACGATCATCCCGGCTGGCGTGGTCGTTTTCCTGGCTGTGCTCAGCTTCAATGTATGGATGCAAAATACCGAGCCAAAAGCCATGGTGAATCTGATTGATGGCGATGAAGTCAAGATCAATGTCAGCGGCGCGCGCTATGCCTGGACGCATAGCTATCAGACCGGGCGGATCGACCCAGATGGCGAGCAGATCGTCATCAACAGCGGCGACAGGCTGCACACCTACATCGGCCAGCATATCGAGCTGGAGCTGCGCACGCAAGATGTCATCCACTCGTACTGGGTGCCAGCGATGCGCGTCAAGCAAGACCTGCTGCCAGGCAACCCAGCCACTGGCGGACGCCCCACCGAAATCCGCTTCACGCCTGTGCGTGTCGAAGGCGAGACCTATCCGGCCGCCTACCCGATCGTCTGCGCAGAGCTGTGCGGCGATGGCCACGGGCGAATGACCGGCGAGGTTGTTGTCTATGAAGATGAAAACCAGTTCTTGCAAGCCTTCTATGAGCCAGCCATCGATGCTATCTTGAACCCGCCCGCCGACCCCGTGCTGCGCGGCGAGATCGTCATTCAGCAATACATCTGCAACAGCTGCCACACCCTGGACAGCCTGGGTTGGACCAGCCGCACTGGACCTTCGCTGAATGGCATCGCCGACCGCGCTGGCGAACGCGTGCCCGGCCAATCGGCAGAAGAATATATCGTACAATCCGTCTGGAATACCCAGGCATTTGTCGTGCCTGGCTATACCGAGCAGATGCCGGCCTTTGGCCCCGACCAGACCGACGCCAATGCCATGAATGCCGAGCAGCTCTATGCCATCACAGCGTTTTTGTGCACGCAGGGCGAGCAGAGCGACTGCGACAGCGAAAACCAGACCACCGCCATCCCCGCCGCCATCAAAACCGCCTTTGGGCTTGAGGTCGATATCACCTTTGGGCAAGGCGACGGCGCGTCAACAGACAGCAGCGAAGCACCAGACGAGGACTAGACATGGCAACCATCGCGGTCCCGATCGGCACGCAAGCAGAGCAGCGCGAGGCGGAAGCGGTTCGCCGCCCGGCGTTGAGCGAATACCTGCGCTGGAGCGTCGATCACAAGATCATCGGCGTGCAATACGGCATCAGCTCCTTTCTGTTTTTCCTGGTGGGTGGCGCGATGGCCATGGGCATCCGGCTGGAGCTGCTGACGCCTGGGCTGGATCTGATGGTCTCTGGCTCTGCCTACAACAGCCTCTTCACCATGCACGGGACGGTGATGATCTTCCTGTTCATCATCCCCATGTGGGCGGCATTTGGCAACTTTGTGGTGCCGCTGCAGCTGGGCGCAAAAGACATGGCATTCCCTTGGTTGAACGCCTTCGCCTTTTGGTTGATTCCCCCTGCCGCCATCATCATATTGATGGGCTATTTCGTCACGCCAGCCGAGGCCGGCTGGACAGCATACCCGCCGCTGTCGACGCTCTTCAGTGGCGATGGGCAGACCTTGTGGGCATTGGGCGCGCACCTGCTGGGCATCTCGTCTATCATGGGCAGCATCAACTTCATCGTCACCATTTTGAATATGCGCCCGGAAGGCATGACCCTGTGGCGCATGCCCCTGCTGTGCTGGGCGGTGCTGGCCACCAGCATCATCGCGGTGATGGCGACGCCTTTTTTGGCTGGCGCGCTGACCCTGCTGCTGCTCGACCGCGTGGCTGGAACGACCTTCTTTGATGCCGCGGGCGGCGGCGATGTGCTGCTGTGGCAGAACATCTTCTGGTTTTACAGCCACCCCGCCGTCTACATCATGGTGCTGCCGGGCATGGGCGTGCTGTCGGAGGTGCTGTCCATCCACAGCCGCAAGCCGGTCTTTGGCTATCGGATGGTGGGCTTGTCGAGCATGGGCATCGCCTTTGTAGGCTTCACAGTCTGGGCGCACCACATGTTCACGAGTTTGCAGCCAGAGCTGCGCATACCTTTCATGATCACCACCATGATCATCGCCGTGCCGACTGGCATCAAAATGTTCAGCTGGCTGGGCACGATCTGGGGCGGCAAGATCCGCTTCACCAGCGCCATGCTCTTCGCACTGGGCTTCCTTTCCATGTTTGTCATCGGCGGCATCACCGGGGTCATGCTGGCGGCGCTGCCTTTCGATATTCATGTACACGACACCTATTTTGTCGTCAGCCACTTTCATTTCGTGCTCTTTGGCGGCAGCGTCTTCGCCATTTATGCAGCGCTTTATCACTGGTTCCCCAAGGTTACCGGGCGCATGATGAACGAGCGGCTGGGGCGCATTCATTTCGTCTTCACCTATTTTGGATTCCTGTTCACCTTCTTCCCGATGCACATTGTGGGCATGCTGGGGATGCCGCGGCGGGTGGCTGTGTATGACCCGGCTTTTACGCAATGGAATCAGCTAATCGGCATAGCGGCATTTGTACTGGGATTCTCCACCTTCATCGTCGTCTACAATGTCATCCACTCCTACTTCCGCGGTCCAGTCGCTGGCGCCAACCCTTGGCGCGCGTTGACCTTGGAATGGGCGACAACCTCGCCGCCGCCTGTCACCAATTTCATTGATGACCCCATTCCCTACGAAGATCCCTATGGCTATGGCACCGAAGCGGCAACCGCCTATCTGGACGCGGTCGATGAAACTTTCCGCAATGGCGCGCCGGCCAGCAGCCGCTAGCCAGAGCAGAGCGCGCGATGAGCAACGGCATCAGCCACGGGCAAAAAGCCAAGCCCCGCGACCAGCAGAGCGCGGCGCTGCGCCTGAAAAACAACCGCCTGGGGATGAACATCTTCCAGGTCAGTTGGATCATGGTTTTCTTCGCTTTGATCGTGGTCAATTGGCAGCTGCGATTCAGCTATGCGCAATGGCCGCCGGTTGGCGTGACGCCTTTCGAGCCGCTGCTGCCCAGCCTGGCGACATTGGCGCTGCTTGGCAGCTCGTTTTTTGCGCAGCGCGGCTTGGCAGCTTTTCGCAGCGCAGAGATTAAGGACTTTGCGCTTTGCTGGCGACTGACGATGACCTTGGGCATCGTCTTCATGGCTTTGATTGCACGCGAGTTTGCGATGGTTTCGGCAGCGGCGCTGGCCACCCAGTATGGAGTGACCATGCGTTTGATGACCGGTTTTCACATTGTGCATGCGCTGGTGATCGTAGGCATAATGCTGGCGGTGTATCGTCGAGCCGGCGCAGGCGCGTATCGTGGCGGCGAGGCGGCCGGTTGGGCCGTGGAAGGCGCCGCCAAGCTGTGGCATTTTGTCACAGTCGCCTGGATGTTGTTTTATTTGGTGCTCTACTGGCTGCGCTGAAAGAATAAGGCTGCCACAGCGACACGGTGTTTGACGATTGGCGTCTGTGGCGACAGGAGCGACAAACGATGGACAAACCAGGGATGACACGGGCGATACCAGCGATGATGGTGGGCTTCATCGGCTCGCTGGCTTTTGTCTACGCCACCCGTGTTCTGCAAAATATGGACCCCGTGTGGATGAATGCCGAAACCAGCGAAGGCGCGCAGGTGGGCTTGGTCTTGGCGGCATTTGTCTCCATGGCGACCTTTATGTGGGGCGTCGGCGCTTTCGACCCCAAGATGAGCGAACATGGCGAACACGCGCATGAAGCAGACGAGAGCGCGCCCGAAAAAGACTTTGCCTTGCGCACAACAGGCGGCGTATTCGGCGCGGGCAAATGGTGCTGGGATCTGGCTTGGCGCATCATCAACGACTCGCCCAAGCCGATGCGCTTCCCCTACCTGAATGTTGGTTTCTTGCTGCTGCGCTGGTTGGTCAATGTACTCTGGTTTGTCATTTGGCTGGGCATATTTGGCGGCTGGCGCTTCTTCTTGGGCGCGGTCGCGGGCTTGCCGGGCACAATCGGCGTCATTTTGATGAGCCTGTCCTGCTTGGGGCAGACAGTCGCTTTTTATGCCGGGCAACTCTTCTTGGTCTTGACGCTGGCGGTTATAACCACGATCGTGCTGTTTACGGTGGCGCTCCTGCCCCACGGCTTGAGCTTGCAGATCGCCCACGAGCCCAACGCGGACTTTGCCGCCAATGGCTTTGGCGATTTCATTATCCCTATCCAGGAAGTTCTGGGGCTGGTCTTGCCACCCGACGACTTTGCCAACCAGACGATCGCAGGCACAAGCCAATTCACTGTGCTGCTGGGCTTCATTTTGATCATCTTTGTTTCGCTGGCGCTGGCGACGGGTGGCATCGCTGTCTTCTTTTATTTGGCGCATCGTGGCGTGCGCGAGGCAAAAGACATCGACCCGACCGATGGCCAGCGAACACAGATTCTGCCCATCCGCGAGACCGGCAAGATCGCTGGTGGCGTGGCTGCCGTCATCCGAGCCGTGCCGCGGGCTATCGGCTATCAAAAGTAAAGCGAGAGACAGAGCATGGCACAACTGACAGCCGACCAGCTTGCAGCGTCAGTCCATGATGATCATGGGCATATGAGCGTCGAAGACAGCAACAACAACCTCAAGCTGGGTGTTTGGCTCTACCTAGCATCAGAAGTCGTCATCTTCTCCATCATGATCGTTGGCTATGTGCTGCTGCGCATCAACGAGCCGGACATTGTTGCCGAGGCCCACGAACAGCTCGGCGTCGGGCTGGTGACCGCCAATACCTTCGTTTTGCTGGCCAGCAGCTTCTTCATGGTCATGGGCTTGCGCGCCATGCAGCAGGGCAACCGCGCTGGCATGCTGCGCTGGATCGGGCTGACGGCGCTGGGTGGCATCGTCTTCCTCGGCGGGCAATACATCGAATACCGAGAGCTTTCGCACCTGGGCATCGTGCTGGGTTACGATCTGGAATCGCAGTGGAGCACTTTGGGCATGCGCTTCTATGCGCCGACCTTCTTTCATGGCGCGCATGTTTTTGTGGGCGTGCTGTGGGCGCTGGAAGTGCTGCGGCGCGGCACGAAAGGCCGTTATGACCACAACCCAATTGGCATTGAGATGTTCGGCTTATACTGGCACTTTGTCGATGTCGTCTGGATTATGCTGTTCACGCTGATATACCTGGTTTAGGAGCCGCACCATGGCGCAAGCGACGCATCAAGACGATGGGCATCACAGCAATACTGTCAGACTGCTGGGCAGGCAGATCACAGTCGAAGGCGGCGTCTACACGGTTGTCTTTGTCGCTTTGGCGATTTTGACAGTCATCGAAGTGATCAGCGCTGAGGGCTTGAAGGGCGCGATTCACGATTTCCCGGACGCCGCCGCGACGCTGGAAGCCATCAAAGCCGCCATATTGCTCATCATCGCCGTCATCAAATCTACGTTGGTCATCTGGTTCTACATGCACCTGCGCGATGAAAAGCCGCTGCTGGCTGTCGTGCTGCTGCTGCCGCTGCTCATCGCGGGCTTGTCGATCCTCTACCTGCTGGCCATCCCGCCAGGCGGCTACAGCTTGTGATGCCGCGCTGACACCCACTGCCAGGACAAAAAGCGGGCATTGCGTTGCCTGTGTTATAGTTGGCTGCAAGTCCATGCGGGAGGCTGAACATGGCAGTCAGCGAGTTGTCGCGCGTCAAAACAAAGACCTATACCATCGATGATGTCTGGGCTATGGAATGCGACCCCGTCAACGAAGGACGCTACTTCTATCTGATTGACGGCGAACTGCGCGAGGAGCCCATGCCAAATTGGACTCATACGGAACTGGCAGCGCTCATCGCCCATCTGCTTCTGCGCTATGTCATGCCGCGCAAACTTGGCTCGGTCAATGTTGAATTCAGCGCGCATCCGCCTGACTCACGACATACACTGCTAGTACCTGATGTAGCTTTTACCCGTGCCGAACGAGTGCCGGTTCCGAGACCCAAAGGTTATGCGCCGCTTTTCCCCGATATCGCTGTTGAGATCAAATCCCCCAGCAACAGCATGGCGCAGCTGCGGCGAAAAGCGCGCACTTATCTACAGCATGGCGCGACACTCGTGTGGCTGGTCTTGCCCGAGCAGAGCGCAGTCGAAGAATGGCAGGTGGGTGATGATGGGAAATTGCGGCACAGGCTTGTCGAACGCGCCGGAGCGCTGGACGGCGGGACGGCTCTGCCCGGCTTTGAACTGGCGCTGAGCGAGATCTTCCCGCAAACTGACAAACACAGGGGCGGCTGAACATGGCAGTCAGCGAGTTGCCGCGCGTCAAAACAAAGACCTATACCATCGATGATGTCTGGGCTATGGAATGCGACCCCGTCAACGAAGGACGCTACTTCTATCTGATTGACGGGGAATTGCTTGAGGAGCCCATGCCAAATTGGACTCACGCTAAATTGGCGATGCTAATCGGCCATCTTTTGCTGAGCTATGTCAGACCTCGCAAACTCGGCGAGGTTACAGTCGAACCAGGCATGCATCCTCAACATTCCCGGCACACGCTGCTTATGCCTGATATTGCCTTCCTTCGCTATGACCGACTGCCCGACTCGCCACCTGAAGTCTATATGCCTACCATGCCCGATATCGCTGTTGAGATCAAATCCCCCAGCAACAGCATGGCGCAGCTGCGGCGAAAAGCGCGCACTTATCTACAGCATGGCGCGACACTCGTGTGGCTGGTCTTGCCCGAGCAGAGCGCAGTCGAAGAATGGCAGGTGGGTGATGATGAGAAATTGCGGCGCAGGCTTGTCGAACGCGCCGGAGCGCTGGAAGGCGGGACGGCTCTGCCCGGCTTTGAACTCAAACTGAGTCTGCTTTTTCCACCAGACGACAACGGAGAAGACCATGCCAGTTGAAATCACTTTGGGCGAGGGAACACGCGCGACAATCCGCATCCGCAGACACGAATGGCATGCCGACGAGCCTCTGGAAGCTGGCGGCAGCGACACCGGACCCACACCCGGCGAGATGATGCTGGGCGCGCTCGGCTCGTGCATGGCCATCACTTGCCGCCTCTATGCCGAGCGCAAAGGCTGGGATTTGCAAGGGGTGGATGTGGCGCTGGATTATGAGCGCTTCCGCGGACGCGACTATCCCGCGCACACCGGCGATGATCTGTTTGTGCACGAAATCCGCGAGGCGCTGGTTTTCCGTGGCGATCTGGATGAGAAGCAGCTGGCGCGGCTGCGCGATATTGCCAGCAAATGCCCGGTGCACCGACTGTTAGACTATCCAACCTATTTTGTCAATCTTGCGCTGGGCGAAGAATAGCCGCGCCATTCACATGCTTTGTATGCGCCAGGCGCAAGATAAGATCGTTCAATGCCTGAGCAAGATCAGCCAGCTTGTTGATCATCGAGAACCGAGATTGGCTCATCTGCGGTGGGCGCGGATCCAACCGCCGCGTATAAACTCGGAATGTTCCACCGTCACAAAAGCATCTGGCTTGATCGTGTGAATGATGCGGATGACCTGCGGCAAGTCGCGCCGATGCGCAATGATGCGCAGTTCTTCGACCTCGCCATGCGCGCCCTTGCCCATGATCTCAGTCACGCCATGCCCAGCCTCGCGCAGCGCCAAGGCCATGGCCTGCGCTGTTTCGCGCGAGGCGATGGCGGTTATGCATTCGTAGGCTTTGACAAAGCGGTTTTCCACCTGTACGCCGACGAGACCGCCAACCGCGAAACCCAGCACATAAGCCACCAGCTTGGGCAAATTCTCCAGATCGGTAATAACTTGACCAGCCGTATACGCAAAGAGCAGCGACTCCAACGAAGCGAATCCAAAGCTCCAAGCGCGCCGTCCCCGCGAAACCAGGATGAGCCGCACTGTGCCGATCACATTGTTGCCGACGCGCAGCAGAAAGATGAAGAGCGGAATCGCTAGCGATTCAATAGGCATGGTGGGCGCATTCGTGCCTGTGCAATGCCCCCAGTGTAGCAGAAACTGAATGCGCCACAGACACCCGCCCTACCCAGAAGCGCGCGCCTGTGGTCAACTGTTAAGCTGAGGTGAGGCCATGTCGCAGAGCCCAAAAGCGCTGCTTGAACAATATCGGGTGCTGCCCAAAAAGAGCTTGGGCCAGCATTTCATGCACGATCCCGGCACGCTGGCGAAACTGGTCGCGGCTGCCGAAATCACAGCGGCGGACACAGTGGTCGAAGTTGGCGCTGGCACCGGCTCGTTGACAGCATGGCTGGCGGCGCAAGCCCGGCAGGTCTATGCCATCGAAGTGGATGCGCGCTTGCAGCCTGTTCTGGAAGACCGCTTTGACGATGCAGACAATGTCTATCTCGTCTTCGGCGACATCCTCAAGCTGGACATTGCGGCACTGCTGGGCGCGGGCGACTATGTCGTGGTGGCAAATGTGCCCTATTATATCAGCAGTGCCATCATCTGGCATTTTATCGAGTCGCGATTGCCGCCACGCCGGCTGGCGCTGACCATGCAATACGAAGTTGCCGAGCGCATCGCGGGGGCAAAGAGCGCGCAGAACCTGCTATCGATGGCGGCGCAGTTTTATGGAAAGGCGCGCATCATCGGCAAGCTGAGCCCGGCGGTATTCGTGCCGCGCCCGCGCATCGACAGCGCCATCGTGCGCATCGACACGCATGCTCAGCCACCAGTAGATGTGCCGGGAGCAGCCGCTTTCTTCCGCGTGCTGCGAGCCGGCTTCAGCCAAAAACGCAAACAGCTGAAGAACTCGCTTGCCAGCGGCTTGAGTATTAAAGCGGCGGCGGCGGGACGTTTGCTGCGCCAGGCGGATATCGACCCGCAGCGGCGCGCCGAGACCCTGTCGCTGAATGAATGGGCGCGCCTGACGCGAGCAGTTCATGGCGATAAACGCGACTCTTGACTTATGATGTGGCTATGAACAGGCGAGTTGAACAGGCAGACGGGGAGAAACATAATGAGCGCGGAAATAACGACATTGGGCGGTGGCTGCTTTTGGTGCATCGAAGCGATTTACAACCAGCTAAACGGAGTTGAGTCGGCGATATCAGGCTATATGGGCGGGCATGTCGAAAACCCAAGCTATGAGCAGGTCTGCGGCAAGATGACGGGACATGCCGAAGTCGTGCAGGTCACTTTTGACAGCGAGGTGGCGAGTTTTCAAGATATCTTGAATATCTTTTTCACTGTGCATGATCCCACCACACCCAACCGGCAGGGGCCAGATATCGGTCCGCAGTATCGCTCTGGCATCTGGTATCACAGCGAGGAGCAGCGAAAAATCGCCGAGGCGACGATCCAACGGCTTGATGAAGAAGGCATTTATAGCAGCAAGATCGTCACAGAAGTGAGCCCAGCCGGCACATTTTGGGTCGCTGAGGCTTATCATCAGGGCTATTTCCTCAACAATTCGCGGCAGGGCTACTGCGCTTATGTGGTCGCCCCCAAGGTAGCCAAGTTCCGCAAGCAGTACTTCGACCGCCTCAAAGCTTGAGCAGGAGCAAGGCGGTGCCGCGCCTTTCTCAGAAAAAACGGGCGACGCCAGCCTCCTTGGCCAGCAAAAAAGTCCCCCCAATGGCGATTGAGGGGACTCCGATTGCTGGCTGGATGCGGCTAGCTCGCGCTGCCCATCGCGCTGACGGGGATCTGCCGCGGGGTGTGCGCCTGGGCCTTGGGCAGGCTGATGATCAGCACGCCGTCTTCTAGGCTGGCGCTGACAGCGTCGCCATCGACGATGCCCGGGAAGCGCAGGCTGCGGCTGAACTTGCCGGCGCGGCGCTCGCGGATGAGCCACTTGCCGTCTTCGCTCTGCGGCGCGCTGGTGGTCTCGCCACTGATGGTCAGCACATCTTCGTGAATGCTGACATCGATGTCATCCAACTTGACGCCGGGCAGGTTGGCTCGCAGTGTATAGTCAAGGGCAGTTTCTTCGACATCCAGCGCCAGCCCCAAGGGGAGGTTGGCGAATTCACTGCGGACTCCCAGATATGGGCGGGCATCTTGCATCAGGCGGTCAACCATGCGAAAGTAGGGATTGCGTGTGCGGTACAACATGATCTTGTCTCCTTCGTTGCTTTCTTAACTTGCACTCAGGATAGACGCGCTGCATAAGAGAAAGAAAAGCGCCGCATAAACACAGCAAAAGAAGCGCATAAGCAACATGTTAGCGGACAGCGCCAGCGCATATTCAGTTTGGGGAAGCCGGCGGCATGATGGCGCAGTCATATGATCGAGCAAGGCAGCAGGATGGGACGATGCGCGCGGGCGTGGATATTGGCGGCACTTTCACCGACCTCGTGCTGAGCGAAGGCGGGCGGCTTTCCATACACAAGCTACTCAGCTCACCGGCAAAACCCGAACGAGCCATGCTGGCTGGCTTGAACAAGCTGGCGCCGGGGGGCATCGCGGCGCTGCGGCAAGTGGCGCATGGATCGACTGTCGCCACCAATGCCATTTTGGAACGCAAAGGTGCTCGCGCGGCGCTGCTGACGACCGCCGGCTTTCGTGACCTGCTCTTCATCGGGCGGCAAGACCGACCGGATCTCTATGCTATTCATCCGCGCATCCCGCCACCGCTTATCCCGCGCGAACGCTGCTACGAAGTACCTGAACGACTCGACTTCCGCGGCGACACGCTGCTGGACCTAGATGAGGCGGCGCTGGAAAATGTGCTGGACGCGGTGGCAGCGCAGAGATGCGAGGCGATTGCCGTCTGTTTCTTGTTCAGTTATATCAATGCCGCCCACGAGCAACGGGTCAAGCAGCGAATCCTGGCGCGCGGCATCGTCCAACACGACTGGCAGGTGGTGCTGTCCTCAGAAGCGATGCCAGAATTCCGCGAATACGAACTTGCCAGCACAGTCGCTTTGGAAGCCTATGTGAGACCGGTCATGTCGCGGTACATCGGCGTGCTGGAGTCGCGGCTGCCACCCAGCCTGCCCCTGCGAATCATGAAGTCGGACGGCGGCGTGATGCGCGCTGGCCGCGTTCGCCAGCAAGCCATCCACACAGCGCTCAGCGGGCCAGCCGCCGGCGTGATTGGCGCTTGGCGCCTGGCGCGGGCCGCGGGCTGCCACAAAATCATCACGCTGGATATGGGCGGCACTTCCACCGATGTCTCGCTGGTGGACGAGCAGCCGGTTCCTCGCCCCGAATCGGCTATCGATGGCCTGCCTCTGCGCGTGCGCATGCTGGATATTGAAACGATCGGCGCGGGTGGCGGTTCAATCGGGCGCGTGGACGCTGGTGGCGCGCTGCGCGTCGGCCCGCAATCGGCTGGCGCAGACCCGGGACCAGCGGTCTATGGACGCGGCGGCACGTTGCCCACGCTGAGCGATGCCAATGCGCTGCTGGGACGGCTGGATGCCGACCATGTGCTGGGCGGCGCGCTGGCGCTGGATTTGGCGGCTGGTGAACGAGCGCTGGCTGGCTTGGCGCGAACGATCAACCTCAGCCCTCTCGAAGCCGCCAAAGGCGTGATTGACATCGCCACGGTCAACATCGACCGCGCTATCCGGCGCGTTTCTGTCGCTCGCGGCCACGACCCGCGCGATTTTACCCTGGTGGCATTTGGCGGCGCTGGACCGCTGCACGCTTGCGAGGCGGCGGCGCGACTGGAAATCCCGCGGGTGTTGGTGCCGCCGACGCCGGGCGTTTTGTGCGCGCTGGGCTTGCTGCTGGCTGATGTGGCGGTCGAGATCAGCCGTTCGGTGATGCAAGCGGCCACAGACGACTGCCTGGCTGATTTGCGCGCGACCCAGGATAAGCTGCTGGAACAGGCGGGCAGCGAACTGGCACGCGAAGGGATTGACGATGCCGAGCGCGTCTTCGCTGTTTCGCTGGATATGCGCTATCAAGGGCAAGCTTACGAGCTGAATATCCCCTACAGCGCCGAGGCCGCAGACCACTTTCATGCAGCGCACGAAAGAACTTACGGTCATGCCATGCGCTGGCGGACAGTTGAAATTGTCAGCCTGCGCGTCAATGGGCGCGGCATCAGCGACAAGCCCGAATTTGCCGCGCGTGAAGTCGCGGAGCGCCTGCCTGCGCCGCTCGAGGAGAAGCCTTCGCCGCTGGGTGGCGCGATGACTCTATACAGGCGCGACATGCTGCTGCCCGGCGCGACCTTTGCGGGCGAGGCGCTGGTCTTGCAACTGGACAGCACTACGTATGTGCCGGCGGGTTGGCAGGCGCGCGTCGATAGCTTGGGCAATATGTTGTTGTCGCGCGGCTGAAGAACTCATGCATAGGCGACCGCTCCTTCAATCTCCACGCACATATTAAAAGGCAGCGCTGCCATGCCCACTGCCGAGCGAGCATGAGCGCCGCGCTCTGCCCCATAAAGCGCTAAAATCAGCTGCGAACAGCCATTGATGACCGCCGGCTGCTGCGCAAAGTCGGGCGCGCAGTTGACCATGCCATGCAGCCGCAGCCAATGAGCGACGCGGTCGAGGTCGCCCAGCGCCCGCTTTAAGCTGCCCAGCATAGAAAGTCCCACTGCCTGGGCGGCCGCGCAGCCAGCTTCGATCGTGACATCAGCGCCCACCTTGCCAAAAGGACCAGCCAGCGAGCCATCGGCCGTCTGAGGACCGTGCCCGGAAATATAGGCGATGCCCGCGTGCAAGCGCACAAAGCTCAAAGGCAGCTCAACCCCCGCCGGCGGCAAGACAGGTGGCGGCAGCGCCAAGCCCATTTCGGCTAATTTCGCTTCGATTTCCATAATTTCCTCGTCAACAGTGGCGAATTTGCTGGATGCCAAGTTATTCGCACTGAGTCGCCCGCATTTCCCCCCAGAAAGAAACTGCGGCGGCTTAATATCCTTTGGCGCGATCCAGCTGATTGAGGAGCGGACGGTTATCCAGATAGCGGCGCAGATTTTCTTTGAAGACCAGAGCGGCTTTCTCATGATAATCGCGGGTAAAGCCAGCGATGTGCGGCGTGATGACGACATTGTCCAGCGCCCAAAGCGGACTGGTGCTGGGCAAAGGCTCTTGTTCGAAGACATCCAGCGCCGCTCCGCCGATCATTCCCGAAGACAGCGCGTTGATGAGCGCCTGCTCGTCCACCACCGCCCCGCGCGCGACATTCACCAAGATGCCGCTGGGTTTCATCGCCGCGAAGACCTCGTCGCCGATCAAGCGCTCGGTATCTTTGGTGAGCGGCACAGTGACCACCAGATAATCGCAGTCTTTCGCCATCGAAGCGACTGTATCGGCAGGATAGATGCGGTCGGGAATGTCGCCACTGGAGTCGCCGGTATTGGGCAGTTGGAAAGCTTTGTCTTCGGCAATATTGCGCAGGTCGCGCTTCGAAGCCAGCACAGTCATGCCCATCGCCGCGCACAGCCGCGCCAGTTCACGACCGATGCTGCCATAGCCGACGATACCCACAGTCTGCCGCTCCATATCGACCGGCATAAAGGCTTCTGGCGAATGCTCCAGCCACTCGGCTCTGGATTGCAGATCCAGCGCCATGCGGATTTTGTAATTGAAGATCAGCATCATCATCAAACAATAGTGCGCCATATTGGTGGCGTGGATGCCGCTGGTCGAGGTGACGATGATGTCTTCAGCTTGCATGACCGGGTGGCGCAGCGCATGATTCAAGCCAGCGGAATTAAGCTGGATCCAGCGCAGCTTGGGGGCTTGCTCGGGATCGGGGAAGTAGCCGGTGGTATAGAGCACTTCGCTGCGGGCGATGGCCTCGGGCGGGACAACCGGAAAGTGCCGCTCGACTTGCAGGCGCGGCGATATCTCACGCAGTTCCACGAGAATATCATCAGAGAAATCGATGGCAATTGTGACGACGATGCGCTCGGATTCGGGCATATGCGCCCCCTCTAGCGGGCTTAGCGGCTCGCGCGCCGATATGGTAAAATCGCTGGCGATATGCGCGATTTTAACAAGGTCGACAAGTGCTGACAATAGAAACGCGGGGAGAGTTCGATGGGTATGCTGGATGGCAAGGTCGCGTTGGTATTTGGCGTCGCCAACAAACATTCAATCGGCTGGGGGATTGCGCGCGCCTTGCACCGTGAAGGCGCAACAGTCGCGCTGAGCTATGCCATGGCCAAGCTGGCGCGCCGTGTCAAGCCGCTGGGCGAAGCGCTTGGCTGCGAGTTGGTGCTGCAAGCCGATGTAGGCGATGCCGACGAGCTGGATGCCGTCTTTGCCGCGGTCGCAGCACAATATGGCAAGCTGGATGTGCTGGTGCATTCGGTGGCATTTGCCGAGCGCGATGCCCTCAGTGGCCGTTTTGTTGACCTGCGGCGGGATGCGCTGCTGAGCGCCATCGACATCAGCGCCGTCAGTTTGATCGAGCTAACGCGCCGCGCCGAACCCCTAATGCGCGGTGGCGGCAGCATCATGAGCCTGACCTACAACGCCTCGCAAAAAGTCATCCCCAATTACAACGCTATGGCCATCGCCAAAGCCGCGCTGGAGGCGATTACGATGTATCTGGCGGCGGATGTGGGCGGCAGCAAGATCCGCGTCAATGCCATCAGCGCTGGCGCAATCAAGACTCTTTCAGCCGGTGGCATCGCCGGCTTCCGCGACCTCTTGAAATACGCCGAGGTCACTTCGCCGATGAACGAGCTGGTCAGCCAGGACGATGTGGGGGATTTGGCGCTATTCCTGGCGTCAGATTTGTCGCGGCGCATCACCGGCGAAGTCATCTATGTCGATGCCGGTTACAACATTATGGGCTATACCGATGTTCATGCGCTGATGAAAGCCGAGGGTTAGTCCATAGACAGCGAGAACATCGCCGCGAAACGGTCGCCGGGCACCAACCTGGCTTGGCGGCTTGCGCGCTTTACCCGGCGCAGACTCCAGGCAGCGAGCAGGATGCCCAGCAAACCGCTGACAAAGACGGCTCCATAGGCAGTCGCATGTTGCCCGGATATGCCCTTGGCGATTTCTAAGAGGACGCCGCCGCCAGCCACGCCAACGCCACGCGCGATGGTCACGCAAAACGACCAGAAACCCAGAAATGTGCCGGCGCGCCCGTTTGGGCTCATGTCCATCATCAGACCCAGCGTGCCGATGTTCCACGCGCCCAAACCCAAACCCAGCAGAAGCAGCGAGGGCATCACCAAAGCTTGCATGGTCAGCAGCGAAGACGCGGACAAGGTTAGATAAGCCGCCGCCAGCACAGCCAGCCCCAGCATGGAAGCGCTGCTGTGGGTAAAGCGCCCCGAGCCGCGCATCAAAGCCAGCGTGGCAAAGGAGCTAAGGATGGCAGCTGTGCCCCAATAGGCTGAGTAGCGATTGGTCTGGCTGGCATCAATCCCGAAGACCTGCCCGGCGAAGGGCTCAAGCACCGAATCTTGGAAAAAGGCAAAAAGCATCGACAGGGTCAGATAGAGCAGAAAATGCCGCAGTGGCGGGCTGCGCCAAACCACCGACAGGTCGGCGCGCAGGCTTCTCTCCAGGTTGTCGGGCGTGGGCGCGGGCGCATGGGTGGCGCGCCGTTCTTCGCCCAGCATCGATACGACCCACAAGATGCACAATGCCGCCGCCGCCGCCAGGAATAGATTCAACAGCGCATCGGCGCTATAGCCAAGCGCGGTGCCCTCTTGCTGGGGCAGCAGCACGCCGAAGAAAACGCCGCTGGCCGCAAAGCCGATTAACAAAAATGTCCAGACCAAGCCGACAGCGCGCCCACGTTGATGCTGCGCGGCGCGGTCATAAATCAATGCCAGGAAGGTGCTGCCCGATATGGCGTTGCCCAGGCTGAATAACAAAAAGCCGGCAGCCAGCGCCAGCCACAGCGCCGCCGGCACCGGCTCGCCGAGCGTTCGCACCAGTTGCGATGTAACAAAGCCCAGTGCCAAAGTGCTCAGCACCATCATCGCCCGCCCCAGCCATATCCAGAACAGGCGCCGATAGCCCCCGATCGTATGCGTATCTGACCAGCGCCCAGCCAGCACGCCCAAAGGTGCCAAGAAGTATCGCAAGCCCGTCAACAAACCGACCAGCGCCGCGCTAAAACCCAAATCGGCGACCATTACGCGGTTCCAGACGCCAGTGGTCAAGACATCCGCCATGCCCGAGCCCAGATGAAAAAGGGCGATCTTCAAATTGCGGGCGATAGACAAATGGGATGGTTGAGGATCTGTCATCGATGGCATTCACAGTGCGACAGGTTTTGCCGATTGCGCAATCGTATGCGGCGCCACCAAACGCGTCAAGGGGCGATTGCCGCAGGCACAGCAGCCCACCAGCATTTTGCCTGCTTTTCGTTTTCGCGCCTATGCTATACTGTATTCAACGTGATTCATCACAAAGCGAGGCTGCAATGTTTCAACACCGTCCCTTTAAGAAAATTGTCGTGCCCACAGATGGCTCTGCTTGGAGCGAGCGCGCCGTGCCCTACGCCGTCGACTTTGCGCGCATCAGCGGTGGCGAGGTGGTTCTTGTGCATGTTTTTACGCCGCCTATGCACGAATTTGTCGATTCGCTCGCTATCGCCGGCGAATTTGAATTGGCAAACCGCATCCGCGAAGAAATCAAGCAGCACTTGCTCAACCTGCGCAATGAAGTGCGCGCGGAAGGCGTGAACTGCCGCCTGCACATTATAGACGCTGTGGGCGTGGCGCAGCATGTCATCGAATATATCGAGGAAGAGACAGCTGATTTGGTGGTCATGACGACGCATGGACACTCGGGCTTGGTGCGGCTGGTCTTTGGCAGCGTCGCCAACAAGGTTATGCACGATGTCAATGTGCCGGTGCTGGTGATCCGTCCCGACCTCGAATAGTCGCGTCGATTTCGTCAAAAGGCGGCTGGCGCAGGTCGACCATCGCCGCAGCTCAGCCACCGCCCGCCTCGCTGCCGCTTGCTCGCCTGGTTCGAGCGCAAGCTGCGCGAATTCGTCTTCATCGACCAGCAGCGCGCGTCCATCGGGATAGACAAACAAATCGAGGCAGAGATCATCAGCCATGATCTGTTCGCCAGCCATGACAGGCGGGCGGGTGATATTGCAATACCAGCCTTTCAGCGCGCCGCTGGGGGTATCGCCAACGCGAAAGATGTTGTACCAACGCCCAAAATAGAACCACTCGCGGAAGCGGTCGCCGCGGCGCAGCTGGATATAACCCAAATTGCGGTCGGCCAATGCAAACGTGGCATCGATGCATACAAACGCGGCGGTCTGCTGGTGGATGACGCCGCGATAGCGCAGTTGCTCCTGGCCGGCTGCGTCGCGTTTGATGATGATGAGAGAACGCATTAAGCCCGCCCGGTCGTGTGCGTCAGCAGCAGCAGTCCGCCACCCAGCTCGACCTCCGCCTCGGCAGCGAGCATGACATTGCTGATGCCGCGCGCAGGCCCCAGCAGCAAGGTCTCGCTGCGCAGCGCATATTGCAATCCGCGCGTCGTGATGCCAGTCGCCGCGCCCCGCAGCGGGACGAGCGAGACTGTATCGCCAGCCGCGCCAGCAATTTTGTGAACGCCCGCCGAGAGCAAGCGAATCGTCTGCGCGCCATCGACCAACTCAATGCGCATAGACGCCAGCGCCGGCAGGGTCAAGAGCAGGATATTCGCCAGTGTCTGATCGAAACGACCGCCCAAGCCACCCAAAATCGTGACTGCCTTTGCGCCCATTTCCTGGCAAAAGCGCAGCGCCAACTCCAGATCCGTTTCATCTTTTTCAGGCGGATGCTGGATGATCTGCGCGCCAGCCGCTTCAAAGGCGCGAGCATCAGCCGCGCTCAGCGAATCCATGTCGCCGATGATGAACTGTGGCTGCAGCCCAAGCGCGCGGGCATGCAGCGCTCCGCCATCGGCGCAGACAATTGTTGACGAGCTTTGTGTGGCGAGGACGCGCCGCACCGCTTCACCCGGCCTAAGGATGCCATTGGCAAAGAGCAATGCGGATGATTGCCCCTTGCAGTCAATCATCTGGCTGCCTTCCGACTATCTGCCCCACGCGCCAACTCTAAATGGCTTGGCGGCTGATTTCAAACCCTGTGCCGAGAATCTCGGTCGAACCAGGCAGACCATGTCAAATTTACGCGGGTGACCTGGCAGCTCGTCCCTACATCTCATCTTTGCGAGTCAGTTTTCATAATCAGCGCGGGATTGCTTCGGCATCTCTGTGGCAAAATCTGCGCTTTCTTCCACCTCTCCAGGCTGAAATCGCTATAGTATGCTGGACTGGGACAAAGTGAGGCGCGCCTATGGCAGTCGATGCGATCAGCTTGGAGGTGTTCAAGAATCTGTTTGCGGCTGTCGCCGAAGAGATGGGACTTGTCTTGCAGCGCGCCAGCTTCAGCCCCAATATCCGCGAGCGTCTCGATTTCAGCTGCGCCGTCTTCGACGCCCAAGCGCGCATGATCGCCCAAGCCGCGCATATTCCAGTGCACCTGGGCAGCATGCCCGCTTCGGTCGCTGCCGCTGTCGCCGCGTTTGATGAATTGTATCCGGGCGATGTCGTCGTGCTCAACGATCCTTATCATGGCGGCACGCACCTGCCGGATATCACCATGATTTCGCCGGTATTTGCTGGTGGCGAGCTGTGTTATTTCGTCGCCAGCCGCGCGCACCATGCCGATGTCGGCGGGATGACACCGGGGTCTTCACCCCAAAGCACCGAGCTGTATCAAGAGGGTCTCATTATCCCGCCTGTGAAGCTGCGCTTGAGCGGTTGGCTGAACGAAGGCGCGCTGGCGCTGCTGGTTGCCAACAGCCGCAACCCAGCCGAGCGCATCGGCGATATTGAAGCGCAGTTGGCTGCGCAGCGCGTCGGCGAAAGTCGGCTCTGCGATTTGATGATCGAACAAGGCGTGGAAGCGACTGCCGAACATGCTGTGGCTTTGCAGGATTATTCGCAGCGCATGATGCAGGCGGTTATCGCGCGCCTGCCCGATGGCGTTTATTGCTATGAAGATCACATGGAAGGCGATGGGCAAGCGGAGTTTGATATCCCGATTCGCGTGCGCATTGATGTCACGGGCGAGTCGCTGCGCGTCGATTTCAGCGGCAGCGCCCCCCAGGTACGCGGCAATGTCAACGCCGTGCCTGCCATCGTACGCTCAGCCACCTGGTATTGCGCGCGGCTGCTGGCGGAAGAGGACATCCCCGTCAATGCGGGCTGCTTCCAACCCGTTGAAGTCATCACCCAGGCGGGCAGTCTGCTGGATCCAGAGTTTCCGGCGGCGGTCGTGCTGGGCAATACCGAAACCAGCCAGCGCATCGTGGATGTTGTGCTGGGCGCCTTGGGCAAAGCGCTGCCAGACAGCCTGCCCGCCGCTTCGCAAGGCACGATGAACAATTTCACTGTCGGCGGCTCGGACAGGGGCGCGCAATTTGTCTATTACGAGACCTTGGGTGGCGGTCATGGCGCATCGAGACTTGGCGCGGGCTTGTCAGGGCGGCATTGCCACATGTCCAATACCCTGAACACGCCGGTCGAGGCGCTGGAGCACAGCCTGCCTATGCGCGTGTGGCGCTATGATCTGCGCGAAGGCAGTGGCGGGACGGGGGCGCACAGCGGTGGCGATGGCATCTTGCGCGAATATGAACTGCTTGCGCCAGCGACTGTCACCATCAATGCCGAACGGCGGCAGCGAGCGCCTTATGGCCTCCAAGGCGGAGCGCAGGGCGCTTGTGGGGTCAATACCGTGATTCGAGGTGGCCGCAGCCAAGTCGTCAGCGGCAAGCACAGCGCGCAGCTGCAAACCGGCGACCGCGTCATCATCGAGACGCCGGGCGGTGGCGGCTGGGGCGCGCCGGCCGAGTAAGACTACAGCGCCAAAAATACCGACAGGCAAGCCCCTCATTTTTGGAGAGGAGCTTGGAGTGGGCAATCAGGCTGAGGCGCTTTCGCTAGAAAAGGCCTGCCACGCGCACACCCGGCCCCATGGTCGAGCTGAGTGTCATGCGGCGTATATAAGCGCCTTTTTGCGATTCAGGTTTGACGGCGAGCACGGTATCCAGCACAGCCTGCAAGTTTTCCGACAACTGGTCGTAGGGGAAGCTGGCTTTGCCAACTGGCACATGCAGGTTGCCGGTGCGGTCATTGCGAAATTCCACGCGCCCGGCTTTCAGCTCGCCAATAACGCGCTCGATATCAGCGGGTTGGACGACGGTGCCGGCTTTGGGATTGGGCATCAAACCGCGCGGGCCAAGAATGCGCGCGATCTGCCCGACCTTGCGCATCATGGGCGGCATGGCGATGGCGACATCAAAGTCCAGCCAGCCATCGCGGATCTTGGCAATGACTTCATCGGTGCCGATGATATCAGCGCCAGCCGCCAAGGTCGATTCTTCCAGCTGCTCATCAACAAATGCCAAGACACGGACCTGCTTGCCCGTCCCGTGTGGCAGCATAACGGTCGTGCGCACTTGCTGGTCGCTGTGCCGCGGGTCGATGCCCAGGCGGAAGTGCGCCTCGATTGTTTCGTCAAACTTGGCGGTGGCATTGGCTTGCACCAACCGCAGAGCCTCGTCCAGCGGATAATAGGTCTGACGGTCGAAGCGAGCGAGCGCGTCTTTGTAACGTTTTCCCATTGCTGTTCTCCTCGGTGGTATGCGGGCGGCAGCGCCCTCCCACGATGTAGGTTGCGGCCGCGCTCAGTCGGCGACCTTGATGCCCATTTGCCGCGCCGTGCCTTCGACCTGTCGCATCGCGCCTTCGATATCGATGGCATTCATGTCGTTCATCTTGGCTTGGGCGATCTCGCGCACCTGCTCGCGCATGAGGGTAGCGACAGTTTCCGTGGCCGGGTTGGATGCCGCTTTGGCAATGCCAGCCGCGCGTTTGATCAAAAAAGACGTCGGCGGGCTCTTCAACGCGAACTTGAAGGAGCCGTCGCTGAAGATGGTGATTTCCGCAGGTACGATATCGCCCATGCGGCTGGATGTGCGGCCATTGTATTCCTTGCAGAATTGCATCAGGTTGATGCCGTGCTGGGCGAGCGCGGGGCCGATCGGCGGCGCTGGATTGGCTTTGCCAGCCGGGATCTGCAATTTGACGACCGCCTTGATTTTCTTTGCCATGCTGCTTCCTCAGTTCTCTTTCTCACTCATCGCTTGCTTCGCGCCGCTTAAGTCCTTGCCGCGAAGGGTCGGAGAGGGGCGCAATCGGCGCGAAACCTACATCCGCTCGACTTCCATGAAGCTGAGCACAACGGCTGTTTCGCGGCCGAAAAAATCGACCATAACACGCACTTGCTCGCGGCCCGGGTCAAGCGAAGCGACTGTGCCTGGGAAGTCGTTGAAAGGCCCGCCCACGATGCGCACGCGCTCGCCAATCCGATAATCCACCTTGACGACCTTGTCTTCGGAGTCCATGCGATCCATGATTTTCTTGACTTCTTCAGGACGCAAGGGGATGGGGTCGTTGCCGCCGCCAACAAAACCAGTGACGCCAGGCGTATTGCGCACCACATACCAACTGTCTTCGTCCAGCGTCATTTGCACCATGACATAACCGGGGAAGACGCGCTTTTCGACTGTGCGGCGCTTGCCATCTTTGACTTCGATCTCGTCTTCGGTAGGGATTAGCACATCGTAGATCTTGTCTTTCATGCCCATGGTGTCGATGCGCTGGCGCAGGGCGTGCTCCACCCTTTTTTCATAGCCGGAATAGCAATGGACGAAATACCACAGGCGCGTGGGATCATCTTCGTCCGCGGGCGCTTCCAGCGAGATATTCAAGCCGTCATCATCCGCCTCGTCCAGGATAACCGGCTCTGGGTCGTGGTCGATGAATGGGTTGTGCGGTTGCTTGTTCATGCGCTACCTCGTGGCAGCCAGGTTAGTCAAATCGAGCCGCGGCGGATCATATACAATGCGCCAGCCAGCATGGCGACGATCACAGCCATCAACAGCCACGCCATGTTGGGCTGCAAGCCAATGCGCATAAATTCTGACCAGATGACGGCTAATATGCCCAAGAAGATCGCCGAGGCAATCGTCACATTGATACATAGAATGGTCAAGCGGCGCGTGTCTTCGCGGCTAGGCCAAGCGACCTTGTTCATTTCCGAGCGGACATTGCCGAAGTAGTCGACCGTCATATACAGCGGGCGCGTTAGAACATTGCCCTGCGGCTCGACTCTGGCGGTCTTGACCTTGCGCGTGCGCCGGCCCGGGGTGGCTTTGCCCTTCTTTTCGGTAATCGCGCTTTGCGGCTGTTCGTTGTCGGGCGCGCCACCGTTGCTAGCGACCGCGACAGCATTGCCGCGGCGCGAACGTTTGCCAGGCGTCGCCCGCCCCTTCTTGGCGGTGGTGGCGCCACCCGCTTGACCATTCGCTGCTGATTCTACCGCCATCGGCACATGCTCCTCTTGTCATCGGCAGGAAGTCGCTGCCGCCGCATAGATAAACACCGTCGCGGCGGACGGTGTTCACGATATGGCTAGCAGGGGCAGAAAGACTCGAACTCTCGACCTACGGTTTTGGAGACCGTCGCTCTACCAACTGAGCTATACCCCTATTCGCTGATGCGTCCTGTCATCAGTGTACTAAAAGACTCATCGGCTTGGCAAGGCTATTTTGTTTCACGATAGACAACATGCCGGCGCAGGTAGGGGTCATACTTGCGCAGCTCAAGCCGCTTTTGCGTGTTGCGGCGGCTCTTTTCGGTAATGTAGATGTGTCCGCTTTCGGTGCTGCGCAGCTTGACGACGATGCGCTGACCCTTCTTTGCCATGTGCTTCCCTCGTTATGTCTTTCTTCGCGCCGCCGCGGCGGTCGCAGAGCCTCCGATGAGATTTGAACTCATGACCTCGCCCTTACCAAGGGAGCGCTCTACCCCTGAGCTACGGAGGCGAAACAAAGTGGGCCGGACTGGATTCGAACCAGTGTAGGCTCTCGCCAGCGAATTTACAGTCCGCCCCCTTTAGCCACTCGGGCACCGACCCATTTGTTCTTCGGCTGTTAAGCCAGAGCCACCACCGGGACTCGAACCCGGAACAACCTGTTTACAAAACAGGTGCTCTGCCAATTGAGCTATGGTGGCAGGCAGAGCACAGTATCACGCAAAACCGCGCAACTTCAGCGGTTCGTTTCCCCACAAGCGGTCAACGCGAAACATTGTACGCGGCTGTCAAATCGGTGTCAAGAGCTGTGAGCAGGCGGAAGTGGCTATTTGCGTAGATACGCCAACCAAGCCCCATCCCCCGGCCCCTTGCCTCCCAGAACGAGGGAGGGGAGTTTTCCCTGCGCTTCCGCAGGCATGGTAGCCCCTCCCGCATTTTGTTGAGAGAGGGGCTTGAGGGAAAGTCCAGAGGAAAGCGCCGTTAGCGAGGCCGTCCCGCAATCATCAGCCGCTCGCTGCTGACGAACTGCGACTGATAGACATAGCTATCCATGCGCAGCGCGTTTTGCTGGGCCGCGAGAATCATGGCGCAGCCATCGCGCAGGCAACGCAGCACGTCGTCGCCCGGCCCCGTCTGCGTCAAGACAACCTGCGACCGCTCTTTGTAAGTTAGATGCTGTTCTTTCTGCCGGAAGGCTTTGCTGGCGTCATAGTAGATGACACCGGCATCGCTCTCGGCAAACAGCCGCGTCTGCGATGCCGCGAACTGCTCGCGCTGGCTCATCGTGAATTCACGCTCGGTCGTCATGACCATGCTGATCTTTGGCTGCTGCTTGATGCGCTCAAGCTCGGCTCTGGCTTGGCGGGAATCGGCGGTTGCCGCTTTGTAGCTGCGGTCGGTTTGCGCCAAGGTCTGCGCTGCCTCGCGCAAGCCGCGTTTCAAATCGTTCCGCTCGGCGCTGAGCGCGTCAATCTCGGCATTTGCGGCGGCAAGCGCTTGGCCAGCCAGTCGCAATTGGCGTGCCTGGCTGTCGTTTGCCTGAACTGATCTTGCGAGGTCAGACTGCGATTGCGCCAACACAGCTTTGGCGTTGTCGAGGTGCGCCTTGATATAAGCCGTTTCCGCCCGACTCGCTGTCAAAGCGTCATGGGCATCCGCGAGCTCGCTCATCAAGCCTTGCACGCCGCCGAATACCAGCAAGGTGGCGATAGCAAAGGCGATAAGCACCCCCAAGAGCCGCGACCAGAACCTGGATCTGTTGCGAACATTTTCTGTGGACTTCATGTTGACCTCCGGGTAGCTATACATTGACGGATTGCTGCGGACAAAGCCAGCCAGTTATGCTGCTGAGGCTAGTGTATCGCATCCGGCTGGATGATGCCAGAAGTTGCGCCTTTTCGAATCGCCAGCTTGACCTCGCCGATGGCTTTGGTGACTTCGATATCGCGCGGGCAAGCTGGCGTGCAGTTGAAGATCGTGCGGCAGCGCCAGACGCCATTCGGCTCGCCCAGCACATCCAGCCGCTCCGCGCCGGCTTGGTCGCGCGTATCAAAGATGAACCGATGCGCCTGGACGATGGCAGCCGGACCAACATACTGCTCGTTCGCCCAGAAGCTGGGGCAGGCGGTCGTGCAGCAGGCGCAGAGGATGCACTTGGTGCTGTCGTCAAATTGCTCGCGGTCGCTCTGGGTTTGCAGGCGCTCGCGCCCATCGGCGGGCAGCGGCTCGTCATTGACAAAGAAAGGCATCACCTGCTTGTAATGGTCGAAGAAAGGCTGCATGTCCACGATCAGGTCTTTGATGACGGGCAGCCCCAAAATCGGCTCGACCTGGATCTTCTCGCCGAGATCGCGCACGAGGATCTTGCAAGCCAGGCGGTTGACGCCGTTGATGCGCATGGCATCAGAGCCACAGACGCCGTGCGCGCACGAACGCCGCAGCGAGAGGCTGCCATCCTGCTCCCATTTGATGCGGTGCAGCAGCTCTAGCACGCGGTCGGTCGGCTCAACCTCGTTCAGCGTGAATTCTTGCCAATAAGGCTTTTGCTGGTCGGGCACATCCGGGTTGCGCCGTCTGATTTTGAAAGTGACATCCATGTTGGTCAAGTCTCCCTGGTTGGCGGGCGAATCAGTGAGCCGTCCCGGCAACTGTCATTCAGTATGCCGGCTAATAGACGCGTTCTTTCGGGCGAAACTTTTGCTGGTCGGCGGCGATGCCCTGCGCGATCTCTGCTTCCCACAGCGACAGGTCGACCTTTTTGTCAAAGCTGGTTTGAATGTTGGGCGCAGCCCAGTCGCCATCATGATGCGCCAGCGAATGCGCCAGATAATTCTCGTCATCGCGCTGTTGATAATCTTCGCGGCTGTGGGCGCCACGGCTTTCTTTGCGCTCGATGGCGGCGCGGGCAGTCACATCAGCCAGATCTAGCAGACAGCCGAGTTCCCAGGCTTCCATCAGGTCGGTGTTGAAGACGTGCGATTTGTCGTCAATCCGCAAGTCGGCGTAAAACCTTTCACGCAGCTCAGCCAGGTCGTCAATGCCCTGCTGCAATGTTTCCTGCGTGCGAAAGACGCCGACATTGTCCATCATCGTCTGCTGCATTTTGGCGCGCAGCATACCGGGGCGCGATTGACCATCTCCATTGCGGATGCGCTCGAACTCAGCCTGGATCTCGCTGCCAGCGTCTTTGGGCAAGTCTGTCCAATCGACGCGTTTGACATAGTCAGCCATGCGCATGCCGCCGCGCCGCCCAAACACCACCAGGTCGACCAGCGAGTTGGTGCCGAGTCGGTTTGCGCCGTGCACGCTGACGCAGGCAGTCTCGCCAGCGGCAAACGCGCCCGGCATCACTGTCCCGGCCGCGTCAATAATCACTTCGGCATCGACATTGGTGGGGATGCCGCCCATGGCATAATGCGCGGTCGGCTGGACGGGCATTGGCTCGCGCACGGGATCAACGCCCAGATAGGTTCGGCAGAAATCCAGAATGTCGGGCAATTTGCGCTCGACAGTCGCGTCATCAATGAAGTCGCTGCGGTCCTTGCCCTCTTCGGCGAAGTAGCGATTGACTGTCTGGGGGCGGACATCCAAATGGACATAGCCGCGATTTTTGATGCTGCGTCCGGCGCGCGTCTCGAGATAAATGGCGCGGCTGACGACATCGCGCGAAGCCAGGTCTTTGGCGCTGGGCGCATACCTTTCCATAAAGCGCTCGCCACGGTCGTTGATCAGCACGCCGCCCTCGCCACGCACGCCTTCGGTGATCAAAATGCCCATGCGATAGATGCCAGTCGGGTGAAATTGAAAGAACTCCATATCCTGCATAGGCACGCCGCGCCGCAAGGCTATCGCCGCCCCATCGCCAGTCAGGGCATGCGCGTTGCTCGTCACCGACCAGCAGCGCCCCCAGCCGCCGGTGGCGAAGAAATGGGCTTTGCCATGAAAAATGTGAAACTCGCCCGTGCCCAGCTCAATCGCCACGACGCCAGCGCAGACGCCATCCACGACGATCATATCGACCACCTGGAATTCGTCGAAGAAAGCAACTTCGTTTTTGATGCACTGTTGATACAGGGTTTGCAAGATCATGTGCCCGGTGCGGTCGGCGGCATGACAGGCGCGGCGCACCAGTTCTTTGCCAAATTCACGCGTGTGCCCGCCAAAGCGGCGCTGGCTGATGCGCATGGCGGATGTGCGGTCGAATGGCAAGCCCATGTGCTCCAGCTCGATCACGGCATCGACTGCGTTTTCGGCGAGGATCTTGGCTGCGTGCTGGTCGGTCAGATAATCGCCGCCTTTGATGGTGTCGTAGGTGTGATAAATCGGCTTGTCGTCGTCGAGGTTGCCC
Organism: Chloroflexota bacterium; assembly: GCA_026709625.1. GTDB lineage: Bacteria > Chloroflexota > Anaerolineae > Aggregatilineales > Phototrophicaceae > UBA6055. The sequence goes on from JAPOSR010000041.1 coordinate 48,848, forward strand.
AGCGCCGCGCCGATGCCGCCCTGCGCCGTGCCGGTGTGGCTGCGAGTCGGGTATAATTTGCTGACCACAGCGACATCCGCGCCGCCTTTGCTGGCATACAGCGCCGCCATCAATCCCGCGCCGCCCGCGCCGATGATGATCGCGTCATGCTTGTGTATGTGCATTCCACCCCCAATGTGGATGTCTCAGCGAAACAACTCTACTGATCATGTTCATCCAAATAGGCTTGCAGTTCGGCTGGCAGCTCTGCGCCGCGCAGCTCATAGACTTCGGCTGTGGCAAACATGGCTTCTTCGATGATCTTCTTCTCCAGCGGCACAAAGAGCGCCGCCGCGCCCAAAGCCAGCAAGACAGCCGCCGTCACCGTGCAGAAGGCCACCGCGGTGCGGCGCGCAAAGTCGTGCCCGCTGGTATAGTCGGTCAATACATAGCGCAAGCCATTGAAGCCATGCAGCACCACCAACACCAGTAAAAACAGATCATAGACGCGCCAGATAAAGACGCCGCCCGCCGCATAACTCCAGCGATGATAGACGAACTCGACCGCGCTGGGCACGCCGCCGATCTCGCCATTGACCGCCAACGTCCCCGCTACATTCTGCGCGGCGGTGATGTCGAACACGCCTTGAATCACATGCATCAGCGCCAGATGGCCAAAAACCAGCGGCACGATGGCGATGCCACTGACGCGCATAAAGGACCACCAAAATTTCTCGACCGGGCTGCTGGACAGCTTGCCAGACTGCCCGCCCGGCTCGCCGCGGACGAGGCTGTAGAGCGCCGCCAGCACAATCGCCGCAGCCAGCATCGCCACAAAGCCGGCGATGAAAGGCAGCTGCTCGAGGATGGAGAAGACCACCACATCTAGCAGTTTATGACTGGCGATGGCGCTTTCGTGCACATAAAAGTCGATGACATGCCCCAGCATGCCCAAAAAGACCGGCGCCAGCAAAAGGCAGGTCAACAGCAGCACAGCCACAGCCGCGCGCGCTTGATGCCGCCACAACTGTGGATTCCAGTCGAAGATGATGATGCGCAAACCATTGAAAGCGTGATACACAACCGCGAAGACCAAGCCAAACTCGCCGATGGTGAAGATGGGCGACTGGTAGGCGGCGATCGCCTTGACATAGAGATCCGGGTAGAAGACCGCCCAGGATGTATCGACCACATGCAGCGCCAGGAAGAGCGCAACGCCCACGCCAGTCAGCCGATGCAGCACCCAGCTCCATTGACCGATCGCCCCACGATAGCGCAGAGTCTCTCTGACCGTCAGCGCCAGTGATGTCATGCCGATGCCTTTCGCTTGCCCACCATAAGAAAAAAGATTGTAACACGAGCGGCGGGCACTGTCCAATCGCAGCTGCCAGGCAACCGGGCAATCGCTTCAACAAATAAAGAAACAGCTTGATGCGATAGCCCCGCGCCCGCGCTTCTATTTCGGTAGTGGGGGTTTTGGTGGATACGCGTTGCTTTGCCCCCGCCCCAAGCCCCTCCCCGACCGCCTGTGTCTACGCGGCGCAACATGAGGGAGGGGCTACCATGCTGCGGAGGCGCAGGAAAAACTCCCCTCCCCTCGTTCTGGGGGCAAGTGACCGGGGGATGGAGGGCTTGGTTGCCATATCCACGCATTCACCACTCTCTCTATTTCGCTGCTATAGCCAGGCGCGTGTTTCCGCGTTACAATCTGCGCAATAGCAGACCAGCGACAAGGGGCGCGGCATGCTTGAGCACCAGGAAAATCAAAGCGCCGCTGGCGATTCTGGCGTCCGCGCGCGCATCGGGCTGAACGGTATTGTCATCTGCGCGCTCTGTTTTGCGCTGGGTCTTCTGCTCGGCCAGTCCATAACGCGGAGCGGCATAGACGAAACGCAGCTGCGCGCCATCATCGCCAGCGCGCTCGCCGAGCAGGCAGACGCGGCGCAGCCAGCCGACGATGAATCTGACCGCTTCGGCTTGGTCGATGACGACCCCTACTTGGGCGCGGTGGATGCCCCGGTGGTCATCGTGGAATTCAGCGACTTTTTCTGTGTCTATTGCAAGCGCCACTTCGAGCAGACCTTTGTGCCGCTGCTGGAGAATTATGGCGAGCATATCCGCTATGTCTATCGCGATTTCGCTCGCTTGACTCCCGAATCAACCCCAGCCGCCGCCGCCGCCCAGTGCGCCTTCGCCCAAGGCAGGTTCTGGGAGTTTCACCGGGCATTCTTCGACAATCAGCAATCGCTGGGACGGGATTTTTACATCCAGGTGGCAGCCGACAATCAACTTGACATGGAGGCCTATGCCGCTTGCCTGGACGACAACGCCGCCTTGGACGAGGTCGGGTTTGACGGGCTGGACGGACAGCTGGCGGGCGTTCAAGGCACGCCGGGCTTCTTCGTCAACGGGCAGATCCTCAGCGGCGCGCAGCCCTACCGCATCTTCGAGCGCATGGTCCAGCGCGAGCTGGATAAAGCCGGCATCGACTACGCGCCCGTGAGTGGCTAAAAAACGCAGACCGCAGCAGCGGCGACCTGAGAACCTAGCTGCGCAGCGCATTCGGCTGGAACTGCGCGATATGGGGCACGGCGGCAAAGCCCTGGGCTTGTATCGTGGCAAGCCAGTATTTGTGCCTTACACCCTCCCTGGCGAAGTCATCACTGCCGAAATCATCGGCGGCAGTGGCGGCGCAATGTTCGCGCGCGGCTTGACAGTGCAGGCAGCTTCTGCCGACCGAATCGCCCCACGCTGCCCGCATTTTGGCCCCGGCGCTTGCTGGGGCTGCCACTGGCAGCACATCGATTATGCGGCGCAGCTGCTCTTGAAACAAGATGTGCTGGCCGACCAGCTTGCGCGGCTGGGGCGTCTGCCCGACCACCTAATCGAATCAGCGCTGCAGCCAGTCTTGCCGGCAAACACAATCTGGCGCTACCAACACAGCTTGCGGCTGGCGCGCAGCCCGGCTGGCTGGGGACTGCCGCGCGAAGGTGGCGGGATCGAAGCGATCGGCGACTGTCATCTGGCGCATCCCGACCTGGTCGCCCTGTTGGCGCAGTTGGACTTGGCGTATGCGCGCGCGCGGCGAATGACCCTGCGGCGTGGCAGCGATGGACGGCTGATGCTGATCATGGAAGTCGATGCGGAAGTCGATCCCGAGCTGCGCACCGACCTGCCTCTGAGCGTGAATCTGCTGCTGCCCAGCCGCGAACCAATCAACCTGATCGGCTATGCGCACAGCCGCTACACAATCAACGAGAAAGTTTTTCGCGCGACAGCCGGATCCGCCATCCGCGCCAACATAAGCGGCATCGAACAACTGGTGGCGGCGGCGCTGGCGGCGCTGCAGCTGAGCGACCAGCAGCATGCGCTGGATCTGTATGCGGGCATCGGCATTTTCAGCGCGTTTATGGCGGACGAGGCAGCGTTGGTCACAACAGTCGAAAGCTATCCGCCAGCCGCCACTGATGCCGATTTTAACCTGCGCGACCATGACAATATCGATTTGATTGAGGGCGGAGTCGCGGCGGCGCTGGCCGAGCTGGCCGAAGCGGGCGCGAAGGTTGACGCGGCGCTGGTTGACCCGCCAAGCGCCGGGCTGGGCGCGGATGTCATCGCGAAGCTGGCGCAGCTGCCCCTCAAGCGGCTGGTCTATGTGAGTGGCGACCCAGCCTCGTTGGCTCGCGACACGCGGCAGCTGCGAGAGCGCGGGTTTCAGCTGAAGCGCATCCAGCCAATCGACCTGTCGCCGCAGACTTATTTTATCGACTGCGTCGCGGCATTCGCGCGCTAGCCCAGCAAGTCTCCAAGCGCCGCCAGCAAATGGTCAATGTCGCCGGCATTGTTGTACGCCGCCACCGACAGCCGCAAGCCGCAGCGCCCCATAAACATGCCGACCGGGATTTCAATGCTGTGCTCGTCATAGAGGCGGGCTTTGATCTGCGCGGCATCACAGGGCGGCAGTGGAATCGTCACCATCTGCGCGAACTGCCCCTGCGAATAGCTTTCCAGATTATAGCGCTGGCAGAGGCGGTCTTGCGCCTGCGTCGCCAAATTATGACAGTCCGCCACCACCGAGTCCCAATCATGCTTTCGCAAGAAGGCGATGGCGGCGGGCACGGTCAAGAATGCGGCGATATCGCGCGTGCCACCCCATTCGTTGCGCTCGACAAAATCGCTGTCATCGCGCCAGCCATGCGAGATGATCAGCGGCTCGAGCCAGGCGTGATGCTCGCGGCGCGCATGCAAAAAGCCCGCCCCCTTGGGCGCGCACAGCCACTTATGAAAGTTGCCCGTATAGATGTCCGCGCCGATTGAATCTAGGTCAAGCGGCAGCTGGCCCGGCGCGTGCGCTCCATCAACGATGGTCAAGATGCCCTGCTGGCGGGCGCGCTGGCAGATCTGCGCGATGGGGAAGATCAAAGCCGATGGCGAGGTGATATGGCTGATGACGATGGCTCTGGTGCGCGGCGTCGCCAAAGCGAATAGCGCCTCGGTGAAGTCGCTGTCGCTGGCATAGGGCAGCTTCACCTCGTGCCGCACGATGCGCGCGCCGGTCTTGGCGGCAGTATATGCCAGCAGGCGGTTGATCGCGCCATATTCATGGCTGGTGGTGAGGATTTCGTCGCCAGCTCGCAGTGGCAGCGAACGCAGCGCGATATTCATGCCCGATGTGGCGTTGGTGACGAAGACAATATCGTCTGCGGAAACATTGAGATACGCGGCGATCTGTTCGCAGGCATCTGCCATCAAAGCCACTCGCTCGCGCAGCAGGAAAGCGACCGGCTGTCGTTCCAACCGCAGCTGCCAGGCCTGATATTGCGCAAACACGCGCTTTGGGCAGGCACCAAAAGAGCCGTGGTTGAGAAAGGTGATGTCGTCGCGGATCAAAAAGTCGGCGCGCGTGAGCATGGGCGGACTCCGAAGATTGAGCAAGCTCCCGCTATTGTAACGATGCGACTCGCAGGGGCAAGCAAGACCAAAGCACAAAGAAGCAGGTGGAGTGGTGAATGCGTGGATATGCAAGCAAGCCCTCATCCCCGGCCCCTTGCCCCCAGAACGAGGCAAGGGGAGTTTTTCCTGCGCTTCCGCAGCATGCAAGCCCCTCTCTCATTTTTTGGGGGGGCAAAGCAACGCGTATCCACCAAAATCACCACTCCCAAGAACACGAAGACAAGACGAGCCAAAGCGCTTTGTCATAGGCGCGCGGAGGAATGGCGCAGGGTGATTGCTCGGCTCGGCAATGCCCATTTGCATGAATTATCTGGACTGATTGAACATCAGGCGCGCGATGCGATCCAGCCCGGCATAATCGTGCAGAATCGATGCCTCTGCGCCACACCGTTCCCACGCGAGCCGCTGGACTGCCTGTCCCTGTCCCGCGCCGATCTCGAGCAGCGCATGCGCGCCGAGCGAGCAAATCGCCATCGCCTGATCCAGCAAAGCGCGAATGCAGTCCAAGCCATCCGCCCCCCCGTCCAGCGCCAGGCGAGGCTCATAGGCGCTTACCGCCAGTCCTGGCAGTTCGCCGCTGGCGATGTAGGGCAGATTCGCCATCAGCAGGTCGACTCGTATGCCACGCTCGAACAAAGGCTGCGCAAGATCTCCCCGCAAGAAGCGCAGCGACACATTATTCTGCCGCGCATTTTCCTTCGCCAGACACAGCGCCGCCGCGCAGATGTCAGTGGCATAGACTGTGTCCAGCGGACGCAAGCGCTTGTAGGCGATAGCCAGCGCGCCACTGCCTGTGCCGATATCAGCCGCAACAACATCCGCAGCCTGGGCAGTCAGCCGCAGCGCTTCTTCCAGCAGCAGCTCGCTTTCTGGACGCGGGATTAGCACAGCCGGATTCACGCGCAGCTCGATATCATAAAAGCCAGCAGCGCCCAAGATGTAGGCGATCGGCTCGCCAGCGGCTCGGCGCGCCAGCCAATTCTGATATTCGCACAGCTGCGCGGGCAACAGTGGCTGCTCGGGATGCGTGAAAAGAAAAGCGCGGTCGCTATCCAGCGCGCGCGCCAAGAGCAGCTGCGCGTCAAGGTCGGGGCTGTCGCTATTGGCCAGTCGCCGCCTTGCCAGCTGCAGCGCCTCGCGGATGGTCATTCGCCGCTGCCCGCCGCCAGCTGCCGGGCTTGTTCTTGCGTGGCCAGTTGGTCGATGAAGGCATCGAGCGCGCCATCCATCACCGCTGGCAGGTTGTAACTGCTGAAGCCGATGCGGTGGTCGGTGACGCGCCCCTGCGGAAAGTTGTAGGTGCGGATTTTCTCGCTGCGGTCGCCACTGCCGACTTGTCCACGGCGTTCGGCTTCTCGCTCGCTGCGTTGCCGCTCGACTTCAGCATCGTACAAGCGGGCGATGAGCACCTGCTTGGCGCGCAGCTTGTTTTGCAGCTGGCTGCGTTCGTCTTGCATCTCGACCACAACGCCAGTCGGCTTATGAATCAAGCGCACCGCCGAGTCGGTGGTATTGACTGATTGTCCGCCGGCGCCGCGCGCGCGAAAGACCTGCGTCTCGACATCGCTCATATCCAACTGCACATCGACTTCGTCCATCTCGGCCAACACGGCGACAGTCGCGGTGCTGGTGTGGATGCGTCCCTGGCTTTCTGTGGTGGGGACGCGCTGGACGCGGTGCACGCCGCTTTCGTATTTCAGACGGCTGAAAGCGCCAGCGCCCTTGATTTGGAAAGTGATGTTCTTGAAGACGCTGTTGCCCTGCTCGTTGACATCCAGCAGCTCGACCCGCCACCGTTTGCCCTCGGCATACCGGGTATACAGGCGCAGCAGGTCGCCCGCGAATATGCCCGCTTCGTCGCCGCCGGCGCCAGCGCGGATCTCGACGATGACATCTTTGCTGTCGCGCGGGTCTTTGGGCAGCAGCAGCAGTCGCAGCCGCTCCAGCAACTCACTGGCGCTGGCTTGCAAGCTGGCGATCTCGTCTTGCGCCAGCTCGCGCATCTCGGCGTCGTCAGCCAACTCCAGCAATTCGCGCGCGCCGGCCAGTTCGTCGGCTTGGCGTTTGTAGAGGCGAAAGGCATCGACAACAGCTTGCAAACTGGCGCGTTCTTTTGCCAGATCGGCAACGCGCTCATAGTCACCGGCGATAGCTGGGTCGCCCATCAGCGCTTCCAGCTCCAGGTAACGGGATTCGACTTCGGCAAGTTTGTCGAGCATTTCGCTTGTTTTCGTCCAGGTGGCGCGAGAAAGCCGTCTACATTATCATTATAGCTTCCGATATGCAGCCGCAAAGGGACGGTTGGCAGGAACATGACCAGTCTAGCCAATGGGCGCAATCCCGGCATGCCGCTGGACATGGGCTGGGTGCGCGCCACGACAATCAACCGCAGCGCCACACAGCGCCGTGTCGGCAGCCTGGCTGCGCGCCGCAGCGTCAAAAAAAACTGGCAGGCGGCTTGGCTGCTGCGCGCCATCACCCTGATCGATTTGACCACTTTGGCTGGCGATGATACGCCGGGCAAGGTGCGGCGACTGTGCGCCAAAGCGCGCCAGCCCCTGCGTCAAGATCTGGTCGAAGCGCTGGCCGCCGGTTCGCTGAACATCATGGTGGGCGCGGTATGCGTTTATCATGCGCGGGTGCACGAGGCGCTCGGCGCGCTGCAGGGCAGTGGCATCCCGGTGGCGGCTGTTTCGACCGGCTTTCCAGCTGGCCAGAGCGCCTATGCCCAGCGCATCGAAGAAATTCATCAATCGGTCGAGGCGGGCGCGGACGAAATCGACATTGTTATCTCTCGTGAACACGCCCTGCGCGGCGACTGGCGGCGTCTGTATGACGAAGTGCGCGACATGCGGGCTGCCTGTGGCGATGCGCGCATGAAAGCCATCTTGGCGACCGGCGAGCTGGGGACCTTGTGGACGGTCGCGCGCGCCAGCAAGGTTTGCATGATGGCCGGAGCCGACTTCATCAAGACCAGCACCGGCAAAGAGCCGGTCAACGCCACGTTGGAAGTCGGCTTGACGATGGCGCGCGAGATCCGCGCCTATGCAGAGATAACCGGCTGCCAGGTCGGCTTCAAGCCAGCCGGCGGCATCCGCAGCGCCAAAGACGCGGTGAATTGGATGGTCTTGATGAAAGAAGAGCTGGGCGATAGCTGGCTGGACAAGCGCCTGTTTCGCTTCGGCGCATCAGGCTTGCTGACAGATATTGAACGCCAGCTCTCGCACCATGTCAGCGGACGCTATGCCGCGAGGCATCATATGCCGATGGCTTAGTCATTCGCGCCAGCAGCATGCAAATATCGGGAGTGGCAATTTTTATGGATGCGCGTTGCTTTGTTCCCACCCCAAGCCCCTCTCCGACCGCCTGTGTCTACGCGGCGCAAACATGAGGGCGAGGCTTACTTGCCGCGGAAGCGCAGGAAAACTCCCCTTCCCTCGTTCTGGGGGCAAGGGGCCGGGGGATGGGGGGCTTGGCTGCCTTTCGCCGCCTATACTTGTTGACTATCGTTTCCATTGACTGGCGCGCTATCGCAGATGTTGACCCTGGAAGAAGCGCTTCAATCACCCATATTGAATCAAGCGAAGGTCGTGGCTGGCGCAGGGGGGCTGGCGCGCGCCATCCGCTGGGTGCATATCGTCAATGTGCCCAACATGGCCGACTGGCTGCATGGCGGCGAGTTGGTGCTGACGACCGTGCTGAATATGCCCGCTGGCGAAGATGCCCAGCGCGAATTTCTGCGCCAGTTGGCCGCCAGGGGCATTGTGGCTGTCGTCATCACCACCGGCTTGATGGTCGACGAAATCCCCGAACACCTGCGCGCGCTGGGTGACAAGCTGGGCTTGCCGCTGATCGAGCTGCCCTACCAGACGCGCTTCGTCGACATCGCCAAGATCATCAACGAGCGCATCGCCCAAGCCAACCTCGATACCCTCAGCCGCGCGCTGTCTATCCAACAGCAGCTTTCGCGGCTGGTGTTGGAGGGCGGCGGCTTTGTCGAGCTGGCGAATATGCTGGCGGAGCAGGTTGGGCACTCCATCAGCATCGAAAACGAGCGCTTCGAGGCGATCGCCAGCAAGAATATCGCCGCGGTAGATTCGGCGCGCCGCTATACGATCGAGCATGGGCGCACCAATCCACAACTGATTGACGCGCTGGAAGGCGAATACCTGCCGCGTATCCGCGCTACATTGCGCCCTGTGCAGCTGCCTGTTATGCCCGCGCTGGGCTTGGAGATGGAACGTTTGCTGGCGCCCATTGTCGTGCACAGCGAGATTTATGGCTATATGTGGATCATCGCTGATGTGCAGGCGCTGACGCCTATCGACATGATGGCGATTGAGATCGGCGCGACGGTGGCGGCGCTGCTGATGCTGCACCGAGAGTCATTGGCGGCGGCAGAGGCTTCGCTAAAAGGCAGCTTCGTGGCGCAGTTGATTGAAGCAAAAGGCGATCCACAAAGCCTCTTGAGCGACCAGGCGCTGCGCTATGGGGTCGATCTGCGCTTGCCTTGGCGTATGCTGCTGGTCAGCCTGGGGGCGGCTTTGGCGCCGGCTGCCACACGCGCCTACCGCGTCATCAACCGCGTTGTAGCGCAGCGAGGAGCCGAGGCGGTGGCGGCGCAATTTGCCGGGCAAGTGGTCATCCTGGCGCAGGATGACGCCAACAACTGCCAAGCGCTGGCGGCGGCGCTGTTGGAGCGGCTGGAAGCCGGCGCGCGCATCGGCATAAGCGGCGTCTGCCAAGGAGCGCAAACAGTTGGCGATGCCCACCAGCAATGCGCGGATACGTTGATCATCGGCAGAAAGATCCAGCATGCCCAGCGACTTCACCATTTCGACGCGCTCGGCTATATCCATACCTTGTATCAGGCAGGCGCGAGCAGCCTGTCGCGCAATGCCCAGGCACCGCTGCTGCGCCGCTTGCAGGCAGAGCAACAAGCCGACCTTTTTAATACGCTGGAAGTCTACCTGGATGCTGGCGGCAACAGCGTCCAGACCGCGCAGACGCTTTGCATCCACCGCAGCACCTTGAATTATCGGCTGGCGAGGATTCGTGAAGTCTGCGCGGTGGATTTGTCTGCGCCGGTCACGCGGCTCGACCTGCAAGTCGCTCTCAAGCTGATGCGACTATTTGACGACACCGATTGACAGCGCGGCTGCCTGGGGGCAAGGCGCGAATCATCGCCTCGCCGCTACTCGACATGTTGTGGTGCCAGCGCCACAGCCATGGCGATCGCGTGCGTTTGGGTATGGCTGAGGCTGATATCCCAAGCCGCCAGCTGCAATGTATCCGCCAGCCGCCGCGCCGCGCCATGCAAGACCAGGCTGGGTCGCCGCCGCGGGTTGTCGGTGCGGATTTCGATCTCGCGCCAAGCCACATCGCCGATGCCGCTGCCCAGCGCTTTTGCCACCGCTTCTTTGCCAGCGAAACGCGCAGCCAGCCGATGGGCTTTGCCAGCGCAGTCTTGCCGTTCGCCAGCGGTGAAGAAACGGTTAAGAAAGCGCTCGCCGCCGCGTTCGATCCCCGCCTTGATGCGCGCGCATTCGACCATATCCACGCCACAGCGAATCATTGGCAGATGCCCGCCTCGCTGCTAGCGCGATGCCGACACCACTGCGATAATGGCAGCGCACTTGCCCAACAGGCTGAGGATGCATGATGTTTCATTGTCGGTTCACTATGGTTTTGTGTCTGTGCGTCTTGACGATGGTCGGCTGCGCAAACACAGCAGAGTCTACCCCGACGCCCACACCAACGCAACACCACCAGGTAACCTACCTGGCCAACCGTCTGCGCCCCGGCTTCAAATTAACGCTGCCGGTGGACTGGCGCTATCGAGTGACCGAAAGCGGGCTTATGCTGGCGAACGACGCGCGCGCGCTGGAAGCGACGAACAACAGCAGCGTTATGCCCGCCGATACTTTGGTGGCAGATCTGTCGCTGCGGACACCAGCCGAAATCATCACGGCAGGCGCGCGCAATGCCACGGAGCTTCTGGACGCCTTTGTGGGCAGGTCGCCCGATGCCTCTGAGGAATCGCAGTACCAAGTTGTCGACCTGCTGGAAATTGATGGTCGGGACGCGGCGCAGCTCTCGGCAACAATCGCCGCCAACGATACATTGCTGCTGGCGGTGGCGCTGGATGACCATTATCTGCTGGCGGTGATCGTCGCGACAACGGACAAACTGCAAGAGCTGGCTGCGGACTTGAGCGATATCTTCGCTTCTGCGCAACTGCTGCAAACGCAATAGAAGCGCCTGAACGAGAGGGAAGCCCATGGCGAGTTTTCGCTTTCGTTTGCGTCAGCGCTATTGGGCATGGGCAGCGCCGCATCAAATCCGCGGTTACTTGCGGTCGGCTGCAGAGCCACGTCTGCAGATCGGCACGGGACCCAATCCCTTGCCCGGCTGGCTGAATACCACATTGACGCCTTTCCAGCCCGGCACAATCTTCCTGGATGCCAGCCGCCCTTTCCCTATGCCCGATGCCAGCTTTGCGCTCATCTTCGGCGAGCATGTCATCGAGCATCTGGAATTTCACGAAGCCGCGCTGATGCTGGGCGAGTGCTTTCGCGCGCTGCGGTCTGGCGGCATATTGCGGGTGGCCACGCCCGACCTGGCGCAGATTATCGCGCTATATACATGCCCGGAAGCGCCGCCACAGCGCGCCTACATCCGCTGGATCATGGATACCTTCCGTTCGCAGATCGGCGAATACAACCCTGCCCATGCCATCAACCAGTCTTTTCATGGCTGGCGGCACAAGTTTATCTATGACGCCCCGACCTTGATTCAAGCGCTCGCGGCTGCGGGCTTCATCAGGATCGAACGTTGCGAGCCCGGCGAAAGCGGCGATGACCGGCTGCGTGGCATCGAGCAGCACGGCGACCTGGTGAGCAATGATGCCGCCATGCGCTATGAAACCATGGTCTATGAAGCGCGCAAGCCATGAGCCAGCCCACTCGGTCAGAATTCACAATGCCATTTGCAGGCATGTTCGGCTATGATGCGCTCAGATGCGACAGCAGTGATCCGAATGGTGCGCGCCTATGCCTATTTATACCTATCGCCGTGAGGACGGCACGACATTTGATATCCGCCAGCGCTTTGGCGACAGCCCGCTGCAAACTTGTCCAGACACCCGGCAGGCGGTCCAGCGCGTGATCCAGCCAGCCGGCATCATCTTCAAGGGCAGCGGCTTTTATGTCAACGACAACAATAAAGCCAAGAACCCTGCCAAACCAGCCGCCAATGGCAATGGCAAATCCGCGGACAAGGACGCAAAAACCGCCACAAAAGCCGAAAGCAAACAAGCCAGCCAATCGCCCAGCCAAGACAAGGCTCCAGCAGCGGCGAAGTAACCGCGGCGGCAACGATAGGATGCCCCCTATGCGACTGTATTTTGTGCGACATGGCATTGCCGAAGACCTGACAAGCAGCGACTTCATGCGCGAGCTGACCCCGCGTGGCGAACGGCGCGTCAAGACATCTGCCGCGGTGATGCGAGCGCTCGGCATCCAGCCACAGCGCATCTATAGCAGCCCTCGTCTGCGCGCGCGGCAAACCGCCGACATCATCGCGCAGGCGCTGGGTATGGGTGTAGAGCTGGCCGATTCGGTCAATTTCGGCTTTGACCTGGCTGATGCGCGCCGCCTGAGCGCCGATTGCGACGCCGAAATCATGTTTGTCGGGCACAACCCAGATATGAGCGAGATCGTCAGCGAGCTGACTGGCGCGGCGGTCTCCATGAAAAAGGGCGGCTTGGCGCGAGTGGACGCGTTTGCTGCAGAGGCGGGCGCTGGCGAGTTGGTCTGGCTGGTCGCGCCCAAAGTGTTTGACGCGCTGGCAGACAACAAACAGACGGGCATTGTCCCTGCCCCAGCGCAGAAATTGCCCGATGTGAATGGCGGCTTGCACGAGTTGATTCGCCAGCGCTGGAGCCCGGTCGGCTTTGACCGCGAGCGCCCAATCAAGCGCGAAACCCTGCTGGGCATATTGGAAGCGGCGCGTTGGGCGGCATCGTCCAGCAACTTGCAGCCGTGGCGGTTTATCGTGGCTCGCCGCGAAGACGAAGCGCAATTCGCCAAGCTGCTGTTGACGCTGCGCGAAGGCAATATCGCCTGGGCGCAACATGCCGCCGCGCTGATGGTCGCCTGCTCGCGCAAGTTCCGCAAAGAGACTGTGCCAAACCGACACGCCGGGCATGATCTGGGCTTGGCTGTGGGGCAGATGGTCTTGCAGGCGCTTTCGCAAGGCGTCTATGTCCACCAGATGGGCGGCTTCTTCCCAGAAAAAGCCCGCCAGCTCTATGCCATTCCCGACGACTTTGACCCGTACACCTGCATCGCCTTTGGGTATCGCGCCACCGAGCTTGGCCACTTGGCTGAGGCGCAGCGGGGACGAGATGCCTCGCCACGCGAACGTCAACCGCTTGACGAGATGGTCTTTGGCGGCGGCTGGGCGCAGGCAGCCAATTTCCTCGACTAGCAGGCAAAGACGACAGCTATGGCGCGGTATTTACTCACAGGCGGCGCGGGTTTTCTGGGCATCAACCTGTGCAGGCATCTGCTGGCGCGCGGGCACGAAGTTGTTTCGCTGGATATCGCCGACTTTGATTATCCCGAGCGCGACCAAATCCGCGAGGTCTGCGGCGACATCCGCGACCGCGCCACTGTCGACCAAGCTATGCAAGGCGCAGATATTGTCGTGCATTGCGCGGCCGCCCTGCCCCTGTATACACAGGACGAGATCATGAGCACCGACGTCGATGGCACGCGCGCGGTCCTCGAATCGGCGCGGCAGCACGGCGTCGAGCGCTTGATTCACATCTCGTCCACAGCGGTGTATGGCATTCCTGATCATCATCCTCTGCATGAAGACGATCCGCGCATCGGCGTCGGCGCCTATGGCGAGGCGAAGATCCTGGCGGAAGATATTTGCTTCGCCGAACGCGAGCAGGGCTTGGTCGTACCGGTAATCCGCCCCAAGTCTTTCGTCGGTCCCGAGCGGCTGGGCGTGTTCGCCCTGCTGTATGACTGGGCGAAAGATGGTCGCGGCTTCCCTTTGCTGGGCGACGGGCGCAACCGCTATCAACTGCTGGATGTCGCCGACCTGTGCGAGGCAATCAGCCTGTGCGCCGAGCTGGGAGCCGAGCGCGTCAACGATACGTTCAATATCGGCGCAAAAGATTTCGCCACGATGGGCGAAGACTACCAAGCTGTGCTGGATTATGCCGGCTTTGGCAAGCGCATCACCCACCTGCCCGCCACCCCGGCGATTTGGCTGCTGCGCGCGCTGGAGATGTTAAATCTGTCGCCGCTGTATACATGGGTCTATGAAACAGCCGCCAAAGACTCTTTTGTGTCGATCGAGCGAGCAGAGGCGCAGTTGGGCTTTGCGCCGCAATACAGCAACCAGGACGCCCTGCTGCGCAACTTCCAGTGGTATCTGGACAATCTGGCGGCTTTTGAAGACAGCGCCGGCATCTCGCACCGAGTCCCTTGGCGGCAGGGAGCCTTGCAGCTGGCCAAGCTGTTTTTCTAGCTGGCCAGCTCAGCGGCAATGCCTTGCTGGTTCTCGGCCTACGCTGCGGTTGGTTTTTTTACAACGTATACAGCCTGAACAATGCGCCAAGATTGAGAAACTGACATGGACGATATCAAGCGTGGCGGCATCGCTGTCATCGACTATGGATCGCAGACGACGCAGTTGATCGCCCGGCGCATCCGCGAGCTGGGTGTCTATGCCGAAATCTTCGCGCATGATGCAGCGCCAGAAGCAATCGAGCGGCGCCAGCCGGCTGGCTATATCTTGTCCGGCGGGCCCAGCAGCGTCTATGCGCCCGGCGCGCCGACCTTGTCGCCGTTTGTGTTGGAGCATGGCAAGCCGGTCCTGGGCATCTGCTATGGCATGCAGCTGCTGACGGCGGCATTGGGCGGGACAGTGGCGGCTTCTGCCAGCCGGGAATATGGACCTGCCCAGATCCAGCAGCGCGCTCACAGTCGCCTCTTGGCTGATACAGCGGCGGCGCAGCCGGTCTGGATGTCGCATGGCGATCGCATCGAAGAACTGCCAGATGGTTTTCAGACGCTGGCCTATACCGCCAATTCGCCCTACGCGGCGATCGGCGATGTGGCGCGGCACCGCTATGGCTTGCAATTTCATCCCGAAGTCGGGCACAGTCCACAAGGTAGCCAGATGCTGGGCAATTTCGTCTTTGGCATCTGCGGCTGCCAAGCCAAATGGAGCGCGGCCGCCTTCATTGATGAGGCTGTCGCGCGCATCCAGACACAGGTCGGCGATGAACGCGTGCTGCTGGCATTAAGCGGTGGAGTCGACTCGGCTGTTGCTGGGGCTTTGATCCAACGGGCGATCGGCAAGCGATTAACCTGCGTGTTTGTCGACAATGGCTTGCTGCGGCAGGGCGAAGCGGCGCAGGTCCTGCGCGTCTTTCGCAAAGAGCGCGGCATGCGGCTTATCGCGGTGAATGCGGCGGAAGAATTTTTGCAGGCATTGGCTGGCATCACCGAGCCAGAAACCAAGCGCAAAATCATCGGCGCGCAATTCATCGATGTGTTCTCGCGGCAAGCGCGGCAGCTGCGTGGTCTGCGATTTTTGGCGCAAGGCACGATCTATCCCGATGTCATCGAAAGCGCGGCGGCGGGAAAATCTGCTCGGACGATCAAATCTCATCACAATGTCGGCGGCTTGCCAGAGGACCTCGACTTTGACTTGGTAGAGCCGCTGCGCGATTGCTTCAAAGACGAGGTGCGCAGGGCCGGCGAGGCGCTGGGCCTGCCCAGCTCGATCGTGTGGCGGCAGCCTTTCCCCGGCCCCGGGTTGGCGATCCGCTGTCTGGGCGAGTTAAGCTGGCAGCGCCTCGAGACACTGCGTCGCGCCGATGCCATTTTCACCGGCGAGCTGGTGGCGGCTGGCTTGCTGCGCGGCGAGACTGCGCAATGCTTTGCGGTGCTGCTGCCAGTCAGAAGCGTCGGCGTGATGGGCGACAAGCGCAGTTATGAAGAGACACTGGCGCTGCGGGCGGTTGCGACAGACGACTTCATGACCGCCGACTGGGCGCGCCTGCCCTATGACTTGCTGGCAAAAATTAGCGCGCGCATCGTCAACGAGGTGGCGGGCATCAATCGCGTTGTCTACGACATCACCAGCAAGCCGCCGGGCACGATAGAATGGGAATAGACAAACCAGGAGGACGTTATGCCAGCCGCTTATATCTTGATAGACTTGAACATGTCGGTGGATTTCGCCGATTCGCTGCGGGAATTGCGCGATATTGACGGGGTAAAGCGCGCCGACCTGGTGGTGGGCCCCGACGACTGCATCGCCTATGTCGAAGCCGCCGACAGCGCGCAGATGATGAATACCATTCGCGCCATCCGCAATGCGGCCGGCGTCAGCAAGACCGACACGCGCTCCATCGCCGAGGTGTAGTGCGGCCAGCGCTGTTTGTCGCCGCGTTGATGATGCTGGCGGGTTGCAGCGCGCTGCTGCCAGCCCGTCCGCCAGCCCAGCTCGCCCATACGCCAGGCGCGCCTATCATCATCAGCGAGGGCAGCGTCGATGCCGGCGTTTTTCATGTCGACTATCCGCCGGCTTGGCGCGTCGTCAAGCTCAATGAAGCTGGTGGCGGCCTGCACCTGGCTTTTGTCGCGCCTGGTGGCGGCAGCATCACCCTGGCGCAGGTGGCTGGCGATACGGAAGGCGAAGAAATCTTGCGGCTGGACAATGGCTGGGGCGTGAAAGTCACCATTGTGCTGGCCGACACGCCCTCGCCTCACTTTCCCCGACAGGCGCAGGCGCTGGTCGCGTCGATCCACGCTTAGCTTTCATCAGTTGTTTCAGCGGGGTCATTGCGCAGTTCGTTGAGCAGGCGCGCGATATCCACCAGCAAGTCGTCCAGGCGGCTTTCGGTGCGCTGGCTAACTTCGTCGAGGCGCTCGATAAGCTGGGCTGTCTCGCTGGGCGGGAAGCTGCGAAAAGCCAGCCAATACACCAGCGTAACCAGCGCCAGTGTTAATATCTGAAAAACTTGCTCGAATTCCATAAAGCCTCCTTCGGCACGGCTATGCGCGCCGCTACATTTCTTTCGCCCAGAATTGCGGATGCAAGCTGGAGATTTCCATGCTGGCGGTATTGCTTCGGTGGGTTTTCCAGCGCAGTTTGAATGTGTGCGCGCCGGCATCCAGGTCGGTTATCAGCACAACCAGGCACAGCGGCACAGACTGATTGCGAAAGCCGTCTGCGCCAATCACAGACTGCGTGATGCCGTCGTCGGCGAAATAAAGCGAGCCATCAACAGCCAGGTTGAAGTGGACGGGTCTGGCGATCGCCGTCGATTTGACCGTGCCGGTGAAGCCGACCAGCACATCGCCGCCATGGGTCAGCAGCGATACCGAGAATTTGTCGCTTTCAATATCGACAAAGGTTTCCGACCGTGTGGAGAGCGTAGTGTTGCCAGTTACGATGACATTGGCGCTGTTGTCCAAGCGGTCTTTCAGGTGGTCCTGATTGTCGCGGACATACGTATTGAGGTCGGACGAAGTCAGCGGTTCGCTCGACCAAGTCTTTGGGCTGGTCCAAGCCACGGCGCATCCTTTCTGGCAGGCGGGCAATGACAATAAACTAGAGCGTGTGTTCTGTTTTGGGGCGACTGGATGGTCGCTGCGGCAAAGCTGGACAAGGCAGGTCGCGCGAAAGCCAAGCGCAAAGACAGCGTGGATGCGCCATGCAGCAACAGATGCACGGGGAGCGTCGGCCTAGCGCTCGCTCAGCTAGCTCTATGGTGACTGGCTTTTTTCAAGTTTTGCTTGGGCTGCTCACGCTGGTTTGATCTGCCCATTGACCACATGATATACAGCCGCGCGCGCCAGAAAGTCCGCGTCGAAGCTGTGCAAATCGGCGCTGGTCAGCAAGGTCTGGGCGCTGCCATCCAGCCGATCCAGCAAAAAGCGCCGCCGTCGCGCATCCAGCTCGGCAGCCACTTCATCCAGCAGGAAGATCGGATATTCGTCAAGCTGGTCGCGCATCCAGCTTAGCTCGGCAAAGCGCAGCGCCATGACAGCGGTACGCGCCTGGCCGCGGCTGCCAAAATCGCCACAATCGCGCTCATTGATTAACAGGCGCAGTTCGTCCCGGTGCGGACCAGCCAAGGTCATGCCGCGCGCGATTGCTTCCTGCCGCCGTTCCAGCAGCTGCGCGCAGAATTGTGGCTGGATCTGTTCGGCTGTCAGCTGTCGGTCGAGGTCCAAGCCTGGCAGGTTGAAAGTGCGCTGGCGGCCATCGCCATCGGCAGCAGGCAGCAGGCTGGGCAAATAACGCAGGCTGAGCATTTCGCGTCCACCGCTCAGCCTATGGTGGTTGTCCCGCGCCAAAATCTCCAGCTCGCGCAAGAATCGCTGCCGCCCGGCGATGATGACCGCGCCATGGCCGGCCAGCTGCTCGTCCCAGTAGGCCAGCTCCGCCGCGCCAGCCCGGCGGTCGGCGATGCGCTTTAGCAAGGCGTTGCGCTGGGGCAGGACCTTCTCATAGTCGTGCAGCGCCAGCCGATACTCGCGGTCAATTTGGCGCAGGGCGGTGTCCATGAAGCGGCGGCGGTCGCTGGGCGCGCCTTCGATGAGCGACAAGTCTTGTGGCAAGAAGAGCACGACATTCAGCAGGCCCACCACATCCACCACGCGCTTTTCGACACCATTGAGCTTGACCGACTTTTTGAACCGCGGCGACCCGCTGGTCATATCTAGCATCAAAGTAATATCGAGCTTCTGATAGGCACCGCCACCCAGCTGCGCGGACAAGCGGGCGAAAGGAATCGGCTCGCCCTCTGTGCGCCAGTGGATCAGTTGGCGGTCGCTGGTCGTATAGGGCGAGGTCGCTGTCGCCAGGTAGGTGATGGCTTCCAGGATGCTGGTTTTGCCCTGGGCATTTTCGCCATAGAGCAGGACAGGCTCCTGGGCGGGCAGGCTCAGCTCGAGGCGGGCATAATTGCGAAAGTTGGTCAGCGACAGATGCTCAATGCGCATGCAGCTATTCTAGTGCAGCGACTGCCCTGCCCCAATGCCCGAATGCGCAGGCTCTTTGACACAGAGAGCAGTCCAAGTTAAACTGTGTTAGTTATGTTCAAGGGTGATGATTTGAGAAATCAAAAAAATTAAACGATTATTCGCACCGTTTACCTGTGCTCTGTTTGTTCTAGGACATGAGGTTTGATTATGCCATTGCCCGGGAGAATTCCGAATCCAACGTCTACAGAATGGCATGGGAACGATCAGCCAGTTGATAGGCCTACCCGCCAAAATATAGGCTTGGTGGTTTTGCTGTGCGCTCTCTTTGTGGCCGGCGGGCTTGTTTGCTGGCTCGTATTGTCAAGCAGCTAGACGGGCAGGCTGTCACCCCTGGTCTGTAAAATCACGCAGCGTTTGAGAAAAACCCAATACGCCTTCTTTCGCCGCGGTTGGTGTTTTTGTTTTGTCTGCTTTTGCCGTGTTCTTCGTCAACGCGCAGAGTCATCTAACCTTCGGGCAGATATTGGGGAATCGGATTGCTTGGAATACCTGGGATCTGGCAACATTCAATTATCCAAGCGCCAACACATCGAGCATCGAAAGTACCTGCTGGCGTAAATTGGGGCTTTCTGCGTCCACAACTTCTGCCGAAAGGGCGGCGCTAAATAGCTGCGTCGATGGCATTAAGAGGGCTCAGGAGATGGCTAAACGTAATCAGAACTTGCGTGATCGGTATCAAATCATCGCGAAGACCTATGAGTTAGCTAGCAGGCATTGCAATGCCTATCTTGATGGCTGGCTTCGTGGGAGTTGTCGAAGCGGCATTCTTCGAGAAGTCCGCCGATTGACGGGATAAAAGGGCATGGGGCAATGCGCATGGCGTCTATTGCAGGGGAAGGACCGCCCCGTCAAGCGCCAACCCAGACCGGCAGGTACGCATCCGCCCTGATTTTGTGGGTTTGCGCGCTTGCCAGCTCGTGCACCCAGACCTCGGGCAGCGCATCGCGAACAGTCTCGCCAGCCGCATCCAGCAGAGGAAATCGCTGCAAGACCAGGGCATCGCCAGCCGCATGCCAGCGCATGTAGGAGTTGTTGTAGCGCTCATCGTAGACCAGCGGCAGCAGCGCATCGGGCTCGTCGCCCAGGCTGCGCAGGTAGAGTTGGTGGCCCGGCGTCCAGCGAGCATCGGTGTAGCGCCGCGCCAGGGCGACCTGATCGCCATCGGGATGCCACTGTGCAGCCGCGTCATCGCCAGCCCCATGCGGGTCGGTGAAATTGGCAAATTCTTTCTGACGCAGGTCGGCGATGCGCAGGTGCGTGAAGAATTGATTGCCGCGGCGGATCAGCTCCGGGTAGATTATGCGTCCGCCATCAGGCGACAGAGTCCCCATCGTGCCTTGCGTCGTCGGTAA
This sequence comes from Chloroflexota bacterium, assembly GCA_026709625.1. Lineage (GTDB taxonomy): Bacteria > Chloroflexota > Anaerolineae > Aggregatilineales > Phototrophicaceae > UBA6055. The sequence goes on from JAPOSR010000041.1 coordinate 69,216, forward strand.
AAATCGCAGCTGCACGCCGTCATCGCCACTGGGAACGAATTCATAGATGAGAATGCCCGGCTGGGTCGAATCGGCGCTATAAAAAGCGATTGTATTGCTGTCTGCCGACCAGACCGCGCTGTGCCCTACCACCTGCGAATCGGCGATCAGTGGCGCGGTGGCATAGTCGGGGCTGTGCATATCCACCAGCCAAATGCGCGACAAGCCGAAACGGTCGCCCAGCGACTCGGCGCGTTGATAAGCCAGCAGCGCGCCATCAGGGCTGAATACTGGCGAAGTGCAATAAGCCGCCAGCGCCACGCAATCAACCAGATCGCGCGAGCCGCCACTGGGGATATCCAGCAGGCGCAGGGTTACCATGCCGCTGTCGCTGCGTTCCGCATAAGCCAGCCAACGTCCATCGGGGCTGACAGCAAAATCGTAAATGCCGTTCGCGCTGTCGGTCAGCTGCTGGTGGGCAGCTGGCGCGTTGATGTCGGCGACCCAGACATTTTGCTGCGCCGCGGAAGCAGGATACAGATAGGCGACGCGCCGTGGTTGCCGGGATGGATCCGTGATGAATGCGGCGATGGCAACACCAGCCAGGCAAAGCGCGCTGATGATGAAAACAGCGAAATCGAGACGGTCGGGCTTCATGCGACTCCTTCTTTTTTACCGCCTCGGCGCCCACGAATTGCCGGAGCAAAGCGGCCTGGCGGGCGTCTCTGCATTCTGATTATGCCTAGAGATTCGCATGAAAAAACACGGAGTCATGATGGCTTAAGGATACAAATAAGGCTGTTCGGGTTCATCGACCGGTTCCAGCGATTCGACTGTGATGACAGGCAGCGGTTCGCCGGCGAAATTGGCGGCAGTCAACCTGCCTTGCACGCGCACCCAGCTGCCGACCGCCACCTCGTCAATGAAATCGGCGCGGGCTGGCATGCCGATCGGGAAGGCATCGGCTACGCAGCAGCTCATGGTAAAGCGCGAGACGAGGAATTCATCGGCGGCATGAACGGGCTCGCGGTACACAAAGCCGATTACATCTACTGGCAGGTCATTGAACTCCGCAGGCGTGGCGCGGCTAAACTCGCGCAGCCAGTCCAGGATATTGCGGTCCAGCGGGCTGCGGGCGAATGTCGCAGCATTGCCAACGCCGACCGGACGCAGACTGACCCCGCCATTGATCGCTTCGATGCCCAGCGAACGCGAGGGAATCAACAAAGCCAGCGCGAGCGGAAAAGCGGCGATCAGCAAAATGTCCCAGCCGATGCGATAATGCTGATGCCCGTGCAGAGACGGCATGATGCGTTGCAGCAGGCTCGCCAGCGCCAGCGCAAAGAATATGCCCGCGCCGACATACGCCAGCCAAGCAAAGCGCTGGTTGATGTAATTGGTCAGGTTGCCGCTGATGATAAGCTGAGTCAGATAAATGCCCATGCCCAGCAAAATCAGCAGCTTTGCCCATGTAATGCGGCTGTCGCGAGCGCTCATCAAGCCGCCTCCTCAGTAGCCAATCGCCAAGTTGATGAACACGCCCGCCAGCAAGTTCATCACAAAAGGCAGCAAGATCAAATACAGCACAATGCGCCGGCGGAAGACGCCTGTGAACATCAACGTGCTTTTGATATCGACCATGGGCCCAAAGCTGAGGAAGCTGACGATTGCGCCGGTGGTGAAGGTATTGACAAAAGCCAGCGCCAAGAAGCTGTCGACTGTTGAGCAGACGCTCAAGATATACGCCAGCACCTGCATAAAAAGCACGGAAAGCACATTGCCCGTGCCCAGCGCCAGCAAGCTCTCTTGCGGCACCAAAGTCTGCATCAGCGCAGCCAGCGCCGACCCGATGATCAAGAAACGCCCCATTTCAAAGAATTCGTCGCTGGCAGTCCCCACCGCGTACAGCAATTTGTCGCGCAGGGAAGCGAACTCGTGGTCGTGGTCGTGGTCATGGTCGTGGTCGTGGTCGTGGTCGTGGTCGTGGTGGTGATGGTGATGATCGTCGTGACTGTGTTTGGCGGGCCCGCCGGCCAGCGCGATCGGTTTCAACACCGAGTCAGGCTTGGTGAACATGCCGATGACCAGCGCGACTGTGACCGCGACCACGAGGGTGATCACAATACGCCCGATGAAGATCGGACCCAATCCAAAGGCGATATATGTGCTGGCGAAGACGATGGGGTTCATAAAAGGCGCTGCCAAAAGAAATGCCACGCCCATAGACAAGGGCAATCCCTTGCGAAAGAGGCGGCGCGTTACGGGCACAACGCCACATTCGCAGACAGGAAACAGCAAACCCAGGAATGCCCCGCCCAGCGCCGCTCCCAGCCGGCTGCGCGGCATCAGGCGCAGGACATCATCGGATTTGACGAAGCTCTCGATCAGACCAGATGTCAGCGAACCCAACAACAGAAAGGGCACGGCCTCGATGAAAATGCCCAAGAAGCGCGTGGCAAATACTTCGATGGTCAAGATGAAATCCATACTGTGCGAGCGCTCAGTTGTGAACGGTTCGTTTTCAAGCTACAGCATCAGCAAAACTTGCGCCGAGCATTCGCGCCTGGCTCAAGGATCGTTGTTGTCCAGCCCGCTGAGTGTAAAAGCGAATACCAGAGCGAGCATCGCGCCGGTGGGCATGCCCAGCGCCACATTGCCGATGATGATGCCAAATATGACGCCGACAGCCAACCCGCAAGCGACGCCAGCCATAAACAGCAACTGCGTCGAAGGCGGCCTCACGGGCGCGCCTCGCTATCGTCAAGCGAGATTCGATACAATACAGCGAACTGCTGGAAGCCGTCTGGCGCTTTTGTGGGCTGAAAAGGCTGGGCGCGAATGCGCTCGCCCACCAGCGCATAAGTCGTCGGGCTGAGGACAATCTCGCCAGGTTCGGCATTTTCTTGCAAGAACTTGCTGGCGCTGGCTGCCTCGCCCAATACGGCATATTCACTGCGCTGTGTGCCACCCACCATGCCCAGCACAGCCGGCCCGGTGTGGATGCCGATGCCAAAGTGCAGCCGGTGGTCGGGCTGGAGCACAGTGTGCAAAGCCCGCGCAGCCGCCATGATGCCTTGCGCCGCGCGCAGGGCTCGAATGGCATGGTCTTCCTGGGGATTTAGCTGCGTATTCCACGAGGCTTTGATGGCATCGCCCAGGTATTGGTCGACGATGCCGTCTTGGGCGTCGATCGCATCGCTGGCTGCGCCCAAATAACGGTTGATGATGCGCATGAGGTCTTCGGGCTGCAATGTCTCGCTAAACGCGGTAAAGCCACGCACATCAGCGAACATGGCGGTGATGGCGCGTTCGACCGGGCTGGTATCCAGCGTGTCAATCGAGCCGATGTTCGCCAGCAGCGCCTCGGGGATAAATGTGCCCAGCAGGCGGCGCTGCTCTTCTTGCTCTTTGCGCTCGGTCAAGTCGTCGATCACCAGCGCCAGGCCAGAAATCATCCGGTCATCGCCACGCAGCGGGCTGGCCACCACCTGCCAATAGCATTCGCGCTCCATGTGGCAAAAGCGCTCAGCCCAGATATGTGGGGTGTGCTCGCGGCGGACGCGCTCAATCTCGGCGTAGAAATCGCTCGATACCGGCGGCAGCAAGTCGGACAAGAGCAGGCCAATCGCCGCTTCAGCGCTCTTGCCTGTCAGGGCTTCAGTCGCCAGATTGCACATGATGACGCGATCTTGACTGTCGATGGTGATGATGCCCGAGCCAATAGACGCGAAGATATTGGACAAGCGCACCTGCATCTCTTCGATCAGCGCCGTTTGCGCGCGGATTTCTTCAAACAAGCGGGCGTTTTCGATGGCCACAGCGGCTTGCTGGCCGAAGCTGGTCAACAGGTTCAGTTCGTTTTCTTTGAACAAGCCAGCCATGACGCGGTTGTCACAGTAAGCCACGCCGATCAGTTGGTCGCGCGCTTTTAGCGGCACCGCCAAAATGCTGCGCAGGTTGAAGCCGACGATGCTTTCGCTGGCGCTGAGGTTGTCGTCGGCTCCCGCGTCCATGGTCAACACCGCCTCGCCAGTCGCCACGACCTGGTTGATGACCGACCAGCTGACGATGCGACCGCCAGCCGCGGTTTCTTCTGCGCTCAAGCCCCGAGCGACTTTGAACTCCAGCTCACCCGTGTCATGATTTTTCAGCACGATATAGCCGCGCTCGGCTTGGGTCAAGCTGATTACGGTGTCGACGACCTGGTTGAGCACCTGGTCGGTTTTTTGGGTGGAATTGATAAGGGCGGTGGTTTCTGCCAGTCGGCGGAGCTGCGCCAGCTGCATTTGCGTGTCGACCATATCGACCGAGAGTCTGTCGATGCTGCTGCGCAGGTTCCACAGACGGTCGACCGCGTCGCTGGGTAGGCGGATGCCGCGGCGGCGCAAAAGCTGCTGCTGCTGCTCAAGCAGCGTCTTGACTTCGTCGGCGCGCTCTTTCAACCCGCGCAGTTGAGCTTGAAGCGCGCCAAATGCGCTCGTCCCGCCAGTCATGCGCTTCGCTGCACCTCGTAGGCATTCATGCCCGTCGAAAGCCCTTTGCCATAGATCGGCGCGCGGGCGATGAATTCGAATGGCGGCTGGCGCTTTTGCAAGAGAATAAGGTCCAAAGTGGGCTGGCCGATCGTGACGCTGCCGCGGCGGGCGTTTTCTTGCATGCGCTTGGCCGTGTTTATGGTATGCCCCAGCGCCGTGAACTCGCGCCGGCGAAAGCTGCCGATATTGCCCAGGGTGGCCACGCCGCTGGCAATGCCGACGATATAAAAATGCGGCTCGGGCGCAATGCCCAGCTCGCTGTAGAGCTGCAAAAAGCGATCGCGCATCAGCAAGCCGCATTCGACAGCCTGGCGGGCGTGCTGCTCATCCGGGTTCAGCTGCGTGTTGAAAAGCGCCATGACCTCGCTGCCCATGTATTTGTCGATGATGCCGCCCGCGTCGTGAATGCAGCTGGTGGCAACCGCTTGATACTGGTTGAGGATGCGCAAGGTTTCGCTGGGCGCGACATCAGGCAGAGTCGTCCAAGGGCGCACATCAGCAAAAAGACAGCTGACCTCGCGCCGCATGCCGCCCATCTCGATATTGGCGATTTCGCTGATTTGGTCCACCATGCCTTCAGGCAAGATCCGCTTCATGGCATTGATGGTCGTTTCATGCTCGCGCAGGTGCGTTACATCGTCCATCACCAACGTTACGCCCTGCGTCATCTGGCTGCGGTCTTTCAATGGAGAAAAAGACATGGAAAGCGCCACAGGCCCCCTGCCCGGCAGCTCGGCAAGCATATTGAGCGTGTGGTCATCATCTTCTTCTTTGACCAAGCGCAGTTCTTCGCTGAGCTGCAGAGCCGCCTCTTGCAAGACACCCTGCAGCTGCCGTCCCAATACAGAAGCTGGCGGCAGGTTGAGGATGTCGCCAGCGGCGCGGTTGAAGGTATGCACCAGGTCATTGGAATCGATGGCGATGATGGCGCTGCCCACCGACGAAAAGATATTGTCCATCAACTCCTTGACGCGTGTAATCTCCGCCAAGATCTGTTCAGCCCGGCTGTACATGCGGGCATTGTTGATAGCCACCGCCGCCACATTGGCAAATGCCATCAACAGCGTCAGCTCGCGCTCAGTGAAGATGCCCGCCATCAGCCGATTGTCGACATAGACCGCGCCGATTGATTGGTCTTTGAAGCGCAGCGGCACACACAGCACCGACCGCAATGTGAAATTGGCGATGCTCTGGCTGTCAGACCAGCGCTCGTCCTGGTAGGCATTGTCGGCTAAAAGAGGCTCGCCGCTGCTAATGACCTGGTTGACCACCGACATGCTGATCTGTGGTGGCGAGCCATCGGGCGTGGACAGCCCCAGCAAACCGCTCTCGCTGCTGATGCGGAAGTCGTATTGATCGCTGTCTTCCCTGGTCAAAATAATGTAGCCGCGTTCGGCTTGGGTCAGCAAAATGACCAGCTCCATCGTCTCTGCCAAGACAGTATCGGCATCCAGCGAGTTGGTCATGCGCACAGCCATCTCGCCCAATGCGCGAAGCTGGCGCAGTTCGGTCTGTTCCGCCAGCACGTCCAATTCCAGCCGCTTGAAATCTGCTTGCAGGTGGCTGAAGCTGGTGAGAACAGCCGACGGCATCGCCAGTCGATGATTGCGCAGTTGGTCGCGCTGCACAGACAAGGCGGCTTCAACCTGCTTGATTAGATCGTCAAGCTGTCGCAGGTCGCCAAGCAGGCTGGCAGCGCCGTTAGAGGTGTCGTTCATTTGGCGTTTACGATTCGCATATCGCGATAGTCATCCAACTGGTTTTACAGCGCGCATCGACAATTATACTGCAAGTATGGAGGGATAGCAGGGCAAAATTGCGCGCGTTCAAGCGCTCATGGCGAGGGCAGCGGCGCGGCGACCGATCTCCACAGCATAATTGGTGCCGCGGTCCCATGGATACACCTGCGACATGCTCGCCCAATAGATGCCCGGCAGCGGGGTGTTCAAGCCGGGCAAGCGCTGGCTGTGACGCAGCTGGGGCACGGGCTGGGCATACGGCGCGCGCCACACCCACCATTTGCGCAGCCAGCCGCGCTCGAAGGCGGGGTTGACCTTGGCCAGCGCCGGCAGAAACCGCTCGACCAGCTCGGCTTCATCCAGGCGAAAATATTCGTGACTGGGCGGCACATAGTCGCCACAATAAACGATGTGGTCGCCGCCATAATGTTTAGGTGGCAGATAGTTGGTATGCTCGACCAGCGCCAGGAATGGAAAAGCGGATTGGGATTTTTCGGGGGTATCGGCTGGCAGACTCAGCCAGTAGGTGCCGTCTGCCAGCAATGGACGGTTCAGCGCGAAGACGACGCACAGCCCGCCAATGCTCCTCAGCGCAGCGACCGTTTCGCCATAGGCGGTATCCGCCAATCCATCCGCCAGCCGCAGCAGCAGCTTGGGCGAAGTTGTGCAGACCAGCCGGTCGAATTGCCGCATGTCTCCAGCGATCTTCAGCCAGGGTTTGCCATTTTGGCTGCCTATGCGCTGCGCCGGCGCATTCAGACGAATGTGCACGCCGCGTTCTCGCAGCTGCCGCGCCAGTTCGTCCAAGAATGCTTGGAATCCGCCCTGATAGGCACCCAGTTTCAATGTGCGCTTGACGATGCGCGCCCACATGAATGACATGGGCACTTGGTCGTATTCGTCCGCGAATTTGCCGATCAACAACGGCTTGAAAAAAGTTTCGTATGCTTGCCGACCCATCCAGCGGCGCATCCAGCTATCGGCAGTGACTCGCTCAAAAGGCTGCCAGCGCGGGCTTAGCTTAATCGCGAGGCCAGCCAGCGCCATGCGGATTGTGGCGTGCCAAGGCAGTGGCAAAAACAAAGCCGATGGCGAAATTTCGCTGCGCACGATCTTGCCATCCAGCCAGAAACTGGTCTTGGGACGCGGAAAGATGATCTGGTCGCGCACGCCCATCTCGTCGGCCAGACGCAGGATGTCGTGGTCGCTGGCAAACCAGTGATGGTAAAACTTCTCCAGCGTCCAATCCCAGTTGTCGTCTTTGAATCCCGCTGCCAAGCCGCCGACGCGGTCGGCCGCCTCAAAAATGGATACCCTGTGCCCGGCGCGAGCGAAATCCCATGCCGCCGCCAAGCCGGTCGCGCCTGCGCCGATGATGGCGATGTCGAGTGGCACCCCCTCATTCCGAGGCATATACATCCTCCGCAAGCATCCAGCGCGCGCGCGCCTCGATATCCAGCCGACTGCGCAGGCCAGCCAAATAGCGAAAATGCGCGGCTGCTCCGATCATGGCGGCATTGTCGCCGCACAAGAATAGCGGCGGGGTATAAACCGGCAGCTCCAGCCGGGCGCGCAGTTTATCGCGCAGCGACTGGTTGGCGCTGACTCCGCCGGACACGAACAAGGCGCTGGCGGCATAATCACGCATGGCGCAGTGCGCAGCGCTGACCAGAGAATCGGTCGCGGCCTCCTGAAAAGAAGCCGCGACATCAGGAATATGCACATCATCGCGCAGCCGAGCCTGGCCTTCGGCGCGGCGTTGGCTGCGGGCGCTCGGCTGCTGCGTGACCGCGCGCATCACGGCGGTTTTCAAACCACTAAAGCTCAAATCATAAACGCTGTCAGTCTTCGCTCGTGGAAAGGCATAGGCATCTGCACAACCGCATTGCGCGGCTTTCTCGATGGCGGGACCGCCCGGGAAAGGCAGGCCCAGAGTCCGCCCTACCTTGTCAAAGGCTTCGCCAGCCGCGTCATCGATCGTGCCGCCAAGCCGCCGATAGCTGCCATGCCCAAGCATCAAGAGCAGTTCGCTGTGTCCACCCGAGACGATCATCGCGATGATGGGAAAAGCGGGCTCGCGGAAATCGTCCGCCAGCCACTGCGAATAGACATGCCCTTCCAAGTGGTTGATGCCCAGCAACGGCAGGCCGGTCGCCAGCGCCAGCCCCTTGGCAAAGCTGATCCCCACCAGCAGCGAGCCAACCAAGCCGGGGCCTTGCGTGACGGCGATGGCATCCAACTGCGCATAGTCCAGGTCGGCGTCTGCCAGCGCGCGGCTGACGACAGCGCTGACGCTCTCGATGTGGGCGCGCGATGCCAACTCGGGGAAAACGCCGCCGTAGGGCGCATGCAGCTCGACCTGAGAGGCGACGATATTGGCGCGAATCACGCAGCCATCGCTGATGATGGCAGCAGCGGTTTCGTCGCAGGATGTCTCAATAGCAAGGATGGTGGCCATGCGAAAATTCTCCAAGCTGCGCCGCGCCATTGTAGCAGTGATTTTGGCGGCTGCGGATGTATAATGCGCATGAGCGGGATGTTTGGCACTAAGTAGAAGAGGAGACGCAGCCAATGACCACAGGCAACGACCACTTCGGCTGGGTGTTGGCAAGCATCGCCGGCATGATTATCTTCGCCGCCTTCACCGCCTGGGGCGGCATTCCAGCTGAGACGAATATCGGTTTGTTTTGGCTGCAAGCAGGCATCTTTTTGCTGGTTATCTGCGCCTTTGTCCTGGCTTTCTGGCACCTGCTCATTCGCCCTTTGGCGCCGAACCTGCGCCAGCCGCAATCAAACGCATTGACCTTGCGAGCGCGACAGGCTCTGGCCTTGACCTTGGCCAGTGGCGGCATCGCGACCTTTATCGGCGGCGTCTGGGACGAATTGTGGCACCGCAGCTATGGACTTCCCTTTGGCGAAGATCTGTTTTGGCGACCCCATCTGCTGATGTATTTTGGCTTTGCCACCGCGACTGCCGCCGGCTTTTGGGCGCTGCTGTACCTGAACCGCCAGCTGCGCGGCAACTTCCAACAGCGCTTCCGTTCCAACACAGCCGTCGGCTTGCTGATTTTGAATGCCGCGTTTCTGCTCTATGCCTTGCCTGCCGACCCGCTCTGGCACTGGATTTTTGGCGAAGACATCACCGCCTGGAGCATTCCGCATCTCATCTTGCTGACGAGCTTCATCTTGACGCAGCTGCTCGCGCTGCATCTTCAAGCATCGACCATGCGACCACAGCCGTGGCGGAGTCTGTTCGGGCTGCGGCGCGCCGACGGTCTCGCGTTGCTAATCATCGCTGCCATGCAGTTGCTGTGGCTGCAACTGATGCTCATCGACTGGGATGCGTCGCTGGCTGGCGTCCCGCCAGAATCGCTGGGACTGTATCGTCCGGAATGGCTGCTGGCGGCGAATCTGCTGGGCTGCGTCACCTTCACAGGCGTGCTGGCCACGCGCTTGCTGCGCTGTGCGGGCGCGGCGACAGCGGCTGGCTTGCTCGCGCTGGTCATTCGCATCGGCTTGATACAGCTCTTTGATGCGGATATGCTGCAATTCGTCGCCTGGCTGGCTGCGCTGCTGCCCTTGTTCGCTATTGATCTTTGGGCATATACCTGCGGCGTCATCAACAAGCGCGAGCCCGACTGGCGCGGCACCGCGGCCGCCGCAATCGCTTCTATGACGATTAATGCGCTCGTTATCCGCAGCCTGTACAATTTGGGCGATGGAAACAATGTCGCCTATGCCGCCGCGGTTCTCACGACCGGGCTGGGCGCGAGCTGGTTCGCCAATCGAGTGGCCGACGCTTTGCTGCGCCAGCGCAAAGCAGCCCCCGCGCCGACGAGCGACTGGGTACGCATCAAACCAGCGGCATCTTTTGGCATTCTGGGTGTCTTCCTCGTCTTCATCGCCTTCTTCATCATGACAGCGACGCCGCCTGTGTAATTTGTATGGACAGCCAGGCGGCGCAAACGAGCGCAGTCATGTGTCGCAGCGCGCATTTTGCGTTATGCTGATTGTGACGGTTATAAGGCTGATGAACTCGCTCATGGCACCTGCGACTGCGCTGACCAAGGCATCCACCAACAGCAAACCGAGGACCAAAACGAGCGCCAAGCCGCGCCGCTATGATTATGACATCATCATCATCGGCTCGGGCCCAGCCGGCCATCGCGCGGCCATCCAGTCGGCAAAGCTGGGCAAACGCGTGGCGGTCATCGAAAAGAAAACCTTAATCGGCGGCGCCTCGGTCAACACCGGCACGATCCCCTCCAAGACCCTGCGCGAAGCCGTCTTGCACTTGTCTGGATTTCGGCAGCGCTCGATTTATGGCGCTTCCTACACAGTCAAACAGCATATCACCATGAACGATCTGCTGATGCGCGCCGACCATGTCATCCGCCACGAGATCGAGGTCAACAAAGTGCAGCTGCAGCGCAATCGCATCGAGCTGATCTCTGGCATCGCCACCATCGTCGATGATCACACAGTGCATCTCAATTTCCTCGGCAAAAAAGGCGAAGACGAGCTGACGACGCGCAATATCATGATCGCCGTGGGCACCATAGTCGCCAAACCCGACAACATCCCCTTTGATGGACATACCATCTTCACCAGCGACGGCTTGCTGCGGCTGGATCACCTGCCAAAGACCTTGACAGTGGTGGGCGGCGGCGTCATCGGCTGTGAATACGCCTGCATGTTCGCCACGTTGGGCACGCGCGTCACTTTGGTCGAGATGCAAGAACGGCTGCTGACCTTTGTCGACCACGAGATTGTCGACGCGCTCGTCTATCATATGCGCCAACAGCGCGTCACCCTGCGCCTGGGCGAAAGTGTGCGCAGCATCGACCATTGCGACACCCGCTTTGGCAGCGGCGTGAAAATCTGCCTGGAGAGCGGCAAAGAGATTGTCACGGAAAAAGCGCTCTACGCCATCGGCCGGCACGGCGCGACAAGCAAGCTGGGTTTGGAGAATGTCGGCATCGCGCCCGACCAGCGCGGCCGCATCCGCGTCAACGAGCATTACCAGACCAAGATCCCCAATATCTATGCGGTTGGCGATGTCATCGGCTTCCCCAGCCTGGCTTCGGCATCCATGGAACAGGGACGCATGGCCGCCAGCCATGCCTTTGACGCCGAGCATTCGAGCTTTCCGCAGCTTTTCCCCTATGGCATTTATGCTATCCCAGAGATATCGACCGTGGGCGCAAATGAAGAAGAGCTGACGCGGGCGGGCACCCCCTACGAGGTGGGCAAAGCCTATTATAAGGAAATCGCGCGCGGGCAGATCCTCGGCGACACCATCGGCATGCTCAAGCTGGTGTTTCATCGAGAAAATCACCAGCTGCTGGGCGTGCACATCATCGGCGAAGGCGCCAGCGAGCTCATCCACATCGGGCAGACGGTGATGGCTTTTGGCGGCACGGTCGACTATTTCATCAACACTGTCTTCAATTATCCAACGTTGGCGGAATGCTACAAGACAGCCGCTTTTGATGGGATTAATCGGATAATGTGAGTTTCGTCAACCTGTCAGCTGGATTCGCTGCCATCTGGCAATTCCGGGCGGGCTGGCGGGGCTTGGCGGCGGGCGGTGAGCTCTTGGCGGCGAGTGCGGTTGCTGTAGATAAAGGTGCCAGCCGTCCCAGCAATGCTGCCGATTACGACGCCGACGCTTTGCCAAGCGAAGCCCAGGGAAACAACATAAGCGCTCAAGGCGATCAACAACAGAGCCGCGATAAAACCGAAAAATAGCCCACACATTGCGTAGGCTATTTGAAATTTCTGCTCGCGCTCCGCCATCGACAATATACGATCCGCGCTTCCAGGCAGTACATCTTCATGCCCTCGCATTTCTTTGGGTGGCGGAATCGGGCCCGAATACCGTTCAAAGCGAGCTTCTACTCGGGTGAGGGTTTCTCGCCGTCCGCCGTCGTCTGGCATGTTTCCTCTTCGCCTGTAGCTGGATAGATATTGTGCTCTGCGCTATAAGAGTCCATCGCGTCGTACAGATAGCCACCTACAGCTTCCCAATAGGAATGTATCGCCTCCGCTTCGGCTTCGGCCGCGCTCTCGGCAAAAAGCCGCCGATTCAGCACATCCACCCAACTGAACATACCGCCCAAGCCACGAATGAACGCGTTTGTCCTGGCTGCCATGTCATCCTCCCTCAACTAAATCTGCGGTACGCCAAATACTCGCTGCTGAAGCGCAACTATCTGTACAAGAGCATATAGTCAGCGCCCCCATCTGTCAACCGAGCCAGCCCTGCCCTGTGCTATACTCTCCGCGCTCCCCCACCCTTAATCCCTCCCCCACAAGGAGGGAGGGACTTCACTGAGGACAGCCCATGAAAAACCGACTCTATTACGGCGACAATCTCGAGATCCTGCGCAGCCGCGAATACTTCCCCGATGCCTGCGTCGACCTGATTTACCTCGACCCGCCCTTCAACAGCAACCGCAATTACAATGTGCTCTTCAAATCCGAGAGCGGCGCCGACAGCCAAGCGCAAATCACCGCCTTTGAAGACACCTGGCATTGGGGCGAAACCGCCGAAGCCACAACCGACGACATCATCGTCAACGCGCCGCACAAGGTCGCCACAGCAATCGCCGCCCTGCTCGACCTGATCGGCCGCAACCAGATGATGGCGTATTTAGTCATGATGACGGCGCGGCTGGTCGAGCTGCATCGCGTCTTGAAACCGACCGGCAGCTTATATCTGCATTGCGACCCGACCGCGAGTCATTATTTGAAGATTGTGCTGGATGCGATTTTTGGCGCGGAGAGCTATCACAACCACATTACATGGAAGCGAACGGGTTCGCACGGCGGAGCGAAGAAATGGGGTCCGATTTCAGACAATATCCTCTTTTACTCACGAAGCAATGACTATACTTGGAACAGAGTTAAGAGAGCGTACGACGAGGCGTACATAGAGAAGTATTATCGCAATGAGGATGAGCGAGGACGATTTCAACTTGTTACCCTAACAGGGGCGGGTACCTCTGCTGGCGAGTCTGGAAAACCTTGGCGTGGAATCAATCCTATGGAAACAGGCAGACATTGGGCGACGCCTACTGCCGCATTAGAACTTGCTTATCCAGACCGAGACTTCTCGGAACTTTCAGTACAACAAAAGCTGGACTTACTGGACGAAGCAGGACTAATCCAATGGCCAAAGCGCGGCAAAGTACCTCGTCAAAAGCGATACCTTGACGAAAGCGAAGGTGTCGTAATCCAAGATATCATTACAGATATCCCTCCTCTAAGCGCCCATGCCAAAGAACGACTCGGCTATCCGACGCAAAAGCCCGAGGCATTGCTGGAACGGATCATCCGCGCCTCGTCAAACGAAGGCGATATCGTGCTCGATCCTTTCTGTGGCTGTGGCACGGCCATCGCCGCCGCCCACAAGCTGGGTCGCAAGTGGATCGGCATCGACATCACGCACCTGTCCATCGCCCTGCAAAAGTATCGCCTGCAAGATATGTTCGAGCTGGTCTCGGGGACGGATTACGCGGTTATCGGCGAGCCGACCACAGTCGCGGGCGCGCGGGAACTGGCGCAAGACTCCGCCAACGAGGGCCGCTATCAGTTTGAATGGTGGGCGCTGTCGCTGGTGCGGGCGAAACCGGTCGGCGGGCGAGCGGGCAGTCGCAAGGGCAAAAAAGGCGCAGACCAAGGCATCGACGGCGTCATCAACTTCTTCGATGAAGACGACAAAGGCAAAAAGAAGCCGCGGAAAGTGATCGTGCAAGTCAAGTCGGGGGCGGTGAAATCCGGCGACATCCGCGATTTGAAAGGCGCAATCGAGCGGGAAAAGGCGGCAATCGGCGTCTTCATCACACTGGAGAAGCCGACAAAGGCGATGATCAAAGAAGCGCTGGCGGCGGGCTGGTATGAGTCGCGGACCTGGCAGAAGAAGTTTCGGCGCGTGCAGATTTTGACGATTGGCGATTTGTTCGCTGGCGCGGGGGTGGAGATGCCGCCGCAGGTTGGGACGCATCAACGGGCGAGTCGGTGGAAAGGGGATGGCGGGAGTCAGCGGGGGTTGATTTGAGAACGGGCAAGGCGAGACCAGTATGTTGAATGGAGCACCATAACTTCTGCATAGTAATTTGCATATTTTTCAAGGTAGATTTGACAGTCGGGACACCCTTTGGTAGGATAGGGTACAGTACAAACACAAAGAGATAGGCAAAATAAGGGAATTACATACTTGACTAGCCAAACATAATGTGCTACAATGCAGTTAGATGAG
>JAPOSR010000014.1 GCA_026709625.1 Chloroflexota bacterium
CATCAAACAAATGGCTATCATGAATTAAGAAACCGGTGGATCTATCCATCTGGGAGTTTAAATCCATTAGCATATGATCAAAACAGAAAATCTGCATTTTTGCTATTCCTTCACTACTTTGACCTTCAATTTTTACATCGAATTTGGGCCCTTTTTCCCCGCTATCAATTATCAATTGCCCAGCCCTTTCATATAAGGATTTTGATAATTCCTCGAAAGTCCATATGGCCTTGTGAACTATTTGTGAACGTTCATTGATATCTTGGGATAGTTTTTTTTCAAGCTCATTCATGTCAATTTTATGCTGTGTTTCACGCTCTTTTAATTCTTGAGCCACCTCTAATTCCCGTTGGAGAGTTTGAATATCACCTTCTAACCGACCAAGCTCTTCTTGCAATTTTAAATACTGGTCCAGAGCGCCCCCAGTTTTCAAAATATCCATTATCGTAGAACGACGTTGATCTAACCTTGTTTTTTCTTTTTCTCGTTTCTTGATCCGATTTTTGGCTGAAGAAATTTCTTTTTCCAAATGGTTTTTTCTGTTTGAGATTATCTTTCTATGAAACTCCTTGGCCGTTTTAATTCGTAAATTTATTAGTTCTGGTATTAAAATACCCGCTTCATTATACAGAGTTTCTAAATCCATCTCCCCTGGTTCTGTTTCTTCAATAAGTGAATTCTCATTCTCACTGATTGACCTCCTATCAATTAAATTTTCTTCACCCAATAAAGCAATTTTCCCTGTCAATTCGTCAGCTTCTTTTTCAAGTTCCCGATATTCATTAACAATTTTAAATGAATCAAAATTTGACTTGATCTGTTGTAGATCATGTGTTTTAACTGCAATTTGTGACCTTATCTCTGCCGGCTTTCCAATTTTATAAGCAGTCGAACCCCTAGCCCCAATACTTTTAAGGTCCCTTGTATCCTTAATTTCAACTTTGAGTTTTTGGAAATCTGTAGCGATATTCCAATCTAAATCTAATAGATAGGAAATTGCCACCTGCTCGTTCCAAGTTTGTTGCTGATTAAAAAATTTGGTGGGCTTCTGGAAAGCACCATCCTTGATTCTGCGAGCAAAGTAGGGAAATAGAGACCGGAAAGTAGGGGTGAAATCTTGGTCCGCATCAGTTTCGAATTTTAATTTGAACAAAAAATGGCCTAGTACTTTCTTCCAATCTTCATTAGAAATTTCTACTTCGCCTTTTGGGGGATTAGTTTGAGGTACAATTGGCCAGTTTTGGGTGTTGCCTTTGAGCAAAATTTTTTGATTAGTACTTCCAACCCTGGAGACTACCATATTTTCCCCATTCAGTTCAAAAGCCATGCTAAATTTACAGTTCTTTAATTCTGGTTTTCGAAATATGCTCTTGGGAGTTGATCTAGCGCCAAAAAGGAAATGAACCAATTCTAGAAGACTTGTTTTTCCAGCACCATTTCGGGTTTGCAATTTGGTTGCATTTGGACTTTTCTGAGCAAGGAGAATATTTAGACCGGGAAGAAAGTTAATTGTCTTGAATGATTTCAGGTCACTCTCAATAGTTCTAATCATAATGAAGCTCGAACTATCAATTGGTTTTCTGTCAACCTGATGGCACCTATTATAAATAGGAAATCCAGACAAAGTATAAACCAGGAATAACTCACTGGAGATAATTTTTTATCTGTGGAGCGGCTTCTTCTGATTTCATCCCACAACCCAGAAATTGTTAAAGGTCTGGTTAACAAACCAAGAATTTCACCCCCCAAACCAATGAGTGACCGATCTAACCTTATATGTTTGGTAGGTAAAATCATTCTTCATCAAGTTCTGGATCTTCAAAGATATCACAATTGTCAAACAAGTAAGCCAAAACTGCCATTACAGCAGCCTGATGATTTGGGCTTTTCTTTTCAAAAAAATGGGCAAATTTTTGTAGATACATGAAAATTTCATCAGCTGATAGGTTATAGGTATTTAACTCACAGTATCGATTTCTAAATGATTCAGCAATTTTTTCCCCCATTTCGACGGGTCCTGATTTTTGAAATAATATTTCTACTAACCTAACTCGACTCCGTCCAAGAAGTAGAAGGTTAGAAGCATCTTCAGATAGATTGTTTTTTTCCAATTTTAGGTGAGATGGAGGGGGTGGAAGTTCTTGTCTTGGGTCTAGATCAACTTTCATTAAACTATCAATAACTGGTTCCAAATCTTCCAATGTCATGCTTTTAAATGTTTCTTCTTCTGGAACTGGTCCAAAAATCATTTCCTTACTTTCATGATTTAACCTTGAATACAAATTTGCGAATAAATCTTCTTTGGTCCAAGAAGAAATACTTATGCAAGGGTTATCATTTCTTAATTTATCAAGTGCTCGTGCAACTTCTGGAGGTAAACCATTTGGGTCATTATAAACAAAGATCCATTTTTTCATAAAATCAGGCCAATGTTTCTTTGCTCCTTCAAAATCTGAGTTGATTTTATTTATCGTATTGGTAATCCTAGGTCTTTCAGGAGCATAAGCCTGAAATATAGTTCCAGTACTAATTTGCCTTCCATCACATTTCCAATCCCCTTGTTTTCCATTGGGACGAATCCGTTCGAAATCATCACTCCAAACATACTTGGCTAATTCGCAAAACCAATCTTGAAATTCCAATCCTTTTTTTGCAAGAAAATCATATTTAAAATTAATTTTGTAAAATGCTTCTTTCATGGAATTTAAATATTTTTTCTTCACTCAAAATCAAAAAGGTATTCTGCAAAGTAGAAGTTGGTCAAACACAAATCCAAAAGTATTGAACTTGTCTTTCCAGACAAATGTAACTCAACACTTGATTGTTTACTAT
>JAPOSR010000010.1 GCA_026709625.1 Chloroflexota bacterium
ACGCAGGCGTTCATCTACCCCCCAAGCGCCCAGCTTTTCGCGCGCGCAGGTCGAAGCGCTAAGCAATGCCTTTGACGAGCCAGCCTGGCTGCGCGATCGGCGGCTGGAGGCATGGCGCACCTACGAATCGACGCCCATGCCCCACCTGGAGGAAGAGTGGCGGCGCACTGACTATCGGCATATACGCTGGGATGAGGCCGGGCGCATCGCGCAGGCGAATGGCGCGACAGCTGCGGCTGTGCCGGCCAAAAACCTCGAACCGCTGACTGGCGATGAACAAGGCGGCTTGCTGGTCTTTGTCGATGGCAAGGTCGCGCATTATCAGCTGGCCGACGACTTGGCGCGACAAGGCGTGGTCTTCACTGATTTGCGCAGCGCGATAAGTGATCATGAGGCGCTGGTCGAGCAGCATTTGCTCACACAGGCTGTCCAGCCAGCCGATGGCAAGTTCGCGGCGCTGCACGCGGCGCTTTGGGATTATGGCGTCTTTGTGCATGTGCCGCGCAACATCATCGCCGAGCTGCCGCTGCATGTCGTCTGCTTCAATACCATGCCCGGCCCAGCGCTGGGGCATGTGCTGGTCGTGCTCGAAGACAACGCGCAAGCCACCATGCAGGTCGAGTATGCATCGGCAGACCAGGCGCTGCAATCCGCTTACATCGGCGCGACCGAGCTCATCGTTGGCGCAGCTGGCAATTTGCGCTATGTTTCGCTGCAAGATTGGAATCGCGAGACCTTTGAATTCAGCCATCAGCGCGGCATAGTCGGGCGTGATGCCCAGTTGGATTGGGTGAATGGGGTTATGGGCAGCCGCCTGACCAAAGCCTTCATTGAGGTGGATGCGGTGGGCGCGGGAGCCAATGCCCGTGTCAGCGGTTTCTTTTTCGCCGACCACGACCAATTTTTCGACCTGGACACGCAGCAGAATCACAACGCGCCGCTGACGAATACGGATCTGCTTTTCAAGGGCGCGGCTCGCGACAAAGCCCGCACCTTGTGGCAAGGCATGATCAAATCGCTGCCACAGATGCAGCGCATCGATGGCTATCAAGTCTGCCGCAACCTCATGCTCAGCGACAGCGCGCGTATGGACAGCATCCCCGGTTTGGAGATCGAAGCCGATGATGTGGCTTGCTCGCACGCCGCCACGTTTGGCACGTTGGAAGATGAGCCGATCTATTATCTGATGAGCCGCGGCATCACCCGTCCGCAGGCACAGCTGATGATCATCGAGGGTTTCTTCGCTGAACTGTTGCAGCGCGTGCCGTTCGAGCGGGTTCGCCAACGGCTGATGGACGAGATCGAAGCGAAAATCATCGGCTGAGCGCTTTGGACGACCTGGCTCGTGAACTCATCCTCGACCACGCCCGCAACCAGCGCAACTGGGGGCTGTTGCAGCCCAACGACTTCGACCACGAAGAGTCGAACCCGGTGTGTGGCGACCGGCTGCGTTTGACATTGACCGTGGACGAGTCGGGCTGCATCAGCTCGGTCGGCTGGGATGGCGAAGGCTGCGCAATCTGCCTGGCCTCCGCCTCTATGTTCGGCGAAGAATTGCTGGGTATGCCGCTGGACGAGGCGCGCCGCATTGATAAACAAGCGCTGCTGGACGCGATTGGCCTGCCCTTGAGCATCAACCGAGTCAAATGCGCTTTGCTGCCGCTGAAGGTGCTGGCGCTGGGCGCGCATGGCTCGGCCGACCGCGAAGAATGGGCGCTGATCGAGGAAGCCTGATGAAGACATGGATCCCGCTTTGCGCGGCGAATGAGATTGCTCCGGGACAGCGCGAGGTATTCGGCGTCGACAATCGCTGGATTGCCGTATTCAATGTCGGCGGCAAAATCTACGCCATCGAAGACCTGTGCACGCACGATGGCAATGCGCTCGCCTTCGACCACGCCGACCAGCCCAGCAAATTGACCGGCTATGAAATTGAATGCCCACGGCATGGCGGCCGCTTTGATATTCGCAGCGGAAAAGCCACTCGCAGCCCCGCCGAAATTGATGTGCCTTGGTACGAGGCGCGCATCCACAACGCCAACATAGAGATCTTTGTTTAGCCGCGCCATGCCCTTTAACACGTTGCTGGACGCGAGCGAGACACTTGTATTTGCGCATCGCGGCGCTTCTGCCTGCGCGCCACAAAACACGCTGGCCGCCTTTGAGCTGGCGGCGCAACAAGGCGCGCACGGCATCGAGTTGGATGTGCATTTGACGCGTGATGGCCAACTGGCGGTGATTCATGACGCGACTGTCGATGCCAGCACAGACGGGCGCGGCGCAGTGGCGCAGATGAGCCTGGCGCAGCTCAAAGAACTGGATGCCGGCGCCTGGTTTTCGCCGGAATTCGCTGGCGAGCGCATCCCCACGCTGGACGAAGTCTTTGCGGCAGTCGGGCACAGCATGCTTGTCAATGTGGAAATCAAGTCTGGCGCGCCGGGCATTGAACATGGGGTCGCCGCCTGCATACGCGGCAGTCAAATGGAAGCGCGCACGCTGGTTTCGTCGTTTGACGCCGGTGTTCTGCGTCGCCTGCGACCCCTGGTCAATGCGCCGCTGGGTTTCCTTTGTATGGCGGATGAGCCGGATGCGAATGATGCGAATCGTTTTTTTGATGCACTGCACCCCTGGCACGAGTTTGTCGATGCCGAGTATGTGCGCCAGGCGCGCGAAGCTCGCTGCCTGGTCAATGTCTGGACAGTCAACGAGCCATTGCGCGCCTGCGAGTTGAAGGCGCTGGGCGTCAACAGCATCATCACTGATCAGCCCGCGGCGA
>JAPOSR010000044.1 GCA_026709625.1 Chloroflexota bacterium
CTTGCCCGATTCCAACTCGAACATATCGCCCAGGCGATACTTTTGCAGGGCGATGCCCAGGTGGGTGATGTCGATGCCAATCCAGCGGCGCTTGAGCTGATGAGCCGCCGCGCAGGTGGTGCCGCAGCCGCAAAAGGGGTCGAAGACGAGGTCGCCTTCGTTTGACGAGGCGCGGATGACGCGCTCCATGAGGGACAACGGTTTTTGCGTGGGGTAGCCGAGCCGTTCTTTGGCGCTTCCAGTTAACGGTTTTATGTCAGCCCAAACATCACCAGAAATTTTTCCAGGCCTATCGTCAAGATAGTATTTGATGTATGGAAATCCATCTTGTTTCTTTGGCCAATGGATCATGCCGACTTCGTCGAATAGGTCGAGTTTCGCATGAATGCCCAATTTCACCCACTCATCTTCCGATGGCAAGAGGCTCTTAAGCCATGTGGGAAATCGCTTGTAGCCTGGCAATGCCCAAGCACGACCACTGCTCGGGACTCTACCACGCCATGGTTGATATGCCTCAGTCCCGCCAGCTTTTGCACCTGTTAGCATATTTGCCCTATACACACCTCGTTCATCTTCATAACGGAAGCTTTTCCGAATGTATTCCTCATCATAATCACTATGTACTCGATTCCAGCACCACTCATCACTTCTGCTGTACATTAATATCACGTCGTGAATAGCGGGCCACTGCTTTGCGCCCAAATCGTGCGCGCCCGTGCGTTTCCAAACAACTTCGCTGCGAAAGTTGACGGGGCTAAAAATCGCATCCAGCACAATTTTCAGATAATGGCTGGCGGTCGGGTCGCAGTGCAGATACAAGCTGCCGGTCGCTTTCAAAACGCGGTGCAATTCCACCAGCCGCGCCGTCATCATGACCAAATACGCCATCATCTGGTTGCGGTCGATGAGGTTCATCAGCGCTTCAATCGCCGTGCTGACCTTGGCCGGCGCGTCGATGATCAATTCGTGGTAGGTGGCTTCGGCGGTTTCGCCCCAATGCCAGGTGTCTTCGAAGGCGGTGATCTGGGCTTGGCTGTCCGCGCCGCTCTCGGCTTTGAAGAGCACATTGTGGTCGCGGTTGCTGTTGAAAGGCGGGTCGAGGTAAATCAGGTCGACGCAGGCATCGGGGAAGTATTCGCGGCTGCGCAGGATGTCGAGGTTGTCGCCATAATAGAGTCGGTTGGTCATCGCCTATTCCTTCACAAAGTCCCTCCCTCATTTTTGGGGGAAGGATTTAGGGTGGGGGTATCCCTCACCCAGCCCGCAGATGCCGCGACAGCAACGCGCTCACCAGCCGAATCAAGGCATAGGGCAGCGCGACCGGCAGCGCCAGATCCACAGTCACAATCAGCGCCAGCGCCCAAGGCAGCCCAGCGCCCCCGTCCAGCGCGGTGCCCAACTGCTGCAAGTTGAGCTGCTGCAGCATATTGATGAGCAGCAGATAAAAGCCGACCCAAGCCACCGATACGCTGATGGCGAGGCTGCGGATGGGCAGAAAAGCGCCGATGCCCACGCCCACCATGCCGAACATCAGCGGCTCCAGCGCCAGCCGCAGCAGCGAAGTCACGGTCATGGCGATGATCAGCGCAAAGGGCAGCCCGCCCGACTCGCGCAGTGGAAACAGTCCGGCGTAGTGCATAATGATGAGTGGCGGACCGAATATCGCCGCGCCTTGCACGATCAGAATCAAGTCGTCCATCTTTCGCCAGATTGCCGAAGCCGCCTTGCCCAGAAAGATCTGATCCAGCGACATCGGCGTCGACATGAGCAGCAGCATGGTGTTGTTGCGCAGCTCATCCGCCATCACCGCCGCCGAATTGCCGGCGATTGAGACCAACGCGCGCGCATAAAAGATCGCGCCGACCGGGATGACCAGCACCGACACCACGATCACGGTGGTCGCCAGGTCGGTCACGAAAGGAAGGAATAGGCCGACCGCCAGCAGCGCGATCCAAAAGCCACTGATATAAAATATCGGCTCGAATTCTGGCGGCAGGGTGCGCCAGTACAAGCCCAGATGCCGGCGCACGATGGGGTTGGTCGCTCGCGCCCAATAGGGCAGGCTCTGCATAGCAGACGGCTCGTCAGCGATGGGCTGCGGGCTGCTGCTGCGCGGCGAGGCGTCGGCGGTCATCGCGCTAGGCGGCGAAGTCGATGCCGCGGTCTTTGTGCGCGGTCGATTTCGACAGCGCCTCGACCACAAGAACCGGATTCACAAGGGCGGCGCCGCTTCGCGCAACCCGCCCTGCGCCACGCACAGCACATAAATCGGGGAAAAAATAAGTGGACGGGGCGATATGCACGCTGACATTGCTGCTGTGAATGCCATAGTCGCTTCCGGCAAGCTGTTGCAGCAAGATACGCGTCATATTGATCTGGATACTGCTGTGAAACAGTGTGACTCCATCCATGACGAAAATCGCCCCGTCGATGTATTCAATCCTGCGCTCGCTCGCGACTGTCATAGCGAAGTATTCTTCGAGCGTGACAAAGCGGCTGGCGGCAGGCAATGCCTCAGGCGGGGCCGGCGCTCTTTCGAGCAGCAAATCTGTGGGCATCACAATACCTTTCAGCACAGACGGGCAAGTCCAGTATAACACGCGTTTGGCTGAATTTTGCCGCAGCCGTGATGATCCTGAGCCAGCGTCAGCCATACCGTGTTACAATTAGGGCGCAATCGCAACCGAGGCCAGCCATGCGCGTCGCGCTTGTCAGCGAAACTTTTCTGCCCAAGGTCGATGGCATCGTCAAGGTCGCTTGCCTGCTGCTGGATCATCTGTCTGCGCGCGGCATAGAGGCCATGGTGATCGCGCCGCGCTATGGTGATAATCAGCGCTACAAGCATGCGCCCGTCCACAGCCTGCCCAGCGTCGCGGTGCCGCTCTATCCAGAAGCGCGACTCGGCTTTGCCACATCAGAGCTTTTTCGCGCGATTGCCGCCTTCCAACCGGATGTCGCGCATCTATTTCATCCAGCCATGACCGGCCTCCCGACTATGGCGATGCTGAAATGGCTAGGCGTGCCGATTGTGGCATCGTTCCACCTCGACTATGCGCGGCTGGCCAGCCAGTTTCAGGTGGGTGGCTTGGGCCTCAGTCTCGCGAGCCCGCTTATCGATCAAGTGACGCGGCGGGTCTTCAACTGGGCAGATGCGCGGCTCGCGCCCTCCCAGCTCGTGCAGGGGCAGATGCAGGCGCTGGGCATAGGCGAGGTCGGGCTGTGGCGGCGCGGGGTCGACGCAGAGGCATTTCACCCGCGTTTTTCTTCGCCAGCCATGCGCGCCGAGATGAGCCAAGGTTGCCCAGACGACACGTTGCTGGTCTATGTGGGGCGTTTGTCCGATGAAAAACAGTTGGAGCACATCCGCCCTGTCCTGGAGCAGACGCCCAATCTACGGCTGGCGCTGGTGGGCGACGGGCCGGCTCGGCAGCGGCTCGAACAAACCTTCGCCGGTCTGCCTGTAACATTCATGGGCTACCTGCGCGGAGACAGGCTGGCGAGCGCGTATGCCAGCGCCGATATCTTTGTGTTCCCTTCGCGGCTAGAGACATTCGGCTTGGTCGTGGTCGAGGCGATGGCGGCTGGTTTGCCCGTGGTGGCGGCGCGAGTCGGCGGCGTGACCGAAGTCGTCCGCGAAGGCAGCAATGGCTATACATTCGCAAGCGGCGATACCAGCGGGCTGGCGCAGGGCATCCACGCCATAGCAAAAGACCGCGAGACGCTGCGCTGGATGGGACGGCAGGCGCGCGCCTACGCCGAAACACAAAGCTGGAGCGCAAGTATGAATGACTTAATAGCGGAGTACGCCAGACTCATCGTCAAGAACTAAGGCGCGCGGTTCATTCACGCAAGGCCCGCCCCGCCGCCGCGACCACCCGCGCATGATGCTGCCCGTTGCTGATAATCATGCCGGCATTGGGCAGAGTCTCGCCGCGCGAAAAATCCAGCGCTTCGCCGTCCAGCCCCGTCGCCATGCCGCCAGCCGCCTGCACCAAGGCCACGCCAGCGGCATGATCCCAGACCTTGTGCGCATAACCGCTGCCCGCCCTCGGCAGGCGCATATACAAATCAGCATCGCCACAAGCCACCAAAGCATATTTCTCCATGCTGTCCAGCTCAACGATGCGCGCGCCGCCCAAACCCGCCAGCTCACGCGTCCGACCCATGCGCGATTTGCTGGCATGCGCCCGTTCATAGCTCTGCGCAACGACAAATTCATCGCCGCCGCGCCGCGCCGACACCGACACCCGCCGCCCAGCGCCGCCCGCCAATAACGCCCGCCAGGTCTCGCCAGCCTGGGTATAGAAGAGCGCGCCCTCGCCATCGTTATAGCCCGGCGCCGCCACGATGCCATCGGCAATCTCTCCATCGACCAGCAAGCCACAGGCGATTGCATAATGCCGCCGCGCCAAAAAACCTTTCGTGCCATCAATGGGGTCGATCACCCAGGTGCGCCGCGACCGCCGGCCCGCGCCGAAATCGAGCCAGGTCAAAAGCTGCGCCTCGCTCACTGCCTCGCCCAGCACAGCAGCCAGCAGCTGCAGCGCCTGCGCGCGTTTTTCGCTGGAGACCACCTGCCTGAATTGACGCCCCGATTCTTCGGCGATGACCGCGTCATCAGGATAGCGCTGCTGCAAAGCGCGGCAGATGATGGCCTGCGAGCCATAGTCGGCGATGGTCACCGGCTCGGTATGCGCGCCCGCCGTCTTTGCGCTGGCGCTCAGGTAGCGGTCTTGCACCAACTGGCAGAGTCTGGCGGCATCGCGCAGAGCCTCGTGCAATGCTTGCATCATTGTTCTTCCGATCATTTGCCCGGCTGTTGGCGCTTTCTGGTCGGCATCATTTTCCCAGCGCCGGCTGCTGCTGTCCAGCCTAGATGATGGCGCAATCTCACAGCGCCCGGCGCGCGCTCACACACTGTATTGACATGCTTATTTTCATATGGTGCAATGTCGTTTGCTTTATCGCTAAAAATCTAGTGAACGGGGATTTGCAATGAGTCGGTTGATTCGTATGTTGCTTGTATTATTTCTGCTGGCTGGCTTGGTCATTGTCGCCGTGGCGCAAGACAGCCCAAAAAAACCGAAGAAAGTCCATTTCACCTGCGACAACAATGAGCTGAGGCTCGCCTGGAAAGCAGGCGAAGGCGCGAAGGGATTTATCTATGCCTTGGAACAAGCGGGCGCGCAGGTATTTAAGAAAATAACGAAGGCAACGGAAGTCTGGCTGGCAGCCGGCGAGCCAGGCGTGGAATATGTTGCCAAAGTCCGTTCAAAGCGGGGCGACAAACGATCCAAGTGGGTCAAGCGGACAGTCATCTGCCCGTCCGCCCAAGTGGCGGCTGTCCCAACCGCGGCGCCGACCCAAGAAATCCCCCCGCCCGAGCCAAGATTCACCCGTATGGAATGCTCGCGCATATCGCGGCAAATCCATGTCGAGTGGCAACTGCAGCCGAGCAATGTGCTGTATCACCTAGAAATTTACGAGCTGCCGAATTCCCTGCCTATAGCCACTTGGACCTCCCACTGGGGCAACATGGCTGGCATCACCCCTGCGGGCAACGATGGCAAGACCTACCGCGCGCTGCTTACAGCCAGCGACGGCAACGTCAGATCACGCGCCGTCAGCACCGAGCACACCTGCGATTTTGGCACGTTGCGAGCGCCGAAACCACCGATAGATCTGTCACTGAGCTGCGGAGAGAACAGCGAGCTCATTTTATCGTGGCGAGCCAACCCGAGCGGCGATATCGTATCCTCCTTCAACTACAAGCTGTATGAAAACGGCCGGCAGTTTGACAATGGCAGTACGGCTGGCGCTGACAACCGGGGCATGTTCCCGCCGACTTGGGCATCTGGACGAACATATCGCGGGACAGTGCGCGCCTATAACGACGCTGGCTATAGCGATTGGGCCACAGTTGACCGGCGCTGCTAATTGTATAGTCCATCTGCCGCTGGCGAGACACCAAGCTAGCCAGTGACAAGCTGTGCCAGACGGCGCAATCGATATCGCAATACCGTTTCACCTCATCAAGGCTGGCTTGTTTTTTGCTAGCCTTTTGTTGCCATTGGCGATTGGGAGTGGCGAATCTGCTGGATGCGCGTTGCTTTGCCCCCCCAAAAAATCCCTCCCTCAACAATGAGGGAGGGGCTACCATGCTGCGGAGGCGCTGGCAAAACCCCCTTCCCTCGTTCTGGGGGCAAGGGGCCGGGGGATGGGGGCTTGGTTGCCATAGCCACGCAACTAGCCATACCGGAGATTCGCGCTATTTACTTTCTGGGGCGCATGGATTATGGTTCTTCGCCCTGTTTTCGCATTGTCTCTGAGCCACAAGTGGAGTAGACATTGAAACAGAAGAGCGAGTTTGCGATTGAAGGCTTGCGGGAATACAACCGGCAATCAGCCGTGCGCTGGATTATCTCGCACTGCCTCGAGCACAAGCCCTATTTATTCATCGGCTTGGTCGGCTTTGCCCTGACTTACATCTCCTTTTCGGGCGCGCGGGTGATGTTTGGCAGGGGCGCAGAGATTATCATCGAGGGCGGCGACGCCCAGGCGGTCATCGCGGTGAGCCTCGCCGTATTGGTCTTGTCGGTGTCGGACGGATTGTTTTCGCTGATGGGGTCGATGGTGATGGTGATCTTGTCGACTCGGGTCGAGCGAGATTCACGCCACGAGCTGTACACCAGTTTGCTGGGCAAGAGCCAGACCTTCCATGACCAGCAGCGGGTGGGCGACATCATGGCGCGCGCCACCGATGATGTCCGCCAGCTCAATTTTGTGATCCATCCGGGCATCATGTTCATTTTTGACATGGTGCTGGGCTTCGCGGTGCCGATGATTTATATCGCGGCCATCAACCTTGAGTTGCTGCTGGTGCCAATGATCTTCGTGGTGGCTTATGTGATCGTCGTGCGCCGGTATATGCACCGGCTGCAACCTGTGGTGATGCAGCAACGGCAGCAGTACGGTGCCCTCAGCGCGCGCCTCGAAGAGACCATCAGCGGCATCGAGATCGTCAAAGTGGCGGCGCAGGAGATGGAAGAGCGCAAGAAGTTCAAACGCAACGCCTGGAAATTCCGCGACTTCTTCGTGCAGCAAGGCAAGATCGAAGCGGCCTATCTGCCTTTGTTGATGTTCGGCATCGCCTTCGGTTTCTTCTTCCTGCATTGTCTGAACATGTATGCACGCGGCATCCTCAGCATTGGCGATGTCATCGCCGTCGCCGGCTTGATGCAAGTACTTTCGTTCCCGGTCTTCATCTCGCTGTTTTCGATCAGCATGATCCAGCTGGGTCTCGCTGGCGCGCGCCGCATCCTCGAGCTGATTGAGCAGCGCACGGACATCGATGAGAATCTGGCGGGGCACCGCGCTGCGGTGACCGGCGCGATCGAATTTGACAACATCACTTTCAAGTTCCACGGCAAGACAGTCTTGGAAGATGTGTCCTTCCGTGTCGAACCCGGCCAGACAGTCGCAATCGTGGGGCAGACCGGCAGCGGCAAAACGACGCTCACGCAACTGGTCGGGCGCACCTACGATGTCCATGCCGGGCGCGTGTTGATCGATGGCGTAGATGTGCGCGACTGGAATCTCGACCGCCTGCGCTCGCAGATGGGCAAGATTGAGCAAGATATCTTCCTGTTTTCGCGCTCTGTGGCCGACAATATCGCCTTTGGCGTGCAAGGTGCCACACGCGAACAGATCGAAGCCGCCGCCAAAGAAGCCCAGGCGCACGACTTCATCATGGCCTTCAACGATGGCTATGACAGCGAGATCGGCGAGCGCGGGGTGATGCTCTCTGGCGGGCAGCGGCAGCGTCTGGCATTGGCGCGCGCATTTTTGCGACAGCCGCGCATCTTGATCCTGGACGACTCGACCAGCGCGATCGACAGCGCCACGGAAGACGAGATCCAAAAAGCCATGCGCCGCGCCCAAGAGGGACGAACCACCATCCTGATCACGCATCGGCTGTCGCAGATCCGCTGGGCAGACCGCATCATCGTGCTGGAAAATGGCCGGGTTATCGCCAATGGCGCGCACGAAGAACTGCTGGGCAGCTCGCCCCATTATCGGCGCATATTCGCCCGCTACGACGCGCCGCAGCTGGCGCCCGCATTCGCCTGATGAGCGCTTGCCAGACAAATCGCAAGCCCGCGGCAGAAACGAAAGGAACGACATGGGCTTCATAATGGATGGGCTGGAAGCCGAAGATTACGACCGCCAATACACCGACTGGGCGCTGGTCAAACGGATTATTGGCTACTTTCGCCCGCAAGCCTGGAAGATGCTGGTGGTCGCCGCTGTCGTCTTCCTCAGCTCGGTGATGGACCTGATTCTGCCGGTGGTCGTCTCGCAAGCGCTGGACCAGCTGCAGTTCACGCCCGAGACATTTGACCCAGTCGGGGCATCGATCATCCTTGGACTGGCCGCGAGCGCTGGCTGGGTGGCCAACATGATCCGCCAGTGGCTGTCGGCAGAGGCGGTCGGCGATGTCACTTTTGACCTGCGAGAAGATGCCTTCAACGCCGTAACCGAGCGCGACATGTCGTTTTATGACCAGTTCGCCACTGGCAAGGTGGTCAGCCGCGTGCTTTCCGACACACAGGCATTCAGCGAGACAGTCCGCCTGAGCATCAATTTGATGAGCCGCCTGCTGCTGGTTGTGCTGCTGATAATCTACCTGTTCACAGTCAATGTGAACATGACGCTTGTGTTGATGACGATCATGCCATTCATCATTTATACCGCCCTGAGATTTCGCACGGTCGCGCGCCGCACAGTGACCAATTCGCGCCGGCAGTTGGCGACCGTCAACGCGCATATTCAAGAGTCGATCAGTGGCATCGCCGTCGCCAAAGCCTTCCGCCGCGAGCAGATGATTTATGACGAATTCAAGGCGGTCAACCATGAGTCATACGAGGTTGAGAAGATCAACGGCTTCGTCTTCGGCAGCATATTCCCGATCCTGGTCACCATTGCCGGCTTGGGTGTGGCAGCGGTGGTCTGGTTTGGCATCAACCTGGCGCAGCAGGGGATTCTGACAGCTGGCGAGTGGTTCCTGTTCATTCAAGGCATGGGCATGATTTGGTTCCCGCTGACGAGCATTTCATCATTTTGGAGTCAATTTCAGCTTGGACTCGCCGCTGGCGAGCGCGTCTTTGCCTTGCTGGATGCCGAGGCGCTGGTCAAGCAGAAAGCGGACGAACAGGCACCGGCTCTGCAGGGCGAGATCGAATTTGTTGCGCTGGACTTCCAGTATACCGAAGGCGAGCCGGTCCTGCGCGACTTCAGCCTGCACATCCAACCGGGCGAGACTCTGGCGCTGGTCGGGCATACGGGCAGCGGCAAATCTAGCATCGCCAAGCTGATCAACCGCTTCTATGAATATCAGCGGGGCGACCTATTCATCGACAGGCGCGATATCCGCTACTTCAACCTGCCCAGTTATCGCGCGCAGCTGGGCATGGTCACCCAGACGCCTTTCCTCTTTGATGGCAGCGTCATGGACAATATCCGCTATGGCAAGCCCGAAGCCACAGACGAGCAAGTGACGCGCGCCGCCAACATGGTGGGCCGCGGCGACTGGCTGGTCAGCCTGCAAGACGGCTTGCAGACCCAGGTGGGCGAGCGGGGCGGCAGTCTGTCTATGGGCCAGCGGCAACTGGTGGCGATCGCGCGCGTGCTGCTGCAAGACCCAGCCATCTTCATCCTGGACGAAGCCACTGCCAGCGTCGACCCCCTGACTGAAACATTGATCCAGGAGGGCTTGGACACTTTGCTGGGTGCCCGCACATCCATCGTCATCGCCCACCGCCTGTCGACGATCCAGCATGCCGACCGCATCATCGTGCTTGATCATGGCGCAATCATCGAATCGGGCACACACGATCAGTTGATGCTGGACGGCGGGCATTATGCCACGCTCTACGATTCCTACTTCCGCCATCAAAGCCTGGAGTATATTGAGCGCCTGGCAGGCTAGCTCAGACGGCGCGCAATGTTTGAATTTGAACGAAACACCATTTACAATCAAAGAGATTAATAGGCATACTGTAATTGAAACAACAGAGTGTATCCGCCGGTCCAAGAAGATTAATCTGACCGAATAGGAAGCGGTGATTATCGTGTGATCACTTTTTACTCGTGGCGTCAACATTCCTGTCTTCCTGCTTGGTGCGTATAGCAAAACCAGCAAGATTACCTTGTCGCAGCGAGAGAAGAATGCCTTCAGACAAACTATTTCGACTATACTGCGAGACTACGGAGGTTGAACAACATGAGTGAGTTTGGCAAGAGCCTGTTGAAGGGAGCAAAGCAAGCCGCGGACATCGCAGCGGGAAGAGCCAAACCCGGCACCTATCGCATCACCGCCTATGATGATAAAGGCACGCCCCTTGTCATCGCCGATTTCAGTGAAGACGTATTGACGCGGATCGACACAGAGATCGCGGCCGAGCGAGAGAGAACACAGCCCGCCGAGCCTGCGACTATCCGGCAGCTTACCAATACTATAGCCAAGTGAAAGCTTGATATGCCACTACAAACCCTGACTGACGCCACCTTCGCCCGCCGGACGCGCCGCGCGCCTGCGCTCATCCTGCTCTCCAGCGGCAGCGACAAATTGCGCAGCGATTTCAAAACCGCCTTTGTCAAAGCCGCCGATGAAGAAGCGGGCATCTTGTTTGCCCAGGTCGAGCCCGACAACAATCCACAACTGTGCGAGCGCTTCGCCTACCAAAATAAAGCGCTGCTGATTGGCTTGTATCGCGGCGAGGCGCTGGTGCGGCGTTCGCGTCCCTGGTCCAGCGACCTGCCCGACTTCATCCAGCAGCTGCACGCAGCGCGCGAAGCCGATGACCCACCCGCCAAGCCCATCAAGAAAGCCAAACCCAAACGCAAGCCGCTCAGCAAGCCGATGGATGTGAGCGACGCCACTTTCGAGAAAGAAGCCATCGCCGCCTCGCAGGATCTGCCGGTGCTGGTGGATTTCTGGGCGGAATGGTGCGGTCCCTGCCGACAAGTCGCGCCTATCCTGGAGAAGCTGGCGGCTGAATACGCCGGGCAGATCCGCATCGTCAAGGTAGATACCGATGCCAATCCCGGACTCAGCCAGGCATTCCAAATCCGCAGTATCCCGACTATCGCCATGTTCAAGGCGGGCCAGCTGATCTTCATGCAGCCCGGCGCGCTGCCCGAAGCCTCGTTCCGCGACTTGATCAAACAAGCGCTCGCGCTGGAAGCGCCGGCCGTCGGCGCGCCCGCCAGCTAGGAACGACTCGCTAGCCGGATACTCGCCCGCTTGGGCGATTCACCGCCCGATTAATGCATGCAGCTGCCCTAGCTCATGCGGCGGATGGAACATGTTGGGCGGATGCCGGTCGCGCCCGTCCAGCGCGCCGATGTAGGTCTGCGTGGTCTGCAAACTGGCATGACCCAGATTTTGGCGAATGCGCTCCAGATCCATGCCAAAGTCATAGGCATTGCGCGCATAGGTGCGGCGCAAATCGTGCGGCTTGACCAAGCGCAGCGCCCCGTCGATGCTGATTGGATAGTTGTTCATGATGTCGTTGATAGTCCATGCGCCGATGCCCCGCGCGCCGATAGTCCGGTTGCCCTTGAGAATCCTGCGGAAAACCGGCCCCGCTTTAATCTGCGCCTCGCCCTGCCAGGCATCGACATACAGCAGGCACCAATTCAGCGGACCATACGGAATCAGCCGTTGTTTGCCGCCCTTGCCTTCACGCACACGCAGCGACAATTCGCCGCCCAGCTGTTGGCGCAGGTCATCCACCTGCAAAGCCGCCGCTTCGGCCGCGCGGACGCCCGTGCAGACCATCAGCGTCATCAAAGCCGTATCGCGCAGTCCACGCAGGCTGCTGATGCCCGGCGCGCCCAGCAGAGCGCTGACCTGGTAAGGCTTCAAACGCAGGTGCTCGCTATCGGCGCGGTCTTGCAACTCGACCACTTTGATTGGCGCGGCTGTCGGATGCAGGTCGTTGGCCAAGCGCACAAAAAATTCATCCACCAGCGCGCGCTGCTCGGTTTCGCTGGCTTCTGGATTGGCAAGCTCGTACAGACGGTCGCGGATTTCGTTGCTGCGCGTGAGTTCTTTGTAGCGACCGCGGATGGTAGCCAGATGCGCCAGCGCCGTCTGTGGCGAGAGCGTTGCCGCCTTGATTTGGTTTTGCTTGTTGGCGCGCGTGCGCGTGTGCAGCAAATAATCTCGATACGCGCGCAGATCAGGTTGATACCAATGAAGCCCGGCGCGCGTCAGCCAGTCGATAAAGAAGCCCAGGCGTGATTTTTGGTCTTTGTTGGGCGCAGACGGCATCAGCGCCGCCATATTGTCACGATGCAGCTGCGCCTGTCGCTGCGACAAGTCGGCGTGGCGGGTGGCATCGGCAAGTGTCATGCCGCGCAGTATAGCGCAGAAGAACATCCAAGTAAGCGAGCAAAATCGAAACCAAAAAGAAACCAAGATTCTTTACAAAGAGGCTCGGGCTTTTTTCGCCCCTACAGCAATGCCCCAAGCAGGTCTATAATCGGCGGCATTCTATGGGCGACCAACAAGGCGAGCGCCATGAGCGGTGTGGCAGAAATCGGACCGGAGCAATTTGGCGAGCTGGCGCGCAGCCTCGAGGCGGAGGTCGGCAAAGTCATCGTCGGGCAGCGCGATGTCTTGCGCAGCGCGTTGATCTGCGTGTTGGCTGGCGGGCATGCCCTGTTGGAAGGCGTGCCGGGCTTGGGCAAGACGATGCTCATCCGCACGTTGGGCGACGCGCTCGATTTGCAATTTTCACGCATCCAGTTCACGCCTGATTTGATGCCCGCCGATATTGTCGGCACAGATATCTTGGAAGATACGGAAGACGGGCGGCGACAGTTTCGCTTTCAGTCGGGGCCGATCTTCGCCAATCTCGTGCTGGCTGACGAAATCAACCGCGCCACACCCAAAACGCAATCCGCCATGCTCGAAGCCATGCAAGAAAAAACGGTCACCGTCGCTGGCCGCCGCTATGAGCTGGAGGTGCCGTTTTTTGTGCTCGCCACCCAAAACCCGCTGGAAATGGAAGGCACTTACCCGCTGCCCGAAGCGCAGCTAGACCGTTTCCTGTTCAAGGTGAATGTGCCATTCCCCGATGTGCAAGATCTCGTCAATATCTTGGAGCGCACGACCGGCGTCGAGCCGCCGCAAGCCAGCAAGGTCGCCGATGGGGCGCAGGTGCTGGGCATGGGCAAGCTGGCATTGAGCACGCCGATCGCCAGCCATGTCAGCGCCTATGTAGCGCGCCTGGTGGTGGCTACACATCCCGAGCAAGCCGCTGGCGCTTCGCTAATCAAGCGCTATGCCCGGTATGGAGCGAGCCCACGCGGAGCGCAGGCGCTCATCATCGGCGCAAAGATCAACGCGCTGCTGGATGGGCGCAACAATGTCGCCTTTGACGATGTCGCGGCAATCGCCCATGCCGCTTTGCGTCATCGCATTCTGCTCAACTTCGATGCCCAAGCCGATGGCATCAGCGCCGATGACCTCGTTGATGATGCGCTGAAAGCCGTGCCCAAGACGATGTGAAGAGAGGCTTTCTGAGGGAGCGGAGTATCTCCAAGCAAACTCGCAGGAAAAAACAGCCTGTCGATGCGCGATCAGCAGCCTGGCTTGTTTGTTCGCCAGCGAGACCACACCGACAGGCAATCCCGACTATAGCTGGCATAGAATCAATTCACGGCATTGGCCAAGCTAGCGCCCGGCTTGAATCTGATCACCTTCTTGGCGGCGATGTGAATGCTCTCACCACTGCTGGGGTTGCGGCCCATGCGCGCGGGGCGTTCGTTGACCGACCAAGTGCCAAAGCCGACCAACTGCACGCGGTCGCCACCGACCAGGGCTTCTTCGACGGCCTCAAGCATCGCCGCCAGAGCCTCGCCTGACTGCTTCTTGTCCAGACCGGATTTCGCAGCAATCGCTTCAACCAATTCTGCCTTGTTCATTGCTCTCGCTCCTTCAAGCACAAGTTACAGCAAGCAGTATAGCAACTTTCAGCAAACTTGCCGTACAAATGTAGACTGGTTTTTTTCAACTGGCAGACCGCGCCAAGAAGTTTTCGACCTCGTCCAGCCGCGGCAAAGCGCCACGACCACCCAGCGCGCGGCAATTCAACGCGCCGACAGCAGCAGCGAAAGTTGCCATGCGCGGCACATCCCAGCCTTGCAGCAGCGCGTACATGAATGCGCCGTGATAAGCATCGCCCGCGCCAGTCGTATCAACCACATCCACCGCAAAGGCGGGAAAAGCTCGTGTCTGCCCGCCCCAACTCGCCACGGCGCCACGCTCGCCCAGGGTGACGATTGCGATCTGCGCGCCCGCCTGGCAAAGGCGCTCGGCAACCACGCTGGCCGGCTGGCCGGGCAGCCAAGCGCGCGCCCAGGCTTCGGGAACGATGGGCACAGTGACATATTCCAGCAGCGGCTCGACCTCCGCGTAGGGCTGGGACGGATCAAGCACGACATGCCTGCCCGCTTCCCGCGCCCACTTCGCCGCTTGCAACGTCGATTCATTGTATTTGTCGACAAACAGAACACGCGCGCCGCAGATGTCTTCGCGCCGCAATTCTCGCGCAGCCACAGCTTGGCTCGTGGGCAAGCGAGTCATGATGCTGCGGTCGCCCGATGGCTCGTCCACGACGATCACCGATACATGCGACTCGCCC
The DNA here is from genome assembly GCA_026709625.1 of Chloroflexota bacterium. Classification (GTDB taxonomy): domain Bacteria; phylum Chloroflexota; class Anaerolineae; order Aggregatilineales; family Phototrophicaceae; genus UBA6055. The sequence continues at coordinate 14,715 of JAPOSR010000044.1, forward strand.
CCCGCCGCGACCAGCAGCCGCGAGACATCGATACCTTCGGCAAGCAGCCCGGCGCGGATATAAGCGCCGGCATCATCATCGCCGATGCGCGCAATGAGCTGGGCACGAGCGCCCAGGCGAGCTGCGGCGATCAAGGCGATGGAAGCGAGCCCGCCCAGTTCCCGCGCAAACCGGCGAGCGCGCATATTTTCGTTGCGCTGCGGCAGGCGCGGCACGATCACCAAATAATCGACCGTGCAGACGCCAATGCCGATGATGTCGGGCGCATTGTTCACTGGCTTACCCTTTTCCTCACCTGCATACGCGCTTGCGCAAGCCATCATTGTAGCGCAAGCCACATTGCTCGCCCGCGTTTCTGCCTCTATGCCCTCTGTGGCAAATAGTTTTTTTTCACAATTTTCATGATTCTACTTCTGTTCTCTGTGCGCATTCTGTCGTTACAATAGAAAGAATCATTCACATGCCAACGAGGAGTCAATCACCATGCAAACCCGCGCCGAAAGCATCGCCGCCATCCGCGCCCTGCCCGCCCAGCTGCGCGAAAAAGTCGCGGGCTTGTCGCCCGAGCAGCTGACCACCGCCTACAATGCGCCCGAATGGACGATCGCCCAAAATATCCACCACCTGGCTGACACGCACATGGTCTGCATCCGCCGCTTCAAGCTGATTTTGACCAGCCCCAGCTTCCAGTTCACTGGCTACGATGTCAATGCCATCGCCGAAATGCCCGATGCCAAAGATGCCGACATCGAATACTCGCTGAAAATCCTTGATGGTCTGCAAGCGCGCTGGGCGATTTTGCTGGAAAACATGAGCGATGACGACTGGGCAAAAGCGGGCCGCGCAGCCAGCCCCGACCGCCCGGATTACAGCCTGGAAGACCTGGCGCGCCTCTATGCCCGGCACGGAATCAACCACCTGCAGCAGATCCAGGAGGTGCTGGACAAAATGCCCGCATGAACGGAAGCAGCTTCGTCATTGAAACGCCGCCACAGTTCGATTTTCTTCAGACCGTCCTCAGCCACGGCTGGGTTATGCTGGCTCCATTCCGATGGGCTGCTGCAAGGGGGCGGCTCAGCTATGTATATCAAAGCGAGGCGGGCGCTGTGCTGCGGCTGGACAATGTGCGTTACTGGTCCACCCGCGATTAACCTGCTGTTATGAATACCGCCGCATCGGCTTTCAGTTTTGCCAGCGAGGCTTCGTGCAGGTACATCATGTGCCCGGCTTCGTACTCAGCGATTGTCACATTGCCGCGCAGGTCGCTGTCCAGACCCATGTGCGCCAGCGAATAATAGGCAGCCTGGAATGGAGTGGCCAGGTCATAATAGCCTTGCGCCACCAACACGCGCATGAAGGGATTCTTGGCGAAGGCAGCGCGCAGTCTCTCGCTGGTATCGGGAAATTCGCCACCCGCATATTGCCAATTTTCACCGACGCGGGAGCTCAATATCTCATAATTCAAGTCGCTTTCATAACGAAGCTGCTGACGGATGTATTGGTTGAATACAGCGTTGTAAGGCGGGATGATGGCGTGCATGGACGGGTCGAAGTCGAAGCGCTGCCCCTCTGCCGAAGCCATGATGCCGACAAAGCGCGAATCCAGCCGCCCGACCGCTCGTTTGTCATCGCGCAGCAGCTCTTTGCAAAAGCTCATGATATGGATGCGCAGGTCTGCGCCCAATACAAAACGAGTCGACAAGCCGGTGTATTGCGAAAGCCGCTCCGCCACCGCCTGGCGCTCATCGCCAGACAAGCGATCGCCCTTTGCCAGCGCAGTTGTATAGTCGCCTTCCGCCCACTCCGCGACTTCAGCCAGCAAGGGCCGCAGCTCCCGCGCATTCAACTCTTTGGACAGCGCGCCATGATAATGAGCGGTGGCGCAATAGCTGGGCACATAGAGCGCATAAGGCAGGTCGTTGCCTTTGCTAAAGCGCAGGGTCTGAAAGTTCATCACGGTGGAAATCAAGACGATGCCATTGAAGGCGATGCCGCGATCAATCAAGTAGCCAGCCAAGCCCGCCGCGCGCGTCGTGCCATAGCTCTCGCCAGCCAGATACAACGGCGATGCCCAGCGTTGGTTGCGCGACAGATACAGGCGAATGAACTCGCCCACCGCTTCCAGATCGGCTTCGAGCCCCCAGTACTTCTTGTTGTCGTCTGGATCAGCCGCGCGAGAATAGCCTGTGCCAACCGGGTCAATGAAGACCAGGTCGCCCAGACCAAGCCAGGTATGCGCGTTGTCGATGAGCTTGTAGGGCGGCGGCGGCATAAAACCTTCCGCGCCCATGTCGACGCGTTTGGGCCCCAGCGCGCCCATGTGCAGCCAGATTGACGCCGAGCCAGGCCCACCGTTGAAGACGAATATCAACGGGCGAGCAGCGCTGTCAGCCGAATCCAGCTGATAAGCCGTGTAGAAAATCTGCGCGGCGATCTCGCCCTGTTCGTCTTTGAGCGGCAGCATGCCGGCCGTGGCGCGATAGACAAGCTCACCCGCTGGCAGCGAGATGCTGTGCGCAGTCGTGATGGGCGGCTGCTCAGTGATGACGGGTTTATCGCTATCTTTAGTTTCAGTCATGGTTGCGCTCGCATAAAAAATGTCAAATTGGATAAGTAGATTTAACCACAGAGGGCAGCGAAGGCACAGAGTGAAAAGATGCGCGCGTATCGGATCTGTCAGTGGTGGCTGTCTCGGCAATTTGGACATGCCGCCAAACTGCGCTAAACTATGAGTGGCGAGAGTGGCAAGCTGGAGTTTGGAATGAATTTCGACACAAACGTTTCTCTGGAACTCGTCTTGACAGTGTTGGCGATTTTGGGCGCGGTCTGGCGCATACAGCATGTGCTGGAGGCGCGGATAGACGATTTGCGCAAGGAACTCAAAGCCGACAATGGTGCCTTGCGTGAACAAATGCAGGCTGGCGACACCGCCTTGCGCCACGAAATCAGCAATTTGCGTGAGGAGATGCAGGCTGGCGACACCGCGCTGCGTGAGGAGATGCTAGCTGGACACGCAGCCTTGCGTGAGGAGATGCAGGCTGGACACGCAGCCTTGCGTGAGGAGATGCTAGCTGGACACGCAGCCTTGCGTGAGGATATGCAGGCTGGCGACACCGCGCTGCGTGAGGAGATGCAGACTGGACACGCAGCCTTGCGCGAGGATATGCAGGCTGGCGACACCGCGCTGCGCGAGGATATGCAGACTGGACACGCAGCCTTGCGTGAAGAAATGCTAGCTGGACACGCGGCAATTCGCGCAGACATGCGCCGTATAGAAGATAAAGTAGACGACAATACTCAGCGCCTGGCGCGCCTCGAGGGCATCGTTCTCGCGCGTGAAGGCATGGTCGGGACCATCGTCGAGTAACCCAACGACAGCTCACGATTCACAGAGTCTGTCTTCGCCTTCGTTGCTCGTCCGCAGTTCAATACATGTTGATGCGATTGCCCCGCGCCACCAAGCCTGCTAGAATAAGGCTAGACAGGCAGGCTGCATAGCGTCGGGAGGCAGCGACCCAATGAGCAACCCCTTGCTGGAGCTTCAAGATTTCGGGCAGAGCGCCTGGCTTGATTACATCCACCGCGATGACCTGCACAATGGCGCGCTGCAAAGCCGCATCGAAACCGACGGCGTGCTGGGCGTAACGTCCAATCCAGCCATCTTTCAGAAAGCCATCGGCGATTCCGATACGTATGACAGCGCCATCATGACCATGCTGGACATGGACACGCCCGATATCTATGAAGCGCTGGCGATTGAGGATATCCAAAACGCGACCGATCTCTTCCGACCGCTCTATGAACGCAGCGGCGGCGGCGATGGCTATGTAAGCCTGGAAGTTTCGCCACTGCTGGCGCGCGACACGCAAGGCACCATCGCCGAAGCCCAGCGCCTCTTCAGTACAGTCGACCGTCCTAACCTGATGATCAAAATCCCGGCGACGCCCCAGGGTCTGCCGGCGATCGAAGCAGCAATAGCAGCCGGCATCAATGTCAATGTGACGCTGATCTTTGCCATCAACAATTATGAGCAGGTCGCCGAAGCCTTCATTCGTGGGCTAGAGCGGCGGCTGGCGGCTGGCGAGGATGTCACGCGCGTGGCTTCGGTGGCCAGCTTCTTTTTGAGCCGCATCGATGTGGTGGTCGATCACATCCTCGAGAACAACATCCGCGCGGCGCAGCTTCGGCAAGACACAGCCCGCATCAGCGCCAACAGCCGGCTGCTGGGGCAAACCGCTATCGCCAATGCCAAGCTGGCATACCGCGCCTTCCAGCGCATCTTTGAAGGCGAACGGTTTGCGCGGCTGCGTGCCGCTGGCGCCCAAGCGCAACGGCCGCTGTGGGCTTCCACCGGCACCAAGAATCCCGCTTATTCCGACACCTTGTATGTCGATAACTTGATCGGCGCGCGCACCGTCAACACGTTGCCGCCGGCGACGCTGGCGGCTTTCAAAGATCATGGCAGGGCCGCGGACACCCTGACAAAAGACATGCCAGGCTTTTTGCCGCCAGACGAAGTCCTGGACCGCCTGGCGGAATTGGGCGTCGACCTGGCGCAGGTGACAACTCGCCTGCAAGACGATGGCGTGGATGCCTTCATCGATGCCTTTGAAAAGCTAATCTCGCAGGTGGCAGCCAAACGCACCTTGCTGCGCAGCGGCATCATCGAGCGCACCAAGCTGGCGCTGGGCATCTATCACGGCGCGGTCGACGAGACGGTCGACCACCTGGACGAGCAGTTGGCAAATGCGCGCTTGTGGAACAAGGATGGCAGTTTGTGGAAGACCCACGCGCCAACCATCGACAAAATCGTCAAACGGCTGGGCTGGCTGGATATCGCCACGACCATCGACCGCGAGCGTTTGACCGCCCTGCAAGAAAGCGTCCGCGGTGGACATTGGCGGCATGTTGTGCTGCTGGGCATGGGCGGCAGTTCGCTTGCTCCTGAAGTGCTGGCGCGCACATTTGGACGGCAAGACGGCTTCCCGCAATTGATCGTGCTCGACAGCACCGACCCCGCGCGCATCAGCCAGGTCGAAGCCGCCATCGAGCTGAAAAAAACGCTCTTCGTGGTCGCCAGCAAGTCCGGCGGCACGATTGAGACCCTGGCTCTCCACCAGTATTTCCAGGCCAAGACGGGCGGCGCTGGCGAGCAGTTCATCATTATCACCGATCCGGGCGCGCGTCTGGAAGAAGACGCCCGACAAGCTGGCGCGCGCGAACTCTTTCTCAACCCAGCGGATATCGGCGGCCGCTATAGCGCCTTGAGCTACTTCGGCATGGTGCCCGCGGCTTTGATCGGGCTGGATTTGAATGGCTTGTGGGAGCGGGCGGATACCATGTTGGACGCCATCGGCGAGGGCATCCCGGCGCATTATCATCCCGGCTTGCTCTTGGGCGCGGTCATCGGCGCGCTGGCGCTGCAAGGCAGAGACAAAATCACCATCTACACCAGCGAATCGCTGCGCAGTTTCGGCGATTGGGCCGAGCAGCTGCTGGCCGAGAGCCTGGGCAAAGAGGGCAAAGGCGCGCTACCAGTGGTGGGAGCGGCCATCGGCTTGCCGCATGATTATGTGACCGACCGCCTGTTCGTCTATTTGCGCGTGGACAACGACGGCGATGTGGCGCAGATGGATGCGGCTGTGCGCACCTTGCGCGAAGCCGGGCATCCACGCGTGACCCTGCGCCTGGCCGACCCGCTAGCGATCGCTGGCGAATTTTTGCGCTGGGAATATGCAACCGCCATTGCCGGCGCTTTGCTGCGCGTCAACCCCTTTGACGAGCCCAATGTAACCGAAGCCAAAGACGCCACCAAAGCGCTTCTGGATACAGTCCGCGAGTCGGGCAGCCTGCCGCAGTCCGAACCAGTCATGACACGCGAACCTTTGCAGCTTTATGCAAACGAAAACACGCTTGCCCCCCTGCGCGAGCTCTGCCGACAGCATGGCTTCGATGGCGGTGATGTCGTTCAGGTAATCGGCGCGCAAATGGCTGGCACAAAAGCGGGCGACTACTTTGCGCTGCTGGTTTACTTCACGCCGACTGTGGAAGAAGCGCGCATGTTGGAACAAGTGCAGCGGCGTCTGCGCCATGTGACCAAACGCGCGGTTACAATCGGGTACGGTCCCCGCTATTTGCACAGCACCGGACAATACCACAAAGGCGGCGGCGACAATGGCGTCTTTTGGCAGCTGACTGCCGATGCCGCGCCCGACCTGTCCATCCCCGGTTTTGACTACAGCTTCGGTGCCCTGTTCGCCGCCCAGGCAGCGGGCGATCTGCAAGCGCTGCAAGACCATGGCCGCCGCGCCATCCGTTTGCATCTGAGCGGCGACCGCGCGAGCGGGCTGGATACGCTGCTCTCGGCCATTGAGTTCGTCGCGACGCGCCGGCGCTAGGAAAGCGCGCAAGAGCGGCTCTTGTGGCTTGGGCGGGTCAGGCAGATTTGGCAAGCGCGTAAAGACGTGGTGCCTGCGCTGCGATGACGGCTGGATCGCTGCGGAAAGCGAACTTCTCGCCGATGCCTCCATATTCAAAGGCCATGCGCTCGGGATGCCGCCATTCTCCCGCGCGGATCTGCCCCAGCGCATAGTCCGCGATTGCCCAGTCGCTTTCATTCATGGCGAAATGATCCTCGCGAATGCCCAGTTCGTCGCGCTTGGGCAAGAGACCCACGACATGCAATTCGCGCAGCCTGTGCACGGGCAGAGCATCGAGATAGCCGTGGATATCGCTAGCGCTTGTGCCCTCGCAAGCGCGGATGGCATGCGCCAGGTCGAGCAAGAGTCCGCAGCCACTGCGGTCGCAGATCGCCGATATGACAGCGGGGTCAACCGATTCGGCGAGTTGGTCGTCCCGCCAGGCTCGCGTTGGATAGGCCAGATTTTCTATCACGACCCGCTCTGGACCAAAGCGCTCGCACAGCGGCATCAGCTCGCGGAGTCCGCGCGTGACGACAGCCTCGCGGGTGATGCGTTGGCCCGGCGCAAAGCTGGAGCGCAACATACAAAGATGCGTATTGATGACCTGTGTATCGCCCGTATCCAGCCAACCAGCCAGCGCCTCCATATCAACATCCACCAGCCGTCCCTGCCCGACAATCAAGCTGCAATGCACATAGAGCGAATGATAGCGGCTGACCTCGGCGACCAGGTCGTGCCAGTCCGGACATTTGAAGAGGTCGACTTGTATCGCGCCCTCGCGCCATAATCGCAGCGCTTGCGGCGAGTAATTGATGGCAAATTGCATGCGTTTTCTCCTTGGCGCGCGGTTTGCAAAAAAATGGAGCGGCGTCTCTGGTATCATACACAGAATTGGCCGGCATGCGCGGACTGGCTAGCTGATGCGCCGGCAACTATGCTATGCTCTAGGCAATTCACTGGCAGCGGCGACAGCGCCTATGACGACGATTTTGCTAATACGCCACGCGGTCAACGACTTCGTGAAGACAGGCAAGTTGGCGGGTTGGACAGCCGGCGTGCATCTAAACGAAGAGGGCTGGGCGCAGGCCGAGGCGCTGGGGGCGCGTTTGGCAGAAGCGCCGCTCGCCCAACTCTACGCCAGCCCCATCGAACGCACGATGGAGACAGCCGCCGCCATCGCCGCGCATCATCCGCAGTTGACCGTGCGGGCATGCGAAGAAATCGGCGAAGTGCGTTATGGCGCTTGGCAGGGCAAGACGATCGCCGAGCTTGCTCAGCGCAAGATGTGGGCGGTCGTCCAGGAATATCCATCGCGGGCGGTCTTTCCCGAAGGCGAATCCATGCGCGGCGTGCAAACGCGCATCGTCGACGCCATCGAAGCGCTGCTGCGCCGTCATCCCAATCAACTGATCGCGCTGGTCTTTCATGCTGACCTGATCAAAATGGCTTTGGCGCATTATCTGGGCATGCATTTGGATGTCTTCCAGCGCATCGTAATTTCGCCAGCATCAATCAGCACAGTGCAGCTGGGGCACAGTCGTCCCCTCATCGTGAGCATGAATGACACCGCGCATCTGCAAGCGCTGAAATCGGCGCGCGGCAAGACAGACGAGCAATCGTCGCAGAATGGAGGGGCGCAATGAGCAATGTGATCGAGTTGAATCCGGTCGACTTCGTCACGGTTGGCACGATCGGCCCCAAAGGCCAACGCATCTTTCACCTGCAAGCGGGCCAAGACAATCGAATCATCTCGTTTACGATTGAAAAAGAGCAGGTGCACGCGCTGTCAGCCGCCATCTCGGAGATGCTGGACGATATCGATTCACGCGAAAACACCGCCACTGAAGCCGATTTCAGCCAGTTGGACATGGAATTGCGCGAGCCGATCGAACCGCTGTTTCGCATCGCCCAAATGGGCTTGGCGCACGACCGCGACCGCGACCAGATCATCCTCGTAGCCACCGAATATGTGCCCGGCGATGCCGATGAACTGGGGGACGATTTTGACGAGCTGGATGTGGATGACGAGGGCGGCGTGGCCGATTTCTTCAATCCCTACGCTGGCGAAGAGGGCGATCCTATGGTGGTGCGGATGTGGTGCACCCGTCAGCAGATGCGCGCGCTCAGTCTGCATGCCATGGACACAGTCAAATCGGGCCGGCCCGACGCGCGCCAAAACGGCCGCATCATTTTTTATTGGACATAACGGAGCTGCCCGACAGCCGCCGTGTGGCGCGCCGTTTGCGTTGCTGCTTGCTGCGCCGCCCCAAATGCGCGTGCATCTCGAGAAAGTAATCCAGCGTCTGCGCGGTCTGCGCGGCTGTGCTTTGCAGGCGCTCGGGACAAAGCAGCTGTCGCTGCCGGGTGATCTCGTACAAACATAGCGCCGCCGTCACCGAAACATTCAAGCTCTGCGCAATGCCACGCATAGGAATAGTGACGCGGCGGTCGGCGAGCTCCAGCGCGCGCTGCGAAAGTCCGTCACGCTCGTTTCCCAAGAGCAGCGCCAGGCGAGGCTGACAAAAATCCGCATCAAACAGCGACTCGGCATCGCCGTCCAACACAGTCGCGACCACTTGCCAGCCGTCTTCTTGCAACGATTGCAAGGCTTTTTCGCTGTCGAAATGCGCCTGGTATTGCAGCCATTTGTTGGCGGCGGTAGAGCTGTTTTTGCCGATTGTCTTGGGGTCGAATGGGGCGCTGTTCTCGAAGATGACATGCAGCTGCTGGACGCCGAAAGCATCACAGCTGCGGGCGATCGCGCCAAGATTGTGCGGGTCGAAGACATCTTGAATCACGATCGTCAAGCCAGGCTGGCGTTGGGTCGCCGCACGTTTTAGCTTTTGCAGGCGCGCTCGGGTAGGCGCAGACTCGCTCACAGGTCAAACAGCCGCCCCAGGTCAAGCCTGAAGCCGGGCAGCACATCGCCGCCAGTTAAGGCGTCGCTGATGCCCAAGGACTGAAACTCGCCAGCGCTGCTGTGCGCTTCAACACGCTCTTCATCCAAGATGACCAACCACACCAGCCGCGCGCCATTGCGCAGGTACAGCGCGGCTTTCTCGCGCATAGCCGACAGGGTATCGCTTGGCGAAGCGATCTCAACCGCCAAATCGGGCATGACAGCGTTCAGTCCACGATCGCCAGGCTGTGGCGCGCGAGCGTGCCTTGTAAAGGACACATCGGGACGCAGCACCAAGGCCGGATCAAATGCAGAACGAAGACCAGATTCTACCGCCACTCTGCCCAGCTTATGTTTCTTCGCATACTGCCGAAGGTAATAGCAGATTTCCCCTGCTAACTCTCCATGTGCGAAACCCGGCGCAGTCATCTTCACCATTTCTCCCTGGATCAATTCATACTCGTTGTCCCGGTATTCTGGCAGATGCTGCATATCCAAAAACGCATCGGCATCAATCAGCCGTTCCAGCACGGGCATTGGCAACTCCTTATGATGCAGCTTGTAGAGAAATCATAACACAGGCCAAGAGCCTACGAGCACTGGAGTTGAAGCTGCGCAATCGCATCATCTGGCACTTTGGTCATAGGCTGCGCGACCGGCGAACTAGCGCCCTGAAGACACGCCGCATTAGGCAAACCAAACGACAATCCGGCGCTGCCAATCGGTGGACGCTGATGCGCATCGCCATACATTGACGGCTGTGCTCAGCATCACACCGCCCGCGAGCTAACCAGCCCGCACCGTACTGATGATCTGCCCAGCGGCGCTGGACAGAATGGCTGTCTCGGTCATCACGGTGATGAAGTCATAGCCGCGCCCGATCATCTCAATGGCATGGTCTGTGTTGGCGCAGAAGATGCCGGCTTTGAGGCTGTGCTGCCGCGCCGAAGCCAAGATGTCATCCAACGCGGCATCGACCACCGTATCGCGGTCAAAGCCAGCCTGGCCTGTCATGCTCAAGCGCAGGTCGCCGATGCCCACAAAGACCGCGTCCAAGCCCGCCACCGCCATGATTTCATCGCGATTGTCGAAGCCCAACTGCGTCTCGATCATGGCGAAAGTGAGCACCGTGTCATTGGCATGCTCGGCATAATCCGCCCCCGCATAGACCCGAGCGCGCGTGGGTCCCAAACTGCGATAACCCAGCGGCGGAAAGCGGCATGCGCCCACGAAGGCCTCGCACTGCTGCCGCGTTTCGATCATCGGACAGATGATGCCATAGGCGCCAGCATCCAGCAGACGCATGATATCGCCGGGCGTATTCCAGTTGACGCGCGCCAGTGGCGCTGTGTCGGTGGTCGAAATCGCCTGCAGCATAATGATGGCGGTCTCCATGCCCATCATCCCGTGCTGCATGTCGATGACCAGGCTATCCCAATCTTGATTCGCCATGACCTCGGCCGACCAGGCGCTGGGGATATGCAGCCAGCCATTCAGCGCCGGCCTGCCCGCCGCCCATATCTCGCGCACTCGGTTTTTGCGCATGCGTCGCTCCTGTCGCTCGCCCGGTTGCCCGCCAGATTAAAGCACAAAGGCGCAACGGACACAACGATTCTTTGGTCAGGGAGAGCGGCGCAGCGCGCTCGCTTGGACAGACGAGCCGCCGAGAGCTAGCCTGCTATACTCAATGCGCGCAGCCAGCCCAAGGCGAGATGCCATGACCGCCGGCAACATCAACAAAGTCATCCTCATCAGCTTTGCCCAGCGTTTTCACCTCTATGTGCATGCCTATGCGCTGCTGCTGCTGGCTCGTGGATTGACGCTGCTGCAGATCAGCCTCATCGAGTCTGTCGTCATCGGCAGCATCTTCCTTATGGAAGTGCCCACTGGCATCTTGGCCGACCGGCTGGGTCGCAAATGGTCGATCGCCACTTCGACCTTTTTGCTGATGTGCGCCGAGTTTATCTTCCTCTTCGCGCGCAGCTTCGAGTGGTACATCGGCATCGCGCTGTTGACGGGCACGGGCTTTGCTTTTGCCTCGGGCGCGGTCGAGGCGCTGGTCTACGACAGCTTGCCCGCGGACGATCGCGAAGACGCCATGAAGCGCGCCATGGGGCGGCTCAACAGCGCCAGCCAGATCGCCTTTGTCATCGCGCCCCTCCTCGGCGGCTTGATCATCGGCGATGCCCGCGCCGAAAACTTCGTCCCCGCCATTGCCTTGACCGTCGCAGCGCTGGGCATCGGGCTGCTCGTCTGCTTTAGCCTGCGCGAGCCAGCGACCACAACCGGCGATGAGCGACCGGGCAGCCTGAGCCTGCTGCGCGCTGGCATTGTCTTGCTGGCTACCAATCAGCGCTTGCGGCGGCTGACGCTGCTGGCGGTCTTCAGCGCGCCATTCACGGCGACTCTGGTCACCACATTGGCGCCACCTTACCTGGTGCAAAATCAGGCGACGCCTTTCGTGGTGGGTTTGACTTTGTCGCTGGGCAGCCTGCTGGCGGCGGTCACACAACGTTATGCCTGGAAGCTCGAAGCCTGGTTGGGACAAGCGCGGGCGGTGGCGCTGCTGATTCTGCTGCCAGGCGCGATGTATTGGCTGCTGGCGGCGGCGGCAGGTCCGGTCGCGACTGTGCTTTTGGTCACCTTTATGTACGGCGCAAACGATATGAAAGCGCCGCTCTTTTCGGCTTATCAGAACGCGCTGATTTCGAGCGAAAATCGCGCGACGGCGCTGTCGCTGATCAATATGTTCGTCAGCTTGTTCATCGCCATTGGCGCGCCCATTTACGCATCGCTGGCGCAGACTTCGCTGGAGCTGGCTTTTGTGACGATAGGCGCGGTGATCGTGGGCTCTGCGCTGCTGCTGCGCGTGCATCGCCTGCCGCAAGCCACTGTGGAATCATCATGACGACGCCAGCGCATACACGCCGCGTTTCGTATAGACCGCGCCACCCGAGCGCAGTTGGCTTTCGTACAAAGCGAATTCACGCACAGAAAACGGCTCAATATAAAAATCCAGATGCCTTTGAAGCCAGCGGCTCGCCAGACCCCGGCGCAGCGGCTTTTTGAAGCGCATGAGTGTGATGTGGGGATGGAAGCGCCGCCGCTCGAGTCTGTGCCCGCTATCTTGCAAGGCGCGTCCAGTCGCATCGTGCAGCGCGCGCAGCTCTGGCGTATTGTCGACGCCTGCCCAGATCACGCGGGGGCGGCTGTCGACCGGGAATTGCCCGACGCCGCCTATCTGCAAAGCGAATGCTGGAACCGCCACCTGTTGCAGCGCCTGCTTATACCGGCGCGCTTGTGGCTCAGTCGTTTCGCCGATAAACTGCACAGTCAAGTGCAGCCCGGCGCGGCAGGTCCAGCGGCCCGGCGGCAAGTCGTCCTCGCGCAAGTTCAGGATTTGGTCTTTGGCGGCGTCTGGCAGGTCAATAGCGACAAACAGGCGGGGCATGCGGCAGGCTCCTTGCATTTGACAACCCGGCAGTATAGCGCGAAGCTCGCTCTTGGCTCGGCGCCGGTGCCACCAGGCGCATCGCTTCAAATTATTGTTCACCGCTCTCGCAACGCAAACTTTTGCTTGCGTCTCGGCGCACTCAATCAACACATTGTACTCGGTGGTAAACTATGGTGAGCAAGGCCTTTCATTTTGTAGCAATTGCCTGAGCGCTAGCCGGACAGCTTTTTGTCAGCGCTTGTCTTGCCCAGGCAAATTCGTATGCTTAGAGATGAGAATGGCTGTGCTGCCAAGGGAGTCAATGATGTCGTCCAGAAAATTGCGCCTCACGATTTTGCTGTGCCTGCTGACCACGCTGGCAACCGGCGCAAGCTATGCCGAAGACCGCTGCGACTTCGCCGAAGACACTGTGCGGCTGGGCGCTGTTGCGCCGCTTTCCGCGCCTGGCTCTGTGACCGGCGGCATCGGCATGCAATGGGGATTCGAGCAGGCCATCGCCGATATCAACGCGGATTGCGGCATCCAGATCGATGGCGCGAATCATCGCCTGGATATTGTCATCGCCGATTCGGAAGGCGTGTCGGAATATGGGCAGGCGGTTGTTGAGCGGCTGATCTTGCAAGACAGGGTGCAGGGCATCGTTGGCTTTTATCACAGCGCAGTCGGGCTGGCGACCATGGCCATGGCGCAGCGCTATCGCATACCCACGATTTATGCCCACCCCCGCAACGACAACATCAGCGCCGCCGGTTATGTCGAATTTGAGGGCAAGCCGCCGCGCCGCAGCCAGGGCGTCGACTATGTCTTCCGCATCTCGCCGCCCAGTTCCATCGTCGGCAAGACCGTGACCGACTGGCTGGTCTCGCTGGGCGTGGCTGATGTGGTGATTATCCTGGAAAACACCGACTATGGGCACCCTGCCGCCGCCGCCGAACGAGCGCACCTGGAACAAGCCGGCGTTCATGTCGAGCAGCTGGAAATCGAGCTGGGCACCGAAGACTTCGTGCCCATCCTCAGCCGCATCCAGGCGCGTCCCGAGCCGCCCGATGCCATTCGCCTGCTGGTGAGTGGCGAAACTGCGTATAACCTCACGCAGCAAATGGTCGAGCTGGGCTTGGCGCCAACAGCCGACACCATCTGCGTCACCAATCACCTGGCTTTCCAGTCGACGCAATACTGGAACAATGTCCCCGATGGCAACTTCTGCGCATTTGACCGCGTCGGCACGGTGCCCAGCCTGTACACCGACCTGGCAGCCAAACTGGACCAGCGCTACCAGGAAGACTTCGGCGATACCCTGGTCAGCTTCGCCATGGAAGCCTATGACAGCGTTTGGCTCATGGCCGACGCGATGCAGCGAGCCGGCAGCTATGCCGATGCAGACGCTGTCGTCGCGGCGCTGGAGCTGGCAGACATTGAGCTTTCGCAGGGGCGTTATTATTTTGAATATGGCAGCCACAACCCCGACCTGCCCGCCGATGCGCCCGCTTATATGTGGCATCAATGGCCCGTGCCGGTCGTGACCGTGATGCAATACTTCGCAGCCGGGCAAAGCAGCCTGGATGCCGCTGTCGTCTGGCCAGCGATCTATCAGACGCATGGCGCCTCGTATTTCGAGCCAGACAACTGAAGCCAATTTCCGCTTCTGCCAGCCGGCGCAAAGCCAAGTTGCGCGCTTTGGTTGACAGCCCAGTCCAATATCGCTTACACTTGTCTATAGATGTCCATTGAAAAGAATGTGGAGACTCTTATCCGCTACATTACCGCAGTATTGATAGCAACGCTTGTTCTGTTTTCGCTCGCAGCGCCAGCCACAATCGCCGACTCGCAGTGCGAATTCGCCGAAGAAGTCATCCGTCTCGGTGGCATCGCGCCGCTTTCACCGCCCGGAGCAACTGGCGCCGGCGTGATTATCGACTGGTCTTATCAACAGGCGGCCGCCGATATCAACGCGCAATGCGGGGTCGATATCGCTGGCGTCAACCATCGCGTAGAGGTGCTGACTGGCGACAGCGAAGGCATCTCTGAACGCGGGCAGGCGCTGGCTGAGCGCTGGATCTTTGAAGATGGCGTGCATGGCGTTGTCGGTGGCTACCATAGCGCGGTGGCGCTGGCAATGATGATCGTGACGCAGGAAAATGCCGTGCCCACCCTCTTCGCCGGGCCTTGGAATGACAACATCACCGCCAATGGCATCGGCGAATTTGAAGGCAGAGCGCCGCGCAGCGAAGGTGGCCTCGACTATATCTTTCGCACTTCACCGGCCAACTCGATGGTGGCGGCGGTGGCGGCGAACTGGTTCATTGATCTCGGCTTGGATGATGTCATCATCATGACCGAGAACACCGATTATGGCATCCCGGCCGCAGCCGATGAAACCGTCCTGTTGGAAGCGGCTGGCGTGACAGTCGAGCAGTTCAGCTTCGAGCTGGGCACTGAAGACTTTGTGCCGGTGCTCAACCGCGTCCTGGCGCGCCGCGAACCGCCGGATGCCATTCGCGTGCTGGTTACGGGCGAGACCGGCTTCAACCTGGTGCAGCAGATGGCTGAGCTGGGTATCGCGCCCAGCGCCGATACCATCTGCGTCGCCGAAAGCTTCGCCGGCGATTCAACGCAGTTTTGGGCGGCTGTGCCCGATGGCAACTATTGCGCTTTCACCCGCGTCGGCGCCACGCCCGCGCTCTTTGGCGATATCGCGCATGATGTCAACGCCCGCTATACAGCCGAGTGGGGCGGCGTCGCCCCCAGCTATTCGCTCGAGCCATATGACAGCGTGTGGCTGATGGCCGCGGCCATGGATGCCGCCGACAGCTTCAACGACGCCGATGCCATTGTCGCCGCGCTGGAGACCATCGACATCGAGCTGGCGCAAGGACGCTATTACTTCGAGTATGGCAGCCACAATCCAGACTTGCCCGAAGGCGAGCCCACCTATCTGTGGCATCAATGGCCCGACCCGATTGTGACAGTCGTGCAATACTTCGAGCAAGATCAGAGCGCGCTCGATGCGGCGGTAATCTATCCGCCGGTCTATCAGACGCATGGCGCTGCCTATATCCAGCCAGGCACGATGCCATGAATCTAACTGCCACAACCGGCAAGGGGTAGAATCGCCACAACGGGCGGGTGAAAAGCCCGCTCGTTTTTGTTTTCATCGGCGCCAGCAGGAACAGATTATGACATTCCCCACCTTGAGCGCCGCCTTTCGCCTGGAGCGTTTGCAGCCACCGCGCAGCAAAGTACGCATGGCGCTGGATACCGATGCCTACAACGAGATTGACGACCAATTCGCGCTTGTATATGCGCTGCTGTCGCCAGAGCAGCTGTCGGTCGAAGCGGTATATGCCGCGCCATTTCACAACAGCCGCTCCGATTCGCCTGGCGATGGCATGCGGAAGAGCTATGACGAGATTCTACGCCTGCTGGAATTTTTGAACATAACTGTCGATGGCTTTGCCTACCGCGGCGCAGATTCGTATCTGGGTGCCGGGCGCGCGCCGGTCGAAAGCGCCGCCGTCCGCGACCTGATCGACAAAGCCCTGTCCAGCCCCGATGACGATCCCCTCTATGTCGTTGCCATCGGCGCAATTACCAATGTGGCTTCGGCGCTGCTGCTCGCGCCCGAGATCATCCGCAAGGTCGTGGTGGTCTGGCTGGGCGGACATGCCTTGCACTGGGGGCACACGCGCGAATTCAACCTGGCGCAGGATGTGCCGGCGGCGCAAGTCGTGCTGGACAGCGGCGTGCCTCTTGTCATCGTGCCCTGCCTGGGCGTCAGCTCGCACTTGCTGACGACTCTGCCCGAGCTGCGCGCGAGCATCGGCGGCACGAGCGCAGTGGGCGATTACCTGTGTCAGATCTTCGCCGAATATCGCCCGGACAGCTTCGCGGCATCCAGCGTGATATGGGATATTTCGACCATTGCCTGGCTCATCAATGCCGATTGGCTGCCCAGCGAGCTGACGCACAGTCCGCTGCTGACCGACCAAGTCACCTGGAGCATCGACCGCAGGCGGCATCTTGTGCGCGTGGCGAGCTTCATCCATCGCGACCCGGTCTTCCGCGATATGTTCAGCAAGATCCGCGGGCTGGACGGCTGATTTCCAGCGTGATTTGACCTACCACTCTCATAACGATATACTTGGAATTGCGCTAGGCAGACAAAAGGGCAATGGGCGAATTGGATAAGGTCAATAGAATCGTGATAGCTGAAGAGAAAGAATGAAAAAGCTAAGTAACGATTGCAGCGGTGTTCGTGCTGGCGGTGAGCATTGCCGCGTATTCGTTTAGCTGGTCCGAAGTCTGGAGCAGCGTAATCGAAACCGCCCTGGATTTCCCACCAGACGCAAACGACGAATTTACTCAGGAATACCTTGATGGTATGCGCGAGTGGGGCATTGTCGTCGATGAGTGGGCGGATTGCAACGAGATTTTCGACAAGCTGGACAAGCTGGCTTTGGATACGTACCCAGAACATGAGGACTATGTAGAAGACCTCAAGCTGGCTGGCGATTGCTTCTCTGTGCTGATTTCAATGGAGCGGCTTCGCTATATTGTATGGCAAACCTGGCAAGCGATGGGCAAGAGTGATCCAGTAGGAATTGAATCCGCGGCGGCGGACTATCGTGAGTGGAGGAAAGAGTAGAAACTGTGCAGCTATCCGCAGATATGTTGGTGACTATCGGCAGTGTCGTTGTCTTGTTTTTGACGATTGTCTATCACTTTCGGACACTAGACACGAAGATTGATACCACGCGCAAGGAATTGAAATCCGACATTAAAGACAACAGCGACAAAGTTGATACTACGCGCCTGGAGTTGCTGTCTGAAATCAAAGTCAACCGAACCGAGCTGAAGTCCGAAATCAATGCCAACAGTGAAAAAATTGATGTCTATCGAGCAGAGAACAAGATAGACCTCAAAGCCAACAGCGATAAGATGGACGCCAACCGAGCCGAGTCCAAGGCAGACATCGCTGCGCTGACGGAGCGAATCAATGATCTAAACGACACCGTCAAGGACTTGCAGGGCGATATTCGCGTGCTGCAGGTGCAGGTGAAGAATATCGAAGAAAAGCTCGACCGCGACCAAGTCGGCACATTGCCCGGCTAGCTCACCGCAAACGCAGCGAGCTCACTTCAGTTTGGGCAGGTATTGGCTCGCCTGCACAATCAGTTCGCGCACGGCGGGCTTTTGCAGGTCGGCAGCCTGGCGGATCTTGATATGCCGCAGGTTTGCGCCTTTGCCTTCCAGCAGATTCGCGGGGTCGGGCAAATGCGCACCATACATGAAACCGAGGTTGAGATGCTGCTTAAAGGGCGCAATATAACAAAAATGCTGCGACATCTTCTTGGGGCCGACGCCATAGCCAACATATTTCTGGCGCGCCCAGGGCACCTCGGTGATGCCCGGCATGACATCCGCCAGCAGCTCGCGGGCAGCGCGCGCCATGGCTTGGATCTCTGGCGACGCATTGGCGATCACATCCTGGAAGCTGCCGTTGCCGCCCACGGTCTTGATATTGGGATCGGTCATAATTTTTTGCCTCTCGCTGCCAAGGCTGCCAATGTAACTGCTGTCCGCCGCCGAGTCAACGCAAGGCTGCCCGCGCTTGTTCCGCGCCTGTGATATACTCGCGCTCAGTCAGCCCGCGCTCGAGATACAGCATTCATGCCCAAAGTCAGCGTCGTCATGGCGGTATACAACGGCGAGGCTTACCTCAGCGAAGCCATCGTCAGCATATTGACGCAAACGCTGGCCGACTTCGAATTCCTGGTTGTCGATGATGGCTCGCAAGATGCTTCGGCGCAGATCATACAAGGCTGGCAGCAGCGCGATGAACGGATTCGTTTGTTGCGGATGAGGCGCAACATGGGCATGGCAGACGCGCGCAATCGGGGCATCGAGGCCGCGGCGGGCGCCTACATCACCTTTATGGACTGTGATGACATCAGCCTGCCAAAGCGCCTCGAGAAACAAGTCGCCTTCCTAGAGGCGCATCCTGAAATCGGCGGCGTCGGCACAGAGGGCGAGTTGGTCGACAAAGACTTGTCGCAAACGCTCTACCGATTTCGCCTGCCACAGCAGCATGCCCTAATCCTGTTTGATATGCTGGGCGGCGTCAGCTTTATCTATACCACGGTCATGTTTCGCCGCGAGCTGCTCCAGGCGGTTGGCGGGTATGAAGCGGGCAGACGCTCGGGCGAAGAGCGCGAACTGCCCTGGCGCATGCTCAAGCAAACGAGCATACAATTCGCCAATTTGCCCGAAAGCCTCTATCGCTATCGCCGACATGAACATTCGCACAGCGCCACTCGCAGCCAGGTTCCGCAGCACCAAGCCCAAGCCGATGAAATCAAAGCGCGTATCTTGCGCGAATTGTGGGGGGAAGCGCCGCTAGCCAGCCTCGACCGCTTGCAGCGCATGGCCAAGGGGCAGCGCCTCGACTGGGCAGAGCGCAGGCGGGCCAGGCGCGATATGGAACGGCTCATTGACGCGCTACTCGTCAAGTCGCTGGTCGCGCCGCATGACAAAGCCCTGCTGACAGCGGAAATGCGCCGCCGCCTCGAACGCATGATGCCGCGTTGGGCGCGCAAGCTCTCGCAATGGCGCAGGACGGGCTTTCATCGACGCGTTCAGCCTGCTGCCAGCGGCGACGAGCCTGACGCAGGTTGATGGATCGAGAAGAGGCTCATTCCATTGTATGGCGCAAGCTCGGGCAAGAGCGCATAGACATCATCGCGGAAAAAGAACTTGCCTTTTCGAGGGTCCGGCTTTGCGCGCCCCAACAGCCACGAGCGACAAGGCTGCCCGACTGATTTGATTAAGAATTGCTCTCAACCCACTTTGCTGACGGTTTTTAACTCGGTGACTGGGCGGATTGCATAGCTTCCCAAACGCGGCGGGGCGTCAAGGGCATGTCGATATGGCGCAGGCCCAAGGGACGCAGCGCATCCATGACGGCGTTGACCACAGCGGGCGTCGAGCCAATGGTGGCGGCTTCGCCAATGCCTTTCACACCCAGGGGATTTAGCGTGGTTGCGGTCACGGTCTGATCCAGCGTAAAGTGCGGGAAGTCGTCGGCGCGCGGCAGGGTGTAATCCATCATGGTGCCGGTCAGCAATTGCCCGCCTTCGTCGTAAATGACCTGCTCGAGCAGCGCTTGCCCGATACCCTGCGCCAAGCCGCCGTGAATCTGTCCAGCCGCCAGCAGCGGGCTGATGCGCGGGCCGCAATCGTCCACGGAATAATAGGCGCGCAGGCTGATGATGCCGGTTTCGCGCTCGATTTCGACTACGGCGATATGGGTGCCAAATGGATAGATGAAAGAGGGCGGGCGGAAGAAATCAGTGCCTTCGAGGCCTGGGTCGATATCGGCGGGCAGGCGCTGGCTATACGCGCGCTGGGCGATCTGGCTCAGCGTCAGGCTGCTGCCGGGCGCGCCTTTGACGCGGTATTCGCCATCAGCCAATTCGATATCGCCGGGGGCTGCCTCCAGCATGTGCGCCGCGATCTTTATGGCTTTTTCGCGGACGGCTTTGGAGGCGCGAACGATGGCCGAGCCGCCCACAGCCAGGCTGCGGCTGCCAAATGTGCCAACGCCAGCCGGCTGCGAGCCCGTATCACCATGGCGCACAATGATATTGTCATACGCCGCGCCAATTTCATCGGCGACGATCTGGGCGAAGGTCGTCTGCAAGCCTTGGCCATGTGGCGACGCGCCGGTGTAGACAGTGACTGTGCCGCCGGGCTCCACGCGCACAACGCCGCTTTCGTAAGGACCAAAACCGCACATCTCGACATAAGTCGCCATGCCAATGCCCAGCAGGCTGCCGGCAGCGGCGGCTTGCCTTTGCGCCTGTTCGGCGCGCAACGTGTGATAATCAGCCGCTCGCAGCGCTGTGTCCAGGTTCTTTTCGTAGTCACCGGTGTCATACGTCGAGCCAGTGGGCGTCTGATAAGGGAACTGGTCAGGCTGGATATAATTGCGCCGGCGCACATCGGCTGGGTCAATGTCAAGCTCGCCCGCGATCATGTCGATGGCGCGTTCGATGTAATAGATGGCCTCGGGTCGGCCCGCCCCGCGATAAGCCGCCACCGCGACCGTGTTGGTGAAGACATTGCTGTTTTTGAAGTGCACGGCGGGAATGTCATAGTTGCCGGTCGCCATGAGCCCCGTCATGAACGACAGGTCATAGAAGGGTGGATAAGCGCCCAGCTCGCCAATCACATACAGGCGCAGTCCCAAGATGCGCCCCGCATCGTCAAAAGCGACTTCGACATCGGCGATCTGCGAGCGGCCCTGCGTGGTGGCGCTGAAGTGTTCAGAGCGCGTGCCCGACCAGCGCAATGGCTTGTTGTGCCGCTGCGCCAGCTTTGCCAGCGCCATCTCTTCGGGATACAGCTGGTTCTTCACGCCAAACCCGCCGCCGACATTGGGCGCGATGACCCGCAACGTGTTTTCGGGCATACGCAGCGCCTCTGCCAATGCCGAGCGCACGCCATGGGGGATCTGCGTACTCGTCCACAGAGTCAAACCGCCAGTTACGGCATCGGGCGCGGCCAGCGCGGCGCGAACTTCCATCGGCACGCCAGCCAGCCGCTGACTGCGCATGCGCTGGCGCAAGGTGTGTGGCGCGTTGTCAAAAACAGCATCGACATCGCCGCTCTTCGTCTCGCCCGCATTGGCGATATTGCTGTCTAGCCCAGTGAAGATCGGTGGCGCAGCGCCTTCATAAGCCGTCATCAGATCGGCCGCAGCCGGCAATTCTTCATACTCCACAGCGATATCGTCCAGGGCGTCCGCCGCGATTTCGGCGCTCTGGGCGATGACAGCCGCCACGATCTCGCCCACATGCCGCACAGTCCCCGCCGATATCGCATAGTGGCTGTAGTTGGCGCGCGCCTCGCTGCCGCCGGCGACTGGCACTGTCGCCCATTCATCTTGCAGATCTGCGCCAGTGACCACGGCATAAACGCCCTGGCGCGATTCTGCGGCTGCGCGGTCGATGTCGAGGATATTCGCATGCGCATAGGGACTGCGCAAGAATGCCACATGCGCCATGCCCGGCAATTTGATATCGCCGACATATTTGCCAGCGCCGTTGATTAAACCAGGGTCTTCCTTGCGTTTGATGTTTGCGCCTATCAGCGAGCGTAATGCCATGTCCATCAGCTCCTTATTCTTATGGGGCTTATGTCAGTCAATGGTGTCTGTCCATTCAATGACACTCGCGCGATCATCGCAGCTGAAGCTTCACTCGCAAGTATTCCATACCGCGATTGCCCTTGATGCGATTGCAAGAGCCGCACAGCAGCTGCAAGTTCTCGCTATGGTCGGTGCCGCCTTTCGAGCGCGGGATGATGTGGTCGACTTCCAAGCGCTGACTCTGAAAATGCTCGCCGCAGCCTGCGCAGTTGCCCGCCTGCTCGCCATACAGCGCCTTTTTGTGGCTGGCGGGGCGCGGCAGCCCGCCCAGGTCGGTGCGCCGAGGCATATCGGCGCGGTGGATGGGATTGGAAAACAAACCCAGTTCTTCGCGCAGGCGCAGTTTGGTCAGCTCGGTGGCTTTGCCCGCCACATCAATCCCCACCCACTGCCGCCCCATGCCCTGCGCGGCGATGCAGGTCGTGGCGCAGCCGCAGAAGGGGTCAAGCACCAGAGCGCCTTCATCGCTGCCCGCTGCGATTAAGCGGCGATAAAGCGCGAGAGGCTTCTGTGTGGGGTAACCTGTGCGCTCCTTGTCCGAGTTATTCAGTTTTGGAATATCCCACACGTCGTCCAGGGGAATGCCATAGCGCATCGCTTCATCCAAATACCTGCGTGCCCGCCGCCCGCCGCCGCCATCGGACAATACATACTCCCGTCCATCCTCATCGACGCGGACCTTCTGTTTTCGTACTTTGATATATTCCTCTTTGCTTTCCCAGGTTCTTGCTGGCGGATTAAATACTGCGCCATCTGCCTTGGAATAAAACAATATGACATCATGGCGGCGCTCGATATGGGCTTTCAGCTGTTTGTTCCAGCCGGAATAATGCCAGATAATCTCATTGCGAAAGTTGCCGCGTCCGAAAATCGCGTCCATGACCAGCTTCAAGTAGTGGCTCATGGTGGGGTCGCAATGCAGGAACAGGCTGCCGGTCGGCTTGAGGATGCGGCGCATCTCCAGCAGTCTGACCGCCATATAGACCAGGTAGGATTTGTCGCTGTCGGTCATAGCGGCGAGCAGAACGCGATGCAGCCCGGCGTGCTTGCTCTCGATGAGGTTGATCCATTCGGCATCGATGTCCGACAGAGTCCAGGTATCTTTGAATTCAGCGCCGGCGGCTTGCGAGCCAATCGGGGCGGCGTAATTTGCGTTGGAATTGAAAGGGGGATCGAGGCAAATTAAATCGACGCACTCGGAATTCGTGCCGCGCATGATGTCGAGGCAGTCGCCTGTCCACACCGTTTGATTTCGGAAGTTCGGCTTCATGCGCGACCTGAACGATTTCTTCCGTTATTGTAGCCTGAAACCTGTCGCGGCTAGCAGTCCCGCGAATGTTCTACGGGATAGCCTTTTTCCCGCCAGCCCTTGGTGCCGTCTTCGAGGTTGTAGAGCTGCGCATAGCCGAGGCTGGCGAGGTACAGGGCGGCTTGCGACGAGCGGACGCCAGTGTTGCAGACCAGCAGAGCGGGCATATCTTCGTCAATCTCATCGACGCGCGCCATGAATTCACTCAGCGGGATGTTGACTGCGCCGGGCAAATGGGCTTCGGCATATTCGTCATCTTCGCGCACATCGATGAGCTGATAGCTGTCTGGGTCGCAGTTGGCGAATCGCTGACGGTATTGGTCGCTGCTGAGGTCGGTGTACATAGCTGCCTCGCGGCTGGCGCGGTCTCTGTGGCGAAGTATAGCCAAGTTGGGCTGGCGCGGCAAAATGCTTATTCACGCGCACAGATTTTGCGGGGAATCTATGCGCGCTCCCGATACCAGTCCACAGTCCGCCGCAGCCCTTCGGCAAAGTCGATGGCTGGCGCGAACCCCAGCAGCGCTTTCGCTTTCGTCACATCGGCGCGCGAGTGCTTGATATCGCCGCGGCGCTCGTCAGTATGGATAGGCGGCAGGTCTGTGCCCAGCGCGGCATTTAACTGCTCAACCAGGTCATTCAGCGTGACGCGCCCGCCAGCCGCCAGGTTGATGGTCGCGCCCGATGCCTCTGGCGCGGCGCAGGCCAGCAGGTTGCCGCGCACGACATTGTCGATATAGGTAAAGTCGCGGCTTTGCTCGCCATCGCCATAGATGCGCGGCTGCTTGCCATCTAGCATAAGCGTGATGAACCTGGGGATGACGGCGGCGTATTCCGAAGCCGGGTCTTGGCGCGGACCAAAGACATTGAAGTAGCGCAGCGCCACCGTCTCCAGCCCGAAGCTGCCTGTGAAAGCGGCAGCATAGTATTCGCCAGCCAGCTTGGCGACGCCATAAGGCGAGATGGGGTCGGGGCGCATGGATTCGCGCTTGGCATCGCCCGGCTGGTCGCCATAGGCTGATGAAGAAGCGGCATAGACCACCCTGCGAACGCCACAATCACGCGCGGCAACCAGCACATTCAACGTGCCGGTGAGGCAGTGCCGATGCGTCTCCAGCGGGTCGGCCAGGCTGCGCGGGACCGATGGCAGGGCGGCTTGGTGCAGCACAAAGTCGCCGCCGCGCATGAGCCGCCGCAGCAGGTCGATGTCGTTGATGTCGCCAATGGCATAGTCGAAGTCGCCATCCAGCCCGCCCAGATAGTCCAGATTCTCGCGCTTGCCGGTCAGCAGGTTGTCGATGACGCGCACGCGCTGTCCGTCTTGCAGCAGGCTTTCCGCGATGTGCGAGCCAATGAAACCAGCGCCGCCGGTAACGAGATAGGTGCTCGCCATGATGCTCCCTGCGCAATGTAAGACTCCTGTGATTAGACCACAGCGCGCGCTGGCGGCACAGAGGCGAATTTTCGCGCCGCCGCGATACCTCCCCCGCCGCCCCTGTGCTACACTAGCAGCATGCCCTCTCATCATCAGTCCGAGTTGGAGCAAATCGTCAATCGCTGGGAGCAGCGACACGAGTGGCGATTGCTTTCGCGCAGCATGCCCCGCTCGCTGATATTGGCGCTGTTATTGAGCTTGGCGGCCGGCGCGGCTGGCTATTTTTGGCTGGGGCTGCGGGCAGAGCAGCTGGCGCTGATTGCGGCGGGATTGTGCGCCTTCGGCTTTGCGGGCAACCTGCTGCGCACGGTGCTTTTTCCGCGCGATTTGCCCACCCGCGCGCGCTATTTCGACATCGAGTTCAACCTCGGCGAGCGGGTATCGACCGCCTTTGAGCTGCTTTCGGGGCGCATCGGCACGCACCCGGATCTGGCGGCGCGGCAACTGGCGGATACGCTGGCGCAAGCGCGCGCCATCAACCCAAGCGAACGCATCGCCCTGGACTTTCGGCGTGGCGAGCTGGTTGCGCTGCTGGCGCTGGCTGTGGCGCTTTTGGGCATGATCGCGCTGCCGGCCATCGTGGGCGCAGAGCTGCTCGACCAGCCGCCGGCGGCGATTGAACTGGCGCGTGAAGACATCCGCGAGATGATCGAGACGACCGCCAAAGACCCCGACCTCAACGAGATCGACCGCCAGGACGTGTTGGATGCGCTGGAGATCGCGCTGGAGCGACTGGAAGAAACCGAAATCGGCCAAGAAGAAGCCTTCGCCGCTATGAGCCAGCTGGAAGCGCGCTTGGACGAACTCGAGCTGGAACTGGGCGAAACGATGGAGCTGGATCAGTCGGCGCTGCAGGCTGGGCTGGAAGCGCTTGCAGACTTTGCTCCGCCGCTGGATGAGAGCGGCAGCGAGCAGGCTGGCGATGATTTTGCGGCATTGAGCGAGGCGCTGGAGCAGTTGGCGCAAGATGCCCGCGATATGAGCGCGGACGAGCGTCTGAATGCGGCGGCGGCGCTGGATGCGGCGGCTGACGAACTGTCCGCGCTGGATGCGGCGCTGGAAGAGCGGCTCGATGACATGGCGCAGTCGCTGCAAGAAGGGCGGCAGGACCTGAGTGAGCAGCTGGATGCGGCGCAAGAAGCAGTCGCGCAAGAGCGGCAACAGAACCAAGGCCAGCAAAATGCGCAGCAGACTCTGCAAGAGCAAGCCGAACGCGCCCAAGAAGTCGCCGAGTCCATCGCCCGGCAGCAAAGGCAGCAAGGCGATCAACAAACTGAAGATGCCCAGGCTGGCGAGGCGGATCCGTCCGATTCGGGGCAGCCCCGCGCTGGGCAGGAAGGCGACCAACAATCGGATCAAGCGCGCCCAGGCGCAAACCAAGGCCGCCAGCCGGCGCAGCGCAACGCCGAAAGCAGCGGCGCAGCCAGCCAGCGCAGCCAGGACAGCCGTGCCAGTGGTGGCGGCACGGGCCAAGGCGACCCCAGCAACCTCAGCATGGCGGGCAGCGGCGGCGAAGACCGCGGCGCGGAAACCAGCGACCGCTCGGCAGGCCGGGGCGCGATCGAATACGAAGCGCTCTACAGCCCCAGCGGCATCGGCGGTGGCGGCGAGAACGAAGTCCGCTTACAGACCGACCCTGGCGATACGACGCTGGCAGAAGGCGAATTCGACGACAACCCACTGGGCGAATCGCGCGTGAGATATGACGCGGTCTTCAATGCGTATCAGCAGGCAGCCAACCGCGCGCTGGAAAGCGATTATGTGCCGCTGGGACTGCGCGATGTCGTGCGCGAGTATTTCACCTCGCTGGAGCCGGGCGGCTGAGATCCTTTGCCAGCCGCAGCATCTGCAACTCTTTGCCATTATGTTTCAGTATAGGCGAGGCGGCGACCTGCGCGAAGCCGACTCGTTGATACGCTGAAATGGCGATTGCATTGTCCGCCGCGACATCCAACGCTAGTCGCGAGCAGCCACCACGCAGAGCTGATTCTTCAGCATGCGCCAGCAAGGCTTTGCTGAGACCACGCCCGCGAAAAGCCGGGTAGAGCGCTACAAAAGCGATGTAATAGTCGCCTGGGGAGAGCCTCTGCCCCAGGAAGCCCAGCAACTGACGCATCAGCGCCAGCATCAGCAAGAACCGCGGCAACTCCCAGCCCGCCAGCCGCAGCATCAGCAAGAAACCGCGCAATTGGTATGTGTCGCTTGTGGTGGCGCTGTACGCGTGGATCATGCCAGCTATTTCACCCTCATGCCGGATGAAAGCGCAATGGTAGCAGCTAAACTCGTTGTCTTCACGCAAGAACATGCCTTGCAGCAGTGGAGTGGCGCGGCTCCCGAATAGCTGGCTGAAGAGCTGGTCGCCCGCAATTTGCGCAAGTTGGGCGAAATGCGCGGCATGCTCGGCGGTGGCTTGCGCATTAATCAACATCAGCAAGCCAGTGGAAGCGCGCAATCCAGGCTGTCAACCGTTTCCAGCACAACGGCTTTCCAGGCATAGAGCGCGCTGTCTTTGATACGATAGTGGCGGCTGGTTTGAGCGGACAACATTTTGCCGGATACAATCTGCGCGACAGCATTGACCCTCAAATCGTCAGCGCAGGCGCGTTTCTTTGGCATTCCTGTCTCCCTTCGCTTGCTGACAATGACACGCTCTTTGCATAGGAGCCAGCGAGCCAGGACTATTTGGAAGCCAATCCGATTAGACAAGAGGAAATCATGACATCAGACAGCTTGCTCAAATGGCGCGGCGAATTTCCAATTCTGGAGCGCTGCAATTACCTCATCAGCAATTCACTGGGCGCGATGCCGCGTGGCGTCTATGTCAGCTTGCGGCATTATGCCGATACCTGGGCCGAGCAAGGCGTTTCGGCATGGAGCAGCGGCTGGTTTGAACTGCCACAGACCGTCGGCGACAAGATCGCCCCCTTGATGGGCGCGGCACCAGGCACGGTGCTGATGCATCAAAATGCCAGCATAGCCAACAGCATCTTGCTGGGCGCGCTGGACTTTAGCGATGCGAAGCGCGACAAAGTCGTCGTCACCAGCCTCGACTTTCCCAGCGATGTCTATGCCTTGCGCAGCTGGCTGCCGCCGCATATCGAAGTGCAGATGATCGAATCGCGCGATGGCGTCAGCATCGACATCGACGAGCTGCTGGCGGCGATTGATGAGCGCACGCGGCTGGTCAGCATTTCACATGTATGCTTTCGCAGCGCGTTTATCATGCCAGCGCGTGAAATCACAGCAAAGGCGCAGCGAGTCGGCGCGCAAACGTTGTTCAATGGCTATCACAGCGTGGGCGTCATCCCGGTGGATGTCGGCGCGTGGGATGTCGACTATTACATCGGCGGCACCCTGAAGTGGCTCTGCGGGGGACCGGGCGGCGTGTTTCTGTATGTGCGCCCCGACCTGCTGGCCAGCTTGCAGCCCAAGGTGACCGGCTGGTTCGCCAGTCGCGCGCCATTCGACTTTGATGTGGGCGGGCTCGACCTGCGCGAAGATAGCTATCGGTTGATGAACGGCACGCCGGGCATCGCCTCGCTGCATGCTGTGCAGCCTGGCGTCGAGATCGTGGCGCAGATCGGCGTCGCGCCCATCCGCGAAAAATCGATGCGCCAAACCGCGTTGATTGTCGAACTGGCTGATGCCCTGGGCTATGAGGTCGTCTCGCCGCGGTCGCCCGAAGAGCGCGCCGGCACCGTCACGGTCAACCCGCCCCGAGCCTATGAAGTTTCTTGCGAGCTGCTGGCGCGCGATATCAAGATCGACTTTCGTCCCAAAGCTGGCATCCGCATCGCGCCACATTTTTACAACACTGATGATGAAATCCGCGCAGCGCTGGCAGCAATCGAGCAGATACTCGCCGAAATAGGTTGAGTGAACAGCTTCGCGGCCGAGGCGCATGGGGTTTGGCGCAGCAATGCCTTAATCATCCGGTTTCGGATGCTGCGGCTGGCGACCCAGCAGCTCGCGCTTGTATTCATATCAAGATCTGCTCATTACTCGCTTGAAACCATGTCTGTCTGGCGGCGGCACCCTTTATCCTTCTCCCACGACAACGAGGCCAGCGCCAACCCGCCGTCCCCAAGGGCTCGGGACCGCCTCGGCGGCAGCAACTGTGTCTAGCTGATGGTTCGCCAGCACAGCTTCGTCGAACATGATCCCGTTGCCTGGCGAATCGCCCAGCACGATATGTCCGGCTTCCACGCAGCTGTCATGCGCAAAGACGGCATCGCGCCCGGCATCCACCACTTCCATCCAGATATGATTGGGCAGAACGGCGGCGAAGTGCGCCATAAAATTGCCCGGGCAATTCATCACCGAAACCGGCAGGTCGAACCCGTCCGCCATCTGCGCGACACGCCAAGCGCCGGTGATGCCGCCTGTGCCCATGCCGATCTGCAATATGTCGGCTGCGCGCGCCGCGATTAACGGTCGGAAGTCGGCGGCATCGTCCAGATTTTCGCCCGTTGCCACCGCCGCGTCGACCGCGTCCGACACCTTGCGCAAACCCGCGACATCCCAGCGCCGCGCCGGCTCTTCCACCCAAAACAGCTCGTAATGCCGCTCGAAATAACGGATCTTCTGGATGGCTTGCTTGGGCGACCAGTATTCGTTGGAGTCGATCAACAGCGCGGGCGTCTTGCCAGAGCTGGCCAGGGCATCGTGCATAATCGCAATGCGCCGCAAATCGCTGTCTCGGTCCAAACCGACCTTCAGCTTGCCGGCAAAGATGCCGCGCGCCGCTTGTTTGCGATAAAATGCGCCGATTTCGTCATCGCTCAGACACAGGTCGATGCCACTGGCATAGGCGCGCACACGCGGGCTGGCCGCGCCCAGGCACTGCCAGAGAGGCTGTTCGCTGGCTTTGGCTTTGAGGTCCCATAGCGCGATATCCAAGGTGCCGATGACATCGGTGATTGCGCCGCGGTTGCCGCCTTTGAAAGCGAAATCGGCCATGCGCTGCCACAAGCCGACGACGCTGCGCGGGTCTTGCCCAAAGAGCAGATCGCGCGCCATGCTTTCGATTGCCTGCGCCTGCCCAGGATTGCCCAGCGCCACGCCCGTCAAACCAGCGTCGGTATCCACAAAAACGGCCAGGCCGGCATAAAGCGAGCGTCCGCGCGGGTTGTTGGCATCGCCGATTGCGCGCGCCATTTCGTGCTGGAATGCGCTTGTGCGGATATTGGTGATTTTCATGCTGCCCCCCCAGCGCCCAAAAAATGACAAACCGCAGCTGCGACAAGGAAGCTGACTAGCCGGGCCGCCAGCGCCAGTCAGTATACAGCTGCAGCAAATCACGCTGCTGCTTGCCATCGCTGGTCGTGGCGCGCGGCTCGCCTGGCATAGGCATTGCTTACTTCTCGCGCAGCCCGAACAATCCGGCCGCCACAGTCTTGCTGTCTCCCCAGGCATTCAGCGCGCCGATGCCTGCTAGTCCTCGGCTGTAGAGCGGGCTGGATGCAGCCAGTGGCAGGCTCACAGCGCGCCCGGTGACAGCCGATTCATACGCGCCCAACACGATTTCCAATGCGCGCGCGCCCGCGGCGGCCGGGGCGATGGGCTGGCGATGCTCGCAGATGGCTGCGGCGAAATCCGCCCACAATTCAATGAAAGAGCGCGCGATATTGGCTTCGTGCGTCGGCAGGTTGGCCAGCGCATGATCGTGGCGATTCCAAGCGCTGTCCACGCTGTAGAGCTCGATGGGCTGGTTGAAGCCGCCGGACTGATGCTGCTTGTAGCGCATGCGCAGGTGTCCGTCCGCCCCGCTGATATCGACGCCGCCAACGCCCTCGCCCCAGCCCATCTGTATTGCGGCATAGGCGCGCGGGAAGGCAATCTGCAACAGCGCCAGGTCTTCGACGACCGGCTGCCGCGCGGCATATTCGGGCGCGTCGATGAATGCCATGACTTGCTGGGCAGGCGCGCCCACCAACCACTCAGCCAGATACACGGCGTGAATCATATCCATCAGCACGCCGCCGCCCGCCGCCAGGGTGTGCCGCCAGTCAGCTTGATATTCCGCCGCGCCGGGATAATCAATGACGCCCAGGAAGTGCAGCATCGCCACGCGTAGATCGCCGATCTCGCCCGCGCCGAGCAACTGCTTGATCAACTGGTATTCGGGCAAGAAGTGATAGTTGTGCACCATCGCCAGCACGCGCCCGGCTTCGTTGGCCGCGCCCACCAGCCGCTGAGCCAGCGCCGGGGTATTGGCGATCGGTTTTTCA
Source organism: Chloroflexota bacterium (assembly GCA_026709625.1). Classification (GTDB taxonomy): domain Bacteria; phylum Chloroflexota; class Anaerolineae; order Aggregatilineales; family Phototrophicaceae; genus UBA6055. The sequence continues at coordinate 45,669 of JAPOSR010000044.1, forward strand.
CTGAGTACATGCAGCCCGGTCGCCAACGCATCCAGCGCGATTTTCGGGCGGAACTGCTGGGGAACAGCGACCACTACGGCATCCAGCGCGTCGATAGCCAGCAAGTCGCGGTAGTCGGCATAGAGTTGGTCTTCACGCAGGTCAAACCAGTCCGCGCCCAGCTGCCGGCGCTGGGGGGTGATGTCAGCCAGCGCGATGAGCCGCAGCTGGGGCAGGCTGGTCAGCGCCGGGCGATGCCCATAGACGACGACATTGCCACAGCCGATGAGCCCGATGTTTAGGGGTTTGTCTTCGTTCACCAGTTCTTCGCCCCTCAGGCATACCAGTTTTCGCGCGTTTTGTTGGCTTCGTAGTCTTCGCGGGCGGCGCGGACGGCAGCCATCTCGCTGACTTCCGCCACCGGCACATCCCACCAGGCGCCATAGCCGGGCACCCGTTGCCGGCGGTCGACTTCGGTGATGATGCAAACCGGACCGCCTTGTATGGTCTTTGCCTTTTCGATCGCCGCCGCCAACTCTGCCCGGTCGCGGGCGCGGATAACATGCGCGCCCAGGCTCTCGCAATTTTTGGCGAAGTCGATGGGCAGGGTCTCGCCATCCAGCTGGCCGCTTTCGCTGCGATAGCGAAACTTCGTGCCAAATCCGTCGCTGCCGACCGCCTTGGATAGCGCGCCGATGCTGGCGTGTCCGTGGTTGTCCAGCACAAGGATGTTGACCTTGATGCCCTCTTGCACCATGGTCACGATCTCGGTGTGCATCATGAGGAAGCTGCCATCGCCGACCATCACCCAGACTTCATGATCGGGGTCGGCCAGTTTCACGCCCAGCCCGCCGGCGATCTCGTAGCCCATGGTCGAATAGCCATATTCCAGGTGATAGCCTTTGGGGTTGCGCGTTCGCCAGAGCTTGTGCAGGTCGCCGGGCATGCTGCCAGCCGCGCAGAGCACCGTGTCGCCAGCCGCCGACAGGCTGTTGACTATGCCGATGACCTCGCCCTGGCTGAGCATGGGTTCGTGCTCCAGGTTGTAGATGCGATGGACTTCGGCATCCCAAGCCTGGTTGAGCCCCTGCACGCGGGCGCGATAATCGGCGGCCACGCCATAATCCTCCAGCAGCGGCAGCAGTTCTTCCAGCGTGGCGCGGGCATCGCCCACCAGCGGCAGGGCATTGTGCTTGTGGGCGTCAAATTCAGCGACATTGATGTTGATGAAGCGCAGATTTTCGTTGGCAAAGGCCGTCTTGGAGGCGTTGGTGAAGTCGCTGTAGCGCGTGCCAATGCCGATGACGAGGTCGGCTTCGGCGGCGATTTGGATGGCGCCTTCGGTGCCGGTTACGCCGGTCGCGCCCAGGTTGAGCGGGTTGTCATAGAGCAGCGAGCCCTTGCCAGCCTGCGTCTCGGCGACCGGGATGCCGGTGCGGGCGATGAAGCTTTCCAGCGCGGCATGGGCATCGCTGTAATGGACGCCACCCCCCGCGATGATGATGGGCTGCTGACTGCTGCGGATCCAGTCGGCGGCGCGCAGCAGCGCCCCTTGGTCGGGACGGTTGCGCGGGATATGCCAGACGCGCTTCTCGAAGAGGCTGCTGGGATACTCGTAGGCTTCGGCTTGCACATCCTGCGGCAGGCTGAGCGTCACCGCGCCGGTATCGGCCGGCGAAGTCAACACGCGCATGGCTGCGGGCAGAGCCGCGACCAACTGCTCGGGGCGGCTGATGCGGTCCCAATAACGCGAGACCGGCTTGAAGCAGTCGTTGACGCTGATATCTTGCGTGCGCTCGCTTTCGAGCTGCTGCAAGACAGGCGCCTGGATGCGCTCGGCGAATATGTCGCCCGGCAGGATCAACACGGGGATGCGGTTGACAGTGGCGACAGCCGCGCCCGTCAACATATTGGTCGCGCCCGGACCAATGGACGAAGCGCAGGCGAAAGTGGCCAAGCGGTTGCGCTGCTTGGCAAAAGCGACTGAAGCCAGCACCTGCGCCTGCTCGTTGCGAGATTGATAATAGCGGAAGCTGGGCGCGTATTGTTCGAGCGCCTGCCCGACTCCCGCGACATTGCCATGCCCAAAGATGCCCCACATGCCAGCGAAGAAGGGATTCTGCGCGCCATCACGCTCGACATGCTGGCAGGCGAGGTAGCGGACGAGGGCTTGCGCCATGGTGAGGCGGGTGGTTTTCATGCGGGTGTCCTTTCAGGCACTCAGTCTCTAATAATACGAAACGGCGCGTTAACTGCTTCCCAAGCTCGAACCTCATCAAACAACGATGTCTGAACAAAGTAATCAAATTCGTAAGCTGTTCGCAGACTAGCCGACAGTGTTGTACTAGCAAGCGCTAGGCGAGTGGTATCCCTCAAGGGTACGCCAAATTCGCGCTCGAATAGAGATGGAAAAATTAGTGCAATGATATAAACAGCGTCATGTCCGTTACATAGCTTTATGCTGCCATTAGGAAATTTATTTCGAAGCGCCTTCACTTCTGCAATTAGCCGGTCACTCTGCAACTCTCGTATGTTTTCGCAAAGTCGCCTAGCTGCCCAGCTTCTGTCAAACTCCAGAGTCTCCACATCAATAACATCCTTGAGATTAAACTCCTTGAAGTTGATGCCATAATTGTGTTTAGCGTTGAGACAGCGAAAGAGTCCTATCTCCTCAGCCAATTTTAGAGCTTCATGTCTTAGTTTTTCTGCAAACGCATGTACTTCTTCAATCTCCACTTGTGTTAAATGATTTCGTAATATCTTCGCCAGTGCTGGCGAGTCAAGCAACATGATTTCACTATCTGGGCATGTATTATCGTATAATAAATTCTGTCTATCCAGCTCATCTGATCGGAGAATAAGATTATAGTCCGCATCCACAATTGCGGCCAAACCTCGAATATCGCGGAACATAGATGAATCGAGCAAAGATAACAGATTCTGTTTTCCGTTTACTCGTTCCAATCTGCAATTGTTTTCAACTGTGAAATCCCACCATAGAGCTTCATCAGTACGACCTTCTACTAGAACAAATGCTAGCGCTTTGTTCCGCATTCGAGACATGAAGATCAGATTGAATAAGTAATGTGGAGTCTTTCTCGGACCCATTCCTAGCACACACCTTCTGGGTACCGAAGCCCTACTACCCACTCCCATTTGTCGTCGACCAACGTGGGCGAATGAGTAGCGATAAGGAGGTCGAAATGTCTAAATGCAATAACATCTCTTAGGTCGTCCAGGAATCTTTCCTGCCAATCGACGTGCAGCGAAAGTTCGGGCTCGTCAATCATTATTAGAGAATTATGCTCAACATGAAACAGCAGTTGATAGATCAGAATTAGTTCATGCTGCTCTCCGGAGGATAAACTGGTCTTTGGTATCTCATTACCTTTGTTGTCCTTAAATATAAAACCCTTACGCTTGTCGATCTCAAGTGTCTTGCACATGAATCGATTATTGATGATGGCTATGAGAATTTCGAGTTGGCGGGATATTGCGTCGACCTTTGAGAGTTTCGCTTCTATGTCTTGCACATAGATTGATAGTACATCTGTGAGATTATTCTGCGTAGTGTCGTCCAGCTTTGGAATCTCAGGAACATCCTTATCTTCAAATAATCCAAGCTTAATTAGCTTTGCCGTCTTCTTCTCAAGTTCGTCAAGTTTCTCCTGCAGATTATCTTGAGCAATTAGCTCTGTTCCATCTGATTCAATTAATCGTTTTGGAAAGCTACGATCACGTATTTGCGATTCTTGTCCGTATTCGGCCATCGCGTTACCGATTTCTTTGGCAATTTCCTCAGAATATCTTACGACCGTTGCTTTTGGCGCTGACGAAGCTCGTCTCCTGCGCGATGACAGATAAGCAGAAAAGCCTAACGGTCGAGTGGGTTCGGGATCCTGAAGCCTTTGCGCCTGAATTAAACGAGTCCGGGTACTCCTCTTTATATCCTTCATCCACTTAGGTTCATTGTAGAGATATACCTGAAAGTCATATGCCGCTATGACTTCTTCAATGGTCAATACATCTCCGGTTAGGATATTCTCCCATCTTGTACTTCCTATGGATGACAGCTCTGGCTTTGACTCTGCCAGTTCTCTGACGCGCGCCAATCCCTGGCGAGTGGGTTTGGGGTTGTAAGTTTGCTCATTTGAACCATTGCTATCGAAATATCGAAGCACCAGAGACTCTTCAATTGGATCACTGTCTCGATCTCCCTCTGCTGCATCCCTTGTTTCTAATTCGGTATAGTTTCCTTCAATACAAACTCGCTCCCCACTTGATAATTCAACGCTAAACGACCCAAAGGGTATGCTCAAGAACACTCCGTAATTTGACGTAAACAAACCATTGATCATCTTCATCAGAACGGTCTTGCCGATTCCATTTGGTCCATGAATGATTGATATCCGAGAGTCCTGATTCAGTCGAATCTCATGGTCAAACATGTCAAACAACTTCGTTACTGTAACACTACGGATGCGCATGAATCGCTACCCTCAAACTATTCCCTTCAGTATGCCATTCATTGTACCACATTACCCCTCCATCCCATGATGCACAATCGGCAGGCGCGGGTCCACGAATGTCCATGTGCCTTTCACCCAGGCGTAGGCTGGATCATCGCTGTTGGCCAGTGACTGCGCGCTGCCCGCCAAGAAGTTCAGGTAATAGGTCGTGTAGCCATGCGCGCTGACGACCGGGTGATAACCCTCGGGCACGAGCACGCTGTCATGCTGCCCGGCCATCATCAAGCCATCGATGCTGCGGTCGTCATTGTAGACGCGCTGAACCGCATAGCCGCCGGGATGGTTGAGCTTGTAGAAATAAATCTCTTCCAGGTCGGCTTCCAGCAAGTTGCCCGCGTCATCTTCGACATGAACATCGTGTTTGTGCGGCGGATAGCTCGACCAATTGCCGCTGGGCGTATACACCTCCACCGCCACGATGCGATGACAATTGAAGCCGGGCGGGAGGATGCCGTTGATCTGCCGCGAGGCATTGCCGCCGCCGCGCAGCTCGATCGCGCACATATCGGGCGTCACCAACTGCGTGGGGAAGTCTTGGTCGGTGGGCACCCAGCACTGGGCGAACTCGAGCCATTCGCTGGTGGCTTTGATTTCATAGTCCTTTCCGCGAGACAGGTAGAGCGCATAGGGCATGCCATCAAAGACATCGCGCCGCCGCCCGACATTGAAAAAGTCGCCATCGCTCGTGCGGATATCGCATGTGCCGCCGAGGATGACGAAGGCATTTTCACAGCCCAAAGTGTTGTGGCTCTGGCTTCGTCCACGCCGCAGTCGCCGCGCCCGAAAGTTTAGGTATTCCCAGCCGGCTTGCGCAGCGCTGACCTCGGCGAATACCCCGCTGCCGCCGCTGTCTTTGGATTTGATGAGCATGGTCTCGGCTGTATAGTTCATGGCTTGTCTCCATCTTCGGCTCGCATGCGCCGAGCATAGCTTTGCAGTTGGTCAAAATGGTCGGCGTAATGCGCGAAAGTGTTGCCCGCCAGAAAGTAGAGCAAGGGCATATCGCGGATATTGCAGACTGTGGCATCGTTGATTTCTTCGTCGCTCAGGCGCAGCAGCAGGTCTTCTAGCGGCTTCCAGCTCGCGTTAAAGGATGCCAGCACAGTCGCCAGCGGCAGGTCGTGGTTGTCGGCGAAGATGCGCGCATTCAGTTCGTCGGGCGTTTCGGTGCGCGTGAGCAGCTCGCCACTGAGCGCGCGCGACACCCAGTTGGTCGCAGACTGTTCCCACCAGGTGATATGAGCGACCAGGTCTTTGACCGACCAGCCAGGCTGGGGACCAGGACGCCGCGTCATCTGCTCAGGAGTAAGCCCCTGCCACAGGGCGGCCAGGGCGGCGCGTTCCGCCTGCGCGCGAGCCAGCAGGTCGCCCGCTGTCATATAGGTGATCCAATCTTCCGACATAGCCCGCTCTTGTCACAAGGCAACTGCGCCGATTGTAGCACACGCTGAAGCAAAGGCCGGCGTGCGGCGGACAAAAGAAATTAGCTGCCGACCTGCAGGATGACCTTGTTGACGCCCGGCGCATAGGCGGCGTTGCGGGCATACGCGTCGGCCGTCTGCGCCAGCGGAAAGCGGTGCGAAACCAGTTCGTCCAGCGCGACCTTGCCCGAAGCCGCCAGTTGAATCGCGCGCGGGTAGGTGTGCTTCATGCGCCGCGACATCATGATGGTCAGTCCCTTGCGGCGCGCGGCAGAATGCTGGATGCGCAGCTTGTCATCGGGCGGGATGCCAACCAGCACCAGCCGCCCGCCATAGCGCGCCATAGCGACCGCTTGCTGCACGGACTGGTCTGCCCAAGCCGCTTCGATCGCCACATCAACGCCGCGTCCGCGCGTCAGCTCAGCCACCGCCGCAACGGCATCAACCTCATCGACATTGAGCGTATGCCCAGCGCCCCAAGCCCGCGCCTTTTGCAAGCGCCAGCCGAACTTGTCGCTGACGATGACGGAATCTGCGCCAGCCAACACAGCCAGGCGGGCGATCAACAAGCCGACCGGCCCCGCGCCCAGCACAGCCACACTGTGACCGATGCGCAGCTTCGCCAGGTCTAGCGCGTGAATGGCAACGCCCAAGGTCTCCAACAGCGGACCGCTGGCGTCGCTGAGGCTGTCAGGCATGGGGAAGCAGTTGCGCGCGCTGACGGTCATATAGTCGCGCAAGGCACCATCTTCAGGGTACAGCCCATAAAAACTGTGGTGGGGGCACAGGTTGGGATGCCCTTGTTCGCAAAGTTCGCAGCGCCAGCAGGGCACAGCAGGATCGACCGCCACACGCTGTCCGACTTGCAGCGGCTCGTGCAAGCCATCCAGCGCCTCGTCGCCCAGCGCATCGACCACGCCCATGAATTCGTGCCCAAGGACGAAGGGCGAGCTGGCATTGGTATAGCCGATGCGACCCGTCTCATAGAGGTGCAGGTCGCTGCCACACAGCCCGACTGTGCCGACATGCAAGCGCACTTCACCGCGGGCTGGGCGAAGTGGCGGCGGCTCGTCAGCGATGCGGATGTCTCTAGGTCCGTACAGGCGCGCGACTTGCATGGCGCAGCCTTTCTGCTTGTGGGCGGCTCCGCCAGTCTAGCGATATCGCCCACGCAATTCAATGCGACAGCCAGGTAGCGAAGATTGTTGCCGGGCGAGGCGCTAACTCGCCAGCAAATCTGAAGCCCTTTGTGCAAATTGCATGAGTTGCTGCGGATTTTCTTTGCGAAAAGCGTATACAGATTCATCCTCGCAGGTCTCGCTTAGCGGTTTCTAGCCACAATGGAGGTAATCTTGTGAAAACGCTGTTGGCGATCCTATCGGTATGCATCCTTGCGCTTTCGGGAGGCATCCCCGTTTTTGGGGATGACATTTCTGAATGGGACGCTGCGTTGGAAGCCCTTGGTTTTCAACGGGTATCGAGCAGTTCTGTCCCCAGTAAGATTCAGGCTTCGTCCAGTTTGTGGCCCAGTACGCTGGGAGAAATCTTATCGCTCATTGAGTCAAGATCATCTACCGCATCCCAGCAAGTCAGTGGCGCTACATTGTACTCGGCAAACCGTAGCTATGAATGCGCTAAGTTGGTGGGTGGTCTCGGGCACGGGTGGTTCAGGCATTACGTTGACGGTGTCATAGACAGACGCCACGGCAAGCAGATTTTCGCTAGCTCAAGCAACAACCGCTGGGCTCATACGGGTCTTACATTGGGTACGCAGTTATCCAACGTAAGTACAAGTAGCCGTATCTCCTCAGACGCGCGAACACTGACAATGCGAAGTTCTTGGGTAGTATCCGTCTATGTGCCGACGCCTTGGGGAGATTACTACTTTCATTCGGAGTCCGTGAGCAACAGATGCTCCAAGAGCCCATGATGCTGGGAATCGAACAGTTGGGGATCAACCCCACTCACATGGCGCTCACCGCGCTCTGGATCGCGTCCTATTGCTTTGCTGTTGCCTGGTTGATTCGCTGCGCGCGAGCCGGCCTTGTCAAGCGGACTTGGCTATGGGGACTTGTCATTTTGTTTGTCCCAGCGGGTCAATTCGCCACGATGCTTTGGCTTTTTTCTATGAGTCAGAAAGCCAAAGCGAAGTAACGACCAGACGCAAAGTCAACTCAAGCCCCCTGCCCAGCTTGGCGGGGACCTCACAGCATCGGGAAACAAGCGGGAATTTGTGCATAATGCATGAATATACTTTGAATATCTATGTTTGTGTATCACAATAAATATCGTTGTGGCTGAGGGAAAAGGAGGAATAAGAGTAGCAGTTTGCGACATGCGCGTTTCGCGGTTTAATTCCACTATGGAGGCAATCTCGTGAAGACGCTGTTGGCATTTATCCTGACGATCGTAGTTGCATCTGTTGGTGTTTCTCCTAACTTTGGGGAGAGGTACAGAGAGCCAAGCACTTTCTGCTCAAGAAATGACGATTTTGTCTTCGATGGGCTTTCAGCCTGCCTCTGCTAGAGATCATGCCGAAGCTACCGCCGCCGGAATATCATTTTTGCAAGTAAACAGTATAGCGGGAGCGGCTGCCGTACTTAATCAGTCGCAGAGCGCTTACTCACCAATTGCGCAGCAAACCATAGCAAAAGCTTCCATCGGCAGTTATCAGACATGGGAGTCGTGTACCAGAAATGCTTGGACATGGTGGGTCAACGCCGAGGCGCGTGTAACCATAAAACCCAAGGAAGTGATAAGAGGTACGGCGCTGTCCATGAAAAGAGATTAACATTAGCTGGGTTTCACCCCGCAACTTGGCTTCATAACCCAAGCCTGTGGACAGAACATCGTAATCACCATCGTGTCCCGCGGCTAAACAATCGTACATATGTGAAAGTGGGGATCGTCATTGCAGGGAACGAGTTGGTATACACCTATGGGCATGTCAGTTGGTCCTGCGACTTCACCGCATAACTCGGGAGCTTGCTATGTTCGATATACCGTTCCTCATTCTCTCAACTCTCGTCTCGGTTGGAGTGACGGCTTTCATTGTGATCAGTTTATACTACATCATCCGCTTGCTGAAAGAGCTTGTGCAGTATCTGCATAAGCTGAACAACGAAGATGACTAGGCGAAGTCAATCCCAGCGAGCCCCTGTCAAATGCGGCGAGGGCTTAGCTTTCTCGGCTAGCGAATTTCTTCCGCCGCCCAGTGGTCGCCCATGGCGCGCCGCCCGGCTGCCAGCCCCGGCCCCTCGCTGACCTGGCGGACACAATCATCGCGGTCCAGCGCCGCCTCGCGCAGCGCCACGCCCAACCCGGGTCCAGCCGGCACATCGAGACAGCCAGCGCGGACGCTCGGCGACAAATCGGTCAAGGCGGGAAAGATTTCTTTGTAGAAGGCTCGCGACGACTCGACATAATATAGATTGGGGATATGCGCGCCCAGGTGCATGCAAGCCGCGTGACAGATTGGCCCCGCCACATTGTGCAACACGAGCGGCAGGCCAAAAGTCTCGGCCAGCGCGGCGATCTTGCGCGTCTCGCCGATGCCGCCATTCCATACCGCATCGGTCATCACGATCTGCGACACATGTTTTTCCAGCCATTCGCGCAGCTGCCAGCGCGTCATCAGCAGCTCCGAGCCGACGATGGGAATGTTGATTGACTGCGACAGCGCCTTGATCTCGTCGGGATAGACTGGCGACATAACATCTTCCAGGAAGAGGATGTCGAAGGGCTCCAGCGCACGGGCGATGCGCTCCATGCAAGCGCGATTCCAGCGAAAATGAAACTCCAGCCCGATTTCCATATCTGCGCCGACCGCCGCGCGGATTTGTTTGATGGGCAGCAGGCCGCGTTCGATCTCGGCGCTGCTGATGCGCTGTCCAAAGCTGTCCTCGCTGAATAGGTCGAAGGGCCAAATCTTCATCGCGCTGATTCCGTCCGCCAGCAAGCTCTTCGCCAGCGCGCCGGCATCATCGTGCCAGGCTTCATAGTCGCGAACAGCGCCAAAGCTGAGGCAGGTGTTGTAGGTAGGGATTCGCTCGCGAGTCTTGCCGCCCAGCAGATGAAAAAGCGGCGCGCCATATTGCTTGCCCATGATGTCCCACAGCGCCACTTCGAAGGCAGAAAGCGCGCGCGTCTCTGCCCCCGCATAGCCGTGATACATGATGTTATCCATGATGAAGCGCCACAAGCCTTCAATATCCAGCGGGTCTTGCCCGAGCGCGAGCGGCGCGATGGTGCCATGCAAAGCGGCTTTGGCAGCGGGGATTTTGTCGACTGTCTCGCCCAAGCCAACGATGCCGCTGTCGGTGTGTACGCGGACGACCAGCAAACGCGGATATTCGCGCCATTGCAGGGTTTCGATAGCTGTGATTTTCATGATATGCCCCCACCCCAAGCCCCTCCCCCAAGATGAGGAAGGGGCTTATTTGCGATTCAAGCTGAGATTCTGCCGCGGCGTTTGCGCCCATACTGCGGAGGCAAATGAAGAGGCTTGTCCCTCAGTAAATCATCGACGCTATAGCCTTGAATCACTGGGTATTCATTGCCAAAACCACCATCCCAAGTCTCACGGCTGCGCTGGTTTTCAACCGTGCCCATCTGCTCCTTAAAACATACCATCACTCCCGCGACTGCCTCGACGCGGCGCACCGTCTCGCTCAAGGCTTTCACATCCTCCGCTCGCACATTCCCGCCCTTGACCTGCACCACGATCGATTCTTCATAGACGACGCCTTTGCGGACAACGGGCAGGATGATCTCACCATCAATCCCGCCATCCGGACCCTTGTCGCCCGGCTGTTTGCGCAGGCCCATCTTGTTGACGCCGATGCGCCCGCAGACCCATTTTTCAAACTCGAAGGGGCTTTCACGCGCCAATTGCCTGGCTGTCCGATCGTTATAGGGCAGTCCGACAATGTCGATAGCCGACGCATGCACCCGCGCGGGATAATTGGAAAGGATGCGCTGCCGCATCAGCTCGGTCGAGAAACGCGAAATGTCAATGCCGATCCATTGGCGATTTAGTTGCTCAGCGGCGTGCACGGTCGTGCCGCAGCCACAGAAGGGGTCGAGCACAATGTCGCCCTCATTGGATGAGGCGCGGATGATGCGCTCCAAAAGGGCAAGTGGCTTTTGCGTGGGATAGCCGAGCCGTTCTTTGGACACAGGAGAAAGGATAGGAATGTACCACCAGTCACCAACTGCTATTTCTGCCGAAATAGCGCGCTTTATTGGTCTGCCCATATCGTCCTTCGCGGTCACAGTTTTCCCGAACGAGTCCTTTGCACTAACATACTGAGACGGATTAGGGTTATCGTTCGGCACCATGATAGGAATAAAATTCCATTCTTTCGTATTGGCATACCAGAGAATAATGTCATGCAGGCGTGGCAACTGTCGCTTGCTCGCTGTCCATCTCTTATAGCACCACACTATTTCATTTCTGAAGTTCTGCTTTTCAAAAATCGCGTCCATTACCACTTTCAAATAATGACTCGCAGTCGGGTCGCAATGCAGGTAAATGCTGCCCGTCGGCTTCAACACGCGCTTCATCGCCAGCAGGCGTTCCGACATATTCAGCAGGTAAGATGCCAGGCTGTTGGTTCTTTTTCTCCTACCCCCCCCCGTACATGTGTTCTATACGCTGCGCCACCTCGACGATCATCGCCAGCGTCGGGCGCGGATCGGGCAGTTTCTTGAACTCCGCCAGTCTCGTATCATCATCGGCTGTCCATGTCCAGGTATCCACAAAGGCTTCGACAGGCTCATAGCCTTTGTCCTTGCCTTTGAATGGCAGGTTGTATTTGGCATTGGAATTGAACGGCGGGTCAAGGTAAATGAGGTCAACCGATTCGGGTTGGATGTAGTCGCGCAGGATATTGAGGCAATCGCCTCGGTAGAGCTTGCGTAGCGGGTTTGACATTTTTGTTTTCCCTTTTTTAGAAGTTCAATGAAGGGCGAGTCAACGCTTCGCCCCTACTTCTATAAGCCCCTCCCTCATTTTGGGAGAGGGGTTTGGGGTGGGGGCTTGCCTCACACCCCAATCACCCAATTTTTCAAGCTGCCGATGCCATCGATGCCGATGCGCACTTCATCGCCGGGCAGCAGCGTAAATTCAGCCGGCGGCACAATGCCTGTGCCCGTCAGCAGAAAGACGCCGTCTGGATAGCTGTTGCTGCGCCCCAGATAGTCGATGAGTTCGGCGATGCCGCGTTTGATCTGGTCGGTGGAGATCGCGCCGCTGAAGACCGCTTCGCCCGCGCGCGCGATATCCAGGCGGATGGTGGCAGCCAGCCACTGGTCGGACGGCGCTAGCAAGATGCCCGGACCCAAGGCGCAAGAAGCGGCATACAGCTTGGCTTGCGGCAGGTAGAGCGGGTTTGCGCCTTCGATATCGCGGCTGCTCATGTCGTTGCCGATTGTGAAACCCAGCAATTCCATAGCGGGATTGATGGCCAAGCCCAACTCCGGCTCAGGCACATTCCAGGCTGAATCGCTGCGGATGCCGACATGACCGAGGTGCCCGACTGTGTTTTTGGCGCTGGCTTTATAAAAGATTTCTGGGCGCGGCGCATCGTAAACGCGAGCATAGACATCGCCGCCATCGCTGGCTTCTTCCTGGCGGGCTTCGCGGCTGCGCATGTAGGTGACGCCGGCCGCCCACACTTCCTGCTCGTCCAGCGGCGGCAGCCAATGCGGGAGCGTGGACGCGGGCGCGTTGTCAAGCTGGCTGGCGGGGAAGCGACGCAGGGCATCAGCGGCGGCGCGCTCGACGGCAGCGATGACACCAGCCACATTATTAAGCGAAGCGCGGAAAAGAGCCGCCAGACTCGGGAAGCAGTCGCTGATATCATGCACGGTCTCGCCGCGCAACACGCCCAAGCCAGCGCCCGTGCCCGGTTGATGATAGCGAATGAGGATTGGCGCGTCTGTCATCATGCTTGTCTCCCAGTTTTGTCTCTGTGGTGAAATTAATCCTGTGGCTGCTCGCCTTTGACGCTGAGGCCGCCGTCGACTGTATAATTTGCGCCTGTCACAAAGCTGGCTTCGTCCGATGCCAGAAACAGGCAAACATTCGCCACCTCGGCGATTGTGCCGACGCGCCCGATCGGGTGCATGCGGTCAAAGTCCTGGCGCAGCGAGTCGGGATCGCTCTGCCCAGCCAAAAAGTCGCGCAGCATGGGCGAGTCGATGGTGCCCGGCGAGACGCTGTTGACGCGGATGCCGCGCGCCGCATAATCGGTGGACATGGCTCGCGTCAGCGCGATTAATCCGCCTTTGGTCATGCTATAGGCGGCGATGCCCGGCAAGCCCAGCAGGCCGGTTACGCTGGCGATGTGGATGATGCTGCCCCTGCCCAGCGCCAGCATGCCCGGGATGACGCCGCGGCTGACGAGATAAGCCCCGCGCAGATTGACAGCTACGCAGCGGTCGAAGTCGTCGGGGCTGGTCCTATGAATCGCGCCGACTGGCATTACAGCGGCGTTGTTGACCAGCACATCGACAGCCCCAAAACGGTCGCGCAGCCGAGCCAATGCCGAGTTCACCTGCGCTGGCTGGCTGATGTCGGCGGCTAGGGCAATGGCTTCGCCACCGCTGGAAAGCGCTTTATCAGCCAGCGCCTGACAGGCGGCCCCGTCCAAATCCAAGATGCCGACACGCGCGCCTTCTGCAGCGAAGCGCAGGGCGATGCCGCGCCCAATCCCCCGCGCCGCGCCAGTGACCAGCGCAACCCTGTCTTGCAATCGCAATGGACTGCTCCGCTGTGCTTCGGCTTGTTTGTCAGCAGACCATTATACGCATTGATGAACATTCCATGTCAACTTATCGACATAATCGGGAGTGGTGAGCACACGGCAGACGCAAAGCGGGAATAAAAAGCCCCCGCTTCGTTGTGGAGGCTTGGCTATTCTAGTATGTAATCCCCTAATTTCTATATTTTGCGCAAATTGCCTGGGAAGGCTGGCATTTGTCAATCGCCTCATAGAAGACTTCGCGCGCAATGGACTGTGCAGAAAGACCGCGCCCTGCGTGTATGCTTCACGAGCAAGATTGCAGGGTAGATGCCCGCGTTCTCGGCGATTAAGGGTTTCGCCAGCTCGTGCTACAATACGCAAAATCAGCCGAGACAGCCCATGCCAGAACAGATCGAAGGCAGCATCGAGCGCGTCACCTTCTACAGCGCAGACAGCGGTTACTCGGTGCTGAAGGTCAAACCCGAGCAGCGTTATCCGCAGGCGCAAGCGCGTGATGGCACCATCGCTGTCGTGGGCGCTATGCCCCAGTTGGGCGAAGGCGAAAAAGCCCAATTTATCGGCGACTGGGTTAGCCACCCGCAATACGGCTTGCAATTCCAGGCGCAGCAAGCCATCCCGCTGCCGCCACAGACCGCCCAGGGCATCGTCAATTACCTCAGCAGCGGTATCATCAAAGGCATTGGTCCAGCCACCGCGCAGAAGATCGTCAATACCCTCGGCGAGCGCACGATCGAAATCCTGGACGAAGAGCCGCAGCGCATTCATGAAGTGCGCGGGCTGAAACCCCAACTCGCAAAAAAACTCGGCGATATCTGGGCGGACAACCGCGCCATGCGCAATGTCATGATCTATTTGCAGGGGCTGGGCATCAGCGCGAAGATCGCAAAACGCATTTATGAACGCTATGGCGCGACGACCCAGTTCGTCATCGACCAAAATCCCTATCAGTTGGCGGACGATGTCTTTTCGATCGGTTTTCGCAAAGCCGACCAGATCGCTCGCAGCATGGGTTTGGGGCGCGCCGACCAGCACCGGCTGCGCGCCGGGCTGCACTATGCGCTCAATGAATTAGCGCGCGAAGGCCATACCTATGCCCCCCGCGAACTGCTGTTGGAAAAAGCCGCCGAGCTATTGGATATTGATGATGGCGCGGCTCTCGAGCAGGCGCTGCGCGAGCAAACCAGCCACAAGGCGCTGCGCCAGGACACATTGCAGCCCGCCGCTGACTGTCCGGCAATCAACGCCATCTATCTGCCGCGTTTCTTCCGCGCCGAAAGCGACTCGGCGCAGCTGCTGCGAGCCATCGCCCAATGCAAAAGCCAGATCATCGCCGATCATCGCAATACCGATTGGAGCGCCTATCTGGAAGACCTGAGCCAAGCCAACAAGGCGCAGCTGTCTCCGCAGCAACAAAATGCTGTCCGCGAAGCATTAACCAGCAAGCTGAGCGTCTTGACAGGCGGCCCAGGCACAGGCAAAACCACCACCCTGCAGATGCTCATACATGCGCTGGACGAGGGCAGCTATCAATACAGCCTGGCCTCGCCGACTGGACGCGCGGCAAAACGGCTGGGCGAAACCACCGGCAAAGACGCCAGCACCATCCACCGCCTGCTCAGTTTCTCACCCGAAGATGGCGGCTTTGAACACGATGAAGACAACCCCCTGCCAGCCGAGATGGTCGTCATCGATGAAGCCTCAATGCTCGATCTGCGCCTGTTCCATAGCCTGCTGCGCGCGTTGAAGCCAGCCGCGCATCTGCTGCTGGTGGGCGATATCGACCAGCTGCCATCGGTGGGGGCGGGCAATGTACTGCGCGATGTCATCGACAGCGGCATCGCCAGGGTGACGCGCCTCGACCAAATCTTTCGTCAAGATGACAGCAGCCACATCGTCAGCAATGCCCACCGCATCAATCGGGGCCGCCAGCCCTACACCGACAACCACAGCAAGGATTTCTTCTTTTTCAATATCGAAAATCCCGAAGCGGTGTCGGAGCAGATCGTCCTGCTGGTGCGCGACAAGCTGCCCGCCCGCGACGACCTGGATGCCGTGCGTGATATTCAGGTCATCGCGCCCATGTATCGGGGAGCGGCTGGCGTGCACAACCTCAACAGCCGCCTGCAAGCCGAGCTGAATGGCGATGTTCGCGCCGCAGAGCTAAAGCTGGGCAGCCGCATCTTCCGCGTCGGCGACAAAGTGATGCAAACGCGCAACAATTATGATAAAGATGTCTTTAATGGCGATATCGGCTTTATCCACAGCATCGACCCGGGTGACAAGCGCTTGCAGATTTCCATGGATGGCCGGCTGGTCAGTTACGAAGCGATGGACCTGGACGACTTGATGCACGCCTATTGCATCAGCACACACCGTTCGCAAGGCTCAGAGTATCCAGCTGTGGTCATGCCCGTTTTGACTCAGCATTGGATGATGCTGCAACGCAACTTGATCTATACCGCCATCACCCGCGCCAAGCGACTGGTCGTGTTGGTAGGGACTCGCCGCGCGCTGAAAATCGCTGTGGACAACGACAAAGTGGCGCAGCGGCATACTGGCTTGGCGCAGCGGCTGCGGGCATTGGATAGCCCCATCGCAAAGCGCGCCAATGACAAAGCCAGGCAAGATGCACTGCTGGCCGCGGCGGCGCTGCGGACGGGCCGGCTGGAGCGATAACCCGCCAGCGTCGCCAAGCCACTAACGAACCAGCGCCATCCGCACGCCTGCCGTCTGCGCAGGCTCGAAAGTCTGCGCCGCCCCCGTCGTCTTGAAGCGCACCGCAAAGGGCGCAGGCGCATTCCTCGCCAAATGCTCGGCCAGGGGGCCGCGCTCGTCATCGGGCAGCAGGTATTCCAGCGTGTGCCCGCCCACTGTCAGCCGCGTGCCGCTCGCGCGCAGTTCTTCACGCCGCGCAGGCTCTCCAGCCAAGCCGCCCATCAAGCCCGCCATAATCGGCACAGGGCGCAGGGTAGCCACCGCCACAGTCAGGCAATCGATGCCCATGACGCCGTTGGCATGCTGGACTTCGGGAGGCAAACGCTCTGCGCGCGGGGTGACATCTTCGATAATGAACGGGATGCGCCCCTGAAATTCGCCCGCGATCTTGTTGTTGACCCACTTGACGACATAGCCATCGGGACGAGCGCGGCCGCCTTCATACAGGTCGCTGCTGGATACGCCGGCTTCCAAAAGCGCCCGCTGGTCGGCGTGGATGTCATCGGTAGCCATGCAGAAGTCGATCAATCCGCCGCCGCGCGCTTGCAGCAGGCCCCACCAAGGATGCTCCAGCGCCTCTTCATAAAAACCCAGCAGCTCGATATAACTGCCATCGGCGAATCCGATCAGCGCGTTGTATGAGCCATACGGGTGCCGTCCGCCTTCAACGACGGTGAAACCCAGCCCGCGATACGTCTCGATGGCGCGCTCCAGCGAATGCGCCGCGATGACGAGATGGTCGATGCCGGTGATCATGTTTCACTCCTTTGCGCTTGGGCTCGTTCAAACATAGCCCCCAGCCACCTTTGTAACTAGGATCGGCTCATCGCCATTGATGATGACGGTATGCTCATACTGCGCCGACATGCCGCCATCGCCACTGAGCAATGTCCAGCCATCAGCGGCGGTGTTGATGCGCCCCCTGCCTGTGCACAGAAAAGGCTCCAGGGTCAGAACCATGCCATCGCGCAGCACATCTTTGTTGCGCTTGTGATAATAGTTGGGGATGGTCGGCGCTTCATGGATGTGCCGCCCCACGCCATGCCCGCCCAGCTCGCGGAAGGTGCGGAAGCCCTGTCGCCGGGCATATGTTTCGACTGCGCGGCCGATCTCGCTGACTCGAGCCGCCGGGCGCGCCAGTTGAATCGCCAAATCCAGCGCGCGCCGAGTGGCAGCGCACAGCTTGACCAGCCGCTTTTGCAGTGGCGGCACGATGATTGTCGCGCCAGTATCGCCCCAATAGCCCGCAAGCACAGCCGACACATCGACATTCAGCAGGTCTCCAGCGCGGATGATGCGGTCTTTGCGCGGCACGCCATGCGCCGCTTCGTCATTCAGGCTGATGCATGTATAAGCGGGGAAGTCGTAGGCTTGCAGCGGGGCAGACAGCGCGCCCATCTCGCGCAGACAGTCGCGGCCGATGTCGTCCAGGTCGCGGGTAGACATTCCCGCCTCGGCGCTGTCCAGCATGCGCTTGAGCGTCAGCCCGCAGACTTGGCCGACCTGCCACATGCCGCGCAGATCTCGCTCGCTTTCAATTTGCACGAGGCGCAGAATAGTGGATTTTGCGCGCAAAGACTATGGCAGAATCGGCAAAATGAAGCGAGTCGTGAAAAGCGAATCGCAAAAACACAAAGGGGTCGCTATGTCGCGCCTTCGCCCAGCCGCCGCTCGGTGCCAGCCAGCAGGCGCTGCACATTGCCCCAGTGGCGCATGACAATCATCACGCTCAGCGCGACTGCATACAACAGCAAAATCGGTTTTTGCCACGCTGTGCCCACCAGCACAATCAGCCACAGATTCGCCACGGCAAAACCGATCAACACACCCAGCGACACATAGCGCGTGCGAGCGATGACAGCGATGGCGATGGCCGCCGCCACCAATATCTGCAATGGCTGGATCATCAGCATCGCGCCAAAAGCGGTCGCCGCGCCTTTGCCGCCACGCACAATCAAACGCAGCTTGCCTTGCCTGAATGACGCGGTAAGCAAGGTGGCGAATAGCGACCAGTTGTGCCCGACCACCACGCAAGTCGCCGAAACCGAAGTCGCCACGCCGATCTGTTCGGGCAAAAGCCAATCGCGCGCCAGCCACACCGCCAGCACGCCCTTGCCCACATCAGCCACGACCGTAAGCAGCGCCCAGCCTTTGCCCACGCTGCGCGCGACATTTGTGCCGCCCATGTTGCCGCTGCCGACTTCAAAGATGTTGACGCGCTTCAGCTTGCCCAGCAAATAAGCAGTCGGGAAGGAGCCAATCAAGTAACTGCTGACGATGATGAGGATGACCTGCGCGGCATTGTCGCTGTTGAACATGGGGCTCGCCTGACCACTACAACCTGGGCGCGACCGCCCACAATGCAATCTCCAATGACAATAATAACCCGGTTTTCGCCATTCGACAAGAAACGGTCATACTACCAGGCTGGCAAATCTTGTGAACTTCGGGAGTGGTGATTTTGGTGGGTACGCGCTGCTTTGCCCCCCCCACCCCAAACCCCTCTCCCAAAATGAAAGCGCCCGATGCCATCGGCATAGTCATTGCTGATTGGCTGGAGCGAGTCGTCTAAGCAGACTCAGAATCCCAAAGCAAGGCTGTGTTCAATGCAAAGGGGCACGCAACACGGTGCCTCTTTCGTTGTTTGCCCCACATATTATGCCGCTGTCCAGCTGGCGGCTTGGTAAACTTTTCGTTAGATTCGGCAATCGACTCTGTGTAGGGCTTGTCCGCTGCGAACAGGATGACGGTGTTGCCGGCAGCCGTTTTCGCTGCCAGTCGCGCCAGCATGCCAGGTTGTCGGGTTCTGTTGATAAGTCGACATGGCATGTTCAAAAGTGCCTACCATAATTGTATGATGCGCATAACATCGCCAGGCGAACACTGGGCGAAAACACGCGATTTCCTGGCGGGAGCGAAACCTGGTAGGGCGTTTCTATCAACAAGCTGAAGCATTTCCGTGATATGGCTGCGCTAGCCGCTTCGCCCGCTTTCCCAGCAAAGGGCTCGGGCAGCGGGCTTTTGCGATGAGCCTGTTCATCGCTTTCATCTTGGCCGCCGTCTTGCTGGGGGCCGGCGCGATGCTCTCGCCAGCCTGGCGCACAGCCCAGCCCCGCGTGGCTTTGGCCGCTGCCTTGTGCATGGCTTTGATCGTCGGCGGAGCTGTCTTCTATGCCGAGATATTCAGCTGGGATACGCTGGTCGTGGATTATCTGCTCTTTGCGCTGCTGGCTGGAGTCGTGCTGGGCGGCACCTTGTCGACCGCGCAAGCCCGCGCAGAAGCCCGTGGCGAAGTCCTCAGCGACCGCGACCAAGGCTGGCCCGGCCCCGAAGACCTGGCTTTCTTTTGCTTGGTGACGCTGCTGCTGCTCGCCCCGCTCACACAGATGCCATTGCCGCTGGGCGAACATGGTCAAGCGCTCGCCCTGCACAGCCTGGCAGCCCGCGATGGCGGCTCCTTCGCATCGCTCGCGCCCTACGCCGCCAGCCCGCCGATCCTCATCGCGCCCGGCTTTCACGCGCTTTCGGCGTATCTCAGCCAGCAGCTCAGCCAGCCCATGCCCACCATCCAACAAAGCGCTGCGGCGGTCGCGCTGCTGATGCTGGTTTGGCTGGTCTACGATTTCGGCGCAGAACTGCAAGACAAGCGGCTGGGGCGGGCGCTGGCGCTGGGGATGCTGCTGTGTGGCGGCACGGCGAGCAGCCTGCTCACTGGACATTACAGCGAATTATTGGCGATGCTGTTTACGCTGGCTTTTTTGCTGTATGCGCTGCGCCTGCTGCGCCGCTTCAACCTGGCGGATCTGGTCGCGGGCGGCTTGCTGCTGGGCGCGGTCATGTACAGCAACCTGGATATCGCTTTGGCGGCGCTGATTTGCTTGGCGCTGTTGATCGGGCTGGCTTGGCGGCATCGACACCAATTCAACCGCCCGGCGCGCTGGGCAAGTCCGCTGGGCATTCTGGCAATCGCGCTGCTGGGCACGGCTCCCTGGCTCATCAACAACCTGCCGCTGCTGTTGGCTGCCCCGCCTTCTGCGAGCCCGGCTGCCGCAGCAAACCTCGTCTACATGACGCGCGGACAAGGCTATGCTGTGCTGCCGCTGCTGGTCTGGGGGCTGATCATCGGCTGGCGCGCGCCGGGACGGCTGCGGTTTGTCTCGCTGTTGATGACAGGCTGGCTGCTGCTGCTGTTGGATCTGGCGCTGCTGGGTCTGCTGCCGCGGCTGCTGCCGGTTCTGGGCGCGCTGGTCGATGCAAGCAGCATGGCGCGTCACGCGGTCATTTTGCCGTTCGGCTGGTTCGCCGGGCTGGCGCTGCTGGATATCTGGGAAGCGCGTCTGCCGCTTGCGCTGCGTGCCCGGCTGCGCAGCAATGCCCGCCGCTGCATGCTGGTGGCCGCGCTGGGGATCGTCCCGCTTTTCTTCGTATTCGAGCCAGCCCTGGACAACCTGCGCGCGCTGCTGGACCTGCCCGCCGCCACAGCGAATCGGGATGACATCGCCGCTATGGACTGGCTGCGCGACAATACGCCCCCCGCCGCCCTGCTGCAAGCTGCCAATGGCGATGGCTGGCTGCCAGCGCTCGCTGAACGGCGCGCAATCGATTTCCGCGCCTACAGCTATTTTGAACGAGAGCTCGTCCAGCCCGCCGAAGCCGCCGCCGCCGACTACCTGCTCGTGCCCGCAGACGCCGATTTTCTCGCCGAGACATCTCTGCAACTCGTGTTTCAGCAAGGAGAAACGCGCGTATTCCAGCGACACAGCGCATAAAGAAAGCGAGCGCCCGTCACTGCCATTCATCACCACATCCAAATTGATTCATTCCGCAGCAAGGTTGAACGATTCTATCGAAAATGCCATGGATGCGATTTTGTAACTGAGACCGTGGCTTGCATGACCTCTATACTCACTGCGGTCTCTGTGGTCTAATTAGACACAAGCGAAACAAAGCAAAAACGGGGCAGCGATGCGAAACCTCTTCTTGATTCTTCTGCTGATCACAGCGCTGGGCGGCGCAACCCTGGCGCAGTCGGATGATCTCAGCCTGGTCTGGAGCCCGGTCTATAACACCGTGCGCGGCACAGTCGATCTGCGCGGCACCGCCAATATCGCCGACCAGCAATGGTATCTCTTTGAAGCTGCGCCTTATGACGCGGGCCAGGACGCCATGTGGATGCCCGTGGTCAGTCCGAGCTTCGCGCCCGTCATCGATGCCGAGCTGGGCAGGTGGAATACGGGCATTCTGGCTGACGGCTTTTATCAACTGCGGCTGCATGCCGTGGACAGCGCGCAGGCAAGCCATGTCTATGCTTTGGGGCCGATTCTAGTCAACAACAACGGCAGCGACCTCGTCAATCTCGAGCCTGTCGAGCGGATCCTGCCTTTGCCCAAACCGCTCGCCGCGCCCGAAGTCGTCAATCGCCTGCCCTTGCCAGTCGGCGGACATGTGCTGCATTTTGACGACCCAGTCATTGACGCGATGCACAGCGCCGGCATGACCTGGGCAAAGTGGCAGATTCCTTTTGTCCCCGGCGAAGACCTGACTGTCGCCCGCCACCGCATCAAGGTAACGCGCGCAGCCGGCTTCCGCATCTTGCTAAGCGTGACCGGGCATGTGCATGACCTCAGCGAAGGCGGTGAGGAATACCTGCTTGCCTATGCCGAATTCCTGGGCAAAGTCGCTGCCCTGGGCGCGGACGCTATCGAAGTCTGGAACGAGATGAACCTCGACCGCGAATGGCCGCAGGGGCAGATTCACCCCCGCAACTACGCCAAGATGCTGCGCCCCGCCTATGCCGCCATCAAAGCCGCCAACCCCGAAACCGTTGTCATCACCGGCGCGCTTTCTCCCACAGGCGCGGAAGGCGTCTTTGGGCCCGCCAAGGTCTGGAATGATGACAATTATTATCGCGGCATGGCCAATGAAGGCATCGCCGAGCATGCTGATTGCATCGGCGTGCACTACAACGAAGGCGTGCTGCCGCCATCGCAGCTGGGTGGCGACCCCCGCGACCACGATTACCCCACTCGCTACTTTATCTCCCAGTTGGACCGCGCTGGCTATTACTTCCAAGGCTACGACATCCCGCTGTGCATCACCGAGCTGGGCTATCTGTCGCCCGAAGGGTATGAGCCTCTGCCGGGCG
The DNA here is from genome assembly GCA_026709625.1 of Chloroflexota bacterium. Classification (GTDB taxonomy): domain Bacteria; phylum Chloroflexota; class Anaerolineae; order Aggregatilineales; family Phototrophicaceae; genus UBA6055. The sequence continues at coordinate 68,227 of JAPOSR010000044.1, forward strand.
GCTTCGCCTGGGCAGCCAATACCTCTGTCGCCGAGCAAGCGGCCTGGCTGGCGCAAGCCATAACAATCGCCGCCGACTATACCCGGTCGCCGGTCGACTTGCTCATCGTGTGGAATATGGACTTTGAGCAATACAACCCCGATCCACAAGCTGGCTATGCCATCATCCGCCCGGATGGAAGCTGCCCAGCCTGCCAGACAATCGGGGCTTTGATACGCTAGCGAGGCGGTGGTGCGGCGCTTCTTGCTTTCTTTGACCTTGGGGCTGCTGCTGGGCGCATTGGCTGGCGCGGCGATCGGCTGGCTGAACCCGCCCCCAGCAGCGCGCAACAGCCGCTTAAGCGACCTGGCGCAGCCCCACCGCGACGACTACACCATCATGATTGCCGCTGGCTATGCCCACGATGCCGACCTGACTGGCGCGCTGGAACGGCTGCGGCTGTTGCAAGTCGCCGATCTGGCAAGCTACCTGCGCGCGACCACCGAACGCATCATCGCCAGCGGCTCGCGCGAATTGGGCGATGTCCGTGTACTGGCCAGGCTGGCGGACAAATTGGGCGGCGCGACAGCAGCCATGGCGCCGTTTCTGGATGGCAGTTGATGCGCGCCACAGCAGCCATCTCGCACTGGTTGTTCGCGCTCGGGCTGATGATCGGCATCGCCCTGGGCCTGGCAGCCACGCGCCTCTACGGTCCGCTGCAGCGCGACAATGCCGAGCCCTGGCAGCTGCAGCCCGAGCAAAGCCATCACTATCGGGTGGCAGTCGCGCTGGAGTATGCGCACAGCGGCGATTTAACAACCGCGCTGGGCAAGCTGATAAGCCTGCGCCCGGCCACAGACCCCTTGCAGACGCTGGCGGATAGCGCCTGCCAACTGGGTAGCAGCGGCTATCTGTCCAGCCCGAGCGGCATCCGGGCGCTGCGAGTCGCTGCGCAATTTTACCTGGAACAGGGCCGCGACGGTTGCGTGGAACAACTGCTGCCGCCCGTCACTGCGCCGACGCCCGCCGCCAGCGATGAAGACAGCGCAGGCGCGCTCGCCCAAAGCAAGCCCGCGCCCACCAAGCCGCCGCTGGACGCAGTCGTCCAGCCGACGCGCCTCGCCCTGCCCAGCCAGCCCGCGCAGCGCCGCTTCGAAGCCATCTCGCTGCGGTCATTCTGCGCTGTCGACCGCCCGGCGATTATCGAAGTCTCCGTGGTTGATTATCTGGGACGCGGACTGCCCGGCCAGCAGATCCGCGCGCGCTGGGGAGCGCAGGAAGATATCTTCATCAGCGGCTTAAAAGGCGAACGCGGGGGCGGCTATGCCGACTTCCAAATGGCCGCCGACGCCGACTACACGCTGGATATGCCCAATGCCGCCGAACCAGTCGGCGCGAGCCTGCGCACTGGTCTTTGTTATGAAGGCAACCGCGAATCGCTGAAGTCGTATCGCGTGGTTTTCGCCGAACGCTAACATCTCGGCAAGTTGGCGCATCCACAGTCGGCATTTTTGCGTATACATGATGAAGAAGCTGGACATGCACAGAACAAAAGGAGCGGCGCAGTGAGTGAATTCAACCATAACCAGGTAGCCAGTGGCGTATTTTTCATTGGATTGGGCTTGTTATTCGTGTCGGGCTACTGGTTTCCTGGCATATTCTTCGTTATCGCAGCGGCGAAACTGGCGGGCGCATTTGCCAGAGGCGAACGCTGGCAAGCCCAGGGCAGCGCATTTTGGATGATTGCGATTGGCTTGGCTTTTGCGCTGCCGCCGGTCATCAGCACCGTGCTCGGCATCAAGGTCAGCTTCGTGGCGCTGCTGTTCATCGGCTTAGGCTTGATGATGATCTTCTCCAAAGATTCCCGCCCGCAGATGCCGCGCAAGCGCAAAAGCGAAGATGGGGGTATCGAGATCTAGCCAGTCGGATTGAGCGCGGACCAGACTGGACTCGCGGCGGGATGGTGGAATGGCAGACACGGGTGCCTTAAAAGCACCTGCCCGATTGGGCGTGAGGGTTCGAGCCCCTCTCCCGCTACCTCTGCCCGCCCTACTCCGCAGCTTGCAGGGCGTGCAGCCGCGCATAGGCGCCGCCCCGCGCCAGCAGCTGCGCATGGCTGCCCGCTTCGACAACTCCCCCAGCGCCTAGCACCAGGATGCGGTCGGCATTGCGAACCGTCGACAAGCGATGCGCGATCACCAATGTGGTGCGGTTTTCGATCAGCCGTTCCAGCGATTGCTGCACAGCCCGCTCGCTTTCGTTGTCGAGCGCGCTGGTCGCTTCGTCGAGGATCAAGAGCGGCGGATCTTTCAAAAACACGCGGGCGATGCTGAGTCGTTGGCGCTGCCCCGCCGATAGTTTGATGCCGCGCTGCCCGATTTCTGTGGCATAGCCCTGCGGCAGCGCCTGGATGAAGTCGTGCGCATTGGCTTGCTTTGCTGCGGCGACCACCGCGGCTGGGCTGGCATCTGGCTTGCCATACCGGATATTCTCCGCCACTGTCGCCGCAAACAGATAGACATCTTGGTCGACTGTGCCGATGCTGCGGCGCAATGTCGCCAGGCTGTATTCGCGGATATCCACCCCATCCAGGCAGATGCCGCCGCCGCTGACCTCATAAAATCGCGGAATCAGCGCGCCCAGAGTCGTCTTGCCGATGCCGCTCGCCCCCACCAGCGCCACATACTCGCCAGCCGCAATGCGCAAGGACAAATCGGTAAAGACCGCGCTATGCTCATCGCTGTATCGAAAGCAGACCTCCCGAAATTCCAGCTGGCAGCTGCTCGGCGCAGCGTCATTGGCAGGGTCGGCGCTCTGGATGGCTGGCTGCAATTCGATCAGATCCATGAAACGCTGAAAACCGGTGATGCCTTCTTGATACCAGCGCGCAAAATTGACCAGCCGCTGAACTGGCTCGATCAAGATGCCGACATAGAGCAGAAAAGTGATCAAATCCGCCAGATCCAGCGAAGCCGCTGTGATCGCCAGCGCGCCAAACACAACCACCACAATCGTCATCAGTTGGCTGAATGCTGTCATCCCGCCATAGAACAAACCCTCGGCTCGGTATTCCTGGCGGCGGCTCTGCACAAAGCGCTCGTTGGCTGCGTCAAACTTGGCTTGCTCGAGGCTTTCATTGGCGAAGGACTGCACCACGCGGATGCCAGCCAGACTGTCTTCGACCTGCTCGTTAATCTCGGCGATGCGCTGTTTGCTGCGGCGCAAGGCGCGGTTCATGCGGCGGTTGAAATGCAGCGAATACACGAACATCAGCGGCAGGAACAAGACGATCACCACGCTCAAGGCGGGATTGATGCTCAGCGTGATCAAAAAGACGCCGCTGAACTTGATCAGCCCGATCGCCAGATCTTCGGGACCATGATGATACAGCTCTGACAAGGCAAAGAGATCGCTGGTGATGCGCGACATCAACTCGCCAGTTTTGCGCTCGTCATAAAAACTGAACGGTAGCCGCTGCAGATGAGCGAACAGCTCGCGCCGCATATCGCTTTCCATACGCGCGCCCATCATGTGCCCTTGATAATCGACAAAGAGGTTGCACAGGGTATGCGCGGCCACCAGCGCCAGCATCAGCCCTGCCATCAGTCCGATATCGCGCAGTTGGTTGGGCGCGCCCGGCAGCAGCAGGTTCTGCGTGATGTGCCGCACGCACAAAGGCAGCGCCAGCGTAATCAGCGAGATGGCGAACGCGCACAGCAGGTCCAGCGCCAGCAGCCCGACATAGGGGCGATAAAACGACAGGAACTTAGCCGCGCGCCTGTTCACGCATTCTCCTCAGCCAGTCGCAAACCAGCCGCGATTATAGCAATTCGCCTGGCGACACGAGATTGAGCGGGCAACCGAGCAACTGTTTGGCTTAATTTTGTTTTTTTGCATATACTTGATTTGTTGGGTATTATGTTTGTGAGCGAAATAAAATAGTTTTGTCGAAGCCAAACATGTCCATAGTAGATAGGAGCGAGACATGAAGCGGGAATTATCAAGGCGAGATTTTCTGAAGTCGTCGGGGGCATTGGCGGCTGGCGTCTTGGCCAGCCAGGCATTGCCATTTGCGGCTGCCCAAGACGGGCTGCCATTCGAAGTCGCGCCAGAAGCCATGAATCCTTTGGGGCTGGAGGCGGGCGCCAATGTCGAGGGCGTATTCTTTGAGGGCGGTTTCGGGCGCTCGTACATCGACAACGCCGCCGATATCTTCCGGGCGCTGCACCCAGAAAACGAGATGTCGGTCGAAGGCATCCAGCAAGTTTCCGAGATCCTGCGTCCGCGCTTCATCGGTGGCAACCCGCCCGATGTCATCGACAACAGTGGCGCTTTCAACATCCCCATGGACTCGCTGGTCGCCGACGATCAACTGGCAGACCTGGGGCCTTTGATGGCCGCACCCGCGCTGGATACGCCCGAAAAGACCTTCGCCGAGACGCTCTTCCCGGGCTCGCAAGAGAACGGCGTGTTCGACGGTCGGCAGCTCTATCTCAACATCGCGTATACCGTGTCGGGCATTTGGCACAGCCAAAGCCTGTTCGAGGAAAAAGGCTATGACTATCCGCGCACCTGGGATGGTCTGATGGGGCTCTGCGAGACGATCAAGAGCGACGGCATTGCGCCCTGGACATATCAGGGCAAGTTCCCGGGCTACATGGTCTTCGGCTGTCTGCATCATCTGATTCACAAAACAGGCGGCATCCAGACGATTTATGACCTGGACAACCTGGTGGATGGCGTTTGGCAGAGCGACGCAGTGCTGCAAGCGCTCAACATGATGTACCAACTGGTCGAAAACGACTACATCCTGCCCGGCACCGAAGGCTTGACCCACACTGAATCGCAGGCGGAGTGGCTGCAAGGCAATGCGGCATTCATTCCCTGCGGCACCTGGCTGGAAAACGAAATGCGCGAGCTCACGCCCGATGGCTTCAACATGGTCATCAAGCCGCTGCCAGGTCCAGACGAATCCACCTATGACAGCCTGGGGGCTTGGCCCGGCGAGCCTTATATCGTGCCCAAGAACGCGGCGAATGTGGTCGGCGGCATGGAGTTTATGCGCTGTATGCTGTCCAAAGCCAACGCGGGGTTCTTCGCCAAAGAGATCAGCGCCATCATGCCCGTCTTTGGCGGCAGCGAAAGCGTCGAACTCAGTGGGGCGCTGACATCTGCGCTGCAAGCGGTCGAGGCGGCCAATGGCGGCTTCAATGTTCTTTATGGAGGCTGGTACAGCGACCTGCGCACACAAGTCAACAATTCCACGGGCGAGTTGATGACGGGGCGGATTACGCCAGAGCAGTTCGCCGAGACAGTGCAAGCCAGCGCCGATGCCGTGAAAGCCGACAGCGACATTCCGAAGTACACGCGCGCCTAAGTCGATTTCGCGCCCCTCCCAATCTTTGGGACGCGGCAAACAGGAGGCTGCGCCCGCGTGGAACAGCCTCTTGTTCGCCACTTTGGAAAAGTGGATGAACTGACTTATGACCAACAACGCAAGCGCGGCCTGGGCCGTGTTCAAGAAGAAAAAATACCACATCATCATTCCGTTTACGCTGCCATCGCTGCTGCTATTCTTGGTTTTCGTCGTCTATCCCTATGGCCAAGCCATGTACTTCAGCCTGACGAAATGGCGCGGGCTAACCCCGAGGCCGACGTTTATCGGGCTGGCGAATTTCGAAAAACTGCTGGGCGACTCGCTATTCTGGAATGCGCTAAGCCACAATTTGATCTATTTGGTCAGCATCCCCGCCATCACCATCATCATCGCTTTGTATCTGGCTTTCTTGCTCACCCATGGCAAGGCGCGCTTCCGCAGGTTCTACCGCATCACCTTCTTCTTTCCGCAAGTGATGTCGTTGGTCGCCATCGGCGTTTTGTGGAGCTTCATCTATCATCCCACCATCGGCATATTGAGCAGCATCGCCGGCCTTTTGGGCGCGGCCGAGCCGATAGCCTGGCTGGGCAATCCCGATCTGGCTTTGCTGGCGGTTGGCGCTGTGGTTGTTTGGCAGGCGGTCGGCTTTTATGTCGTGCTCTTCATCGCCGGCATGGAATCGATCCCGGTTTCCTATTATGAAGCCGCGACCATCGACGGCGCCTCGCGCTGGCATCTCTTCTGGCATATCACCCTGCCGCTGCTCTGGGATACGATCCGCACGGCGCTGGTATTCTTGGCGATCGGCGCGACCAATATGTTCGCCATCACACAGACGATGACTCAGGGCGGGCCCAACCGCTCGACCGATGTGCTTTCCACCTATGTCTACGAGCGCGCCTTTCTCAGCGGCAAATTTGGTTATGCCACCGCTGTCGCTGTCGCCATGTTCTTGCTGGCATTTGCGCTTTCTGTCCTGACGATGCGCGCCACCCGCCGAGAAACACTGGAGTACTGATGATGAACAAGCTCAAACAAGCGGATGCCGCGCCAGAAGATTTCAGCGCGAACCGCCTGAGCCGATGGACAACGCAGTCGCTCCTGAACTTCAGCCTCGTTTTCTGGGCGCTGCTGGTCATCTTGCCGATGGTCTGGCTGCTCTATAGCTCGTTCAAAACCGACCAGGAAATCTTTTTCGACCCTTGGTCATTGCCAAGCGAGATGCAATGGCAAAATTTCGAGCGCGCCTGGGTCACCGTCCATGTCGGACAGTACTTTATAAACAGCATGAAGGTGGTTGTGCCCAGCCTCATCTTGACATTGGCGCTGTCTTCTATGACATCCTATGTCCTGGCGCGCTTCCGGTTTTTTGGCAATCGCGCGCTCTTCTTTTTGTTCATGGCTGGCATGCTCTTTCCCATATTCATGGCGCTGGTGCCGCTGTTCTTCTTGGCGAAAGACTTGCAGCTGCTCAACACATTTCTGGGCTTGATCCTGGTCTACACCGCCTATTCGCTGCCTTTTACCATCTTTTTCTTGACTGGCTTCTTCAAGACTCTGCCTTCGGAATTGCACGAAGCCGCGCTGATCGACGGGGCGAACGAGTATGTCGTCTTCTTCCGCGTGATGCTGCCGCTGGCACAACCGGGCTTGGTGGCTATGGCGATTTTCAATTTCCTAGGCATGTGGAATCAATTCATCCTGCCCTTGGTGCTGATGACCGAGCGCGAGAATTATGTCTTGCCACAGGGTTTGTCGTTCATGCTGCATCAGCAATACTACAAGAGCGACTGGTCGGCTTTGTTCGCGGCAGTCACGATTATCATGATCCCCACTTTGGCAGTTTATGTGGTCTTCCAGAATCAGATTCAAAAAGGCGTCACAGTCGGCGCGTTGAAAGGCTGATTTTTTTCAGCCTGTCGCCAGCTCGCCCAGGCGCGCGTACTGGCTTCGATACAACTGCGCATAGAAGCCGCCCATCGCCAGCAGTTGGTCATGCCTGCCGCGTTCGATGATGCGCTGGTCGTTGATGACAAGCACCTGATCGGCATTGCGGATTGTGCTTAAACGATGGGCGATGACGAAAGCTGTCCGCCCTTCGAGCAGGCGCAGCAGCGCTTGCTGAATGTGGATCTCGGTGCGCGTATCGACGCTGCTGGTCGCTTCGTCCAGGATCAATATGCGCGGGTCGGCCAAGATCGCCCGCGCGATCGCCAGCAACTGCCGCTGCCCCTGGCTGAAATTGTGGCCTTTTTCCGATACCCGCGTCTGATAATCGCGCGGCAGCAGGCGAATGAAGCTATCGGCATTGGCCAAGCGCGCCGCCTTGATCACTTCAGCGTCTGTCGCACCCAGCCGCCCATATCGTATATTTTCCATCACCGTGCCGCTGAACAAAAAAGTGTCTTGCAGGACGATGCCCAGCTGGGCGCGGATGGAATCTTGCGTCAAATTGCGGATGTCTGCGCCATCGATGCAAATGCTGCCAGCGCTGGCATCATAAAAGCGGCTCAACAGGCTGATGATGGTCGTCTTGCCCGCGCCGGTCGGCCCCACCAGGGCGATCGTCTGTCCAGGCTGCACATCCAGGCTGATATCGCGCAGCACCCATTCGCCCGGCTGATAGGCAAAGCTGACCGAAGCGAAGCGCACCGCGCCGCGAATATCCCGCAGCGGCAAGGCATCGGGCGCATCAACGACGCTCGGTGTTTCATCCAGCACGGCGAATATCCGCTCTGCGCCAGCCAGCGCCGCCTGCAACTGGTTGTACACCATGGCGATGCCGCGCATCGGGCGGAAGAAATTCATGATATAGACGACAAATGCCGCGATTATGCCCACCGACACAGCATCTTGCAGCGCCAGCCAGCCACCCAGCAACGCCGTCGCCGCCACAGTCAAGATCATCATGGTGGTGAACATCGGCCCCAATGCAGCCGTGATGAAATCGGCGCGGATGCCGACCTTGCGATAAGCCAGGCTGGCGCGCTGGAATTGGGCGATGGCCGCCCCTTCCTGGGCATAGGCTTGCACAGCGCGGATGCCCGTGATGTTTTCTTCCATCACCGCGTTCAACCAGCCCAGATTCTTTTGCATGCCGCGGAAAGCCCGGCGCGTTCGCTCGGTCACCAGCTTGGTGATGTAGAGCATGACCGGCAAGATGATCAACGTGCCAGCCGCCAGTGGCAGGTTCATCAGCAGCATCGCCACCATGATCCCACCCAGCGACAAAATGTTGGTCGTGAATTGAATCAATCCATTGGACAAGATCTGGTTGATGGTCTCGCTGTCATTGGCTATGCGGCTCATCAGATCGCCCACGCGATGCCGATCGTGATAGTCCATAGAAAGCGCTTGAAAATGCCGGAACAAAGCCGCGCGAATATCCGCGACAAAGTGCTGCCCGACGCGGGTCATGATGATGCCGTGCGCAGCCGTGAACATGCCCTGCAGCACATACACCGCCGTCATCAGCGCCACCATCAGCGCCAGCCCCTCGACATCGTCGTGCAGGACATAGACGTCTATCGCCCGCCCCAGCAGCGCCGGACCAGCCAGCCCCAGGGCTGTCGCCACCACAACCAGCGCCGCCACCAGCAGCAGCCGCGCATGATAAGGCTGCAAGTAATCCGCCAGTCGCCGTAATGTGCCGCGGCGGTCTCTGGCTTTTTCGCCCGTGGGACGCCCGCCACTCCCACCGACAAAGCGCGGGCGGTTTGCGGAAGCATTGGTCATGATTTAACCGCCATAGACATTGCGATTCTGCAGATCATTGGCGCCGAGTACAACGAGTTATGCGAGGGCACTGCGATTTTTTCCTGTTTGCGACCGTGGCGGATTCCATTCTTGAGCGACTTCGCGCGGTTAGATTTTGCTGGCATCGCCCAGCTGCGACTCATAAATCTCGCGGTATATGGAGCCAGTTTCCAGCAGTTGATGATGCGTGCCGCGTTCGGCGATGCGCCCCTTGTCCAGCACGAAAATCTGGTCTGCGCCGAGGACACTGGTGATGCGCTGCGCAATGATGAACGTCGTGCGGGTGGCTGCGAGCTGCGCCAACGCGGCTTGAATCTTGTATTCCGTTTCCATATCAACCGCGCTGGTGCTGTCGTCAAAGACCAAGATGCCTGGCTTAATCAACAGGGCGCGGGCGATGGCGATGCGCTGTTTTTGGCCACCACTGAGGTTTGCGCCGCCCGCTTCGACCGCGCTGTCATAGCCTTGGGGCATCTGTGTGATAAAGTCATGAGCCTGTGCCGCCTGCGCCGCCGCGACCACATCGGACAGCGTTGATGCTGGCGCGCCATAAGCGATATTCTCGCGCACGCTGCCGCTGAACAAAATTGTCTCTTGCAGCGCCATGCCGACCTGTCCGCGCAGCGCTTGCGCATCCCATTCGCGCACATTCACCCCATCCACCAGCACTGCGCCGCTATTGGCATCATAAAATCGCGGGATCAGGTTCACCAATGTGCTCTTGCCAGCGCCCGTCGCCCCCAGCAGCGCGATCTGTTGCCCCGGCTGCGCGGTGAAGCTGATGCCCTGCAGCACATCATCGCCGCTGACGGGCCGCGCGCCATTCGCCGATTCGGCTGCGCGCCGGCTGTAATGAAAGGACACATTGTCGAAGGTCACCAGCCCGCGGATCCGCTCGGCGCGGTGTGGACGAGCGGAGGCTTGCAGGCGCGGTGGCGTATCCAGCACTTCCATCACGCGCTCGGCAGAGGCTTCTGCGCGCGCCGCCATCATTAGCAGGTTGCCCAAAAACAGCAGTGGGCTCATACCGATCATCATATAATTGTTGAACGCGATCAACTCGCCGATCGTCAGGCGGTCGCCCAGCACCGACAAGCCGCCAAACCACAGCGCCGCCACCGTGCCCACACTGGTCAGCGCTTGCAGCACAGGCATCGCCACCGCCATGAGCACGCCCACCTCGATGTTGCGCTCGCGATAATCGCTGTTGCTGGCGGCGAAGCGCTCGGTCTCGAAGCGGCTGCGCACGAAAGCCTTGACCACCTGGATGCCGGCTAGATTTTCTTGAACCAGCGTATTCAGCGCGCCCAGTTTCTGCTGCACCGCCCCAAACAGCCACGTCGCCCGCAGCATCAGATAGCGAATAAAAAGCGCCGACAAGCCCGCCACCGCGAACATAATCAACGACAACTGCCAATCGGTGAGCAAGAGCATACAGATGCTGCCAACAATCATCAGCAGCACGCGCAGCAGCAGCGCCAAGCCCGCGCTGGAAAACATGCGCACGACATCGACATCGCTGGAAACACGCGTCATCAATCGCCCGGTCTGCATTTGGTCGAGGTTGGCGAAAGACAGCGACTGAATATGCCGAAAGACGGCGTGGCGAATATCAAATGCCAAGCCCTGCGAGACCACCGCCCGGCACCAGCCCTGCCCCAAGGTGCTCAATGCGCCGATGACAGCCGCCACGAACATCCAAAACGCGCCCAGCAAAATCATGTCCATTTCGCGAGGGCGGATGCCTTCGTCAATGATGAATTGCAGCAGGCGCGGCACGCTCAATTCCATGACAACCGGCAGCACAGTCGCCCAGAAACCAAAGAAAAGATACCAGCCATACGGGCGCATGAAGCGAAAGATGCGGCGAAGCGAGGGCATACAGCGAGTCTAGCCGCGCAGGCCCGCTACTTCAAGCCCTTGGCCGGCCGCGACAGACCAAGGGAAGCGAGCGCTTAGCGATATTGGGGGCACAGGGAGGAGGATTTAAACCCCGTCGCTGGTGGTCGCTGGCCACGAGAATCGTTTATCGAAGTGTTCATAGCCACTGGGATACCCTGGCAAGGCTACTTTTACCTTGCGGGTCAGTTGGCTGATGCGCCTGTCTTTGCCGATCGCCATCCGAAAAACGACTGTCTGATTCGGCGCAAAACCGCAGATATAAGCAACGTGAACCTCGCCATTGCCAAGATTGACAACCGGTATCGGCATGTCAATCCAGCCGCGTTGCTTATCGGGGAAGTAGTATTGCATACCTTTGTCCGCTGTCCCATCGACGATGCTTCGGGCGTAATCGGTCAGCTTTACTTTCTTTTGCTTGCCGTTTTTAGTTTCGCGGTGCATTCTGATTCTATAGCCGGCATCATGCACAATCGGGCTCGCGTGAAATTGAATGCACCAGCCATGGTATTCGCGATCCTCTTCGTGCCCTTGCGCCGAGGCGGACATATAGTGAATCTCAGGCGCAGGCAGCTTCTGCGCGATGGATGTCGCAGGCGCGATGAGCAAACACAATAGCACTAGCAGCATGAGACGTTTCATGAGGCTTCCTTTATACGTGTTTATCGGAAAGTGGAGTATACTCGATTCAGGTCGTCAGCCACATTCCTAATCGCAACCGGGAGTGGCTATTGTATAGTCTTAGAGTATACTGGCGCTGTATCGAATGAGCAAGAGGGCGCATTGTGGGACCAATTCTACGCCCTCGCGCCACGACGATACAGGCAACCCGCCGAGACATACACAATAGGGTAGAGAACTAGAAAGCTGGGTTTTCACCCGCACGATCGTCGGGACCGCCCACCTCGGGACCGCTTTTTTTTGCTTCATGCGCACC
>JAPOSR010000019.1 GCA_026709625.1 Chloroflexota bacterium
TGGGGAGAGGTAGATGCGGGGGGAGGGGCACCCAGCCCCCAGACCGAGGAAAAGGGAGGTTTTCCCGCGCTTCCGCAGGACGTTAGCCCCCTCCTCATTTTTTGGGGGTGGGGGTAAAGCAACGCGTACCCACCAAAATCACCACTCCCGGCATTTCTCCAGCCACCTCGCAATGACCCGCGCGGTCAATTCGGGCGCTGCCAGTGGAAAGAGATGCCCCTGATCGTCGAGGGTGATGAAATCGGCGGCAGGCAGCATGCTTCGCGCCTGCCCAAGCACGGAGTCGGGGAAGGTGTCGCTGCCCCGCGCGCGCACCAAAAGCATGGGCGCGAGGCCATTCAGCCCAGGCAGATCCTGCCAGACGCGCCGATATACCGTGGCAAAATAATGCGCTTCCCAATCTGCGCTCCAAACCAGCTCAATGCCGCATCCGTCCGCGCTCGCTTTTGTGCCTTGCCGGACATAGAGCCACAGCGCTTCGTCTGTCCAGTCCGCGAAGATCGGCTTTTTGCGAAACCGACAAAATGCCTCGGCTTGGCTGTCAAACTTGCGGCGGCGGCGGCGCGCGCCCTGCACCAGTGGAAATTGCTCGATGCTGCCGTCTTGCCAGGCGCGGGCGAAGGCGCGCAGCGTTGTCCGAGGCAGCAGGACGGGGTCCAGCATAATCAAGGCGCGGAAACGCCCGGGCTGCTTCATCAGCGCCAGCATAGACACGATGCCGCCCAGCGAATGCCCGACCGCCACGCCGCCATGTCCAGTGTGCGCCTCCAAACCAGCCAGCAGATCATCGGCTGCTTCGTCCCAGCCGCGGTAATCATCAGGCGCAGCTTGGTCGCCCCACAAGGCGCGCGGCGGCAGGCAGAAGGCGCGATAACCCGGTAGCCGGCGCAGCAGCGGCAAATAGCACTGGGGCGGAAAGCCGTTGGCTGGCATCAGATGCAGCGGCGGCGCATCAGCTGGGCCACAGAGGTGGATGATAGGCTGCGGCAAGTGTGGCATACGCCCTGCAAGCGAGATCGACAAGCTGTCATAGTACAAGCCGAGGCCAGGCGCGCGCGAGGGTGAATGCGCGCTGGCGGCGATTCTGCCCATCATGGCTGGCGGCATCTCGGCGATTATGCGCTACAGTTTGGGTGGACGCGGGGGAGGCGAGGGACGGAAACCATGATCGACCGCTCAATGATTTTCACTGTGGGCGCGGCGCTGGCGGCGCTGCTGGTCGTGCTGGAGCTGGTTCGGCGGCGGCACCTGAGCGAGGAGTATTCATTGCTGTGGCTGGGCACAGCCGCGGCGATGCTGCTGCTGGGCATCTGGCGCGACCTGCTGCATCAATTGGCGGCGGCGCTTAACATCTTCGACCCGACCAACCTGCTCTTTTTGTTGGCGCTGCTCTTCCTGCTATTCATTCAACTGCACTTTTCCATGATCGTCACGCGGCTGACGCGCGAAAACAAGGAAGCGGCGCAGCAAATCGCCCTGTTGCGCCATCAGATAGCGCAATCAGCCAGCGCGAACCAAGATGACCAGCGCGCTGAGAGCGATTAGTCCGCCGCAGTACAGCGCGACGAACGGCGCTTGCAAACCCAGCGGGTTCGTATCGGTGCGCGCCAGGTCTCGCAGCGAGCGCATGGGCAGCGCTATTGGCGGAAAGCGCGGCGCAACCCGCCAAGCCAGCAGCAGCCCGCCCAGCATGCCGCCGATATGCCCCCAGTTGTCGATGCGCGAGCCGGGCATGAAGCCGATGACCAGGTTGATGCCGATGATGAAAAGCATGTGCCGCAGCTTGCCGCGCACGTCCACATACAGGGCGCGATGCTGGTGCAAGTGCAGCGCCTGCGCCGTAAACAGGGCGAAGACCGCGCCCGACGCGCCCACCGACCACGAGCCGCCCTGTCCGCCCAGCGCCAGGCTCAGCAGCGAGCCGCTCAAGCCGCCCAGCAAATAAATCAGCAGCAGCCGCGCCCGCCCAAAGAGCGTTTCCATCCCGCTGCCGAACATATACAGGGCATAGGCGTTGAAAAAGATGTGCCCCGGGCTGGCGTGCAAAAACATGGCGGTGAACAAGCGATACACTTGTCCGCCGTCTATGACAGCAGCGGGGATCAGCGCGCCGCCTACCAGCAGCTGCGCGCCCAACTCGGGCAGCAGCTCGCCCGCCAGATAAATCGCAACCAGCAGGCCAACCAGCAGATAGGTCAGCAGCGGTCCTTCCCCGCGCGGCTGGGGTGGCGCTTTGCGCGGCGTTGCGGGCTGCGGCTGCTGCGAGCGCTGCTGATACAGGGGATGGTCGTGCTGGCTTTCAGACATGGTCGCTGCCTCGCTGGGTATTCTGCTAGTTTATCGTATGCCAGCCGCGTCAGAATCATATAGGCAAACCGCCGCGACCTTATCAAATAATTTGCCAGCGTCCGCCGCAGTGTGCTATGCTGAATCATATACGCGCAGCCTTGCCTTCACGATGAAAACAGCCTTGTTGAGACGGGATAAAATCATGCCAGACGACGCCACTGAAAAGATCATGATTGTGCCCGACGCAGTCTTTTGCGAACCGCTCGAAGACGGTGACGCCTGCGATGTGCTTGTGCGCATGGAAGACGGCACGGTCTATACCGCGCTCTTCGCCACTGTCGACTATATTCATCGCCAGTTGCAGGTGACATGGCTGGCCACCGATTCCATCCCCGAGACGCCGCCGGTGCGCTATGCCGTGCTGGACACGCCGCATATCATCGTCGAGCAGCTGCGCTTGGAAATCATCGAAGGCACCATCGACAACCTGGTCGCGCAAGATGTCTTCGAGAGCCTGTTCACGCGCGTCACCCACGACGAGCCAGCCGACCAAAAGCAATTCGCCACCCAGGAAATCGCCCAAGCTGTCATTGACGAGGTGCTGGTGCTCAGCGGCTGACGGCGCGGTTTTCCCCTGCACACTGGCGATATGTTGTTTACAATAGCGGCAAATGCCCTGCAGCCAGCGAGATGTTCGCATGTCCGACGAGCGCTATGAAGACAACCAGTTGTACAAGATTCGTCATTCAGCCGCCCATGTGTTGGCCGAGGCGATGCTTGAGCGTTTCCCCGCTGCCAAGACCGCCATTGGCCCGCCCATCGAAGACGGGTTCTATTACGACTTCGACCTGCCGCAGCCGATCAGCGCCGACGATGTCAAGTGGGTCGAGCGGCGCATGCGCAAGATCTTGGCGGGAGCGCACGAATTCCAATGTCGTGAAGTCGCGCCAGACACAGCGCGCGAACTTTTCCGCGACCAGCCCTACAAGCTGGAGCTGATCGACGATCTGCTGGCGGATGACAATGCCGCCCAACTAACCATCTACACGCAGCGCGGCTTTACCGACCTGTGCCGTGGGCCACATGTGGCGAGCACCGCCGATATCGACCCCAAAGCAGTCAGCATATCGCTGCGGCCGCCGGCGGGCGCCTATTGGCGGGGCGACGAAAAACGCCAGCAGCTGACGCGCATTTATGGCACAGCCTGGCGCACCCCCGCTGAATTGGCTGAGCACCGCGCGCAACTCGCAGAAGCCGCCAAGCGCGACCACCGCGTCTTGGGCGAAAAGCTCGGGCTGTTCATCATCGACTCCATGGTGGGCAAGGGGCTGCCGCTGTGGCTGCCGGCTGGCGCGACTCTGCGCGATACGCTCGAGCGTTGGCTGCGCGATACCCAGGTCGAGCGCGGCTACCTGCCCATCATCACGCCGCACCTGGGCAACATTCAACTCTACAAGACCTCTGGGCATTATCCCTATTATGCCGACAGCCAGTACAGTCCCATCGATGTGGATGGCGACGAATTCTTGCTGCGGCCCATGAACTGCCCGCACCACTGCCGCATCTACGCCAGCCAACCCCGCTCTTATCGTGATTTGCCGCTGCGGTATGCTGAATTTGGCGCTGTCTATCGCTATGAACAATCGGGCGAGCTGCGCGGATTGACTCGCGCGCGCGGCTTCACGGTCGACGATGCCCATCTCTTCGTGCGCCCCGATCAGCTGCTGGACGAATTCATAGATGTTGTGCGCCTGATTCAAGAAGTCTTTGGCACGCTGGGCATGACCGACTTTCGCGCCCGAGTCGGCACGCGCGACCCAGCCAGCGACAAATATGTGGGCGACGCGGATATGTGGGAAGCCGCCACCGCCGCCATTGTCCGCGCCTGCGACCAACTGAACCTGGCCTATCATATTGAGCCGGGCGAAGCCGCTTTTTATGGACCCAAGCTGGATTTTATCGTGCGCGATGTATTGAAGCGCGAATGGCAGTTGGGCACAGTGCAGGTCGACTACAACCTGCCCCATCGCTTCGACCTGGACTATGTCGACAGCGACAACACACGCAAGCGCCCGGTCATGATCCACCGCGCCCCCTTCGGCAGTCTGGAGCGATTCATCGGCATCCTCATCGAGCACTTCGCCGGCGCCTTTCCGCCTTGGCTGGCGCCGTTGCAAGCTGTCGTCATCCCCATCCGCGAGTCGCACAACGATTATGCGCTGGAGGTAACCGCCCGGCTGAAAGCGTGTGGCATGCGCGCGCATGCCGATACCACCGACCGCAACATGCGCTCCAAGATTCGCCAGCGCCGCGCTATGCTGGTGCCCTGGCTGCTCATCGTGGGCGACCGCGATGTGGCCGCGCGGACTGTGAGCGTACGGCTGCGGGGCGACGAAGATGTCGGCGCGTTGGACATAGAAGACTTCGCCGCGGCCGCGCAGGCAAATATCGCGGCGAAAGCCATGACAGTCGACTTCTAACGCTCCAGGCAGGATTCGAACCTGCGACACTTGGTTTAGGAAACCAATGCTCTGTCCCCTGAGCTACTGGAGCCGAGGCTGCAGCGAATTGTAACGAAACTGGCGCGGCGAATCACCCTTGAATTTGGCGGGCAAGCTGCGATAAACATGCTGGCAACGCGCCGTATTCTGCGTTAGCATAAGGAAAAGTCGAAGCAAAGCCGCTCGAAATCGGCGCTGACTCCCCAGCCTGATGAAACGAGCAAGGAGAAGCTCAGTATGACGCATATCATCACCAGCTTGTGCCTGCGCGATGGCGCTTGTGTTGAAGTTTGCCCGGTCGAGTGCATCATTGGCGGCAAGCCCGAAAACGAGTGGCCCTGGTTCTACATTGACCCGGATACCTGCATCGACTGTGGCGCGTGCATCCCCGAATGCCCATTCGAGGCCATCTTCGTCGAAGAAGAAGTGCCGACCGAATACGAGATGATGGAGGGGCAGGAACGTCTCCCGCATGACGTCAAGGTCATCATCGAGCACGAAGAAGGCGACATGATCGACTTGACACCGGATATCCAGCCCAATTACGACTTCTTCACGAAGGGTCCAGGCTACGATGCGCTGAATATGTGAGCTCGCGGCGCGGTTTGCCTGGCTCAGGCAGGCTGTGCCCCGCGCAGATTTCGCCGGCGTGGCGAGATCATCCCCGTCACCAGCCCCACACTGCAAAGCACAAGGACCAGCCCGGCCAGCATGCCCGGGCTGATTGTTTCCCCCAGCAGCAGCGCGCCCCAAATCACGCCAAACACCGGCACCAGCAAGGTGACGGTCAGCGCGTTTAGAGGCCCCGCGTGTATGAGCAAGTAATAATACAACTGATAGGCGAAAGCTGTGCAGAGGACCACCAGCGCAAGCACTGCCCAGACAGCTGCTTCGGGTATGCTGTGGCTGGGCAGGTTCAGCATAGACAGCGGCGCAAGCACAAATGACGCCCCCAGCAGCTGCCCGCAAGACATCGACAGGTTGTTCAAGCCAATAAAGGCGCGCTTGGCGAAGACGCCGCCACAGGCATAGCTTAAGGTCGCCGTCAGCAGCGCCAATGTCGCCATGATGACATTGGGCGTCAGCTCCATGTCTCCGCCACCCACCGTGATCGCAACGCCGATGACGCCCAGCAGCGCGCCCAGCAGCTTGGCAGCCGTCAGTCGCTCGCCCAAGCCGATCGCCGCGACAAAGGTGGTGAACAGCGGCGTGGTCGACATCAAGATAGCCGCCATCGACGCCGTCACCGTCAGCTCTGCCCAGCCGATCAGCGAAAATGGCAAGGCAGAGCCCAACAAGCCCAGCAGCAAAAATTGCCGCCAATGCCCGCGGATATTCATCCGCACACGGCGCAGACGCGCGTAGGCCACTATAATCAGCCCGCTTAGAAAAACACGCGCAAACATCAAGAAGAGCGGCCCCAATGGCTCGACCGCGATGCGGATGAAAATGTAAGACGCGCCCCAAACCGCGCCCAGCAGCAACAGCGCCGCCAGTTGAATCAGGCTCACAACCGCTCGTTTCGACTATCGCAAAGAACGCCATTCTAGCACAGCGGCGGGCTGGCGCGACGGTCGAATGCGCGCCGCGACCTGCCCAAATGGACAGGCAGCGCTCGCCATTGGCGCGATGCGCTGACGCGGCTAGTCGGGGCAGAATAAAGAGCAAGACAAACATAAGCAAAAGGAGGAAACGGATGACAGAAGCGCTGAAGACCCTGTCAGCCGACCTGGCTGAACTGGTGGCGAACGCTGCCGACAGCGTGCAGCAGGTGGATGCGCGGCGTCGGCTGCCAGCCACTGGCATCGCCTGGGCAGAAGACCTGGTCGTAACCGCGCATCATGTCGTGGAAAACGACGAGGATATTACAATCGGCTCTGCCAATGGCGATCGGCAGGATGCCCGTCTGGTCGGGCGTGACCCGCGCAACGACCTGGCGCTGCTGCGGGTAGAAGGCGGGCTGACTCCAGCCAATTGGGCGGCGGACAACAGCCTGCGCGTTGGCAATCTGGCTTTGGCGGTGGCGCGCCCACGTCGCATCCGCGCCAGCGCCGGCATCGTCAGTGGCATCATTCAAGCGCAAGCCGCCCGGCGGCCTATGCGCAGGCGAATGGCCAAGGGGCAGATGAAAAAAGGGAAGCGGCTCCACAGGCAGCATGACAAATGGCGAAGACGCATGAGAGAATGGGGCGGCTTCGCGCTGGCCGATGGACTGCTGCAACTGGACCTCATCATGTACCCCGGTTTTTCTGGCGGAGCCCTGCTCGGCGCAGATGGCGGCGTCCACGGCCTGCTTACATCCGGTTTCGGCGGGGGTATCGGCATCGCCGTGCCCGTATCCACTTTGCGCAGGTCGGTCGCGGCGCTCTTGACAGATGGCAAGATTCGCAGCGGGTATATCGGCGTGGGTGTGCAGGCGGCGCAGTTGCCCGATGCCCTCATTGAGACGCTGGAGCAAGCGACGGGCTTGCTGGTCGTCTCGGTCGCGGCGGACAGCCCGGCTGCTGCGGCTGGCATGCTGGTTGGCGATATCCTGGTGGCGCTGGATAAAGAAGCTATCGCCGATATGGATGAGCTGCAAGTGGCGCTGGCGCGGCTTAAAGTGGGCGCGGCGGTCGAGATGGCTTTCGTGCGCGGCGGCGAATTGCGCGAAGGCAGCGTGGTGATCGGCGCGCGGTGAACGCTCTCAGGCGCGATTGCAGGGGCGACGGTCATCGTCGCCCACTGCTATGCTTGAAGGACGGCGAGGACGCGCCGCCGCTTATCACGCTGGCGCATGAATCTGCCGTGCCAGCACGATCTCGCTTTGCGCTGCCGATTCCGCCGTTTCATACACGATGTCCCAGCGGGCGCTTTCGATGTAACACAGCGCTTCTGCCCCTTCGCGGCAATAGTAGAGTGTCAGCTCGGCTTGCAAGCTGCCTCCGGCCTCGCTAAATGTGATGGGCAAGCTGGTTATACGCTGCGCCACCACAATCTCTGCCAGCGCCTCGCCATCTTGCATAACCGCCAGTTGGCTATCGATGAGTGGATTGATCTTGAGATCGTCGGCAAAGCTCAGCTGCAGG
Organism: Chloroflexota bacterium; assembly: GCA_026709625.1. Lineage (GTDB taxonomy): Bacteria > Chloroflexota > Anaerolineae > Aggregatilineales > Phototrophicaceae > UBA6055. The sequence continues at coordinate 7,859 of JAPOSR010000019.1, forward strand.
CTCAGCGCGCCCTCGCCGACGGCGACCTGCTGCGCGTCCAGCCGGATTGGCTCATCATCGACCTGGTTCCCGCCCAGCAGGGTCAAGGACTCGGCGTCAATGACCAGCGCTTCTGGATTTGCAAAACGCAATGTGCCGACAGCGCCTTGTTCCAGGTCAATCGTGCGGATGACATGGTTGTTGGTATCGGCGATGTACAAGATGCCTTCCGCAAGGCTCAATCCGCCGGGCTCGTCAAATTCTGCCTGGCTGGCGGGGCCATCGGCATATCCGCCGCTGCCGCCCAGCCCAGCCAGCGTCTGCGTGGCGGTTTCGCCGGACGGGATGATCTTGATGCGGCTGTTGTAAGTATCGGCGATATACAATGTGCCATCGGGCGCGCCCTCGATGCCCAAGGCATGCTGCAAGCGATTCTCGCCCAGAGCGCCGTCTATGTCGCCGAAGTCGAAGAGGCTGTTTGCGGTGGTGCCGGCAACCACGCTGACCAGGTCATTCGCAAAGTCGGCCAAGCGGATGGCGCTGCTTTCGCTGTCGGCGAAGTATAGCTTGCCCGCGCCGGCATAATAGAGACCGCTGGGCTGGGCAAGCTCGCTGTCTGCCAGGCTGACGCCATTCAGATTGGCTTCGCGCCCGTTGCCGACCGACGGGAAAAGCCGATTGGCGGCTGGCTCATAGATATAAAGCTGGTGCGTTCCAGCCATGGCGATGTGCAGCCGTCCCGCATCGTCCAGTTCGACATCCCATGGGCTGCGCAGCGAGACGCCCAGCGGATTGGAGATGTCTTGCCCAAAAGGCAGGCGGCTGATGCCCATGCTGCCATTGCCAGCCAGCGTCATGACCTCGCGCGCGGCCAGATCGGCCAGACGGATGGCATGGTTGTTGACATCGGCGATATAGAGCCAGTCGCCATCCAGCGCCATGCCCTGCGGCTTGTCGAAGCGCGCCTCGTCAAATGTGCCGCCCGTGAATCCACGCGCGCCAGAGCCGATGATGTCCAGCACTTCATGCGTGTCCATATCGACGATGACGATGCGATTGTGGCTGCTGTCGGCGATGAAAAGACGGCTGCTGGCGGCATCAGCCAGAACCTTGCCCGGAAAGAGCAGCGGCGTGCCGGGGTCGCTCGCGCCTTCCAGAGCCAGCTGCAAGGGACTGCGGTCGATCAACGATTCGTCCAGCCCGTCGAAATACTCGATCATGCCGGTGAGGTAGGTGTCAAAAGCCTCGAATGGAATCTCGCCCGCCTGGCGGACGACCAGCTTGCCGCGCGGATTGATGATGGCGACGGTGGGCCAGGCATTCACGCCATAGCTGCGCCAGATGACGAACTCGTTGTCGTTGACGACCGGGTGATGCACCGCATAGCGCTGGACGATCTGGCGCAGATTCTCGGTCTGCCCTTCGTTTTCGAACTTGGCGGAATGCACGCCGATGACCACCACCTCATCAGCGAATTTGGTCTCTATCCGCTCCAGCACCGGGATAATATGCAGGCAGTTGACACAGCCATAGGTCCAAAAGTCGAGGATGACGATCTTGCCCTGCAAGCCAGCCATGGTCAGCGGCTCGTCGACATTAATCCAATCCAGACCGGGCGCAAATTCGGGAGCGGGGAACTCATTTTCGTACAGTTCTTCGGGCGTGCGCTGCGCCTGCGCAAAAAATGTCAGCAGCAGCAAGATCAGCGCGGTCACTGTCCATTTCTTCATGGCAATCCTCCTGAACAAGAAAAAAGAGCATACAAGTTATGCTCTTTTCGTTAGCGATTGCGCCCAGCTTAGACGGCATTGCTAAAGCGGGGCTAACGAGTTTCTTGCCAAAGTCTTACGCCTACTCAGTGCGCAGACGCTGCATCAGCGCAGAACGGTTGGAGCTGGCGCAGGGGTCGAGGCTGTCGTTCGCGAGGATGCGGTCGAATTGCGCCAAGGCGTAGCGGGTGTCGCCCAGCTGCCAAGCAACCATGCCCAGCTCGCAGCGCATATAGCTGCGCGTCGGATCGAGCGCCAAGCCACGCTCAAGGGCAGCGAGCGCCTGGGTCCATGCTTCTATGCGCAGGTATTGGCGCGCGTGATAGAAATAGTCGTCCACCACCAGCGGCACATACATAGCGAGCAGCTTTTCGACAGTGTCGAGGCGGCCGGCGATTGCGCAGTCATCGTCCGGCTGATGATCCAGGATGCGCTCGAATTCACGCAAAGCCCGTCCATAATTCGACCAGTCGCTGAAGATCTTCGCGAGCTCGCAACGCGCCTGACTATGCGCCGAGTCAAGAGCCAGCGCTTCGACCAAGGTGTTGGCGGCGGCGAAGAGCTTCCCCGCGTCCCGGTAGCCCAAGGCGCGGGTGACGATTGCCTGGGCGGGCGAGGCGGCTTGGGGCGCGGGCGCGGCTTTCTGCACAGTGGCATTGGCTGCGCGATGCAGTGCCCGGCGGTTTTCGCTGGCGCAGATATTGCTAGGGTCGCGTGAAATCACATGGTCGAATTGCGCAAGCGCCGCGTCGTCATCGCCCAGCGCCTGATACATCGAACCCAGACGGCAGCGCAAATCATCGTGATAGGGCTGCAGCTCCAGAGCGCGCTCCAGCGACTTTGCCGCTCGCTGCCATTCGCCGCGCTTGCTGAACCAGTCTGCGAAGTCGATGTAATCCGCAAAATCCAGACCAAGTTCCTGGCTGGCTTGCGGCGGCGGCTGGATGACCAGCCAGGTTATTTGCGAAAGCGAATGGGCGGGTTGGGCGATGGCTGGCGCGACTTCATATGGCCTCAGCCAGTCGGGCATGATGAATCCGCGTTGGACGGGCGCTGTATCGGTCGAGTCGGCGCGTTCGAAAGATGCCTCGACAGTACGCGCGCTGCTGCTGCGCCCCGTCGGCTCCGCAGACCAGGCCGTGGGCGCGCTAACGATGTCTTCGCGCAGGTTTTCGATCAAGACTGGAATGATCGCATGGTCGGGATCGTCCGCGAGCGCGCAGTTGTAATGGCGCAGGGCGCGCGTGTAATCGCCCATATCGTGCAGCTGGACGGCGCGGGCATAGTGAGAGATATTTGCGGCACAGTCGGCATCGGCAAGCGCAAGTGGGGCTACGCTGAGGATTAAAATGAGGCTGAGCAGTATGAGCGCGAGTCGCTTGACCATGAGCCATCTTCTTTCGCCAGTCATCGATACACTCAATGGTAACGCGGAAGCCGGCGGCGGCGCAAGCGATTCGGCGAATTGGCAAAGCTCCCTCAGACCGATAAAAATTCCTGAGTCAGCGGCGGGCGCGGCCGGCCATGCTGGTCGACCAGCCCATAGCCATTGTGCATGCCCTGCGACCAGGCGTACCAGATCATCACGGCGACGCGCCCCGGATACTGGCGCTTGAGATAGCGAATGAAATTAAGGGCATAGCGCGCGATATGCGCCGGGTTGTCACTGCCACGATCTAGCACGCCCCATTCGGTGATCCACAATGGCTTGTCTGGCATCACGCTGCTGTAAGCCCAGATCGATTCGTCAATATGCCCAAACATGGAGTAGTAGGGGTGGCCATTGACGCCGCGCCCATACGGATGAAAAGCCAAGCCGTCGGGTTTGGTGTCGGCGGGCAGCTCGCGCAGCATGGAGCGGGCATAGGCGCTGCCGCGGCCTGGTCCGCTGTTGAAACCCGCTGTGATGACCTGCACGCGGCTGTCGGCGCTGCGGATGGCGCGTTTGACATCGCGGAACATCAAGCCATAGTTGCGCGCGCGCAGCGGCACAGACGCCACCCCGCTCAATGAATCTGGCTCGTTCCAGATCTGCCAGGCTGAGATCAGGTCGCGCCCAGCCCACTGCGCAGAAATGTCGTGCATCATATCGGCGAAGCGCGCAATCAGCCGTTGCCATTTAGCATCTGTCATCTGCTCCCAGGGCCAAAATTCATTCTTGCCTTCGCCATAAGTCTGGTGGCTGGTGGTGACGACGATGCGATAGCCAGCGGCGCGATACTTCTCAAAAAGCGGCAGATACCGTTGCAAGGCGGCATGAATATCCTCTGAGCCGCGTCGATTGGACACATTGTAGCCAAAGCGCACCCAGCCCAGCCCGCCCAGTTTGGATGGGGCTGGCTTGCCGCGCGGATGAAAAATATCCAGATTGACCCCGACCGGGTTGATGCCGGGGAAGACCTCAGCGCCTTCGTGCTGGGCAGTCGCGCTCAGATACCAGGCAGCCGCATAGCCTTCTGTGCCATTGGCCGCGCGCACCTTCAGCCAACTGCCGTTTTCGCCGATCTTTTCCAGCGCCCTGCCATGATGCTCGCGCGGCTCGAGCAGCTGCCAGCTATAGGCGCGGCTGACGATGCTGGCATACAGGCTGGGCAGCGCGCGCAGGTTCAGGTTGTCGACAGTTGGCCGAACGCGAAACGCAGGGACATACAGAAATTCGCGCGGATTTAGCAGGTTGTCCAGCCCGCTCAGGCTGATTCCGCCCGATGGCGGCGTCTGCACAGTCAAAGCCAGGCGATCGCCTGCCGCCACGCCCAGCCGCTGCCCCGCTGCGACCGCTGCGCCTTTGCGAGCGCGCGCCTGCTGGATGCCGCTGTAGGTGGTGAGGTAACGCCGCCCCTCCACCAGCGATTCAATTTGGATTTTTTCGCCTGTAGAAACGACTGTTCCCGCCGCGCCACAGAGCACATCAGCGCCCGCTTGGCTGGCGACATCCAGGCTGGGGCGCAATGCGCCGGCTTCTTCATCGGCGTTGAAGCGTGCCAGCACTCGCATCGGACGCGCGCTGGTGGGCCATTCCAGCACGAAGCGGTGAAAAAGATGTTGGGGTTCGCTTTCGCGCTCGCCATAGCGGTCTGTTTGTTTGATGCGCCGCTGCAGAACCGGCCGCAGCTTGGCTGGCGAAGCAGCCGCGATGACATCGACCATCACCACCGAGGGATAGACGCGCCGAATATGCGTCAAAGCCGAGTCATTCCACCAGGTCAGAGGCGCTTCGACGGCTGTTACATTGCGAAAGCGGTTTAAGTTGTTGCCCGCTGGCGAGCGCACCACTGCCACGCGCGGAAAGATTTTCAGATACGGACCCAGCACAGCCAGCCACTCGTCAAAGTCGTGGTCGGGCAGGACAAATGCGTGCGAAATAGGGGGTTGCTTGGGCATGTGGCTAGACCTCGGCAAGCGCGCTTCAAGACCTTCATCCGCCTTTTTCGTAGCACAATCAAAAGCCTGCGCGGGCGAAGTATGGTCGCGCCGCCACAAGCCGCATTGTCCTATCCTGCGGCAAATGGCATACTATAGTATAGGCTGTCATGCCGATGGAGGCGCGCTGGCAGGGACGGCATCCGGGTGATACAGGAGCGGCTGGCATGGTGGTGGACAGAGAAAAGACGCTCAAGCTGATCATTGTCGTCTTGGCGACTCTGGCCGCCTTGGCCGTGATGAGCACCCTGGTGCAGTTAATCCAGACTGTGCTGCCCTTTCTGATCGTCGGCGCGGGGATTTATGTCGGTTATCGCTGGGCATTGAGCGATGCGCCAGCGCCAACAGCCGACGAGGTCGAAGAGCAGGCGCGCGGATTGTTCAGCCGCTTTCGCCGCACAAGGAAAACAGTCGAAACGACGATGAAAGTAGCGGATGTTGTGGACAACCTGGCCGCCAAACCCGCAGAGAAACCCGCCGATGCCAAAGACGAAGCGCCCCCGCCGCGCGAACGCAAACGCCGTCGCCTGGGACGGTCGCAGCCAGCGGACGAATCGTCAGCCGCGCCAGCCAAGCCAGATGACCGCGCCGCGAAAGCCCGCCAAATGAAACAGGGGCTGGACAGCAACCCAGAGGGCGCAGTCGAATTCAAAGACAGCGATGTGGTTATCAGCGCGGCCGACATCGTACAGCCTGATTTATCGCGCTTGCAAGAAAAAGAAAAACAGCCCCCAGAAGTAACCAGCGATGTGCTTTCGCAGATTGAAGAAAGGCAGCGGCGCTTGCAGAGTGGCCGCTAGTCGCGCGCCATGGCTTGGTAAAGGGGGCGCAGCGCCTCGTAAAGCTGTGTGTAGCGCGTCAACTGCCGCCCATACTGTTTGGCGCGGTCCTGGCGGGGGGTGAATGTCTTGCGCACGCGGATAAGTTGTTCGGCCGCTTCATGCAGGCTCGCATACACGCCCGTTGCCCAGCCGGCCAACATGGCCGCGCCCAGGCTGGCTGCTTCGGATGTATGCAGCGCCGAAACCGGGATTCCGCAGATATCAGCTTTCATCTGCATCCAGCGTTGACTGCGAGCGCCGCCGCCCACAGCCGTCAATTCGTTTATCTCCACGCCGATCTCCTTCAGTTTGCGCAGCCCCAGGGCTTGTTCAAAAGACAGCCCTTCCAATATGGCGCGCACAATATCGGCGCGCTTGCTGTCGAAGCTCAATCCAAGCAGCGCGCCAGTCGCCGTCGCGTCGCTGTACAGAGTGCCGCTGCCGACAAAATAGGGCAGCAGCAGCAAATCGCCCGGCGCATCTGCGATCTGCTCGACAATGACATCATAGACATCGCGCCCGCTGCTGGTGGCTTCTGCGCGCTCGGCCGCCGCCAGCTCATCCCGATACCAGCGCAGCAGCCGCCCGCCCGTTTGGTTGCCGCTGAGCGCGATAAAACTGCCCGGCGCGGCATGTGGATAGCAAGACACATGACAAGCCAGCATCTCGGGGCGCGGCGCATCGGTGACAGCGACCATGGCTTCCGTCGTGCCGATCGACAGCATCGCTCTGCCCGGCGCCAGCACGCCAGCCCCCAGCGCGCCAGCCGGTTGATCATGCCCGCCTGTCACGACTGTCACCGCAGCGCCGAATCCCAGGTCGTCCGCCAGCCGCCGCGGGATCTCGCCGATGATCGTGCCGCTGGGCACAGGGGTCGCCAGCTGCTCGCGCCGCAGTCCGCCCGCTGCCAGCAGCTCGTCCGACCAGTCCAGGCGATGCACATCAAAGGCCAAGGTGCGCGCGGCCATGCTGTAGTCGATCGCCGGCTCCGCCCCCAGCCGATGAGCCACGAAATCGACATAACACAAGATCTTCCAGCTGTCGTCCAGCAGATGCGGCATGTGGTCGCGCCACCACAGGACCTTGGGCACGGTGTAGATCGTATCCATGGGCTGGCCCGTGATGGCATAGATGCGCTCTGCGCCCAGCGCCGCCTCGAGCAGCGCGGTTTGGCTGGCGTTGCGGCGGTCGGAGCTGACAGGGCTGTTCGCCATTACGCTGCCATCGCGCGCGATCGGGATCATCGCTTCGCCTTGTGAAGACAGCGCCAGCGCCGACACGGGGTCTTTCTTAAGCTGGGCATTGACCTCGCGCAGGCAGTCGCAGACGAATGCCCAGACCTGCTCGGGGTCGAGCTCGTACCAGCCGGGCTGCGGGCTGAGCAGGGGATATTCGCGGGCGGCTTGCGCCAAGACAGTCCCGCTATGGTCAAAAACCACAACCTTGCAGCCGGTCGTGCCGACATCCACGCCCATCAAGCTCATGCCTCACCCCCGTACCGCGCCGGCTGTCAAGCCGCTGACCATGAAACGCTGCATCAGATAGTACACCACGATGACTGGCAACGTAATCAGCGTCAGGATGGCGAACATCGGTCCCGGGCGCATCATGAATTGTCCACTGTAGACCAGCGGCACCAGCGTCAGCGGCTTGGTTTCAACTGAATTCATCGTCACCAGCGCCAGGATGAATTCATTCCATGAAGTCATAAATTGCCAGATGATGACCACCGCCACAGCCGGCCCACTCACTGGCATCATGATGCGCCAGTAGATTCCGAAAGGCGTGCAGCCGTCCAGGATAGCCGCTTCTTCCAGCTCGCGCAGAAAACCCGCGAAGAAGCTGCGAAAAATCACGATGGCGAAGGGCACGCCCAAAGCGGTATAGGGAAGAATCAAACCCAGGTAACTATCGAGCAAGCCCAGCGCCTTGTTGATCTGGAAGATCGGCACGACCAGCGTGGGGATAGGCAGCATTAGTGTCATGATAAGCAAATAAAACCACAGATCGCGCGCGAAGAATGCAAGGCGCGCCAGGGCAAATGCCGCCAGCGAGCTGATCAGCACAACCAGCGCGACAGAGGGAATGGTGATGGCGAGGCTGTTGATGAAGTGCTGTAAAATGGGCGCGTCCAGAAAGACGGTCACATAATTCTGGATGCTGACGCCACGGATAAGCAGCCCGCCAAAACGTGGCGCGCGCTGGTCGGGCGGCATCAGCGAGACGACCAGCATCATAAGAATCGGCACCAGCCACAGCAGCGCCAGCAAGCTGACGAAGATGAAGCCGAGCGCTTTGGCTGTCCGGGCAGGCATGAATCAACCCCCGATGGTGAAGCGCGAGCCCAAAACTCGCACCTGAAAGATGCTGGCACTCAAGGCGATTGCCAACAGCGCCACCGCCAGCGCCGAGGCATAGCCCATGCCCTGCAGGGTGAAGGCTTTTTGAAAGATGTAGGTGGGCAGCATCTCTGTGGCATGGTTGGGTCCGCCCTTCGTCAGCATATAAACCAGCGCGAAGGTTTGCAACGTGCCGATGACGCCCAGCAGGATCAAAGTCTGGTGCACATGGCGCAACATAGGCAGGACGATATAGCGCGTTCGCTGCAGGCTCCCCGCGCCATCAACCTCAGCGGCGCTCAATACCTCGCGGGGCAAACTATTCAGTCCAGCCACATACATCAGCATGGAAAACCCTGTCCACTGCCAGACATTGACAGCGATGGCGGAGAAGATGGCGATCTTCGGGTCGGACAAATAGGGCTGCATGAGGAAGCGCGCGCCGGTTTCCCAAGCCAAATCGGCCAACAATCCGCCAAAAGGCGCATAAATCCGCTGCCAGATGATGCCCAGCACCACCGGCGATATGATTGCTGGCATAAAAAAGATGACGCGGAAGGCGTTTTGAAAGGGGATGCCCGAGGTCAACAGGCTGGCCAGCACAAAACCCAAAATCATCTGCGGAAAGATGGTCAAGACTGTCCAATAAAGAGAATTGCGAATGGCGACTCGGAAGGCGCGGTCATCGGTCAGCATCTCGATGTAATTCTGCAAGCCGACATAGACTGCCTGGTTGATGCCATCCCACTCGTACAGGCTGGCCGCGAAGATGTAGAAAATGGGATAGATCACAAACACGCCGAAGAGAATCAGCGCTGGCACCATGAAGAGCAGCCCTTGATTGGCGATGAGCCATGTGCGAGGCATAACAGCGCGCTGCACAGCCTTGACCTGCGTCAGTCTATGGGGCGGGAGTGGGAGCAGCTCAGACAGTCGTCTGCATTGGCGCTCTCGGCGCAGCAGCGGGCAACCCCGAGGGGCTGCCCCAACAAATCTACATAGTTGCGTCTTGCACCATCTGCATGCCCTCAGCTGGCGTCATCTCGCCAGCCGCCACGCCAGACAAGGCATCTTCCAGCGCCTGCTTGACATCCGGGCTCTTCAACTGGCGCGCGTACTTCACCGTCGCCAACCAGTCTTCGGTAAACAGATCCCAGACCGCTTCTTGATTGGCAGAGCCGAAAGACTCGGGACGCAGACCGATATAGGCGGGCAGATCGTTGTAGGTATTGATCAAGGCTTGCGCGCCCGCGCCGCTGATCCAATCGGTGATGACCTTGCATGCCGCTTCGGGATTCGCCGAGGCGCGCGTTACCCCCAGCATGACATCGATGCCGCCCAGCAAATCTTCTGGCGCGCCCATGCCCGTCACATCTGGGAACTTAAACGGCGCATAGCCTTGCAAGTTTTGGTCGAGTGGCGGTGGGTTGGGGTTGGCGGCTTGCTGCTGCCACCAAGCGCCCATGGGAAACATGGCGGCGCGCCCACCCTGGATTTGCTCGACAGCGGCGGGATAGTGAGACATGCCCAGCGCGCCCGTCTGGAAGATGCCATCATCGAAAAGACGTTTCCACCAGGTCATAGCTTCGACGAACGGTTCGTCGGTAAAGCTGGCTTCGCCATCTTCTGCCTGATAGATCAAGCCGGGCGCGATGTTGTGTATCAACTGCATATAGACATCGCGGCGGATCCAACCATCGCCTGCGCCAATCATCACCGGCGCGATACCTTGCGCATTGAACATGTCGGCCAGCTCCAGCAATTCGTCGTAGGTAGCGGGCGGACCGACGCCAGCTTCTTCAAAGATGGGCACCGTGTACCACATATTGATCGTCTGGGTGAGCACCGGCAATCCATAGATGTTGTCGTCGCCTTCGGGATTGCCCAGGCGCGCCTGCTCAATGCCGACCGGGTAGAATTGCGCTTCCCAGTCTTCGCCCCAGGTCGACACAGCGCAATCTTGCATGGGCATCAGCTGGTCGCGATACTGCTGGGTCAACGCGCCTGGCTCTAAGCCGATCAGATCAGGCAACGCGCCGCCAGCCGCCATCGTCTGTAGATCGACCAAGTATTCGGTATAATTCGTGATGTTCGGCTCGATGAGGATATTGGGATTTTCGGCGTTGAACGCTTCGATCATGGCTTCGGTGGTGGCGATGACCGGACTCCATGAGCGGAAGCGGATGACCACTTCATCCTGTGCTGTGGCGGTCAATCCAGGCAGCAGCAAAACCATCGACAATAGCGCCAGGGTGACTCTTCGCAACATGGTGGAACTCCTTAGAAAGAACTGAAATGCTTGCGATGATCTGTCAGCTTGCGATCTTCGCTTGCGCGCGCCTCCTTTCTCGGGCGACTCCATAACTCGCCCTCGCTATTTCACAGCATCCTGCCCCTACCCAACCAGACGGGCGTGATAGCGCTCGGGGATTTCCTGCGGTTGCCCGTGCAAAAGCGCCATATGATGCAGCTGCGCGGCGATCTCTACCATAACTGTGCAGTGAATGGCTTTGCGCAGGCTGTCCGCCAATGCCAGCATGCCATGATTCGCCCAGACGACCGCGTTGCGCGCGCCCATCACATCCAGCATGGCATAGCCAAATTCCCGCGATCCACTGGGTGCGAACGGCATGACCGGCACATCGCCACCGACATCAATCAGCGTACTGACATGCAGCGGCGCGATCGCTTTGTGCAAGACGCCGAAAAGATTGGTGTAGACTGGCTCGGCATGCACGACAGCGCCGGCATCGCTGCGTCTTTCATAAACCGCTAGATGCACCGGAGCTTCATGCGATGGTTCACGCTCGCCCGCCACAACATCGCCCGCCAGGTTCATGACCACGACATCAGCCGGCTGCAGTTGGTCGTATGGGAAGTCGTGCGGCGTAATGAGAATGAGCCCGCTGTTTGGGTCGCGCAGGCTCAAGTTGCCCTGCGTCAGCGGCATCAGGTTCAGGCGCGATACTTGCCTGGCACCATCAATCAACGCGCGCTTCAAGGCAGAGAAATCGTTTTCTAGCATAAGAGATCCTTAGCTTAGCATCTTAAGTATAACGAGCCGCAGCGCGCCTGCAAAGCAGCAGCAAATTGCGGGAGTGCGCAGAAGAAAACAAAGTCGCTCAGGCAAGTAACGGGCAATGGTAGCCAGCGCCCTCTGGCTGTGCTAGCATTCCGCAATGCGTGACAAACGCGCCATCATCATGCTGACGCTGGTATGTTCGGCCGGCCTAACGCCCATCGCCATCCGCATCGCCCAGAGTGAAGGCATCCCTTCGCTGATAATCGTGTTGCTGCGGCTGTGGCTGGTCTCGCTGGGCTTGCTGCCGCTGGTGTGGACTCGCTACCGACCAGACTTGCTTCGCCTCACGCGCCGCCAGGCTTTGCTGTCCAGCTTGGCTGGCTTTTGGCTGGCGCTCAACCTGCTGCTGCTTTTTGTGTCGCTGGAATACACCAGTGTGCTGATGACCAGTTTGCTGCGGCGCACGACGCCCATGTGGATCGCGCTGCCCGAGATTTTGATATTCGGCGTGGCTTTTTCTCGGCGCTTTTGGGTCAGCCTGGCTGTCACCTTGGTGGGCGTGGCGCTGGTGGGGCTGGGCGGATTGACCGCTGTCCAGGCGGGCAGCGACCCCCTGCTCGGCGGCGCGCTGGCGCTCGTCGGCTCGTTCTGCTTCGGCGCCTATCTGCTCATCGGGCGGCAGCTGAACAACCTCATCCCGCCGCTTCTCTATAGCTTTCTGGTTTTCTTCAGCGCGGCAATCTGTGTCAGCCTGGCTGTGGCGGCGACCGGCGCGCCAGTCACCGGCTATTCGCTGGAAGCGTATCTATGGACGCTGGTGGTGACGATCTTGGCGCAGGTTTTGGGGCACCTGGGCATGAATCTGGCGCTGCAATTTTTGCGGGCGACGGCGCTGGCCATCCTGCTGCAAGTCAGCGTGGTTCTGAGCGCGGCAATTGCGCTGCTGGTCTTTGGCGAGTCGCCATCGATCGCGCAGGTGGCCGGCAGCGCGCTGGTGATCGGTGGCGTGATCGTCGTCACCTACGAGCAGACACGAGCGCGTTGGCGGCATCGCGCTGGGTAAAGGCAGGGAGTGGTGATGTTGGTGGATACGCGTTGCTTTGCCTCTACCCCAAACCCCTTGCCCCAACAATGAGGGAGGGGCTACCATGCTGCGGAAGCGCAGGCAAAACTCCCCTTCCCTCGTTCTGGGGGCAAGGGGCCGGGGGATGGGGGCTTGGCCTTGCCCCCATTCGCGCACTGGTAAGAATCGATGCGGCAAAGTAATCTATATGCTGTATGAATTGCTATTAATCCAGGAGAGATTTGCATGAAGCAAGAAACACTCGCCATTCACGCTGGCTACCAGAGCGAGCCAACCACCAATGCCGTGGCGGTGCCGATTTATCAGACCGTCGCCTATGAATTTGACAATGCGCAACACGGCGCTGACCTGTTTAACCTGGCTGTGCCGGGCAATATCTATACGCGCATCATGAACCCGACCAATGCCGTGCTTGAAGAGCGCGTCGCGGCGATGGAAGGCGGCGTGGCGGCGCTGGCGCTGGCCAGCGGGCAGGCTGCCATTCATTATGCAATCGTCAATTTGGCTGAATCGGGCAACAATATCGTCACTGTGCCCCAGCTCTATGGCGGCACCTGGACGCTCTTCCGCCACATGCTGCCCAAGCTGGGCATCGATGTGCGCTTTGCCGAAGATGACAGCGCCGAGAGCCTGGCTCAGCACATTGACGCCGATACGCGCGCCGTCTATTGCGAGTCGATCGGCAACCCCGCTGGCAATATTCCCGATTTGGCCGCCATCGCCGATATGGCGCATGCGCACGGCCTGCCAGTCATCGTCGACAACACTGTGCCGACCCCGGCGCTCTGCCGACCGGTGGAATATGGCTGCGACATCGTCTTGCATTCCGCCACCAAGTACCTGGGCGGGCTGGGCACGACCATCGCGGGCGTGCTGGTCGATGGCGGCAGCTTCGACTGGGCGGCGCATGGCGACAAGTTCTACCAGTTCACCGAGCCAGAGCCGAGTTATCACGGCGTCGTCTATGCAGACGCGCTGGGTCCCGCCGCCTATATCGGTCGGGCGCGCACGGTGGCGCTTCGCAACACGGGCTCGGCGCTCAGCCCCTTCAACGCTTTCTTGATTCTGCAAGGCATCCAGACGCTTTCGCTGCGCATGGAGCGGCATACCGACAACGCGCTGGCTGTGGCGCGGCATTTGCAAGGGCATAGCAAGGTTGAGTGGGTCAGCTATGCGGGCTTGGACGATTCGCCATATTATGAGCTGGCGCAGAAGTATACCGGCGGCCGCCCCTCGGCGCTGTTGACCTTCGGCATCAAGGGCGGATTTGACGCTGGCGTGAAGTTCTATGACGCGCTGAAGGTCTTCAAGCGGCTGGTCAACATTGGCGATGCCAAGTCGCTGGCCGCGCATCCGGCTTCGACCACCCACCGCCAGCTGACAGAAGACGAGCAAGCGGCGGCTGGCGTCTCAGCCGAGACGATCCGCCTGTGCGTCGGCATCGAACACATCGACGACATCATCGAAGATCTGGAACAGGCCATGGCCGCCGCCGGCTGAGCGAACTTGTTCCCCCAAAAACGCGGCAAGCGGGCGATTCGCTGGGTCGCCCATTTGCCCATCATGCGCCATAGCCTGCGCAGTCTTGGGCAAGCGCGTCTGGTTTGCCAGACGCCGCTACAAGTTGTCGGTTTCGACCGGGATAAACACGCGCATCTCGAGCAAGTCCGAGCGTTCGCGGAAGTAGCGAATGACCGCATCGCCGATAACCTTGGCTTTGGCAGCCATCGCCGCGCTTTTGACTGCCCAGCCGAGCAGTGGGATCAAACCAGCCGCCTCTGCGATCACGCCGCCAGCAATCGCGCTGCCCACCGCGCCCGAAAGAGTCGACAACAGATGGTCCATATCAAAAGCATTAACTTCGTAGGCGCGAGATACCTGGTGAATCATGGCGGTATCGGCGGCTGTGAGGAAGAAGGCGCTGCCAGGAATCCAGCCGGTGAGCGCCGCGCCGGTCGTCCAGTTCATCACGATTTTGCGCGCTTCGCGGTCGGCATCTTGCAATGACTTGGGCATGGGCAGCTCCTGCTGTTTCGTGTATCGACTTATACGCGAGATGGGCAAGGCGGTTGTCCCTGCGCCTGCTCCTTCGCATTGCCCGCCACGATAATCAAGGAGCCAGACCAGTCGCCAGCACAAGGCTGCGCCGATAGCGATGAAGATCCTCCTGCTCAACGACCGCATCCCGCCGGAGGGACGAGGTGGCGCCGAGGCAGTCGTCTGGCGGCTCGCATTGGGTTTGCGCGCGCAGAGCCACCAGGTTCACATCGCTGCCGCCACCGAGGGCGATTCCTTTGACGACCAGCGTTCCGGCATCCCGACTCATCATTTGCGCGCGCGCTATCCCGAACGGCTGCGCAGTTGGCTGTCTCTTTACAATCCACAGACAGCGCGGGCTTTTCGCCGCTTGCTGGCGCGCATCCAGCCCGATGTTGTCAATGCGCACAATGTGCATGCCTGGCTGAGTTGGCATACAGTGCGGCAGGCGCGGGACTTTGGTTGCCGGGTCGTCTTCAGCGGGCACGACTGTATGCCCATCGTCTATGGAAAAATGCGCTATTTCATACATCCCGATGGCGGGCGGCTGCGCATCCCAGCGGCCTATCGTCTGCCGAGGCTGCGCAACCTGCGCGAAAATCGCTTTCGCTACAATCCATTTCGCAACCCGCTGATTCGCCGCGCCATGCGCCAGGCGCAGGCGGTCACTGTGCCCAGCCAGGCGCTGGCTGATGTCTACGCAGTCAATGGCTTGCCGTCCGCGCAAGTCGTGCCCAACGGCATCGACCTGAATACTTGGACTTCGGTCAGCTCTGAATGGGTGGACCGGCTGCGGCAACGCTACAGCCTGGCGGACAAGCGCGTCATCTTGGTCGCCGGGCGGATGACCAGAGAAAAGGGCGTCGAGCAGCTTCTGGCTGCCTTGGACGGGCTGCGGCTGGGCATGCCGAATGCGCGCTTGCTCGTGCTGTCTTCGCGCAGCATCGAGTCGCAGGTCCCGGCGCGCTTCCGCCATTTGCTTGGCTTGATGATTGCCGGCGGCTGGCTGGCTGGGGCAGAGCTGCGCGCGGCCTTTCAATTGGCGGATGTCGTGGCTGTTCCATCGATCTGTTTTGATACCTTCCCGACTGTCAGTCTGGAAGCCATGGCCCTGGGCAGGCCTGTGATAGCGACTTGCTTTGGCGGCTCGCAAGAACTGGTCAAAGATGGCGAAACGGGGTATATTGTCAACCCCTTTGACACTGAGTTGTTCGTCCAACGCCTGCAAGCTTTGCTGGGCGATCGTGCGCTGCGCGAGCAGATGGGGCGGCGCGGTCGGGACCATGTCGCCGCTCATTATCGCCTGGATCAACAAGTTTCGACCATGACGGCTCTATACGAGGCAACCAGGTGATTCAAGCGCAGGCTTATCGAGACTCAGGCGACCTGTTTCGCGCGCAAGCCGCACTGATGCGCTGGGTGCGCGAGCGCGGCCTCGGCTACTACATTCACAAGGGCGATGTCGGACATCGCCTCTGCAATGGCGGTTACAAGTTTGCTCCCTGCGAGATCTTCTTCAGCTGGCTGCATGGGGACGAGCTAGCCGCCTTCGCTATTTTGTTGCCAAATTGGGAGATCTTTGATCTGCAAGTCGCGCCGGCTTGGCTCTACAGCGACTTGCACAGCGGGGCGATGCGCTTTTGCGAAGGCAAGATGCTGGAGCTGGCGCAGCGCCACAAGCTGACCATGAAGAAGCTGCTGGTCGAGGTGGGCGAAACTGACCGAGCCTATGCCGATTTTGTCGTTCAGCGCGGTTACACCTACAGCAAGCCCTGCATTTCGCTTGCCCGCCACGACCTCGCCGAGCTGCCAGACAAGCCGCTGCCAGCCGGTTTTCGATTTCACGATGCCGACGCCGCCGACGCCGCAAACCTGGCTGATGCGCACAACCACAGCTTCACACCCAAGTGGGATGCCGAAGCCTACGCCGCCGTCTTCCAAGCGCCGCACATGGAACGCGAGATTGTGGTCATAGCGCCGGATGGCCGATTTGCGGCTTTTGTCAATGTCTGGCATGACAGCGTGAATCGCTCACTGCTTTTTGAACCGGTGGGCACGCACAGCGACTTCCGCCGGCGTGGCTTGGCCAGCGCCTTGATGAGCTACGCGATGCGGCGCATGCAAAGCGAGTGGGGCATCGAATGCGCCTATGTCTGCCATCAACCACTGGCGATGAATGCCGCGTCAGGCCCGCTCTACGCCTCGCTGGGCTTCGTCAAGCTGCATGACTTTGCCGAATACGCCAAGCCCATGAGCTAGCCCGCCGCGCCGCCCGACTATCTGCTACAATGCCCCAAGTGCCGCCAGCCAATCGACAGGATTTCGTCAGCGATGACCTTGCAGCTATTCAATGTATTGGGGCGCGAGAAGCAGCCCTTCAAGCCGATTACCGAGGGTCGCGTCGGCATGTATGTCTGTGGGCCGACTGTCTATGAACATTCGCATCTGGGGCATGCCAAGACGTATGTGTCCTTCGATGTCGTCGTCCGTTATCTGCGCTGGCGCGGCTATGAGCTGCTCTATGTGCAGAATATCACTGATGTCGGGCACCTGCGCGAAAATGAAGAAGACCGCGTGCTGGCGCGCGCCGCCCAGCTCAATGCCAAGCCCATGCAAGTGGTGGAAACTTATACCCGCAGCTACTTCGAAGATATGGACTCGCTGGGTGTCATGCGCCCCGATATCTCGCCGCGCGCTTCGGGCCATGTGCCCGAGCAGATTGAAATGATCGAGACTCTGCTGGCAAATGGCAATGCCTATATCGCTGATGGCAACGTCTATTTTGATGTGCGCAGCGATGCGGACTATGGCAAGCTGTCGAACCGGCGCGTCGAAGAGCAGCAAGACGAATCGCGCGAGTTGATCGGCGGCGGCAAACAGCATCCAGCCGATTTCGCCTTGTGGAAACGCGCCGATCCAGAGCATATCTTGCGCTGGAACAGCCCCTGGGGCGAGGGCTTCCCGGGCTGGCACATCGAATGCTCGGCAATGGCGAAGAAATATCTGGGCGCGAACTTTGATATCCACGGCGGCGGCATCGACAACATCTATCCGCACAACGAGAACGAAATCGCCCAGAGCGAATGCGCCAATCACGAAGCCTTCGCCAATTATTGGATGCTCACCGGCAGCCTGAATGTGCTTGACCCAGACGAAGGCATCCCCGTCAAGATGAGCAAGTCGCTGGGCAACTACATCACAATCAAAGACGCGCTGAAAAACTGGAAGCCGCAAACCCTGCGCTACTTCATCTTGACCTCGCATTACAGCAGCCCGGTCGTCTATGGCGAAGAAGCGCTCGCCTCGGCGAAAGCTGGCTGCGAGCGGTTGATGAATGCCCGTCAGTTGGTCCTGCGGCAGTTGAACAGCGCGCCCGCCGGCGGAGCTGGCAATGGCTTTCTGGAGCGCCTGGACAAAGCTAATGCCGACTTCCGCGCGGTGATGGACGACGATTTCAATTCGCCGCGCGGCATTGCGACTCTGCAAGACCTGACGCGCGATGTCAACAGCCTGCTCAACAGCGATGCCGAGATCGGCGCTGATACGCTGGCGGCTATCAACGCGACTTATCAGGCTTTGGGCGGCGATGTGCTGGGGCTGCTGGACGACGAAGCGGCTGATGGCGGCGGCGACAGCCAACGCGAGGCGGCGCTCATCGAGCTGCTGGTGGAGATGCGCGCTCAAGCCCGCGCCCAGCGTGATTATGCGCGCAGCGACCATATCCGCGATCAGTTGCTGGCGCTGGGCGTCGCGCTGGAAGACCGAGCCGATGGCACGTTGTGGAAGCTGCAATAGGGGCGGCTTGTTGATGCGCGCCCGCGCAAAAAAGGGTGGGCCATGCCAGAATTTCTTTATGGACATTGGGCGGTGATCGAGGCGATGCGTTCGCGGCGGCGCCAGTTGGATTCGCTGATGATCCACGAGCGCGCCGACAAACGCGGCTCTATCGGCGATGCGCTGACGATGGCCGACGAGATCAATCTGCCAGTGCAGCGCGTGCAGCGGCGCATCCTCGACGATCTGGCAAAAGGCGGCAATCATCAGGGCATGGCGCTGCGCGTTGGCGGCTATCCCTATTGCGATCTGGAAGATATCCTCGCGACTGCGGCCCGCCGTGACGAAAAACCGTTTGTCCTGCTGCTCGACCTGCTGAAAGACCCGCAGAATGTCGGCGCGTTGATCCGCGTAAGCGATGCCGTTGGCGTGCATGGGATCGTCATTCAAGAGCGGCGCAGCGTGGCGGTTACGCCGGCTGTGGTCAATGCCAGCTCTGGCGCGGTCGAGCACAGCCAGGTCGCCCAGGTGCCAAATCTGGTGGCGGCGATGAGACAACTCAAGCAAAACGATGTCTGGCTGGTGGGCTTGGATGTCGGCGCGAACATTCCGCCGCTGGACAAAACCGACCTCAATATGTCGCTGGGGCTGGTGATGGGCAGCGAGGGCGAGGGCTTGCGGCGGCTGGTGCGCGATACCTGCGACCTGCTGCTGACTCTGCCTATGCGCGGCGCGGTAGGCAGCCTGAATGTGGCGACAGCGGGCGCGATTGCCTTGTATGCCGCCTGGAGCGCGCGCAGCTGGCAGGGCTGGGCGCACGCCTAGGCGCAGTGGACTTTACATGTAGCGGCGGCGCCTGCATTTGCCCGCGAATCATTTCTGTGCTAGCGTTCAGGCAATGCTTCCAAGGTGTCTGGACTCCTTGAGATGCCAACATCACGCGAATATGCCCGTCTGCGCAGCCGCATGGTGGACGAACAGCTTGTCGAGCGCGGGGTAAGCGAAAGCCGCCTGCTGGATGCCTTGCGCATGATGCCGCGCCATCAGTTTGTGCCTGACGAGCACAAGCCGCAGTCTTATGACGATAAGCCCTTGCCCATCGGCGATGGCCAGACCATTTCGCAGCCCTACATCGTCGGTTTCATGACGGAAACCCTGCGCTTGAAGCCGCATCATAGAGTGCTGGAGATCGGCACCGGCTCCGGTTATCAGACAGCTATCCTCTGTCACTTGGCGGATTATGTCTACAGCGTCGAGCGCGTTGCGCGGCTGGCAGAAACAGCGGGCGCGCGCCTTGGCGATCTGGGTTACAGCAACCTGGATATTCATATCGGCGATGGCAGCCAGGGACTGCCAGACCAAGCGCCTTTTGACCGCATCATGGTGACAGCGGCTGTGCCACGCCTGCCCCAGGTCTTGTGCGCCCAGCTCAGTGAGTTCGGCGGGCAACTCATCTTGCCAATCGGCTCTGCGCCCGCGCAAGAACTCATGCTTATCACGCGCGCGACCGACCGCTTCACCAGGCGCAGCTTGCTGGGCTGCCGCTTCGTCCCGTTGATCGGGCGTTACGGCTTCGACAGCAAGACCGATAGCGCGTCTTTTGTGAGCTGACCATGGCCGATTCCCAGCCCAGCGCGGATATCAACCTGGCGCTGATCACGATGGTGCAAGACGCGCGCATGCTTCATGACAAGGCCGCGCTGCCCAGCGACTATGCCGCTGTGTATTGGATCGAAGCCAAGCGCCCCGCCGGCGATTGCCCTGCGCCGACTGCCAATGCCGGCGAATGGCGCGTCAGCCTGCGCGCGGACGAAGTCGACACAGCCTGGCAAAGGGTCAAGGCGGCGACTGTTGCGGGCGAGCTCGGCTACAAGTCGAAGGTATCGACGCGCCCTGCCGCTGGACAGGCGCATCCCGACCAGCGCATGCTTTGCGTCCGCACCGGCGATGCCGATGATGTCCAGGCGGTGGCGCGCGTCAAAGCGGTTTTGCTGGCGATGGGGCTGCGCAGCCTGGTCTATGTGCCCGACAAATCATAAGCGAGCGCAGCGCCGCAATAAACTGAAGCAACCCTGAAAAAACTGGGTAGAATATCCGAACAACCGGATGAGCGTTCCCGCTGATGCGCCCCCCCCCAAAAAATGAGGGAGGGGCTACCATACTGTGGAAGCGCAGGGAAAACTCCCCTTCTCTCGTTCTGGGGGCAAGGGGATGGGGGCTTGGTTGCTATATCCACGCAAATGCCACTCCCAGGGCATTTGACAGGCTGGACGCGCCACTATACCATTGTGGGCAGCATAGAGAGCATATCATGGTGGCAGAAGTAAATTTGAGCGGACTGGCGAAAGTGGCCGAAATCGCAAGCCGGGTCGCGCGGTTGGCAGGGGCATCTGTTTTGGGCTGTTCGTCGCCAAGCTGGAGCGGCGCGTTATTGGATAAAGAAGGATTGGGCGATGGGAACACTATTCAAAAACGGCACAATCATCACCGCCAGCGACACAGTGAGCGCCGATGTGCTGGTCGAGGGCGAGGTCATAACGCTTATCGGGCAAGACCTGCGCGCCGATCAGCACGAGTTGGTCGATTGCGCTGGCAAGTATCTGTTGCCTGGCGGCATTGATGTGCACACCCACCTCGACCTGCCTTTCGGCGGCACCATCAGCAACGATGACTTCGATGTCGGGCATATGGCGGCGGCTTTTGGCGGCACGACCACGCACATCGACTTCGTCGTCCAGCCGATTGGCGGGAGTCTGCGCGACGGGCTGGAGACCTGGTGGAAGAAATCGCGGGATATCGCCCAGATCGACTATGGCTTTCACATGGCGGTTACCGATCTTAATGATGATGTCATGGCAGAAATCCCCGCCATGCTCGCCGAAGGCATCACCAGCCTCAAGCTCTTCATGGCTTACAAAAATGTTTTCCAGATCGACGATGCCACGCTCTTCAACACCATGCGCGTGGCGGCGGACAATGGCATGCTCGTTATGGTACATGCCGAAAATGGCGATGTCGAGGCGGCGCTGACCCCCGCGCTGCTGGCGGCTGGCAAGACCGACCCCGTCTATCACGCCGCATCGCGCCCACCCGAAATCGAAGGCGAAGCCACCAACCGCGCTGTCGTCATGTCGGGCATCACCGGTTGTCCGCTTTATGTCGTGCACATGACCTGCGAGCCAGCTATCGATGCGCTGCGGCGTGGACGGGCGCTGGGCTATCCCGTCATGGGCGAAACCTGCGTGCAATACTTCTTCCTGACAGTGGACGGCCACATGGCGCTGCCCGGCTTTGAAGGCGCGAAATATGTGTGCAGCCCGCCCATCCGCAGCGAGCATGATCACGGGATACTGTGGCAGGCTGTGCGCGATGGCACATTGCAGGTCGTCAGCACCGACCATTGCGATTTCTGGTACGACGGCGGGCATGGCCCCTGGCGGGAGTGGAGCGACCGCACGGGCGGCGCCGACTGGGTCGGCTATGAAAAGCAAGATCCGTCGTACCGGCGGCCCGGCAAAGAACTGGGGATGGGCAACTTCGCCAAGATCCCCAATGGCATGCCAGGCTTGGAAGACCGCATGCTGGTGATGTGGGATGCCGGCGTGAACAGCGGGAAGCTGTCGCCTTCGCGCTTTGTCGAGCTTTGCTGCAGCAATCCCGCCAAGATCTTCGGCATGTATCCGCGCAAAGGCACCATCGCTGTGGGGTCGGATGCTGATATTTTGGTGTGGGATCCAAACAAGCAGCACACCATCAGCGCCGCGACGCATCATATGCGCGTCGATTACAACTGCTACGAAGGCCGGGTGGTGACAGGTGTGCCCACGCAGGTCTATCAGCGTGGCCGCAAGCTGGTGGATGGCGCGCAGTGGCACGGCACGAATGGCAGCGGGCAGTTTGTTGCGCGGGCGGCTGGCGCGCCGGTGCTATAGGCATTCTCTTAAGTTTGCCGGCGCGCCGATTCGCATGACAAGGCCGCGGGGAAGGCTGGGATGAAACGAATCGCGATTGCCGCATTGTTAGCGAGTCTATTCTTGGGGACGGCGCTGGCTGGCGCGGAAGAGGCTTGCGACACAGCCGAGATTCAAGCGGATATTCAGGCGCAGCTTGACCTGCTGGATGAAAACCCTGTCAGCGCGCTGATCAACGTCATCGACCTGGCTTTGGCGGGCTTTCACGATTGCTCGGGCGAGGTTTACGAATTCAGCGATCGCGAGGGCGCGCAGCCGGTCTTGGGTCCGCTGGCTTTATCTGAAGGCTTGCATATTGTAACGATGACCACCGCGGGCAGCGCCAGGATAGATGGTGTCGCTATCAAGGGATGTGGCAAAGAACTGGATGGTGTGATCCACAATTTTTCCAGCGGGCAAGCCATACGCGGCGCGGCAAGTCTGGTCGAAGTGCTGGACGACTGCATAGTCTATCTGGAGCTCAGCAAGCTCACCAATCCTTGGATCTTAACCATCGACAAACTCAACTGATGTAGCCTCGCTCGCGCAACCATCTTCACATTGACAGGGCAGCGCCCAGCGGCAGGACTGGCGCGCCGCAGATTTGCTCATGCCAACCTGTGTTATGCTACGGGCCGAGCGCAAGCAACCAGGAGATAGCGCAATGCGCGAAACAATCATGGACGCATCGGCGCAGATCGACCAGCAGCGCAGATTCACGGTGGCTGACATGTGGCGGCTGGCGCGGCTGCCCGAATACGCCGACTGCCGTTATGAACTGGTTGAAGGAGAGTTGAGAGAGATGTCGCCAGTTGGTGAGCTGCATGGGTACTTAGCGAGCGTAATCAATAGACTGCTGGGTAACTACATTGATGAGATGGGTGCTGGCCGCGTTACTATAGAAACTGGCTATTACGAGTTGGGCGATGACGAAACCGTCTTGGCACCGGACATAGCATTTCGGCGCGTCGACACAAAAGCAAATCCGCCAACGAGCAGCTATGTCATGCAGATGCCCGACCTGGCTGCCGAGATCAAATCGCCCGGCGACAGTTACGCGTATATGCGCCGCAAAGCCGAGCTGTATCTGCGGCGCGGCACACGGGTTGTCTGGCTGGTTTACCCTGAGCGGCGCGGCGTGGATGTCTGCGATCGGGACGAAACTGGCGCTGTTGTCTTCGCCTTCATCGATGAGACGGGCTCGTTGAGTGGCGGGGATGCCTTGCCTGGCTTTATACTGGAGTTGCGCCGCCTGTTCACCTAACATTCAAAAAACAGTCGACGAGTGTTGACGATTGAGACGCTGTGATAATCGCCCGGTGGCGCGGTTCGTTGATGTCGCCGCTCGTGTTACACTGCGATCATGCAACGAAAGGAGACGAATCGTATGAAACATTGCACGTTGTTGCTCTTGGTCTTGCTGCTGGTCAGCGGGCTCAGTTTCGCTGAGTCGCAACAATCGCTTGACCTCGAGCAGTATTGGCTGGAAAACGGCTTGGAGGTAATCCTGGTGCGCGATACCACGGCGCCGACGGTCGCGGTGGATATCTGGTACAAGGTGGGCAGCGCCAACGATCCCCCGGGCAAAAGCGGCTTCGCCCATTTCTTTGAACACATGATGTTTGAAGGCTCTCCGCATATTCCAAACAACACCCTGGATCAATTGCTAGAGCCAGTTGGCGGCTCGTCCAATGCCTATGTCGGCAAAGACTACACCGCCTACTACGCGACAGTGCCGTCTCATCAACTGCCGCTGGCGCTTTGGATAGAAGCGGATCGTATGGGCGGACTGGATGTGACGCAGGAAAATCTCGATAACCAGCGCGCCGTTGTCATCGAAGAGCTGCAACGGAGTTATGACAATCGACCCTATGGCACCGCGGTGAAAGCGCTGACCACCGTGCCCTATTCCTATGAACCATACAAACGACCCGCCATCGGCAACATTGAGGATGTCAACAGCGCGCAGATTGAGGATGTCATTGATTTCCACCGGATCTACTACATCCCCAACAACGCCACCTTGGTCGTCGCCGGTGACATTGACTTTGATACGACGCGCAGGCTCGTCGCCGAGCTGTTTGCCCCCATCCCGCGCGGAGACGACCCGCCCGCGCTGCCGGCCTTTGTGCCGGTTGACCAAGAGGCAGCGGAGCATATCACGATCGAAGACCCTTTCATCAACTTGCCGGCGCTGCTGGTCGCCTACGAGATCCCGCCGCTCGTCCATGCAGACTTCCCGGCGCTTAATGTGCTTGCCAGCGTGCTGAGCGTCGGCGACTCCAGTCGTCTGGCAAAGCGCTTGGTCGATACGGGCAAGGCGCTGCAAGCGGATGCCTGGATTTTTGAAAACCAAGGCCCGGGCCTCTTTTCTTTCATCCTCATCGCCAATGTCGGTGTCGATCTGGCTGAACTTGAAGAAGCCGCCTATGAGGAACTGCAAAACATCATCGACGACGGCGTTCCGCAAGACGATCTGAACAAGGTCATCGCCGGCATCCGCAGCAGCAACATACTGGGCTTGGAAACAGCGCTGGGCTTGGCAGAAAGCGTTCAAAGCGCCAACTACTATTCTGGCGACCCGCAGGCTCTGTTCACAGGCATCAGTCGCTATGAGGCGGTCACCAGCGCGGACATCCAGCGCGTGGCTGCGCAATATCTGGAAGCGAAGGACCGGCATGTCTTCAATGTGGTGGAAACCGATGCGGAAGCGCCGCCACGGGTAGAACCGTACGCGGCTGCGGACGCTCTCGACATGGAGCCTGATTACCGCTATGTCATCGAGCAGGCTGAACCGCCGCCGCCTTTGGATTCAAACGCATTCAACCTGCCGACCATCACCGAAACCGTCATGGACAATGGGTTGGAGGTTGTGGTGATTGAGCAGCCCAATATGCCCATTATCTCGCTGGATGTTTTCTTCGCCGGTGGCGCAACCGCCCAACCGACAGACTTGCCCGGCACAGCCGGCATCACCGGCTATTTGATCTCTCGCGGCACCGAGACGCGAAGCGCTCAAGACATCGCCGGCGCGATCGAGCAAGTTGGCGGCGCTTTGAACAGCGTTGGCACCAGCGATTATCTGCAGCTTGGCGTATTCGCCCTGATTGAAAATGCCGACCTAGCTTTCGATCTGCTTGCCGATATGACTCTCAATGCCAACTTCCCCGAAAATGAATTCGAACGCGAGCGGGCGGAATGGATCAGCAGCCTGGAAGCCACCTTGGCTGAGTCAGGCTCTGTCGCCCGCCGTATCTTCGCCAACCGTCTCTATGGCGGCGATCATGGCTATGGCAATCTGTACACCAGCGAGTCGCTGGCGGCGATCACCCGCGAGGATATTGTCGCCTTCTATGAATCGCGCCGCCAGCCTGACAATGCCCTGCTGATCATCGCCGGGGCGGTCACCACCGAAGCCGGGCTGGCTTATGCCGAGCAGCACTTCGCCGATTGGCAAGGCAGCGCCGAAGCCATCAGCTATCCAGCGCTGCCAGAAAACAGCGGGCAGCGGACCTTGCTGGTGGACCGCCCCGGCAGCACACAGGCGACCTTCCGACTGGGCAATATCGGCATTCATGGCGCCAGCCTCGATTACTTCCCGGCGCGCGTGATGAACCATGTGTTGGGCGGCACTTTTTCTTCGCGCCTGGTGCAAAATATCCGCGAAGAAAAAGGCTATACCTACAGCATTGGCTCCGGCTTCAGCTATCCGTCCGATATAGGTTCCTTTGTCGTTACGGCGGATGTGCGCAACGATGTCATCGCGGCGGCGCTGGAAGAAGTCTTCATGGAAATCGAGCGCATCCAGACCGAGCCGCTGACAGACGCTGAAATCAACGACGCCCGCGAGGGTATTGTCGGCGAGTTTGTCTTCGGCCTCGAGACCTATCAGGACTTCGTCGAGGTGGTGGCGTCTTACAAGATTCGCGGCGTCGAGCTCGCTCGGCTCAGCCAGTGGCTGGGCTATATCAAGGATGTTTCCACCGAGGATGTTCTCGATATCGCAAACACCTATATTCACCCCGAAGACTTCACCATCGTTGTGGTCGGCGATGCCAGCGCAATCCAGGAGCAACTAGAGACGCTGGGCGAAGTTACGCTGGTCACAGCCGAGTAACCGCCCATTTGGGTCTATCCATCTCCCTGTCCCTTCTCTGCATCGTCCGGGAAGGGGCACAGGCTCAGTGTGAACGAGCGTGTCGAAGCCAGCTTGCCGCTGTTGAGGCGGAAAGTTGCTGAAAGAGGGCTAGGCTCAATCAAGCGCGTGTCAGGACATACCAGGCGCGGCCATCGCCACGTTTGAAACCGCTGACCACATAGCCCGCCGCCAGCAGCGCCAGCATACCGCTGCGCACCGCCAGCTGCCATTGTTGCGCTTGTTTGGCATCCACCTGCTTCAACGCGCCGATATCCAGCGGGATTTCGATGCCATAGCCAGGCGCATCAGGCGCCGCCGGAATATCGCAGCGCCAGTTGCGGCTCGTATCGCAGCTCAGCAGCATGGTCAGCTCGTCAGGAATTGGCGAATTGCGGCGTGGCGCAGCCAACTGCCAATGCGCTTCCAGACGGTCGCTGGCCAGCCCAGCGTTGATGCCATCGCGCATCGCGCCATAATGATTGACTTCGTAGCGCCATGCTGTAATGCCCAGTCGGTTGAAATTGAAATTGGCATTGCCGCTCTGCAGCGGGTCGAATGTCCATGCCATGTCCCTATAGCCACGTTCCAGCGCCCATTCTCGCTGCGCCTGCTTCAACTGTTGCCCGATGCCTCGCCCTTGCAGATCTGGCAGCACCGCCGCCATATGCGACCACAGAAAGAGCTGCTCGCCGCGCCGCGCCGCAAACCCTGTGCAGAACCCGACCAGCCGTCCGCCAAGCCTTGCGCCCAGCACGCAGCCGCCGGTGTGCGCAATGGCTTTTAGCGTATGTGGCGATGCCACCTCGATATCCGTCATGCGCCAGACCGCCTTCTGCAAGCCGATAGTCTCAGAAAGCTCCGCCATGCTGCGCAGTTCGTGGATGTTGATCGCGGAATTCATACGCGGAAGTGTAGCCGATCGGCGCGGACAAGGGAAATGGCTGAGGAGCGCCAAATCGGCTGAATGCGCGTTGCCTTGCCGCCACCCAAAGTGGGGAGAGGCTTTACATGCTGCGGAGGCGCTGGAAAAACGCCCCCTCCTTCGTTCTGGGGGCTTGATTGCCATTGACACTGCGCCCAACTTCGCGGTTGGCGCGAGGCTCGGCGGTGTATCTGGATCACAACCCGCGATACCCGCAATACCATTCCCAGGTTCGGCGCAGGCCCTCGCCCGTGTCGACTGACGGCGCGAAGCCGAGCAGACGCCGCGCCTTGCTGTTGTCGCAAAAGGTGATGGGCGGGTCGCTGGATGGCGTGGGCACAGACACGGCGTTGATCGTTGCGCCAGCCAGCTCTTCGATGATGCCCACGAACTCGCCCAGCGAAATGGGCGCGCCACAGCCCAGGTTGATAACTTCGCTGCCCAGCGGTTTTTCCAGCGCGGCAGTCACGCCAGCCACTGTATCGGTGATATAGGTCCAGTCGCGCTGGATGTCGCCGCCATTGAACAAGCGCATCGGCTCGCCGCTTTGGGTGGCTTCCATCAACCGCCAGGGCATCATGTCGGGGCGTCCCGCCGGCCCGTAGACATTGAAGAAGCGCAGCGCCGTAACCTGCAGTCCGACCAGATTGTGATAGCTGTGCGCGAGCATCTCGGCGGCGCGCTTGCTGGCTGGATAGGCGGCCAGCGGACGATCGGCGCGGTCGCTTTCGATGAAAGGCAATCGGCGCGTTTTGCCATAGACCGACGAGGTCGATGCCAGCACAAATTGCTCGCAGCCGCCCAGCTTTGCGCCTTCCAGCAGATTCAATGTGCCGCCCAGGTTGACATCCATGTACAGGCGCGGCTGGGATACGCTGGCGCGGACGCCGGCCATTGCCGCCAGGTGCGCCACGCGGCGAATGCTGCGCGACCGAAACAGCCCCTCCACCAAGTCAACATCGCGGATATCGCCCTCGACCAACTGGAAATTATCATATTCGCGCAGGGTTTCGACATTGGCTCGTTTGATGGCTGGCTCGTAATAATCGTTGAAATTGTCGATGACGAGCACAGGCTCGCCGCGCCGCAGCAGAGCTTCCGCCACATGGCTGCCGATAAAGCCAGCGCCACCGGTGATGAGAGTGGTCATAAACCTGTCCTTTGCTTCTCGGAAAAGTTATACCACAGACATGCAAGCAGCGACCCCCAGGGCATCGCGCCGGTTGCGTTATCGCTTATGCGCGGCTACCATTCGCCACTGGATCTACACAACACAGGCGGTTAATGCGCATGAATGGACAACAGTTGATAAAGGCTCTGCGCAGCGGGCAGCGCGTGTATGGCAGCGCCATGTATTCGCCCTCGCCGATATGGGCGCGCGTGGTGAAAAACCTTGATTTGGATATGGTCTTTATTGACACCGAGCATACGCCGCAAGACCGCAGCGCTATCTCATGGCTGTGCCAGCTGTACGCCGCGCTCGACCTGGCGCCCGTTGTGCGCATCCCCGAGCCCGACCCCTACCTGGCGCAGATGACCCTGGATGGCGGCGCGCACGGCATCATCGCGCCCTATGTAGAATCGCCCGCGCAGGTCATCGATCTGGGTGGCGCAGTCAAGCTTGCCCCGCTGAAAGGCGAGAAGCTGCGCGCGGCGCTGGCTGGCGAAAGCGAGCTCGAGCCAGACCTGGCTGACTATCTCGCGCGGCGCAATGCGCACAAAGCGCTCTTCATCAATATCGAAAGTGTGCCGGCGCTGGAAAATCTTGATGACATCCTGCGCCAGCCTTATGTCGACTGCGTGCTGGTGGGCCCGCACGATCTGTCATGCAGCCTGGGTCTGCCCGAGCAGTACGACCATCCCGACTTTCAAGCCGCCATCCGCAAGATCATCAGCAAGTCGCGAGCCGCCAATGTGGGCGTGGGCATCCACCATAATTTCGCGCATCACGAGATCGAGTGGGTCAAAGCGGGCGCCAATCTGGTCATGCACAGCTCCGACATCTCGGCATTTAACCGCGCCTTGACCGCCGAATTCCGGCAAATCCGCGCAGCCACGAATGATATCGGCGAAATCGTTGACGAAGATGTGCATTTTTAGCCCGTTGCGCAAACACTCGCCAAGAAACGGAAGCGACCATGTACAAAATCTGGTTTGAAAAATCAGCGCCCACTGACGTTCGCCCCCTCTTCGACCATGTGGCGGAGAGCATCAGCCCTGCCGACCAGCGCGACCGTTGGCAGCATATCGAAGCGGCGGACGCGGTCATGGCTGGCGGGAACAACTACGATGCCGCGTGCATGGATCGCGCGCCGCGCCTGCTGATCATCGCGCGCACGGGCATCGGCTATGACAAGGTCGATATCGCTGCGGCAAGCGCCCGCCAAATCGCCGTGGTCAACGCGCCAGACGCTCCCACCGTCTCCACTGCCGAGCACGCCATCGCCTTGATGTTCAGTGTGGCGCGCCGCCTAAAAAGCGTAGAAAACGCGCTGAATCATAGGCTGGCAAGCGGCGAGCCTACCGATGTCTGGGGCGGCTATCGCGCGCTTGAATTGCAGAACAAGCGGCTGGGGCTGGTGGGTTTGGGGCGCATCGGTGGACATGTCGGCAGGATTGCGCGAGCCATCGGCATGCATGTCGCGGCTTATGACCCCTATGCGGGCGGCGACTCCTTCGCGGCGCTGGGTGTCCAACGCGTCGAGTCGCTGGAGGCGCTGCTGGGGGAATCTGATGTGGTCTCGCTGCACCTGCCGCTGAACAACAAGACGCGCAAGCTGATGAATGCGCAGCGGTTTGCGCAGATGAAAGAGGGCGCGCTCTTCATCAATGTATCGCGTGGCGGTCATGTCGATGAGGCGGCGCTGGTCGATGCGTTGGACGCGGGGCGGCTCTTCGGCGCAGGACTGGATGTGACCGACCCGGAACCACCGCTGGCAGACAATCCGCTGCTGGGGCGGCACAATGTGGTAATCACGCCGCATATCGCCAGCGCCACCCTGGTTGGCAAACGCCGCCTGGTCGTGCACGCGCTGGAGCAGGTGCTGCAAATGCTGCGTGGCGAACGCCCGCCGCACCTGATCAATCCCGAGGTATGGGATGCTGTGCACGCGCGCTGGAAAAGCGCTGCGGGATAAGCAGTTTTCTCAGTAGAAGCAAATAAACCTTGCCCGAGGGAGTGGCGAATCTGCTGGATGCGCGTTGCTTTGCCCCCCCCCAGCTCCCCGACCGCCTGTGTCTACGCGGCGCAACATGAGGGTTTGCGCGCTGGAGATGGCGGCGCTTAGCTTAGGGCAGGGCATCTATGGGCAAGCCGCTGGGCACGGTTTTGGGCAGGATATGCGACAGATCTTGGGCGGCGGGGTCAGTCAGGGCTTGCAGGAAGCGCACCATATCGGCTGCGTCCGCCTCGCTGATGGACAGTCCAGCGCGCAACGGTCTCGCCACCGAATGCGCTTGTCTGTCGAAGTCGTAGGGCAAGACATGATTTTGCAGCTCGGGCGGCAGGTGCTGGCTCGGCGTATAGGCGATATTGGCGCGCCACGGATTGGCATGATGCCAGATGACATCCACCAGCTCTCGGTACGCGCCGCTGTGCAGGTAGGGGCTGGTCAGCGACACATTGCGCAGGCTGGGCGTTTTGAAGCGGTACTGGTCGCGATAATCAAAGCTAACATTGGCGCGGCCAAGATCATCGTGGCCGCCTTCGCCATTGCCCTTGCCGGGACCCAGTTGTGGCGCGAGCAGGTTATGAAATCGCTGGTCGGTGAACAAGTCGCCCCTGTGGCAGCCGGCGCATCGGATGCCCGCCTTCATTTCGCCAAAAAACAGCAACGCGCCGCGTTTTTGCGCCTGGCTCAACGCAGCGTCATCGCCAGCCACATAATCGTCCCAGGGCGCGGCGGTGAAGATAAGCTGGCGTTCGAAAGCCGCGATCGCTTCTGCCAGCTGCCGCACGTTGATTTCTTCGCCGCCAAAGACATCGGCAAAGCGCGCGGCGTATTCTGGGTTGTCGCGAAGCCGCCGCAGCAGCGTCTGGCGGACGACCATAGGCGGAAGCGAGCCCAAGGTAATGCCCGCCATCTCGTGCTGCGATGTGATCGGGAAGATCGCCTGCGCTGTCAACGAGTCGCCGAAGCCGAGGTCGTTGATGGCGGCTTCTGGCGTGCGCACACCGCCGCTCGTCTCGACCCGCCCATCCCAAAATTGCGTTGAAAGCAGGGCGCTGTTGATGACAGTCGGGCTGTTGCGGGGAACAAATACATCGATGAAAGGGTTGGCGACTGCGCCTTCGCCGGCCACCTGCACCACTGCGCGAAAGGCGCGCTCTTCGCCCAAGCCCGTCCCGCCAGCGCCGATAGGCAGCGCGCGCGCATCGGCCATGGCAAAGGCGGGATGATGACAGGTCGCGCAGGCGATATTCTGGTCGCCCGACAAAATCGGGTCAAAAAACAGGTCGCGG
Source organism: Chloroflexota bacterium (assembly GCA_026709625.1). Lineage (GTDB taxonomy): Bacteria > Chloroflexota > Anaerolineae > Aggregatilineales > Phototrophicaceae > UBA6055. Next base: position 39,576 of record JAPOSR010000019.1, read on the forward strand.
CCCAGGCGCGTCAGCTCGCTGTCGGGTTCAATCCGTTCGCGGCCCGGATAGGCGCTCAACCCTCGCTGAACGATAACGCGGCGCAGGGCTGCGTCCAGGTCGCTGATTTGCGCGTAGGCCGCGGGCGGCGGGGCGACTGGCGGATCGCGGCGCGGTTGCTGGGGCGGCTCGCCGGCGAAGCTGATTCGCAGCAGGCGACCGCGATAGACTTCGCTGATATAGACGCTGCCATCGGGCATCGGCAGCAGGGCGCTGGGAAAGTGCAGGTCGGCAAGGATCGTCCGCAGCACGCCATTGGCATCCAGGCGGCTGAGGCGTCCGCTGGCGGGCAGATCGTCCAAATCAATGAAGCAGGGGCTGTCAGGCGGCAAAGCGCCAAACTCCAATATCCACAGAGCGCCATCATCGGACTGCGCCACATCAATGGGCATATTCAAACCGGCGGCCAGGCTGCCCAGCCCACCCGCATCGCGCATCGCCACCAGTTCGCCGCTGTTCTGCGCATGCGGGCAGCCACCCAGCAGCGCCACCACAGTAGCATTTGATTGCCGCGTTATCCCCGTGGGCAGCGCATCCAGCCGTCCGCCCGGCAGGCGCGGATTGTCCAGGCGAGCGAAATGATGGGCATAGCGCAGCGATCTGTCTCTGCCCTCGCCGACCAAGCCGTTGCCCGCGGCATCGCTGATTAGTGGCGCGCCAGCCGCGTCAAAAGCGATATCAAAAGGATGCAGCAAAAACACCTTGCCGCGCTCAGTCTGGCGAGGTCGCAGATCTTGCGGCGTCAGAGGCTGGTCTGGCAATTGAGCAGCCTGCGCAGCCGGCAGGCTGTAGAGACCGGCGCTGGGGAAAGCCACGATGATGTCTGCGCCATCTGGCGTTACGGCCACGACTGGCGCGCTGAAGAGACCGTTCTGGACGCGCCCGGTCGGCACAAAGGAAAGCAGCCGCCCCAAGGTGCCATCACTTTGCAGCAGGCTGATGCCGGCGCTGCGCTCGCCCTGCCCACCGGCTTCGGCGATTAAGATGCCGCCATCGGGCAAAGCCGCCAAGCCAGCCGGAAAATACAAGCCTTCGGCGATAAGTTGCACGCGCGGCGCTTGTGCCTGGCTGGGCAAAGCCAGCAGGCAATATACAACAATCAGCATTCCCCAAGCGCGGCGCATACTCTAAATGATAACGCTTTTTGGGCGATGGTCATGCTGCAATTTTAACATGACAGTTTCGCGGGCGGCGCTGGTCGAATGGAAGCCTTGTGTGACCAGCGCCAGGTCGCGGTCGCGCACGGCGAAGATTTCTTCAAAGTCGCTGTCCACTCGATAATTGCGGTGCAACGCCACGCCATTGCCTGGCTGCGTGCGGAAGTAATAGGTTTCGTCCAGCGCAGGCGAGCCCAGATACCCATCGTGGCAGTGGGGCGGATACCCCGACCAAGCGCCGCCCGGCACATAGACTTCGTAGAGAATCAACCGCTCGGCCGGCAGAGGGTGTGCCAGAATGTGGTTGACCTGTCGCCGCGCCGCCCCGCCACCGCGCACTTCCGAGCGAATCTCGTCGGGCAGGAAAAGCCGCGGCGGATACTTGCCAGTCGCTGGCGCCGCCCCCAGCGCAAACTCAAAGCGCGATTGGCTGCGCACGCCGAACTCTTGCCCGGGCGGCAGGTAGAGCACAGACGGTTTCTCGGCAAAGACGTCCGCGCGCCGCATCGAGAAGCTGCCCGCCGCCGTTTCGATGCAGCCCGCGCCCGTCAGCGGCACCAGCGCCAGCTCGGTGGCTTCGGTGCGATGCAGATACACCTGCCCGGCGCGAAGGTTGACCACGCGATAAGACAAATACTGCCAGCCAGCGGATTGTGGCGTCACATCCAGCGCGATCATGGCATCGGCGGTTGATTTGAGATGATTGGTCATGTGGACTCTCCAATTTCGAGTGAGTTGTCGCTTTTTAATGAATGAAAGCAGGTCCAAGCAAGTCGCTCAATAACAAGGGAGTGGCGAATCTGCTGGATACCCGTTGCTTTGCCCCCCCCCCCACCCCAAACCCCTCCTCCCAAGAAGAGGGAGGGGCTACCATGCTGCGGCGTCAATGAATGGTTTTCTCGGGCTTTTTTCGGTGCTTCTAAGGATAGCGCGCGAGAAACTCTTCGACTTCGAGCAGGGTTGGCAGCGCCCTGGCGCAGCCCTGCCGCGAGACGACCAGCGCGCCGCAAGCATTGCCAAAACGCGCTGCCCGCTGCCAGCCCCAGCCGCGCGCCCAGCCGCAGATCAAACCGCTGGCAAATCCATCGCCCGCGCCGACTGTGTTGACGACCGGCACCGGGAAGCCTGGCGCATCCATCCGCGCTCGCTGCTGCACGATGCTGACGCCATCCGCGCCCCGTTTGACGATCAGCGTCGCCGGATGTTTCTTCGCCGTTTCATCCAGCAGGTTTTCCAGCTCACCTTTGTCGGGCGCTGTGCCACCGGCCATGACCACGCTTGGGTCGGGCGCAAGGGCGGCATAAAACTCTTCTTCGGTGCCGATAACGACATCGCAAAGCGGCAGCAGCCGGCGCATTCGCAAGCCATAAGCCAGTTTGTGCGTCCATTGGTCGGGGCGCAGGTCGAGGTCGAGGAAGGTGGTCGCGTTCAGCATCTGCGCTTGTTCCGCCAGGTAGACCGTTGCGTCCGCCGCGCCGCCGCGACTCATCGCTGTGCCAGACAGCTGCAACGCTCGCGCCTCGTTCAGTGGCAGCGTTTGCGCGTCGTCCAGGCTGAGGTGAATGTCGGCGGGGTTTTCGCGGTAGAAAAGCAGGGGAAACTTGTCGGGCGGCTGCACGCCCACCACCGCCATGCCCGTCCGCCGCCCCGCTTTGACAGCGATATGCGCCGTGTCGACGCCCTCGCGCGCCAGATAATGCCGCACAAATCGCCCCACCTCGTCATCGCCGACCGCCGTAAAAGCCAGCGCGCGCAACCCTAGCCGACTCGCGCCGATGGCGATATTGACGGGGCTGCCGCCTACGCTGGTTTCGAAGCTGTTGATCTGTGCGAAAGGCGCGCCAATATCGCGCGAGAACAAATCCAGCGACACCCGGCCAACTGTGATGAGGTCAGGCATCAGCCCCCTCCCCCTGTGTCAATAACTTTTTCAGCCATTCAATTTACTATATTCTACCCTGCGAGACCTGGAAGGTAGCTCTTTAATTCACTTCCCATAACTAAACCAATCAACCTAGGCAGTGCTCGGAGGTCGCTTCTTCCGAGTTTGTCTTTGAAAAAGTATTGCATCATCTTTCTGACGGTCCTAGTGGCCGTGACGCTGTTTGTCCCTGCTGGAAGTATTTCAGCTAACGAATTCACTCCCGGTGAAGGGAGTGCAGGTAGTGGGCCTGTGTGGCGCTGCAGGTGGGAGTTGGTGCCGTATCAAGAAAAAGACAAGGTGACCGGAAGAACGATACATGTATACCTGCTCAAAAAGGTGTGCAGACTCGCCTCCGGCTAATCGACCAAGTCTTCATCAGACCGCTCACCTTGTGGACGGTTTTTGATTCTGATTGCTGTGGTTTGAAAAAACTGTTCCCAGGATTGGTTGGGGTCGCTAGATAATTCTTTTGCGATAAGCAAGCCAGCTGAAACAATGGCTGGAATAAAGATAAATATCACTAGCGCAGGGACGTTTACAGGGGGCATGGTTATTGGGCTTTTTACACCGCAGGCAGTTTTCAATTCCAGGGCATCAGCCGTCCGCCCGCGTCAACAGCTCTTCCAGCCGTCCGGCTTCGATCGCGTCCAGCGCCGCGGCGACGGCTTCGACCAAGCCGGGCAGCGCGCTCAAATCGACATCCCAGAGCGCCTCGTTTCTCAGCGCAGCGCGCGCCAAGCCTTTGTGCGTCGCGGCGGCGCTCCATTGCCGGGCAAACCAATCCAGCAAGGGCGGGGCATCGTTGAGCGGGCAGGTGTCGCCGCGGTACAAGCGCAAAAAACCCGCCAGCGCCAAGACCAGCCGCTCGGGCAGCTCGCCCTCATGGGTCTGATAGCCCAGCAGCGATGGCACGATGCGCTCTTTGACCTTGCTGGCGCTGTTGAGCGAGATGGTGCGCAGGCGATGATGGATGCGCGGGTTGCGGAAGCGGTCGAAGACATGACGCGCGAAGGCGTCCAGCTCCTGCCGCGGCAGCTCGCTGACCGACGGGATAACTTCCTGGAAGATAAGCTCCTGGAGAAAAGGCCCCAGCGCTGGATGCTCGATGGCTTCGCGCACCGATTCAATGCCCAGCAGCAGCCCCAGCGGCACCATGGCGGTGTGCGCGCCATTCAGCAGGCGGACTTTGATGGTGCGGTAGGGCGTGGCATCGGCGACGACTTTGACATTCAGCGGTGTAGCGGCTCGTCCCAGCGGCAGCTCGTCCAGCAGGCTCTGTGGCGCTTCGATGATAAAGCTGTGATAGATCTCGCCAGCCACCAGCAGGCGGTCGCGGTAGCCCAACTGCGCAAAGAGGCGCTCGGCATCGGCGGCGGGATAACCGGGAATGATGCGGTCGACCAAGGTGTTGCAGAACAGGTTGCAATTCGCCAGCCAGGCGCGGAAGTCTTGCGGCAATGCCCATTGCGCGGCGTACTGCAGGATGATCTCGCGCAGGCGGGTTGCGTTGTCGGTGATCAATTCAGTCGGGATGATGATGCAGCCAACCTCGCTCGCTCCGCCGAAATGCCGCCACCGTTCATACAAGAAGCGCGTCAGCTTGGCGGGAAAAGTCGCTGGCGGGGCATCGTCCAGTTGGTCGTCTGGCGAATGCGCAATGCCCGATTCGGTGGTGTTGGAAACGATGAAGCGGATGCCAGCCTGACGAGCTAGCGCCAGGTAAGACGCGAAGTCGTCATATGGATAGACGACGCGGTTGACGCAGGTGATCAACCGGGTCTGTTCGTGAAATTCGCCAGCCCGCAGGCCATGCAGCCAGGTCGTGAACAAGCCATCCTGGGCATCCAGCGCCTCGTAGCGGCCGGGCGTGGCTTTGACCAGCGCGATGCCAGCGCCAAAGTCCGCTTCATCATTCAGCGTCTCCACCAGCCAATCGACGAAGCCGCGCAGAAAGTTGCCGCCGCCGAATTGCACGATGCGCTCGGGCTGGCGCGGCGTTTTGCGATTTTTCTTGCTCAAGAATTGCGTCAACTCGCCCCTTCATGATGACCCGCTTGTGTTACGACCCAGTACTATACTACGATGTGAAAAGTCCGATAGACAGGTCGAAGATTTATTTCATCTGCGGCGAAGATTGCTTGATGCGATTACAATGCAGCGTATAACTTCTGCCGCTCGGAAACATGCCAGGTCAAGCCAATGTCGAGTCCCGAAGCCATAAGCTACATTGCATTGCTGGCGTTTGGACCGGCTATCGGCGTGTTCGTCCTGCGACAAAGCCTCCCGAGCCTCCCAACTTTCGCGCGGGCCTATGCTGTCTTTCTGTTTGTAGCCTGCATCGCCTTGCTGGTCGCGCATACACTGATCCGAATCCCGCCTTACTACGACAAAGTGCTGTGGGTCGATAGGTGGCTTTGGAATGTAAAACACGAATACTCGATTCCCACGACATTCGCTACCCTGCAGCTGGCGATAATCGCTTTGTTGGCCATTCTCACCGCCTTGTCCGCAAAATCAAAGCCAGCTTGGCGCCGCCTTTATTTTCTTGCCTTTGGCATCCTCTTTATCTATCTGGCGCTGGACGAGTATTACCTCCTTCACGAAGCCAATGAGCTGCTGTACGGGTCAATATATGCGGGCATCGGCGCAATCATCGTGCTGGCTGCGCTGCGTGTCCTGCCCCGTTCGCGCGCGCGAGGCCTGCTGCTTAGCGGCTTGGCGCTCGCGGCCGCAGGCGGCTTGGGCATAGACCTGTTCAATTACAACGACACTTGCCTGCGTTTCCTGCCTAGCGATGCTTGCTTTGCCTTTAAATACCTTGAAGAAGGTCTTGAAATGCTGGGGATGTGCTTGACGCTACTCGCCATGCTGGAGATTTATTGCGAAGTCAAACCGAAACCCAGACCCATGTACAGCCGCCTGCTGTTTGCAACGCCGCTGCTTTTGGCGGTCATGCTGCCAGTGTCAGTCTCTGTTCGGCAATACTATTTCGACTTGCACGAGCCCCCATGGCGCCTGATCAACCCTTGGTTGCTTCAAACGCGCGAAAACCTGTTAGGGCTGGCATTCGGGGTTAGACATAATACACTGGACAATTCACAACTCGTGTTTCCATGGCATTTCTACGGACAACTCGGCTCCGACACGCAATACCGCAGCACACTGGATATCGACGGGCGCATCGGCGATAACAAGCTGGAAACACCCGGCTATTGGATCTTGTTTCAGCGCGGGGTCACCGAGCCGACAGATATGGCGATTGTCGAGGCGATTCTGGACGAATACGACTATGAAGCCTGCGACATGCAGACTTTTCCCAACAGTGCCGATCTGTACACCTACCGCTGGAAGAGCCTGCGCTGCGATGCATTGCCGAAAACGATATACGACACCGATGTGGGTGCCTACTGGCATTACGGCGCGCGCCACGTCGAGACCAGGCTGCTCTTAACAGGCGCATGGCAAAGGACTACTGACGCCGACCCAGACGCCCACAATATCTCGTTCCAACTGATCGATGCCGACTGGCGCAGCCACGCGCAGATTGACTTGCCGACTGGGAGCTTGAGCGATATGCGGCAATTCGTCTTCGAGCTCGCAGACGTCCCCGCCGGCGACTATCGGCTTATGGCAGTCACCTATGACTCGCGGACAGGCGAACGACAGGCATGGCAAGGCAACGAAGACTGGATCCCTGAAATGCAGCCGCTGGCGGAGATTGCGATTCCCGAGCGAGCTGCTGATGCCACTGCATCAAGCTGAACGCCCGCGCCCGCAATGCTTGAGCACCGAGGGGGGATTTTTGCTTCCCCTAACTTGTCGGGTGGACCAAGGGGGCTGCCTGTCCCGCTCATCACAAACGATAGGTTTCTTTCGCCAGGTCATAGGCCAGCGCGCGCATCATGGCTTGGGCGTCTTCGTCATCAATGAAACCGCGAACCAACTGCCCAGCCAGCCAATGCGCGCAAGCCCGCCGCCAGACATCATGCCGCGCCGGAATGCTGGGATAGGCGCGCGTGTCATCGTTGAAGCCCGCTAGGTTGTAGATGCCAGCTGTTTCGACCACAGCGTCCAAAAAGCGAATGATGCCCAGCCAGCTGTCATAAAACCACCAAGGCGGTCCCAGGCGCAGGGTAGGGTAGTGGCCAGCCAGTGGCGCAAGCTCGCGGCTGAGCGTGGTTTCGTCCAGGTTGAAGAGCACGAGCCGCAGCTTGCTGTGGTTGCCGAAGCGGTCGAGCAGCGGTTTCAGGCTGCGCGTGAATTCGCTGGCTGTGGGCAGGTCCGCGCCCATATCCCGCCCGTGCCGCGCGTAAAGAGCTGGATTATGGTTGCGCCACGAGCCGATATGCAGCTGCATCACCAAGCCGTCTTCGCTGCTCATCCGCGCCATTTCCAGCAGCATGTGGCCGGTGAAGCGCTTGGCATCATCACGGCTGGCTTCTCTCTTCAGCGCCCGCTGGAAGATGGCCTCGGCGGTGGTGGCATCCAGCTTTTCGGTATAGGCGGATGCAGCAGCGTGGTCGGTGGCTGTCGCGCCCAGCGACTGGAAGCAGGCTCTGCGTTCTTCGAGCGCCTGGATATAGCTGGCATAATCGCGGATTGTCGCCCCAGCCGCCTCGCCCAGCCGCTCGATATTGTCGTGCCAGTCCGCATCGATATTGACCACGGCATCGGGGCGAAAAGTGGGGATGATGCGCCCGCTCCAGCCCGATTCGCGGATGGCGATATGCTGCGCCAGGCTGTCGGTGGCGGCGTCGGTGGTGGCTAAGACCTCGATATTGAAGCGCTCGTACAAGGCGCGCGGACGGAAGGCGTCGCTTGCCAACTGCGCAGCGATTTCGTCATAAATCGTCATGGCATTGGCGCTGTTCAGCTTGCGGGTGACGCCAAAGACATCCGCCAGCTCATCGCGTATCCAGATGCCGGTCGGCGTGGCGCGAAAGAGATGCCAATTGTCACAGACCAACTGCCAGATCTTGCGGTGGTCGCTTTCGATCGGCGCGCCCGTCAACGTGGGGATGCCCAGCCGCTCCAGAGAAATCCCCTGCGAATAGAGCATGCGAAAGATGTAGTGGTCGGGGATGATCAGCAAATCGACCGGGCTGCCAAACTGGTAGTTGGGGTCGGCAAACAGGCGCGGATCAACATGGCCATGCGGACAGACCAGCGGCAGGTTTTTTGCGCCCTCGTAGAGCTGCGCGGCGGCGCGCTGGATATCTGGCTGGGCAGAAAAGTAGCGGTTGCGCATGGGCAGATTTCGCACTGGCGAGCGTGTCATTGCTGACCGTTATTGTACCCACAGCCCTGCGCGCGGCAAGCCCCCGCCGCTGCCGGGAGTGGCGATTTTTTGTGGATACGCGTTGCTTTTACCCCCCCCCCACACACACACACAAAATGAGGGAGGGGCTACCATGCTGCGGAAGCGCAGGCAAAACTCCCCTTCCCTCGCTCTGGGGGCAAGGGGCCGGGGGATGGGGGCTTGGTTGCCATATCCACGCAACCAGCCACTCCGCCGCTTTCGTGGCAAAATCTCGCCTCTCCATGACCTGACGACGGGATTGCGCAGCCTAGAGCGCAAACAGTTCGCGGAGATCGACCAGGCGGCCGGTTTCTATGGACAGATTGGCGGCGATGCCCACCAGCGCCGAAGCCGCGCCATCGATATGCGTTGCGGCGCGCTCAAGCGGGTCGGGCTGGGCATCGGGCGCGAAGAGCTCTGCCAGCATACGCGGGTCTGCGCCGCCATGACCGCCCGCCGCCTTGGGCGTTTCAATTCGGTAGGGCTCGCCAAACATGGGGAATACGCGAATGTCGGCCCGCTCGAAAGCGCCTTTGCTGGCAGAGGCGGCGGCTTTCTCGGCGCGCAGGTGGGTAACATTTTCCACGATATCCATTTCCAGCCGCCCGCGCGTCCCCGTCACCGCCACGCGCAGGCCCTCCCAGGGCGCATAAGCCACCAGACAATAAGACAGCAACGCGCCATTGCTGTAGCGCGCTGTGACAGTCATGGTGTCTTCGGCTGTGATGGGCGCGCCAAAGACATTTTGGTCGCGGATATAGCCGGTCTCGGCTTCTGCAGCCAAATATAGTCCGCGGAAAGCCGGTTTTGTATTCAGGTCTAGGGCGAACGGGTCGTCGGTCGCTGCGGATACGCCAGTATAGCGCGCATAATCGTAGCTTTCGCCGCGCGCCTTGGCATTGTCCGCGCCATAGAAGAGCAGATCGCCCAAGGCGAAGACTTGCTCGGGACGCGCGTCAACCCACCAGTTGACCAGGTCGAAATGATGCGTGGCTTTGTGCACCAGCAAGCCGCCGCTGTTGGCTTTTTCGCGATGCCAGCGCCGGAAATAATCCGCGCCATGACTCGTGTCGAGCAGCCAGCTGAAATCGACCAGCAGCGGGCGTCCGACCACGCCAGCGCGCAGCAGCTCGCAGAAACGCGCATAGGCTGGCGCATAACGATAATTAAAAGTGACCCGCAGCGATCTGCCCGTGCGCCACACCGCCGCGAAGATGTCTTGCAGCCTGTCCAATGTCGTGGTCAGCGGCTTTTCGCAGATGACATCGCAGCCGGCTTCCAGCGCCGCGATGATGTACTGATGATGCCAGGCATCGACTGTGGTTACGATGACCGTGTCGGGCTGGGTTTCTGTCAGCATGCGCGTGAAGTCGTCAGCGTGATAAGTGGGGGCTGGCGCCGGCAGCTGCGCCGTGTACCAGTTCATGCGACTGTGGCTGAGGTCGCAGAGCGCGACCAAGCGGGCTTGGTCGGGATACTGACTGATGATGGCATGGATGAACATGCCCGCGCGCGAGCCTGTGCCGACGATGGCATAGTTTTTTCTGAGACTGGACATGGCATTCCCTGCGACGGCTGACAATCAAGCCAGTATGATACAAGCGTAAAAGATAAACAAAATAGACCGTCAGGGATTCTGTGCGGACTTTCTTTACAGTCGCCGCGGCTTTGAATCAGCAGCCTTTACCAAGTTGACCAGCAAAGGATAGTCCTCATGACTCATCAGCGCATCCTCACCAAGTCCAGCAAAGACGGCAATATATTCCCCGATATCGACTATCGCACCAGCAAAGCGGTCCGCGCCGGCAACATGGTCTTTGTCGAAGGACAGACGGGCTTGACCATGGACGGCAGCGGCTTTGTGGGGGAAGGCGACCCAGCCGCCCAAGCCGACCATGCGATGAAAAATGTCAAAATCATCCTGGAAGCGGCTGGCGCGCGCATGAGCGACATCTGCAAAATCACCACGTATGTGACCGATGCCAGCTATCGCGAGCTGGTTTATCCAGTGCTGGCGCGGCACATGCCGGCTGTGTATCCTTGCTCAACTGGCGTGGTGGTTTCGGCGCTGGGGAAACCGTATGTCGATTTTGAGATCGATGTCTTCGCGGTGATACCCGATGACCGGGCAGCAGAAGCGCATACTCCGGGCAAATGATTGTCAGGGTGCCTCACACCTTCCACCAGGCGCGCGCGGCGGGGCTCGATTCGGCATGTCGCAGCGCGGCTTGGGCTTCGTCTGGCTTGGCGCGCAGCTGGGGCAGATCGGCCAGGTGCGCATAGACCGAGCCGCGAGTTGGCAGGAGCGTTTCCACCGGCAAAATGCTGGCATGGCGGCGGCGCAGCAACCGCAGATAGACAGCGGCATAAGTCGCCGGGCAATAGGCTGAGGCGCGCGGCTGCCTGGCCAGGCCAAGCGTTTGCGCCAGCGTTTGCAGGTCTTGCCACAGCGCGCGCAGCACATTCGGCGGCGCGTCATCCGCCTCATTTGAATGCTGGGGCGCGGCGATGGTTTGGGCGCGTTTGGCTTCGATGCCGGCGCGCACTTCACGCGAGGGCACGGGCACGACAAATTGCGTGCGCGCATCCCTCAGCAGTGGCTCGGCGGCATCGTCCCGCGCCTGCGCCAGCTCGATCAGCCGTCCGCCGATCAGGGGCAATTCGCCGATTAGCAAGTCGCAAGCGAGTGTTGGCAGCTGCGCTCGCAGCCAATTGCCCGCCGCGCGCATAACCAGCGGATGCGTCGCGCCATTCTCCAGAGGATGCCGCGGGCTTTCAAAAGGCTGGCGCAGCACATCCCACTGCAGCAGCGTGACCGCGCGCCCGGCCTCGCCGGCCAGCAGCGCCAGTTGCTGCAACAGCAGACTCTTGCCCACGCCCGGCAGCCCGGCGAAGAAGACGCGGTCGCACCCGCCGATCAATGTTATGAAGCGCTCGCGGATTGCCGATTCTGGCGGCAGGCTCGACTCAGCCATGCTGCGGCGGGCGGATCCGCCCCTGGTCATAAAAGCTGTCGAAGCTGGGTGTATCGCCCATAGGCACTTCGATCAGGGTCGGCAAGTCGCTTTTGAAGCCATAGCGCAGCGCCTGACGCAGTTGGCTCTCTGTCTCGGCGCGGAAGGCGTTGGTGCCAAATGCCTCGCCCAGTTTGACAAAATCTGGATTGACCAGGTCGCTGGCAATGACGCGTTCGTCATAATCGCGGATCTGCATCTTGCGGACATTGCCATAGGCGTCGTTGTTAAAGACGATCGCGACCAAGGGAATGCCGTGCTGCGCAGCGGCAGCCATCTCGCCCGCGCAGTACATGAAACCGCCATCGCCGCAGATCGCGATCACGGGGGCATCGGGCTTGGCGACCTTTGCGCCCAAGCCGGTTGGAAAAGCAAAGCCGAGCGTGCCCTGATAGCCGCTGGTGATGCAGGTGCGCGGCTTGTACACAGGAAAGTTGGCTCGCGCGGCATAGGCCACCTGGGTCATGCCCATGACCGCGATGCCGTCTTCGCCAAGTTCTTCGCGCAAGATCCGCGAATAGGTATTCTGCGGCTCCATGAATGCCATCCGCTTGGCGAATGCCGCTCGCAATTCGAGCATCTCGTCACGGCGGGATTCGCGCTTGTGGTTGTGGCGCTCGACTGCGGCGATCAACGGCGGCAAGGCAGCTTCCGCCCGCGCGACAATGCCCAGGTCGGGGGGCTGGATGCGGGGGATGGCTGCGCTGTCGACATCGATGCGGACGACGGTCATGCCCTCGTCGGTTCCCCAGCGCTGCAGCGGCAGGCGCATGTTGCTGCCGATGCCGAGCAGCAGGTCGGTTTTTCGGTAATAGTCATGCGCCTCGGGCGTTTTCAAGCTCAGTGGATTGCGGCTGTCGAGCACGCCGTTGCCCGTGCGATAGGCAAAGACTGGCGCGCCCAGCATTTCCGCCAACCGCGTGACCTCTGCGCTGACGCCTTGCGCGCCGCTGCCGACGCAGATCATCGGGCGCTTGGATTTGCCCAGCAACTGCCCGGCCGCTTCAATCATGCCCGCATCCACCGGTGGCGCGTATGGCTGCAGGGGCATCGGCGTTTTGGGGACTTCGGCCCGCAGTTTCAGCACATCCGGCGGGATCTCCAGCGCGACCGGGCGCGGACGGCCTGAACGCATTTCTTGAAAGGCCTGCGCCACTTTGCGCCCCGCATCGGCTGGATGCAGCACGAGCTCGCTCCACTTGGTCAGCCCGCGCAAGATCTCGGACTGATGCGGGATTTCGTGCAGGTCGCCCAGGGCTCTGCCGATGCGCGCGCTGTGGATCTGCCCGGCGATGCAAAAAACCGGGGCGTTGACCGCATAAGCGCTGGCCAAACCCGCGCCGGCATTCAGCAAGCCAGGCCCCGGCACGACATTGAAGACTGCTGGCTCGCCAGTTGCGGCGGCCGCGCCAAATGCCATGTAGGCCGCGCCTTCTTCATGCCGCGTGTGGATGACTTGGATCTGCTCGCGCCGGTCAAAGAGCGCGTTGTAGAGCCAGTCGTTCTGCACGCCGGGCAAACCGAAGAGGGTGCGGGCACCATGCGCGATGAGGCTGTCGACAATGACTTCGCCGCCGGTTTTTTGGGGCATGGAAAGCTCCTGTCATGTATGCGGCTGAATGGAACAATTTTTACCACAGAGACACGGAGGACACAGCGGCTATTGGGGCGAACTAGCCGGATTCGCTGCTGCCATCTGGCAATTCGGGGCGCGGCGGGGGCTTTTGCAACGCTGCCAGGCGTTCCCGTTGGAGATGATGGCGAGTGCGGTTGCCATGTATGAATGCGCCGGCACCCGATATGATTCCGCCAATGATGACAGCAACGCTAGCTGATGCCAAACCCAGAGACGCAAGAAAAGCGCTCAAGCCCATCAAAACCAACACAGCCAGAAAGCCGAAGAGCAGCCCACGGTTCTCGTATGTCGCGTACTGCTTCTGCTGTTGCTCAGCCAATGATAAGATGCGATCAGCGCTGCCAGGCAAAACCTCTTCATATTCGCGCATCATGGACGGTGGCGGCAGAGGGCCTGAATAATAGGCAACTTGCTGTTCTATCTGGACGAATTCTCGTTCTTGGGATTCCTGTGGCATGGCTCTTTTCTAGGTCTCTCCACAACGGTCGTATAGGTACGCGAATGCACACCCATGGCATCGTACAAATAGCCGCCGACATCCTCCCAAACTTCGCGCAGCGCCTCTGCATTGGCTTCCGCCGGCGTCTCTGCCAGCAAGCGCCGATTCAGCACATCCACCCAACTGAACATGCCGCCCAAGCCACGAATGAATGCGTTTGCCCTGGCTGCCATTTCATTCTCCCTCAACTAAATCTACGGTGCGACAGATATTCGCTGCCGAAATGCCACTAACTGTACAATAGCATATAGTCAGCGCCCCCTCCTGTCAACATAGCCGAATCCGCCCTGTGTTATACTCTTTGCGCCCACTCACCCCCGAGGCAGCCGCATGACCAACCGACTCTATTATGGCGACAACCTCGATATCCTGCGCAGCCGCGAATACTTCCCCGACGCCTGCGTCGACCTGATTTACCTCGACCCGCCTTTCAACAGCAACCGCAATTACAATGTGCTGTTTCGCTCGGAAAGCGGCGCTGACAGCCAAGCCCAGATCACCGCTTTCGAAGATACCTGGCATTGGGGCGAAACCGCTGAAGAAACTTATCGCGACCTCATCACCGACGCGCCAGAAAAAGTCTCGACCGCCATCGAGGCGCTGCTGAATCTCATCGACCGCAACCAGATGATGGCTTACTTGGTCATGATGACAGCGCGGCTGGTCGAATTGCATCGCGTTTTGAAAGCGACCGGCAGCTTGTATCTGCACTGCGACCCGACCGCCAGTCATTATTTGAAGATTGTGCTGGATGCGATTTTCGATAACAGAAACTTCAGGAATGAAATCATTTGGCACTATCGTAGATGGACAGCTGGTAGCAAGCACTTTCAGCGCATGCACGATGTGATTCTCCGATATACAAAGTCACAAGACTTCGTATTTAATTTACAGTATGAGCCTTATGGAGATTGGATAAAGAAAGACTACGGGTATGTCGATGAAGAAACAGGTAAACGGTGGCGGTGGCACACTGTTAAGGGAAATCGGTATAAGGTGTTCTTGGAAGATGAAAACCGAGGCGTAAAGCTAAATGATGTGTGGATAATTCCGTATCTAGGTTCTACGGCAAAAGAAAGGCTTGGCTATCCGACGCAGAAGCCGCTCGCCCTGCTGGAACGGATCATTCGCGCCTCGTCCAACGAAGGCGATATCGTGCTGGATCCTTTCTGCGGCTGTGGCACGGCGATCGCGGCGGCGCACAAATTGAATCGCCAGTGGATCGGCATCGACATCACCCACCTGTCCATCGCCCTGCAAAAGTATCGCCTGGGCGATATGTTCGAGTTGGAATCGGGCAAGGACTACGAGGTCATCGGCGAGCCGACAACCGAAGCGGGCGCGCGCGAGCTGGCGCAGGATTCCGCCAACGAAGGGTGCTATCAGTTTGAGTGGTGGGCGCTTTCGCTGGTGGGCGCGAAGCCGGTCGGCGGGCAGGCGGGCTCAAAGCGCGGCAAGAAGGGCGCGGACAAGGGCATCGATGGCATCATCAATTTCTTCGAGCAGGGCGCGAACGGCAAGGCGCGGGCACGAAAAGTTGTCGTGCAGGTGAAGTCGGGGGCGGTGAAAGCCGGCGACATCCGCGATTTGGCAGGCACAATCGAGCGCGAGCAAGCGGCTATCGGCGTCTTCGTCACGCTGGAAAGCCCCACGCAGCCGATGCGCAAAGAAGCCTTGGCGGCTGGCTATTACGAGTCCGACTTTTGGCAGCGGTCCTATCGCAGGCTGCAGATTCTGTCGATCCGCGATCTCTTTGCTGGCGAGCGGGTGGATATGCCGCCGCAGCATGGCACATTCAAGCAGGCGGCGCGCGCCAGGACCAGCGATGGCAAGCAGCAGAGCGATTTGATTTGAGCGGGTAGATAAACTACACTATTATCAAACCGGTCAGATTTGGAGAGTTGTTTTGGACCAGAATGTGCAGTTCATCATCACGGTTGGCACTGTCATCGGCGTGTTCTTGTGGCTGCGGCATGATATCAATTTGCTGAACGCCAAGATTGACAAGGTCGCAGATGATTTGAACGTCAAAATCGACAAGGTCGCGGATGACTCGAACGCGAGGATGGATAGCCTCAGCGCAAGGCAAGACAGGATGAATGAAAGCATCGGCGCGCTCCGAGAAAGTCTCGGCTGGATTCGCGGGCGCATGGGCTTCACCGAGCCACAGCCACCCAACGCCGACTGAACACTCCTGCATCCGCCGTCTTTTCTCCCCGCCTCTGTGCTGACCCCTTACACCTTACACCAGCTTGCCCAGCGGATCCAATGTCGCTTTCACCCGCGCCGCCAGCACATTTTCCAGTGGCGCGCCCAGCAGCGGCGACCGCGCCCCGCCCCGCAGCAGCAGCCCGCGCAGACCCAGCCCCGCCAGCGCATCGCCCAGCCAGTCCGCGTCTTCGCAAGCCACAAACGCGATATTGCCAGCCAAAATGTAGCGGCGCTGCGCCTTGTCCACAGCGGCATCCAACGCGAGCAGCTGCCGCGGCGCCAGCGTGACCTTCGCCAGGCACGCGCCACCCAAGCCCGCCACGCAATCCCAAAGCGACAACTCGTCTTTGCTGCCCTCGATATGCTGCGGCGCAGTCGTCTTTGCCACAAAGTCCCTGAATCGCTCGGCGCGCGCCGGCAATGAGTCGCTAAAGCCGCCCAGCCGCGCCAATACCGCCGCTCCATCCGCGCCTGGCAATATATCCAGGGCATCCAGATCGAAGTGGCTGCTGTTGATGGCATAGCTGGCTGTCAGCGCATCTGCCAAATTCGCATAGCGGAAGCGCAGGCTGCGGAATTGCGGCACATCGGGGAAGACCTTAACAGTCAGCTCGGTCAAGATGGCGTATCTGCCCAGGCTGCCGACCAGGAACTTCGCCAGGTCGAAGCCAGCGGCATTCTTCACCACCTTGCCGCCGACAGTGTAGGCTTGCCCAGCGCCATCGACGACTGCCGCGCCCAGCACAAAGTCGCGCGCTCCGCCGAAGCGATGCCGCCGCGAACCCGACAGGTTGCTCGCCACCGTCCCGCCGATACTCGCGCTGTCTGGCAGCAGCGGGTCGAAGGGCAGATATTGACCTTGCTCTGCCAGCGCATCGATAACCTCGCGCAGCGGTGTGCCAGCCCGCACAGTCAGCGTGAATTCCTGCGGCTGATAGTCGACGATGCCGCCCAGCGCCGACATGTCGAGGATGGGCGCATCGACCTGGTGCAAAGCCGGCTTGCTGCCCAAGCCCCGCACATGCAGGCGGTCATGCGCGCCGACAAATTCTCTGATTTGTTTTTCGCTGGCGATCATTCGCGCGAGATCACTCCTTGTCGCTCCAACGGGTGCATGCCCTGCATCGTCAGCGCGGGCGCTTCGCCACCCGGGAACATCTTGCCGCGATTGGCGATTTCGCGCGGGTCGATGGCTTTGCGCAGCGCCAGCATGACATCTAGCTCGGTTTCGCTGAACATAGCTGGCATATAGTCGCGCTTTTCGACGCCGACTCCGTGCTCGCCGGTGATGCTGCCGCCCAGCTCGACGCACATAGCCAGAATCTCGCCAGCCAGCGCTTCGGCTTTGTGCAGCGCGCCTTTTTCGCGCCCGTCAAAGAGAATCAACGGATGCAGGTTGCCATCGCCAGCGTGGAAGACATTCGCCACTTCCAGCCCATAACGCCGTTTCGATGCATCGATTTTCAGCAGCGCCTCGCCCAGTCGGCTGCGCGGCACCACGCCGTCTTGCACGATGTAATCGGGGTAAAGCCGCCCCACCGCCGAGAAAGCGCTCTTGCGCCCTTTCCAGATGCGCGCTCGTTCGTCTTCGCTCTGCGCTGTGCGGATTTCAAAAGCGCCTGATCGATCAATCAACTCGCGCAGTTGGGCAAACTCGGCTTCGACCTGCTGCGCTTCGCCTTCCAGCTCGACGATGAGCAGCGCTTCGGCATCGGGATAATTGGCGCCCACAGTTTCGGCGGCGCGGATCGCCAGTCTGTCCATGATTTCTATCGCGCCGGGCAGCAAGCCCGAAGCCACCACCGCGGAAACCGCATCGCCGGCTTGTCCCAGGTCATCAAACGCGGCCAGCACAGTGCGATACAGCTCGGGCAGGGGCAGCAGGCGCAAGGTCAATTCCAGCGCAATGCCAAACAAGCCCTCGCTGCCTACAAAAAGCCCGATTAGATCAGGCCCAATGCCACATCCATCCAGGCTTTCGCCACCAAATTCGGTCAGGCTGCCATCCGCCAGCACAACGTTCATGCCCAGGACATGGTTGCTGGTCATGCCATATTTCAAACAGTGCGCGCCGCCGCTGTTGAAAGCGATATTGCCGCCGATGGTGCAGATAGACTGGCTGGACGGGTCGGGCGCATAATACAGGCCATGTGGCTGCGCGGCTTGGGAAATGTGCAGGTTGACCACGCCCGGCTCGACTATGGCGATGCGCTGCTGCGGGTCGATGTGTTTGATGCGGTTGAGTCGGTTCAGCGCGATGGTCAGCCCATCGGCGATTGGCAGGCTGCCGCCCGACAAGCTCGTGCCGCTGCCGCGCGCCACAAACGGCACACCGCGCTCGTGGCACAGACGCACAGTGGCGATGACCTCATCGGCATTGTCTGGCAGCGCGACGGCACCAGGCTTGGTCTGAAAAGCGGTCAGCGCGTCCGATTCATACGGCAGCAGCTCGACATCGCGCGTTAGCAGGCGATTGCCCGGGTAGATCTCGCCGAGCGCGCTGAGAAATCTGCGGTCCAAGCCGCCTCCTTTCTGGCGCTGACGCAAAGCGGCATGAGCGCTTATGCCGCCGCCTCGATCCGCGCCGCGACCTGCTGCGACAGCTTGCGCAGCGCCTGCCGGGCGATCTGTTTGGCCGCCGCATCCAGCAGCCGCTGTCCGACAGCAGCGATCTTGCCGCCGATGCGCGCATCGCCCGCGTAGCGCATGGTGGTCGTACCATTTTCCTGGCTTAATTCAATGGTGCCTTCGCCTGTCACATGCCCGGCTGGTCCCTTGCCCTCGACCAACAGCCGATAGCTCTGCGGCTCATTGATATCCACCAGTTCAAAGCTGGCTTCGAACTTGCCATTGACCGGCCCAACCCTGACGGCAAGCCGACTCTGGTATTTGTTTTCGGCAATTTCTTCCAACCCCTGCGAGCCGGGGATAATGCTGCCCAAGACATCCAGGTCCATCAGCGCGTCCCAGACCAACTCGCGTTCGCCCTTGAAGTCATAACTGCCTTCAATGTGCATGTCATTCTTCTCCTGCAGAAACATTTAGCGCATGCTATTGTAGCGCGATTCATGCTGTATCGGGATGCGGCAGCCGTTTAGCTCGCTTTGTACGGATAATTCTCGCGCCAGCGCGCCGCAGCCGCCTCGACCCGTTCGCGCAGGACCTCGACGCCGATACCCGTGCCGGCCGGCACAGTCAGGGTGCTGTCCGCGCCCAGCACAAAGGGCGGCTCGCTGATATCTTCAGCGAAGTAGCGATCGGTCGCGCTGATGTCACTGGGCAGGTTCACTGCTGGCAGCGCTGCAAAGGCCAGGTTGGCGGCTCTGCCCACACCTGTTTCCAGCATGCCACCCACCCACAGAGGCAGATTCGCCTCGGCGCAGATGCTATAAATCTCCAGACTTTCGCTGAAGCCGCCCACGCGCGCCGGCTTCAGGTTCAGCACGCCCAGCGCGCCCACTTGCAGCGCCAGCCGCAGATCCCCCGCCGTCTTCACGCTTTCGTCCAGGCAAACGCGCGTCTGCAAGCGCGCCTGCAAGCCACCGTGCTCATAAATATCATCGTGCGAAAGCGGCTGTTCGATCATCAACAGGTTAAATTCATCCAACTCCGCCAGGCGGTCGGCATCGTTGGCGCGGTAGTCGCTGTTGGCATCCAGCATCAGCAGGATGTCGGGGTGCGCTGCCCGCACTGCCCGCGCCACTTCAATATCCCAGCCGCGCTTGATCTTGAGCTTGATGCGCCTATAGCCCTCGTCCAGCCGCTGCTGCACCACCGCCAGGGTCGCTTCAAGCGATGGCTGAATGCCGATGCTGACGCCGACCACCGCTTTGCCTTGCGAAGCATGGCCGGGCGGCGCATAGGCGGCAAAGAGGTCGGTCAAGCGCATGTCGTTGGCCTTGGCGAAGGCATCCCACACTGCCGCTTCCAGCCCAGCCCGCGTATGTTGGTTGCCACGAAAACGCCGCAGCAGCGCCGGTGTTTCGCGCGGATCTTGAATGGTCGCCCCGAGCATCGCCGAGACGAGAAATTCGCCCAGGATATGCTCGGCCATCAGCGCGGTTTCGTGACCATAGCCGGGCCACAGCTCAATGGAGCACTCGCCCCAGCCGACCACTCCGTCCGCGGTGGTCAGCTCGACCAGCAGGGCGACCTTGTCGGTCTCCGCGCCAAAGCTGGTTTCAAAAGGCGCGAGGTAAGGCAGCAGCACCGTGTGCAAATCAATGGACTGAATGGTGATCGGTTTCATACGCTCCTCCATGTTGTGTGTGCCGCAAAGCATAGCTGAAATCGTTTGCATTGCCACACCTGGGTGGAACGACTGGAACGATGTCCGGTTCGTCTTGCCAATGAAGTTGCTACCGACACATTGGCCTGCGGCAGGCCGAAGCGCCCCTTGCCGCGGGGATTCTTGATAAGCCGGCTTATCAGCGAGACGCTTCTGCCGCTTGCGTGGCATCGGCTAGCTAGCTGGTGGAGTTCGCGTCCAACCGCGCCTGCTGCTCGGCGATCCGCTCTGGCGTACACTCGAGCCCGGCGAGGAAAGCCAGGTCGGCGGCGCGGCGCTCTTCAAAAGTCATCTCGGGCAGGTTGATCTCCGCTTCTGGATATTGCCGCGTGACGCCCTGCGCAGATTGTCCGTTTTCGACGATATACGCGGCACCATCCAGCAATGTCTGCGAGATCTCGACATCTTGCAGGCTGGCCGCGTCTAGGTTGACCGCAAAGGCGAAATCTTCGCTTTCGTAGATGCTGCTGGTGCCGATATCCAGATCGCCGTTAAGATGTCCGATCAGCATATTGCCGGCGATGACGCCCTGTTTGTACAGACCATAGAATCCGCCGCCGATTGTCCCGCCGCGATAGGCGTTCTGGGGCGCGGAAAAGACCACGGGCAGCCCGTAATCATGGGAAAGCGACAGCAGCAGGCCAAACCCTTGAAAGGTGAAGATCGGGATGATAATTGCCTCGACGCCCTGGTCGGCCAGGTTTGCGACCGCCTGATATAGATCGACCGTGGCAAAGATGGGCTCGGCTACGATTGTCAAGCCAAGCGACTCGGCGATTTGCGTTATCCGCGCCACGCCCACTTCGCTGGCTCGCTGCTGGGGCGAATAGATTGCCCCAGCCACTTTCATGTCCGGGTCTTGCATCAGCAGCAAGGGAACGATGTCTTCGTACTTGGTCACGGGCACTGTGCCGGTCACAAAGTCGGGTTTGATGCATGAAGATTGGGCGACCCCGGTTATGTAAGGTCCCGAAGTCACGGTGAAGATCAGCTTGGGCGGGTCAATAAATTCGCGGATGGCATAATAGACGATTTGGGTCATGCGGGTGGTGAATGTAATGAAGACATCGACATCCTTGTCAAACGCTTCGTCAATCAGGACATTCGCCTCTAGGGGGCTGAAGAGCGCATCGCCATAGATGATATTGATCCGTTCGCCTTCAATAGAGCGCTCGTCATCCAGCAGCGCTCGCTCGTCCGAATTGATAAAGCCATACACTTCCAGCACATCGAGGATGGCTTTTTCCGCTAAGCCAACGTTGCTGGAATCTCCCCATTTCATCCAGGCGATTGTGGGTTTGTCATCGTCCTGCGCGGTTGCAACAGGCGCGACCAGCAACCATGTCAAAGTTAGCAAGAGCGCAGCGGTTTTTGTCATCTTGGCCTTCCAGAGTTTAGACAGAAAATGCGCGGCGAGAACAATTCGCTTCCGCGTTGTCAGACACGACTTAATCAACTCCCTCCGACAGTATACCCTAAGACCATACAGCTAGCCGATAGTTTTCAGGGTAAACAGTTGTTCCAAAGTTGCCTGATTGATGTCGATTCAACCTGCGCGCCTAGATGCCCAGCCCAGCCGCCGCCAGCGCATACTCATCCAGCTTGTCGCAAAGCTCGGCGAAGACTTCGCGCGCGCCCTGGGGCGGAGCGAAATCGGCGCTGTCTACCGAATCGAAGAGCGCATTCAGCTTCTCGTGCAAGCCGCTAGCATACAACTGCGCCTCAGTATAACCGACATTCATCAGCAGCGGCAGCAGCGATTCGACACCAGCGTCGCCGCGTCTTTGCGCGAGTTGGTCGACCAGGGCGTTGGTCTGCGAGAGCGAAACGCAGATCTCCAGCAGCATATCCCGCTGGGCGACCAGGTCATCGGCGCTGGTCGTCACACGCGGATCTGGCAACAAGCGAAAAGGCTGGCGGCTGCATTGATCGCCCGCGACCAGCTCGGCGGTATATTCGCCGGGCACGATCATAGGCCCATCTTCCCGCGGCCAAGCCCCGTCAATGCCTGCAACCGAGGGCGCGCCGGGATAACGGAGATTCCAATGAAAGCGGTTGACGCCGACTGTGGATGGCAGCGCATCGCCGCTGTAGCTGCGCACAAGCTCGCCATTCGCGTCGCGGATATGCAGCGCTGCCTCGCGCTCGTCTGCCAGCCAATACTGAAAGACGATGCCAACCGGCGGATTTTGTCCGGCTGTCAAAAAAGTCGGCTCTTCATCGCCCTCGCTGCTGACGAAGCCGGCATTGCTCGTGCCCACTCCGCCATAATTGACCATGTCATCGCCAAAATGCGCGCCCCAGTTGCCAAAGCCAGGGTAAGTCCGCATGCGCGCTTTTGGCGCTGGCGCGAACAAGTGACAACTGCCCGCCGGCAGCCCGTCCGCCAACTGCTGCAAAGGGCAGAGATCATCCAGTATCCAAAAAGAGCGCCCATGGGTGGCCACCACCAGCGCGCGGTCTTTGATGACGAAGTCGTGAATGGGCACGACAGGCAGGTTGCCGCCCAGCCGCCGCCAAGCCTCGCCATCATCAAAAGACACATAGATGCTCGTCTCTGTGCCCGCATAGAGCAGACCGCGCCGATTGGGGTCTTCGCGGATGACGCGCGTGAATTCACCTGCGGAGATGCCAGCCGTAATGCGCTGCCAGGTCGCGCCATAATCGGTTGTCTTGTAGAGGTAGGGGCGCGTATCGTCCAGCTTGTAGCGAGTCGCGGCGATGTAGGCTGCGCCGGGTTGATGCGGCGATGGCTCGATGATGCTGATCAGCGCCCAATCGGGCAGGTCGGGCGGGGTGATCTCGCGCCAGTTGCGGCCGCCATCTCGCGACAGATGAACCAGCCCATCGTCCGTGCCCGCCCACAGCACATCCGCCTCGTGCGGACATTCCGCCAGCGCGAAGATCGTGCAATAGACCTCTGCGCCGGTGTTGTCGCGCGTGATGGGCCCGCCCGATGCCCGCAGCTTGTCGGGATCATTGCGCGTCAAGTCGGGGCTTAGCGCTGTGAAGCTCGCGCCCAGATCAGTGGAGCGGTGCAGGTGCTGGCTGCACACATAGAGCGTATCGTGGTCGTGCCGCGAAAAATGAATGGGAAATGTCCACTGAAAGCGGTACTTTAGCGTTTCCGCGCCGACGCCCCAGCCATAGAGCTCGGGCCAAGGCGTGATGATCCACCTTTGCCCGGTGCGGTCGTTGTACTGCGTCATCAGGTCGTTGTAGGCACGCTGTCCGATGGGACCCGAAGCGACCACAATGGCGGGGTCATCGGGCTTGATGGCGATGTAACCGCTTTCACCGCCGCCGGGCGCATACCAGTCACGTTCGTGTATCGCGCCATCGACCGAGGCGCTGGGCACGCTGATGGCGGTGTTGTCTTGCTGCGATCCATATACGCGGTAGGGAAAACTGTCATCGACGCAGACATGATAGAGCTGGGCGGTCGGCTGGTTGTAGATAGAGGACCAGCTTGCGCCGCCATTGAACGACACGCATGCGCCGCCGTCGTTGCCTTTGACGATGCGCTGATTGTCGGCCGGGTCAATCCACATGGCATGTTCGTCGCCGTGCGGGGTGGGCATTTGCTCGAAGCTGTCGCCGGCATCGGTCGATTTCCAGCAGCCATAATTCTGCACATAGACCATGTCGGCGTCTTGCGTGTCGGCGGTGATATGCATGTAATACCAGGGGCGCGTGCGCAAAAGGGATTGTTCGCTGCCGCGCGTCCAGCTTTCGCCATAATCATCCGAGCGAAAAACCGCGCCATCTTCGGCTTCGACCACTGCCCAGACGCGGCCTGGCTTCGCCGGCGAGACCGTCACGCCGATTTTGCCCAATAGTCCAGTCGGCAAGCCGGAATTGCGCGAGATGTCTTGCCAGCTTTCGCCACCGTCCAGGCTGCGCCACAACCCGCAGTCCTCGCCGCCGCTGTCCAGTTTGTGCGGATACCGCTGCGCCTGCCAGACCGCCGCGAATAGGATGCGCGGATCTCCTGGAGCCAGCGAGACATCGTGGCTGCCAGCCCGGGCGCTTTTGTGCAAGACCAGCTGCCAGCTTGCTCCGCCGTCCTGGCTGCGATAGACGCCGCGTTCCGCGCTCTGCCCAAAGGCGCGTCCAAATGCCGCCACATAGAGCGTAGCCGGGTCTTGCGGATGGACGATGATCTTGCCGATATGCCGCGTTTCTCGCAGCCCGATATGCTGCCAGCTGCGGCCGCCATCGCTGGATTTGTAGACGCCATCGCCATGCGAGACATTGCTGCGGATGGCGCTTTCGCCCGTGCCGGCATAGAGTATCTGGGGGTCGGATGGCGCGACAGCCAGCGCGCCCACCGCAGCCGTGCCAAAATAGCCATCGCTGATATTGCGCCAGTACAAGCCGCCATCAGTGGTCTTCCAGACGCCGCCCGCGCAAGCGCCAAAATAAAAGGTGTGTTTATGCTGTGGGTCGCCCGCCACCGCTACCACGCGCCCGCCACGATGCGGTCCGATGCAGCGCCAGTTGAGCTTGGCAAGCAGGTCGCTGGTCAATTTGTCGCGCATATCGTGCCCTTTGCTGTCTGCCGCAGCCGTGTTTGCGCCGCGATTGTGATTCATTCATACCCAGAACACAAGGAATCAATCACCCCTGTCTCTCACCGGGGGTGGCTGGATGCGTGGATATGGCAACCAAGCCCCCATCCCCCGGCCCCTTGCCCCCAGAACGAGGGAAGGGGAGTTTTTCCTGCGCTTCCGCAGCATGGTAGCCCCTCCCTCATTTTGGGAGAGGGGTTTGGGGTGGGGATGAAGCAACGCGTATCCACAAAAATCGCCACTCCCCTCCCGCCCTCTCAGAACGCGGGAAAAGCGGTTTTGCCAGCGATTTCTCAGCATGCAAACCCGCCTCGCGTTTTTTTGGGAGAAGGGCTCTAGGCGCTGGGACAATGGTGGCTGCGCGAATTAATTGCGGGCTGCTCGCACCGCCACGAGGGTGAAAATCAGCAGGTTGCCAAAATAGAGCAGCGCCCCCGCCCAAGTCAGCGCGCTGCCGCCGCCCGCGTACATCATGAAAGCTGCCGCTACGGTCAGCACGCCGATCATCAGCATTAGCGGCTGGTTGATTGACGAGTTCAAAACGGTGGCGACCGAGGTCTTGGCGCGTTCGATATAGCCATGCTCTTCCAGCCGTTGGCGCGATTCCGGATCGACCTCGCGATAGCCGCCGCGCAGGTAGTCAAAAGCCTGCTGCAAGCCAAATTCAATCGGGCTGGTTTCTGGATTCAGCAGCAGCACGGGTGTATCGGTGCGCTCGGCGATGATCATGGTGGTGTTGCCGCCGGTGAGTCGTTGGCGCACGCGTGGCTCGCGGGTTGTCCCCAGCACTACATAGTCATAGTTTTCTGCCGCCTGCACAATCGCGCCGATGCGGTCGGGACTTTGCTCCAGCAGCAGGTTGACCTGGTTGCCAGCCACCTTGATGGCATCGATTTGCCGTTGCAGGGCGCGGGTTGTGCGCTCGCGCTGGGCGGATGTCGCTCCTGTCGAAAATACATGCAGCAGATCCAGCTGCAAGTCGGTGGAAATCTGCTGGACCAGCCCCAGCGAATAGGCGACCTGGCTCGGTTCGGCCACGGGCATCAAGATGCGTGTCGCGGCGGCGGTGTCGCCGGGCTGCAGCATCATCACATCGCAGTTGATCTCGGACAGCACGCCGTCGATATTGGGCCCCAGCGTGGTTTTGCCTTCGATGTTCATTGTGCCGCTCCAGCCAATGACCACCAGGTCGGCATGCTGCTCGCGCGCGGTGTCGATGATAGCGGGCGCGACGCGACGCGCCACCCTGACGATGTATTCCACCGCCACATCTTCGTCGGCGACCATGGCGATCGCCTGCTTTTGCAGCGCATCGCTGGCTTGCAGATAGCGGTAGCCAGACGACAGTGGCGTTGGCGATGGCACTGTAACAATGTGCAGCAGCGTCACCTTGCCATCGTGCAGCTTGGCGGCGCGCACAGCCGGCGGCAGCAGCGTCGTCAGCGAACTCGGGTTGGCGACTGGCACCAGCACGCGGTAGGGCGCGTCAGCCACTGGCGTCAGCAGCTCGGTTTGTTGGAGGACGGGCGTGCGGTGGGCGCGCTCTTGACGCGGATTCGCATAGAAAAAGTAGATCAACAAGCCACCGCCGACCCACACCGCCGCGTAGATCCACGCGAGGATCGATACATTAAACAGCGACAGCAGCAGCAGAAATTGCATGCCGATGGCGATCATGGGCAAGATAGGAAAGAAGGGCAGCAAGAAGCCATATTTCAGGTCCTTGCCATACTTGCCGCGAATGGTGATGACCGCTAGATTGACCTGCAAAAACAGCAGGATGAACATAATGTCTGCCGAAGCCGCCACATCCTCGATGGGCAATGTCAGCGCCACGAATAATATCAACACGCCCGACCAGCCCAGCGCCACATGCGGCGTGCGAGTCGTCGAGCTCACCGAGCTGAAGCTGTCTGGCAGCGCCCGGTCGCGCCCCATGGCAAAGCTGACGCGCGTCGAAGAAAAGGTTGTCGCGTTCAAGGCGCTCATGGTCGAAAGCAAACCGCCCACCATAATCAGGAAGGTGCCAAAGGGCATAAACTGGGCTGCGGCGCGCGCAATGCCGATCTCGCCCAGGTCGCCCAGCCATTCGAAGATAGGCACGCCCGCGGGTGGGTCGACAGCGCCGATGATGACGACCGCCACCAACATATAAATCGGCACGACAATCGCCAGCGACAAGAAAACTGCCCGTGGGATATTCTTGCGCGGCTCGCGCACTTCTTCGCCAGCTTGCACGATGATCTCATAGCCTTCAAAAGCGATGAAGGTCAAGCCCATGGCGCTGACAATGCCGATGATGCCGTTGGGGTCGAAGGGCTGGAAAGACTCCAGCCGCGCTGGCTCGCCAAAGATGACAAACAAGCCGCTGATGATGAAGATGCCGATAATAATGACTTTGAGCACAGTCACGATGTTGCCGACCGCGCCCGTCTCGGATGTGCCTCGATAGTTGATGTATAAAAACAGCAGGATGATCAGCACAGCGAAGAGCTTTTGCACCAGTTCCGCTTCGGTCAATGCGAGGCCAAAAGGCAGCTGCAAGGGTGCCTGCAAAAAGACGCCGACATGCTCATCGTGGTGCGCCGCGGGGTCAAGCAGCAAGATGCGCATCAGCTCATAAATAAAGCCGCCAAAGCCCACGCCATACAAGCTGCCCGCCACCGCATGCGCGAACCAGCTCATCCAGCCCGCCAGAAAGCCGTTGGGACCTGGCAAGCCTTCTTTCACCCACAGATAGCCGCCGCCCGCCTCGGGGATGGCCGAGCCCAGCTCCGCATAGACCATCGCTGTCAGCACAGTGATGACGCCATTCAGCGCGAATGCCAAGATCAGCGCTGGTCCAGCTGTGCCAGCGGCAATGCCCGTCAGCACAAAGATGCCAGCGCCGATCATCGCGCCGACGCCGATCATGGTGATGTCAAACAAGCCCAGACTGCGGACTAAGCCGACACCCTGCGAGCTGTCAGTTGCCGATGCCATACGCGTGTTCCTTCGTCCGATGTCAACAGAGCCTGCGCCCTTAGCCTCCAATGTATAGCAAAGGCTGGGCGATTGTAAAGTGTCGGCGAAAAAAGTCCACCGCCACCGACAGCATAGCGGCTGACAGTTTGTTATGCGCAAGGCTCATCAGCGCCCCCGAATCATGGGTGGCGAGCTCGCGCGGATTTTGTCGCGAGCAGCTTGTCGAGAGGGTTAGAGTTGCGCAAATGTGTCTTTCAGCAGCGGATACAGCGACTGATAGGTGGCATAGCGCTGGGCATAGACATCGGCATTCGCGCCGACCGCCACAGTCGCGCCGCGCTGGATCATGGCCTCGCAAGCGGCTGTCGTGTCATCAAACAAGCCCGCCGCCACCGAAGCCAAGATGGCCGCGCCAAATGCGCCGCCTTCGGTCGTGTTGATATTGACCAGGCGCGCGCCCAGCACATCAGCGATGATCTGCTGCCAGACCGGGCTCTTCGCTCCGCCGCCACTGATGCGCACTTCGTAGTCGGCCGGCAGCCCGGCTTGGGCGATCAGCGTGAAAGAATCTTTCAGCCCAAATGCCACGCCTTCCAGTAACGCCCGCGTCAGATGCCCGCGACTGTGCCGACTGGTCATGCCGATGAAAGCGCCGCGCGCCAAGGGGTCGGGATGCGGTGTGCGCTCGCCAGTCAGATACGGCAAAAAGAATAAGCCTTCGCTGCCGGCCGGAGCCTGCGCCGCCTCGTCCAGCAGCGTGGCAAACGAGACGCCCGGCGCGAGATTGTCGCGATACCACTGCAAGCTGCCGGCCGCGCTCAACATCACGCCCATCAGGTGCCAGGTGCCCGGCACAGCATGACAGAATGCATGCAGCCGGCCGCGCGGCTCGAAGGCATAACGGGACAGCGGCGCGAAGACCACGCCCGAGGTGCCGACAGTGACGCCGATGGTATCGGGCACGACGCAGCCCATGCCGATTGCGCCAGCCGCTTGGTCGCCGCCGCCACCCACCACCGGCGTGCCCGCCCGCAAGCCCGTTTCCGCAGCCGCGCCCGCGCTGATGACCGAGGTGACCTCTGTGCCTTCATGCACCGGCGGCAGCCACTCCGCGGGGATTTCCAGCGCCGCCAGCACTTCGGATGACCAAGCGCGCTCGGCCACATTCAGCAGCGAAGTGCCAGCCGCCCCCGCCAGATCGGTGGCATAGCCGTCGGTGAGCTTGTAGCGGATGTAATCTTTGGGCAGCAAGGCCTGCGCCGCCCGCGCATAAACCTCTGGCTCATTGTCGCGCACCCACAGCACTTTGGGCGCGGTGAAGCCGGTCACTGCCGGGTTGCCGGTGAGCGCCAGCAGCCGGTCCGCGCCAATGACTTCGGTCATATAGTCGCATTGCGCCTGGGTGCGCTGGTCGTTCCACAAGATGGCTGGTCGCAGCGGCTCGCCCGCCTTGTCCAGCAAGGTTAAACCGTGCATCTGCCCCGTCAGTCCGATCGCAGCGATATCCCCGCCCGCCAAGCCCGAATCCGCCAGCGCCGCGCGTATGCTGCCGCGCATGCCCGCCCACCAGTCGGCTGCGTTTTGCTCGCTCCACAGCGGCTGGGGTTGGCTGATCGGCTGGGGCGTATTGGCGAGAGCCACCACCGCGCCGGCCGCGTCGATGATTAGGGCTTTTGCGCCGGTTGTGCTGATGTCGAGTCCCATCAAATAGGGCATGCCGCGTCCTTTCGTCTTTCAAGCGCCCAGCAGCAAGATATGCAGCTCGCGGGGTCCATGCGCGCCTTTGACCAACTCATGCCCGATATCGGCGGTCTTGCTGGGTCCGCTGATAATGATGGTATTGCTGGCATCGCGAAAAGCGCGATAGTCGGCTGCGCGCTGCGCCTCTGCCCAGCTTTCCAGGTCGGGCAAGATCTGCTCTGGGGTCAGCAGGCCGATATGCAAGTCGGGCAGCAGGGATGTCGCGCGGTAACGCCCCGCGCCGCTTTCCAGCACGAGACTGCCCGTGCCCGCCAGCGCCGCGCTGACGCCAGTGATGCCGACGCGCGTATGCTCGTCAGCATGCGCCGCGATGCCGACGCCCAGCGACTCCAGCATATCCCGCAGGTCGGGGATGGGCAGTTGGTCGGCATCCCAAGCCAGCGCCTGGGTGTCGCCAGCCAGCAAGGTCATGATCTGCTCGACCGCTTCGCCAGGACTGTCCACGCGATGCACAAAGCTCCCCAGGCTTTCAGCAGCCGCGATGAATTGCTCAGTGCGCTGCTCGGTTGTTTGTTCTTGCGCGGGTATCATGCTGCGCTGGCTATCGACTGGCTCTCTGCTCAACACCGAGTCGGGGCTGGTCTGCGCGGACTGGGCTTTACGCAGACGCTCCAAGATGCGGTCTCGCGCCGTGTTCATATCCCGCCCATGCCCGGCTGGGTTTGGTCGCTACACATTTTCCAATTCCTTCTTAATCTTCGATCTATCCAGCATTTTCTTTGTGCGCTGATTGGCTTGCCGCAACTGCGCGAGCGTCCATATATGCGCCTTGCGCCTGTTGCATGGCGGGCATAGCAGGCACAGATTTTTCTCATTATCGCCCCCCGCGTCCGCCCTTGGCTTGATATGATCAATATCGAGGTATTCCAATTCTGGCGATAGCGAGCCGGGCATCGTGGGCGGCGTCATGCCACAGCCTTGACAATACGGTCCGTCTCGCAGCGCCAAGTGAACGCGCATCTCGTTGCGGTCGTAAGCTGGCGCGGCTGTTTGCCCACGCCGTCCGCGCTTTTTTAACTTTGGTGCGGGGGGCAGCGAAAAGGTCGGCGGCAGCAATCCACGAACATCGGTGCGAGTGGGAGAATCAAACCGTATCGCCACCTGCTCGCTCCATGCCAGCGACTTCTTCACTTCGTTTTCAAGGCGATCCTTGACGATGGTCTTTGCCTTTGGCGATTGGTCGATGCCAACCCATTGCCTGTCCAGTTGCTCGGCGGCAACGCAGGTCGTGGCGCAGCCGCAAAATGGGTCTAGCACCATATCGCCTTCATTGGAAGAGGCTTTGACTATGCGAGCGTAAAGGCGCAGCGGCTTCTGGGTTGTCCAGCCGACATGCTCTTTTGCCCAAGGCATAAGTCCATGCATGATTATCACATCATCAGGTATCTTGCCTTTTGAATAGCTCCTTTCAGATCCATCAGCGCGTTTCTGTCCTTTATCCCATTTGTGTGGTGTGCGCACCGCGTCAACATTGAAAGTCCATCGGTTGGATTTTGTATAGAAGAATAGGGTGTCATGTTTTCTTGCGAACCGAGATTTGGATGCGCCACCACCACTGTAGTGCCACACAATTTCATTTTGAAATTGCTTCACGCCGAAAATAGCGTCCAGCATCAAGCGCAGGTAAGCGTTCGCTGTCGGGTCGCAATGCAGGTACAGGCTGCCCGTTGGTTTGAGGATACGGTGCATCTCGATCAGTCGCACGGACATAAATGCCAGGAAGGCCGCCATGCTTGGCGAATGCGCTGCGTATGCCGCTTCAATGACCTCGTTCAGCGCCGGCCAATGTTCGCGGGTATGATCAAGCCATTCTTTGTGTATATCCGACTTCTTGCTGTCACCTGGCGAGCCTGGCGGGTCGCCGTGCCACGACCAGGTATCTTTCAAGGTCTGCCCTTCGGAGGGTCCAATGCCTTGAAACTTCCTGTCTTTCTTGAACGGCGGATCGGTGGCAATTAAGTCGACAGTTTCAGAGTCCATTCCCAGCAGGATGGGCAAGTTGTCCGACTCAAAGAGCGTGCGATTCCTAAAGTTTGGCATTTGGATGCTTACTCCGCAATCGGTCTTTGTGGCGCATCCGCTTGCCGTCCATGCCCCGGTCCGCTCATGTTGCGCTTTCTTTTGACTTATCGCGTTCTTTCCATAGCTGCCGGAATGGTTTGGGCGCAAAGGCGGGGAAGTCGCGATGTTCGCTCCAGTTGCCCAAGATGCCTGGCATATAGTCGCCCAGCAGCGCCTGGCCAGCCCGCGCCGCGCGTCCACCCAGGGCAAAGCGCGCCGGCGATGTCATGCCCACCGCCCAGAGCTTCATCGCCACATCCCAGCCAGTCGCCGATTCGCCGCTTTGCACCAAATCATGGCGCAGGTCGAGCAGCATGCGCGGCAGGTCGATATCGACCGGGCAGACCTGCTTGCAGCTGCCGCACAAACTGCTGGCATGCGGCAAAGGCGCTGCATTGTCCAAGCCGACCAAGAGCGGCGTCAGCACCGCGCCGATCGGACCGCCATAGACCCAGCCATAGGCATGCCCGCCAGCGCTGCGATAGACCGGGCAGGCATTTTGGCAAGCGCCGCAGCGTATGCAAGCCAGCGCCTCGGCATAATCGGTCGCGTAAATGCGGCTGCGTCCGTTGTCGACCAGGATGACATAGCAATGCTCGGGTCCATCGTCTTCATGCGCGCGCTTGGGTCCGTTGAGGATATTGGTATACACCGACAGCGGCTGGCCGGTGGCGCTGCGCGGCAGCACCTGGGTCAGCGTGGCGTAATCGGCGACTGTTTCCACGATTTTTTCGATGCCCACCAGCGCAATATGCACGCGCGGCATCGAGGTGCAAAAGCGGCCGTTGCCTTCGTTCATGACAAGACCGATGCTGCCTGTCTCGGCAATCAAAAAATTGCCGCCGCTGATGCCCATATCGGCGCCCAGAAAGTCTTGCCGCAGCCGCTGGCGCGCAAAGGCCACCATGGCCTCGGCGTCATCGGTCGGCGGCATGCCCAGTTCGCGCACGAAGACATCGCGGATCTCGGCTTTGGTCATGTGCATGACCGGCGCGACGACATGACTGGGCGTTTCGTTGTTGAGTTGGATGATGTATTCGCCCAGGTCGGTCTCGACCACGCGCAGGCCAGCCGCTTCCATCGCGTGGTTGATTCCCATCTCTTCGCTGAGCATGCTCTTGCTCTTGGTGACGGTGTTGACCGCATGCCGCCGCGCGATTTCGAGCGCTAGTTGGTTCGCGCTTTCGGCATCTTCCGCCCATTCGACACCCCAGCCATTGTCGCGCAGCCGGCCTTCAGCCAGTTCCAGCAGCTCGGGCAGCTTGCGCAGGGCGCGTCGTTTGGCTTCGGCCGCCTGGGCGCGCATGTGTTCGCCGTGCGCATCGCCAAATTCAAACATGGCTTTGGCGCGGTTGTGATAGCCGCCGCGCGTGCCGCTGCCAACCGCTTTTTGCAAGTCGGGGCTGCGCAGGGCGATATCAGCCAGCGAGACGAAGTCCTTGGAACGCAGCTCGACACTCATTGCGGCAGCCCCTTTGCCAATACATCAGCCAGGTGCACGACGCGCTTGCTAGACTGGCTGCGCGAAAGCCCGCCGTTCATCTGCGTCATGCAGCTGACATCGCCGGTGACAATGGTCTCGGCGCGGCTGGCATTGATGTTGTCGATTTTGTTGCGAAGCATAGCGTTGCTCAGCGCTGGCATCTTGATGCTGAACAAGCCGCCAAAGCCGCAGCAGACTTCGCATTCATTCAATTCGCAAAGTTCGGCATTGCCCATCTGCGCCAGCAGTTCGCGCGCCGCGCCGCCTAGTCCCAGACCGCGCAGCCCATGACAGGCATCGTGCATGGCGAATTTTTGCGACGCGGGCAGAGCCAAATTCAGATCGACCAAGCCCAGTCCATCGACCAGATATTCGCTGAATTCCCAGGTGATGCCGGCGATGCGCTGGGCTTGTTTGTACAATTCGCCAGCTTCGGGCGCGAACAGGCTGGGGTATTCGTGGCGCAGCATAGTCGCGCAGGAGCCCGAGGGCGTCACAATGACTTCGGCATCTTGAAAAGCTTTGAAGAAGTGCTTGGCGACTGTGCGGGTTTCATCTCGATAGCCGCTGTTGAAGGCTGGCTGGCCACAGCAGGTCTGCGCTGGCGGAAAGACCACGCGCGCGCCCGCATGCTCAAGGATATCGACCACCGACATGCCCGTGCCCGGATACACCATATCGACGATGCAGGTGACAAACAAAGAGACGACCTTGCCTTTGGGCGATTCTCGCTGGGGGAGCGCCATGCGCGGCTCTTTCACGCTTGTTTGCAGATTGCGCGGCTATTCTAGCACAGCGCGGTTTGCTCTACCGCCTTTTGCGCTTGGGCTTCGCGTCTGCCGCTGCGCCCAATTTTTTGCCTCGCGCCGTCCGCCGCCCCGCGCTACAATGACTGCCATTCGCAGCGAGCAAAGGACAGCCCACATGGCGGATTACACCCCACGCCCAGAGCACAAATTCACCTTCGGCTTGTGGACAGTCGGCAATATCGGGCGCGACCCCTTCGGCGAGCCAACCCGCGCGCCCATTTCGCCCGTGCAAATCGTGCGCATGCTGGCTGATGTCGGTGCCTGGGGCGTCAACCTGCACGACAACGACCTCGTGCCGATCGACGCCACAGCCGCCGAGCGCGACCAGACCGTCGCTGAGTTCAAAGCGGCTATGGATGAAACCGGCATCGTTTGCCCGATGGCGACCACCAATCTCTTTGCCGATCCCGCTTTCAAAGACGGCGCATTCACCAGCAACGACCCGTCTGTGCGCGCCTATGCCCTGCAAAAGACCATGCGCTCCATGGACCTGGGCGCAGAGCTGGGCGCGGAGGTCTATGTCTTCTGGGGCGGCCGCGAAGGCGCGGAATGCGACAGCGCAAAAAGCCCCGCCGATGGCATCAAACGCATGCGCGATGCCCTCAACTTCCTCTGCGCCTATTCCAAAGACCAAGGCTATGCCTACCGCTTCGCGCTGGAGCCCAAGCCCAACGAACCACGCAGCGACCTCTACTTCCCCACAGTCGGCAGCATGCTGGGCTTCATCGCCACGCTTGATGATCCCGATAGGGTCGGCGTCAACCCCGAAGTCGCGCACGAGCACATGGCTGGCTTAAATTTCATGCACGCGGTGGCGCAGGCTTGGGACGCCGGCAAGCTCTTCCACATCGACCTCAACGACCAGATGTTTGGGCGCTATGACCAAGATTTCCGCTTTGGCAGCATGATGATCAAACAGAACTTTCACTTGGTGCGCTTTTTAGAAGATGTTGGCTATGCCGGCAGCCGCCACTTTGACGCCCACGCCTACCGCAGTTCCGACTATGACGATGTCAAAGCGTTCGCGCGCGGCTGCATGCGCTCGTACCTGGCGCTAAAGGACAAAGCCGCGCAATTCAATGCCGATGCCGAGGTGCAGGCGCTGCTGGCAGAGATCAACGCTGACGATGGCGCAACCGCCTACCTGACAGATGGCTATAGCCGCGACGCCGCCGCCCGCCTGCAAGCGACCGAATTCGACCGTCAGGCGCTGGGCGCGCGCAGCCTGCCCTACGAGCGCCTCGACCAATTGACCTTCGATATCTTGCTGGGCCTGCGCTAGCCGAAAGCGCGCAACCCATTGGCCGCGCGACATATGGCGTCTTGTCGGGCAGTTGTTTGCGGCTGCCTATCACAGTTTGTTGGCAGAATAGCGCCTGAAGTACAGGATTGCGGTGATCCCGCCAACAATTGGCATGAGCACGCACCATACGATCCACAGCAGCGCCGGCACAGATTCCAGCCGCCTGCGCAGCACCACGGCGATGCCAGCGACCCAGAATATCAAGGCGCTGATAGTAAAGAGGTTCGGAATCACAAACTCCATGGCGACTGTGGCCTCGCTTCGCAATGCTGCGTTACCGGATTGGTGTAGACGACATTGCCAATGGGCGTCTTGACTCCGACGTTGTAATTGGCATGCCCTCTCAATTTCAGTATCGATTTGCTTCTGATGCTATGGGACATTCGCAGATCCGTTAGCCACATGAAGGCAGTGATGCCGATCAGGCTCATAGCCCTGTTACTAACCGATGTAATCCCGAAGCGCGTCTGGGCTGTCGACTCGGTAGAACGCTTGTGTAGCAGATTTTGATTCAGATGCGAATACAAGTCCATACTCATCCAGTATGGTTTGCCATTCATCGGATCGGGAATGCGCTGGAACAGCCATAGCGATCCAACTGGCAAGCACGATACTCATCAAAACGGAATGCTTCTTCACTGCGCCCTCCTTAGGCTATGCTCACTCGATATACACATTTCCACTATCTCTTTCTTATCGACGTAACAGTGAAAATCGCGCGGCGGTTGGTATAATGCGTCTATTGTGGAATCGGTTGCTGCAAACAGACGGCTGATGAGGAATGCGACATGCCCAAAAAGAATCTGATCGGCGGCGAATGGCGCGGCAGCGACGATGTGCTGGAAGTGCGCTTCCCCTACGATGGCAGCGTGGTCGGCGCGGTCGCCATGGCCTCGCGGGGAGATATGGACGATGCTATGGCGGCCGCCGCCCGCGGCTTTGAAGTGGCGCGCAAGCTGCCCAGCCACCGCCGCAGCGAGATCTTGCAGGCTATGGCGCGCTTGCTGCGGGAACGTTTTGACGAAGTTGTCGAGGCGATGATCCTGGAAGGCGGCAAGAACCGCAAAACTGCCATTGGCGAGACGACTCGCGCCTTGCAGACCATAGCCGTCTCCAGCGAAGAAGCGCGGCGCATTGGCGGCGAGGTCTTCAGCATCGACTGGACGCCAGCCGGTGACAATCGCCAAGGCTTTACGCGCCGTCTGCCTATCGGCACCGTGCTGGGCATCACGCCATTCAATTACCCCGTCAACCTGGCTTGCCACAAGATCGGTCCTGCCATCGCCGCGGGCAACAGCTTCATCATCAAGCCTGCCGAGAAAACACCTCTGTCTTCGCTCATCCTGGCGGAAATCGTGCTGGAAGCTGGCTACCCGCCCGAAGCCTTCAGCGTGCTGAATGCCTGGGGGCGGGATACGGAAAGCATGGTGACCGACCCGCGCGTGCGGATGGTCAGCTTCACTGGCAGCGCGGCAATCGGCTGGATGCTCAAAGCCAAAGCCGGGCAGAAGAAAGTAACGCTGGAGCTAGGCGGCAATGCCGGCGTGATCGTGCACAGCGATGCTGACCTGGACGATGTGGCGGCGCAGACCGCGGCGGGTGGATTCGCCAATGCCGGACAAAATTGCATTTCAGTGCAGCGTCTGCTCATCCAGCGCGACATCTTTGAAGATTTTGCCGACCGCTTTGTGGCGCAGGTCAACGCGCTGAAAGTGGGCGACCCGCGCGACCCCGATGTCGATATCGGACCGCTGATCACAGAAAACGACGCTATCCGCGCCGAAGACTGGGTGAACGAGGCGCAGAAAGCCGGCGCGTCGGCTCTGCTGGGGGGCGCGCGGCAGGGGGCGCTCTTCCCGCCCACTGTCATGACGAAAACGGCGCCGGCTATGCGCGTCAACTGCGAAGAGGTCTTTGCGCCAGTGGTGACGCTGAGCGCCTATGCAGACTGGGACGCCGCCGTCGCCACAATCAATGACAGCCCTTATGGCTTGCAGGCAGGCGTCTTCACGCGCGATATCGGGCGCATCATGGACGCCTGGCAGCGCATTGAAGTGGGTGGCTTGCAGGTCAACCAGGCCTCAACCTTCCGCGTCGACCACATGCCCTATGGCGGCGTCAAAGCCAGCGGCTATGGGCGAGAAGGCGTGCGCTATGCCATCGAGGACATGACTGATTTGCGCCTGATGGTCTTGAATCTAGGCTGAAGAGGCGGGGAGTGGTGATTTTGCTGGATACGCGTTGCTTTGTCCCACCCCACCCCAAAATGAGGGAGGGGCTGCCATGCTGCGGAAGCGCAGGAAAAACTCCCCTTGCCTCGTTCTGGAGCTAAGGAGCCGGGGATGGGGGCTTGGTTGCCATATCCACACATTCACCACTCTCAGAGGCGCAGAGTTTTGATTCATTGCGCAGCCGCTCTGGACGTCCAGGCAGACCGTACAAATAGGGGCAAGCAAACAGCAGGCAAATCTAGTCACCGCCCCGCTCGATAGCGGCTTTCAGCATGGTGTGGGCGCGCGGCGGCAGGGGCGCATCGGCAGCATAGAGACGGCTGGGGTCGTAGTCGCTATCAATGTCCCAGCCATAAGGGGCGAATGGGTCTTTTACAAGCTCGACCATCAGGTCGCGGCGCAGCCTGAGCACAAGCGTATCGCTTATGTATTCACCGGGCGCATCGGGGTCGAAGCGGATCGCATCGCCATAGGGCGGCTCACAATGTTTGTCGCTGAGGCAGAAGTAGATTGAGGCTGGCGCATGCTCTTGATAGAGCAATCGCAAGGCGCTTTTGAACACGGTGCCGTTAGCAAGCTCGCGTATCCGGGCGTCTCGCAGCTCGCTGGCGTCCATGTCTGTCATCAACACCAGGTGTGTGCCCGGGTTGGGGCGTGGCACGATTTCCATGATTTGGTACAGGATGGCGGCTTTTTGCCTGGAGCTGCGCGTGAAATGATCGTGCTGGATAAAGAGCCGCGATAGCGCCGGCAGCATCAGCAGCAGGCACAGCGAAATCACGGCATAATCCCGCGCGCGCTGTTTCTTGAGCTTCGCTGTCAGCAGCAGCAAGCAAAAAACAGCTGCAGCCGCGCCGATAGGTGTGTAATAAGCCAGCCGCCGACCGATATCCAGGTTGTAAGCCGGCACCCAGACCAGCACGCCAGCCGCCGGCGCGATCCACACGACGCCGCCCAGCAGCGCCAGCAGCATGCCTCGTTTTGTGGGGCACTGTCCGCCCCCCCCCCCCCGTGAAAGATATAGCGCCGCCGCCGCCACTCCCAGCATCGCTAGAATCGTGGGCAGCAGCCACTGATTCGCGCCCAGCGATTGCCAGGCCTCGAGCCAGCCGCCGGCGAAGGTGTCGGCATATAGCTCGCTCATGACCTTGCCGAAGGTTTGTAGCGGATTTTGCCCAACCAGCCGCGCGCCATATTCTGATGCAGGATTAAGAAAATCATCTTGATAAAAGGCTCTGTCGGTCGTGTAGTTCAAAATGACATGTCCCATTTTCAAGGCAGATGCGCTGCAAAAAATCAGCATCAGGTTAAATTTGCGCCACTTGATTTCGCCGCGCCACAGCCACAGAAAACAAGGCAAGGCGACAATCAGCGCCAACCCGGCTTCATAGGACTCGACATTGAGCAGCAGCGCCAGCATCATCCCGGCAAGCGTCAAGCGCCGCGGCCGCGCCAGATAATCCAGCGCGAACCAGCTCGCCAGCAGCAGCAGCATCACGCCCGTTGCCGGCGTCAGATTTCGCAGCGAAGTCAGTGAATCGTTGACAGGATAGACAAAGAAGAGCGCAGCGATCAGACAAGCATACAGCGGACGCGCGCCCAGTTTGCGGATGACGCCATACAGCAGCGACATGCTCAGCATATACAATCCGCATTGCACCAGGTTGAAGCCGACAAAAGACTCGCGGTCGATGGCAAGAGCCAGCGCGCTGGGCAACCTGATCAATGGACGAATACGGTACTCCGCG
Source organism: Chloroflexota bacterium (assembly GCA_026709625.1). Classification (GTDB taxonomy): domain Bacteria; phylum Chloroflexota; class Anaerolineae; order Aggregatilineales; family Phototrophicaceae; genus UBA6055. Next base: position 78,574 of record JAPOSR010000019.1, read on the forward strand.
CTGAAGGCAGTCAAGCCACTATCCGCATAGTAGGCTAGTTCCCAACGTTCGCGCTGCGGCGGGCTGTCAAAACCAAATGGCCAATACAGCATAAATGCCAGCCCGGCAAACGCGAGCAGGGGGATCAGATTGCTGCGCTCAAGCTCCGAAATCATTTTGATCGCGAAAGGCGCACAGATCGCCGCTAGCAAAAGCCAACTAAAGAGGCTCAAATTGACATAAGGCGCGCGCGCTGTCTGCGCAAGCAGCTGCCAAGGCACAAAGAAATTCAGCTGATATGCCCGCGTCGCGCCATCTGCGCCGACAATTTCCAGCCGCGCAGCCGACCCCTCGCGGTCGCAATGGCGGACCAGCGCCAAGTTGTCCGCTAGCGCGACTCCCTTGCCATTGAACAAGACAGACTCCGCGCCAGTTGCCGATACATGAATCGTCACGCATTCATGAGGAAAAGCCAAACTTGTCTTTTCTGCCCACAGGGATACAGCCACTTGTCCGTCATCCGCATCCAGTCGAGGTGGACTCGGCGAGGACAGGCGCAGCGCTGTCCCCAGCACGATCAACAAAACAAGCGCCACGCCAACCCAGCGAGGATTCAACGGGCGCTCAAGCCGATTTGTCCACAAGAAATAGGCCGCCAAGCCCA
>JAPOSR010000080.1 GCA_026709625.1 Chloroflexota bacterium
CCTTGCCCCCAGAACGAGGGAATGGGAGTTTTTCCTGCGCTTCCGCAGCATGGTAGCCCCTCCCTCATTCTTGGGGGAGGGGTTTGGGGTGGGGGTAACGCAACGCGTATCCACAAAAACCGCCACTCCATCCCTTAGATTTCTTGCAAAGAGGCGCGGCTTGCGGTAGCGTTGTCTATCATTCGCGCGCAGCAGAGGCAAAGATGACAAGCATTCGACAGCAGGTCTTAACGCTCTACCTGTCTACATCCGCGCTGGACAGCCGCGTCTTGGGCTGGTCGCTCTACGATGGCGCTGGCAGCCAGGCGCATACCACCGGCGACAGCGACAGTCCACCGTATGAAACGGGCTTGGATGCCCTGCGCGATGGTTGGCGGCTCTTGCAGATGCCTGTGCTCATCCCGCCCTATCCCGGCGAAGAGTACAGCACTTCGTTCATGAAATATGGGTTTGTATTCGAGAAACTGGAGGCGACAGGCGCATGATCGACAAACAGCATTTGCTCAATTCGCGGCAGATGGCGGAGTTCGTGGCGCGGGGTTTTCTGCGCTTTGACGAGCTGGTGCCGGCGGCAATCAACCAGGCGGTCATGCGCGATATCGACCGCCAAGCGATCAAAGGCGCGCCAGCCGGGACGCCGCTTTCACAGTGCTATGCCGACACCGCCATCCGCCGCATGCTCGACCTGCCCAAGGTGCAAGGCTTGATCCATAGCCTGGTCGGCGCAGATCCGCTCTTTGACCACGATGCCATCCATGTGCGCCAGCCCAACGAAGGCAAGGCGCAGGGCTTGCATGCCGATTCCATCATCGACCTGCGCACGCATTTTGATGTGCAGCTGATGTACTTCCCGCACGATGTGCCGCTGGAGATGGGCGGGACGTTGCTGCTGCCGGGCAGTCACTTCCGCCGCGTCAACGAGATGGATGTAGCCGCCTACCAAAATATGCGCGGGCAGATCCCTATGGTCTGCAAGGCGGGCACGTTGCTGGCGCTGCATCATGGCATCTGGCATTGTGGACGCCAAAACAAAACCGACCGTCGCCGCTATATGTTCAAGCTGCGCCTCAACCCGGCTGTGCGCCAACTGCGCCTGTGGAATACAGACGATCTCGACGACAGCTACCGCGCCCGCCGCGAGATTCACGCGGGACTGGATCGTGATGGCAACGTGCAGGATATCCTCAGTCGGCCCGAAGCCTGGTTTGAAGCGGCGAGCGGACGCCTGGAGATCGTCAACCGCATCAAGCTGTGGCGATTTTTGACGGGCGACAGCGACTTTGATGTGCATTATTGGCTGGGCCGGCTGGAAAACAAGCCAGCTTAACCCTCCCCCCATCCCCGGGCCCTTGCCCCCAGAACGAGGGAAGGGGAGTTTTCAAATGATTCCGCGATTTTAAGCCCCTTCCTCATTTTTGGGGAGGGGGCTAACGGAAGCGCCGCGCCGCCAGCCGCTCAACAATAGCCACCGTACGCACAGACACGGTGATGACGCGCTCGATCAGCTTGAGGATGTACTGCGGGTCGTCGCTGTAGCCATTGGGGTCGTGGGCGATGCCGCTGCGTTTGTCGGTCTTGACGCGGTATTGGTCGACAATCCAATCCAGCGCGCTGCGGTTGCCCAGCCGATACGCGAAGGCTCGCTCGGGGATGCCGCGCAGAGTCAACGTGTCGTTGTATTTGAGAGCGCCGTAGACCTTGTAGCTGGCATCAGCGGCAGCGACCTTGCCTTTGGGCAGCATCTTTTCCACGCGGTAGCTGACGGGGGTGCGGGTGGCCTGCCAATCCAGCTCATAGCGGTCGGCGGATTCGTAATGCAGGTGCAGGTCGGCGAGTTGGCGTCCGGCGCGGGAGAAGGCGTAGAATCCTGAATCCACCCCCACCCCCAAACCCCCTCCCCCATAAAGAGGGAGGGGGCTTTCGTCGCCAAATGCGTGTTCGCTATCACCTAGCTCCCCTTCCCTCATTTTGGGGCTAGGCGCGAGCGGGATGCGCGGCAGGCTGCGTTTGAGGTCGAGGGCATAGCGACTTCTGTAGCCGGGGTGGTGCAGCAAGCCATAAACATAATAGAAGATATCCCACTTGCTGATGGATGGGTCGGCATAGTGGTCGCGAAAATGCGCCAGCGCCCAGTCGGTGATGTTTTCTGTACGATTACTGCCATCGGCGGCGTATGTGTAGAAGGGGAAAGTTTGAGTGTCCCCAGTCAAATGGAAGTCTGGTAGCGTATCAACCATAACCGTGTGAAACGGCTGACTGTTACCGATGGCATTTACGCATATCGCTTGATTTGCCAATTTCAGTTGAATGTTCGGGAAAAACTTGTGTTGCAAGAGGACTCGGTCGTTCAATACTTGATCAAAATACAGATATTTCCTGCAAAATGGGCGATATTGGCTGAATATTACTTTTTCCGAGTCAAATTGAGTGTATTTCTCTCGCCTTAAATTGTTCTTTAATGTAGAGCTCCACTTTAGCTTTTCGTAGTCGACAAATTCATCTACATTTGGCGAGGGTTGCTGGCGTCTATATTTGTCGATTTCGCTGTTGTAGTTTTCGATAAATTGACGCATTCGCCCTGCTAAATCATCCATACGATAATCGTAGCAATAAGGGTCGCGGTTCGTTTTCACGCCGCCGCTGTAGGTTTTGAAAATTACTTCAGGATTGACGGCGCTGGCTTTCTTGGCGTCTTTGCTGCCGATGGGCAGGCAGGCTGCAAACTCGTCTTCGGTGTCGCTGCGCAGCCATGTGTGTTTGCTGTTGGGGACGAGTCGCTGCCAGTCGATATCGCTCAGCTTGGCGCTGGCGAGGAAGGCGAGTTTGTCTTCTTTGGACAGGTCGTCGGGCAGGCGAAAGTAATAGAGCTTGCCTTGCTTCGCGGACGCTTCCTCAGGCATGGAAGCATTCTCCTAGATGAGCTCAGCCAGTCGTAGCGCAAGCAAAATCAAGCCACTCAAGCCCGCGAAAAGCCCAAGCTGCGTGGCGATGAACCAAATGATAATCAACCTGGTATGACGTTCCAAATCCGCATTCGTGGCAAAATGCGGCAAGGTAGCTTCAATCATGGTAATTCGTTGAAGGTTCGTATGCGGTGTCGGGCTGCTTTCAATTTGTCCAGCTTTGGCTTGGGCTACCATGATGTTTCCTTTGCTGCCCCTCCTTTGCTGAGTATAGCGCATAAGCGGCTTTATGGTCAGGGCAAACTGGCACTGGCATCGCCGCGCAAACCTGCTATACTGCCGCGCTACATTGACAGCCAGCCCAGAGGCAGTTCTTAGTTATGGCATCGTATCACGGACCAAAAGCAAAAAAGCAGCGGCGCTTCGGCGAATTGCTTGTGCCGCGTCCCAAGTATTCCCGCATACTGGAAAAGCGCGCCTATCCGCCGGGCGAGCATGGCCGCGAAAAATCTTTCCGACAGTCGCGACGCAGCAACTACGCCATCCAACTGGAAGAAAAGCAGAAACTGGCTTTTATCTATAATGTGCGCGAACGGCAGCTGCGCAACTATTACAAGAAAGCGGCGCTGATGGCGGGTCCAACCGGCGTCAACCTGTTGAGCTTGCTGGAGCGGCGGCTGGACAACATCGTCTATCGCAGCGGCTTGGCTGCCACCATCTGGTCGGCGCGGCAGATCGTCGGCCATGGGCATATCCTGGTCAACGGGCGGCGGCTCGACCTGCCTTCCTACCAAGTGCGAGCGGGCGATGTGGTCGAAGTCAGCGACAAAATGAAAAAGAATGTGCACATCATCGAGTGGACCCAGCAAGCCGCTTACTTCCCGCCCTACCTGTCGGTGGACAAAGACCAGTTTCGCGTAACGCTGGATCGCGCGCCAGAAGAAGGCGAAGTGCAAACGCCAGTCGCCATCCAGTTGGTGGTCGAGTATTACAACCGCTTGACCTGAGCGCTTCGGGCAGCAATCACAGACAAGCGCAGGGGCGGGGCAATGACCCGCCTCTTTTGATTCTTGGGCATATTTTGACGCTAGCGGTCGCCTTGTTTCGCAGCTGCCACTGCTGGACCAGCCTGTTAGAGACATCCGCTCTCAGCTGCCCTTCACCACCCCACGCGCCTGAGCGCCCAGTCCAGCGCGCGGCCGGGTTTGCCGCCTTCTTGCAAGGTCCAGGCGACCATCAGCAGCGCGCGATGCTGGATGAAAAAAGGCAGCTCATCAATCCAGCGCGCGGCGATTTTGTGCTTGCGCAGGTAGCCGCGCATGAAAGCTTTGCGGCGGATCTGCCGTGCTTCCAGCGGCATATCCCAGAGTTCCAGCAAAGCGCGGGCAATATCCGCCACATACCAATGATGGTTGGGCTCGTCAAAGTCGATGATGCGCGCCGTCGTCCCGTCCCAAATCACATTGCCCGGTCGGTGATCGCCATGGATCAGCCCATAATCATGCGGCGGCAGCCCCTGCATCCAAGCAGTCAATTCGGCGTAGGCTCGGCGCAGTTCGCCAGAAGCGGCCGCCATGGTCGGCGCGATATTCCGCCAGAATGTCTGCGCTGTGGGGAACTGATAGGCGATGCTTGTGTTCGCCCGATACTGGCGCGAGGCGGTATGCAGCTTGCCCAAAGAAGCTCCCCAGGCTTCAAAAATCGCGGGGTCCTGCCAGCAGCGCGATAGGTTCTCGCCCGGCGCTTCGATTTGGGCAGACGCGAAAAATCCATCGGCGAGAACTTCGATAAATTCGCCACTGATCGCCGGGACAGGCTCGCCGACGGGGACGCCTTGCTCCGCCAGATAACGCAAAAAGTGCATGACCTGGCGCGCTTTTTCCAGCTTGTGCAGCACAGAATGGCAGATGCGCAGGTAATAGCCACGCCCGTCGCGCTCGAAGCGAAAAACAATGTTGTAGGCGCTGCTGATGAAACGGAGCGAGGCAGGATCGCCACCCCAGCGCGCTTGCGCCAGCGGAGCGACTCGGCTGTGGTCAAAGCTGTCGCGGACGCGAAACCACTCGGCGGACAAGATGCCTAGACGAGCTGGTATTCGGCTTCGCTGCAGACGCGCAGGTCGCTCGCCAGCTCATGCCCCAGGTGGCGGGCTTTCCCATTCACGCGCAATTGCAGCGGGCCTTTGAAAGGCGCGCGCGTCGTCAGGCGGAAGCGCGCCCCTGGCTCCAGGCGCAGCTCGCTGATATAGCGCAGCTTCTGCTCGTCATGCGTGTGCACGCGGCTGACCACATAGTCGCGGCGCACAGCCACATCAGCAAGCGGGTAGTCGACGATGCGCGGCATGACCAGGTCGGCGCTGGGGATCGGCTCGCCGTGCGGGCAGCGTTTGGGATAGCCGCTCATGGCGTCTATCTTGTCGACCAGCGCAGCGCTGACCACCAGCCCCAGGTTATCGGCGTCATCGTGGACTTCGTGCCAGCCGAAGTCCATGACATCGACCAAAAAGCGCTCGACAAGGCGGTGCCGGCGGATATTGGCCAGCGCCGCCCGTTCACCCGAAGGCGTCAGACGAATGCCGCGATAGGGTTCGTGCTCCAGGTAGCCAGCCAGTTTCAGTCGCTGCACCATGCGCGTTACGGCGGGGGGCGATACGCCAATTTCTTCTGCCAGCGCCGAAGTCGATACATAGTGGTCATCTGGCTGATACTGAGCGATCCGCCAGGCTTCCGCCAAGTATTCCTGCATGGAGTCGGTCGCTGTCATGCGCGCCTCGGTCGAGCGCAGGCCAACAGAGCGTATTCGCAACTATAGTCCAGCGTTGGCGCGAGCCGCAAGCGCAGAATCAAGGGTGAGTGGTGAATGCGTGGATATGGCAACCAAGCCTCTCCCATCCCCTTGCCCCCAGAACGAGGCAAAGGGGAGTTTTTCCTGCGCTTCCGCAGCATGGTAGCCCCTCCTTCATTTTTTTGGGGTGGGGGCAAAGCAAAGCGTATCCACCAAAATCACTACCTTCATCAAGGAAGGAAATCCAGCCTCTCAAGCAGGGCGTCCAACTGCGCCAGCAACTGGGCAGCGCCCCCGGCGTTGAGCAAGGTGTAGTCGGCCATGGCGATGGGCCCGCCCTTTTCCAGCCGCTCGATCTCGCGGGTATCGCGCTGCAGGGCTTGCTCCGCGTTCAAGGGGCGGACGGGGCGGTTGGCCAGACGCTGGTAGCGCAGGTGTCGCGGCGCGACAATAGCCAGCAACAGCAGCGGCGCGCCCAATTCCCTCCGCAGCAGTTGGTATTCGCTGAAGCTGTAGAGGCCGTCGATAACGATATTGCGCTTTTCGGCGAGAGCCGCTTGCAAGCGCGGCAGACTCAGCGCCGCCATCGCCGCCATGCCATGCCGGTCGCGCATGTCTTCGCGGACGACGCGCTCGTTTTCGGCGTTGACAAGCCAGCCGCGCCGCCGCACTTCATCGACCACCAATCCGCCAAAGCGCAACGTCCAGTATCCGCGCTCTGCCAGATATTCGGCGCAGACTGTCTTGCCTGCGCCAGGCATGCCGACCAGCGCCAGCGTTCGCGATTGCTCGGTATTTTCCACCATCCCCCTCAAGTTGATCTTGAACCGCGCCGCGTGGGAGTATACCGTCGGCATCGGCGGCTACCTATACAATGAGTGTGCGAGAGAGGCGATTTTGGTGGATACGCTTTGCTTTTCTCCCACCCCAAGGCAATTGCAACAAATTTTTCGCCACCGAATAATATACCGAGCGGTAAGCAAGGGTTTGTGCTGCCTTGACAGACTTGGCGGATGGTTCGCTGCTAGAAATCGCCAGAGTCCGAATTCATTCTTTGACCAGTCTATATCCAGCCGATGCGCGCTCAAGAATCGCGGATCTTCGTGATCAGCGCGCTGGTGCTGTGCCCGGGCAAGAAGTCAATCAGCTCGACTCGTCCGCCGAGTGCCTCGACAGTGGCTCGTTCTGGCAGCGGCTTGCGCGCATAATCGCCGCCTTTGGCATAGATGTCTGGCTGTAGCGCCCGCAATGGTTCATCCGCTGTGTCGGCTGCGAAGACCAGGACCGCATCGACGCAGCGCAGCCCTGCCAGCAGGCGCGCCCGTTGCATGGCTGGCACGAAGGGGCGTCCCTGGCCTTTCAACCGGCGCGTCGCTTGGTCGCCATTGACGCCGACAATCAGCGCATCGCCCAGCGCGCGCGCTTTTTGCAGGTAATCCAAGTGCCCTACATGCAACAGGTCGAAGTGCCCGTTGGTAAAGACGAGCGTCTTGCCAGTCTGGCGCAGCTTTGCGCCTAGCTGCCGCGCCTCGTCCAGCGTGTGCGGCCGCCACATATCATGCAAACTTGCCGGGATACAACTGCCGCGCCAATGTTTGTGACTGGTCGATCCACTCGGCGATGACATCAATGCCCTTTTGCCAAAAGCGCGGGTCGTTGATATCCACGCCCACCTTCGCCAGCAGCCGATCAGGATAATCGGAATCGCCAGCTGCCAGCAGGTCAAGGTAGCGCGGCACAAAATCCGCGCCCGCTTCCTGATATATCTTATACAGCGCCAGCACGAGCAGCTCGCCAAACGAATAGGCATAGACATAGCCGGGACTGTGCAAAAAGTGCGGCACATAACTCCACCAACTGCCATATTCGTCGGTGATGGTCAGGCTGTCGCCGAACATAGCGCGCTGTGTTTCCAGCCACATATCGTTGAAGCGCTGCGCAGTCAGCTCGCCTTCGTCGCGGCGGGCATTGTGCATCTTGTCTTCAAAGCGATTCATAGAGACCTGTCGGAAGACTGTGGCGAAGGTGTCTTCAATCTTCTCCAGCAGCATCGACAGCTTGATTTCGGGATCGTCTTCCGCCGCCATGAGGTCTTGGAAGACCAGCATCTCGGCGAAGGTAGACGCCATCTCGGCGGTTGTGAGGGGCGTGTACAGAGCGAAGAGCCCCTTCTCTTTGCCCGAAAGGTACATATGGATGCCATGCCCCAGCTCGTGCGCCAGCGTCGTGACATCGCGCGCATCTCCCAAATAATTGAGGAAGACGAAGGGGTTTGCAGAGGCGACAGTCGGCGCGGCGAATGCGCCCCCGCGTTTGTTGGGCAGTGCTGGCGCGTGTATCCAGCCATCATCAAAAAAGCGCTGCGCCACCTCTTGCATTTCGCGGCTGAAATTCCCAAAGGCATCCAGCACGATCGCGCGCGCTTCTTCCCAGGTATAGAATGCCTCGCTCTCTTTCAAATTCAGCGGGGCATACCGGTCGTAGTCATAGAGCTCTTCATAATCCAGCAGGGCGCGCTTGAGATGATAGTGGCGGGCGACCAGGGCATAGTTGCTCGTGACTGTCTGCACGAGCGCCTCGACCACTGCGTCGCTGGCTTTGTTGCTCAGGTTGCGCGCCGAGATCCAGTTGGCATAGCCGCGGCGGCGGTCGCTGTTGGCTTTGTCCAGCGCAAGGGTATTGAAGATAAAAGTGAGCTCCATCTGCTTTTCGCGCAGTTTGTCGGTGAGCTTTTGCCAAGCCATTTCGCGGGTGTCGCGGTCGGCATCCCGCAGTTTGTTGAGCACAACAGTCATATTGACCTGCTCGTCCAGCCAGTCAAAGCGAAAGGCGCTGGTCAACTGCGTAAAGAACCGCGTCCAGGCGCTGCTGCCGGTCACGCTCTTTTCTATGCTGACCTGCTCTTCGGCTTCGCTCAGGTTATGGGGACGATACCGGCGCTCGGCTTCCAGATAATAGCGATAGTCGGCGATGGCCGGGTCGTCCAGGACGGCTTTGGCCTGGTCATCATCCAGTCCATTCCATTCCAGGTCGAAGAAAACCATCTGCTGGCTGAGGCGAGACTCCAATTCTTCGCCGCGCGCCACCGCGGCCTGGTATGCGGGCTGCGCTGTGTCGGTGGAAAAGTTCAAGAAGGCAAATGCGCCCAGCCGCCCACGCAGATCATAGATGGCCGCCATCTGCTGGTAGGCTTGCGCAAAGTCGCTCGCTGTCATCTGCGCCACCTTGCCGCGCCAGTTGGATTGGAAAGATTCCGCCAGCTCCTCCAGCCGTTCTATATCGGCTTCCAGCCGCGGATCTTCAAAGCTGTCATAAAAGACAGACAGATCCCAGATTACATTTTCTGCGCCGGTGGGGCGTTCTTTTGGGGCATCGGGCATTCTACTTCTCTTTCACTCGCGCGGGTCGGTCGCAGAGGTTATCTTAGCAGACGACCGAGCGAATCGACAGGGGGCTTCCCGTATTCACCCGGAACAAGGCGATGCGACGCCAGCGGGCTAGACAACCGCTTCGGCGCTGGGGCGGCGCAGAAAGCTGGCGGGGTCGGCAGTTTGCTCAGTGCCTTCAGCCAGCCGCGCAGCGCGCAGCCGCCGCGCATAAGCGCCAGTCACATACCCATGCGACGGCATCATCAGACATGCGCCCATCAGAAAGACTGGCATCAGCAACAGCAGCAGCGCATTGACGAGCAGCGCCGATACCAGCCATTCCACAGCCAGCGGGGCATTGCACTGCAGCATCCGCAATGCTTGGTCGAATTGATAGAAGCCGTCCGCTTCCCAACTTTCCGCATAGCCAACCAGCCCCAGCATCCACAAGCACCAAGCGGCCAGGCTGTACAGCAACAGCGCGACCGGAGCGATCGTGTTGAGGCCAGTCATCAAGCCCAGCCCAAGCGAGTCGCCAAAGACAGCCAACAGCGCAGCAGCCAGCAGCAGTGGCAAATGGTAGACGATGAGCGCCAGCAAAACGGGAATGCCTTTGCCAATGATTGCGCCAATATGATCCCAGTCCGGCAGCGGATTAGGGGAGTCGGCGCTGATGTTGTGGACAATGTTTGCCAGGTAGCCCAGCAGGATGCAGAGGCTGACCAGCCCAATGATGGGGAAGGGCAGCAGCAGCACAAAAACAGCCAGCGAGGTCAATTTGCTGCGAAAGCGCCGGTCGCTGAAGATATATGTGAAGGCGCGTATAACAGTCATAGCTGCACCTCAAACTCATGATATTTCACTTTTACTTAAGATTATCTTAACATAATTTAATTCAAATGCAACATTTTGCGTGGCAAATGGACAGATTCGTCAGAAGAGAGTGGGCTAGCTGTGTGCTGAGCCTGTGGGCAAAGAAGCGCTGGTACAATCGGGATAGGTTCAGGCACAGCAGCGCGCTCGCATGATGTATCCGCTCTTGCAGCGTCTCTTTCCGTCCGGCGCATCGCCCGCGCAGGCGCAGCGCATCGTCATCTTGCGCCCCTGTTGCATCGGCGATGTGGTGATGGCCACCGCCGCGTTGACTGCCTTGCGTGAGGGCTTCCCGTCCGCGCATATCAGTTTTGCGGCTGGCGCTTGGTCGGCGCGCGCGATCGCCGGTCACCCCGCTTTGGATGACGTTCTTGATACTGGCGCAGACATGCCCACCCGCAGGCCTGGCAGCTTCTGGCGCTTGGTGGGGCGGCTGCGCGCTGGCCGCTTCGACCTGGCTGTGTCGCTCGTGCGCTCGCCCATGATGAGCCTGGCGATTTGGATGGCGGGCATTCCACTGCGGGCGGGGCTAGACAGCGGCGGGCGCGGCTTTGGCTACAACTTGCGCGTGGCGGTCGATGCATCCATGCCGGCGCACGAAGCTGAATGGTATCTGCGCGTGGCGGGGACGGCAATCGGGCGCAGGGTACATGCTTTGGCCAACCTGCCCCTTGATGAAACAGCGCTGGCGGCAGTGCGAGCGCGCCTGCGAGCATCGGGCGTCGGCAATTCTTTCATCGTCGCCCATCCTGGCGGCGGCAGCAACCCTGGCGCGCAACTGACAACCAAACAATACCCGCCGGCGCAGATGGCTGAACTGCTCAATATGCTCGTCAACGAAGCCGCTGCCGATCTCATCTTGCTGGGAAGTCCCGACGATACACCGTTGACTGCGGCGGTCGCGGCGCATTTGCAGGCGCCGGCTCGGCAATGGACGGGGGCGCTCAGCTTCGCGGAAATCGGCGCGCTGGCGGCGGCGGCTCGGCTGTACATCGGCAATGACAGCGGCATAACCCACCTGGCGGCAGCGAGCGGCGCAAACACCATCATGCTGATGAGCGTCACCGATCCACGGCGCTATGCTCCCTGGACGGCCAACAGCCTGGCGCTGCACAAGCCAGAATCGCCGGCAAGCGCGGCGCGGGAAATCTTGGCCTGGCTGCCATCCTGACAGTGCGACCGTGCTACAATCGCCACATTCTCGCCCCGTATTTTCGCCCATGGAGGGACAGAAGCTATGCGCTATCAAGCTATCCTTGTCGATAAGCCCGCCGATGACGTGGGCCGCATCACGCTGCACCGACCCAAAGCCCTCAATGCCCTGAACTCGCTGCTGCTGGACGAAGTCAAGCATGCTCTGTACGGCTTTGATGCCGACCCGGCGATTGGCGCGATCATCCTGACTGGTGGTGACAAGGTCTTCGCGGCGGGCGCAGACATCAAGGAGATGGACGGAAAAACCCAGATCGACATGATGATGGACGACGCGCATGCCGATCGCTTCGATTTCAGTCGCGTGCGCAAGCCCATCATCGCGGCGGTGGCGGGTTATGCGCTGGGCGGCGGCTGCGAGCTGGCGATGTGCTGCGACATGATCGTGGCCGCCGATACCGCCGTGTTTGGCCAGCCCGAGATCAACCTGGGCATCTTGCCGGGCGCTGGCGGCAGCCAACGGCTGACTCGGGCGGTGGGCAAGGCGCTGGCGATGGAAATCATGCTCACTGATCGGCGGTTGAGTGCGGAGGAAGCCTTGCGAGCGGGTTTGGTCAATCGCGTCGCGGCGCAAGGCGACTTCATGGAGCAGGCGCTTCTTATCGCCCAAAAGGTGGCGGGGCGTTCACAGGTGGCGGTGCGCCTCGCCAAAGAAGCCATCAACAAAGCCGCCCAAAGCCCGCTGGATGAAGGCTTGGCATTCGAGCGGCGCAACTTCCTCATCGCCTTTGGCAGCGAAGACAAGGGTGAGGGCATGCGCGCGTTCATTGAAAAGCGGCGGGCAGTGTGGCGCAATCGCTGAGGCTGCTCTACACCGGTCATATCGGCGGCGACCTGTGGCTGCTGCCGCGCCTGCACACCTTCCTGCGGCGTCTGATGCTCGGCGCAGACAACTGCCTGCTGCTGGATACCGGCGCAGCGTGCAGCGAGCAAGTGTGGCACTGCCGCGCGACAGGCGGTCGTTCCTGCTTGGTGGCGCTGGATGGCTTGGGTTATCACGCGGCCAATGTTGCTGATGAATTGACCGCGGGACAGCGCGATAAGCTGGCGCGGCAGGTCAGCGTAGGCTTGGTCGACGCCACGCATGACTGGGGAGCGCCGGGCGGCGAGATTCTGGTTGCGCTCGAGCCAAGAACAGCGCCGCATCGCCTGCAAATCTGCCTGCGCTCCGCCGAGCGCACGCGGCTGGCTGGCAAAGCGCTGTGGCTGGGCAAGGTGGGCGCCGGGCAGGTGGGCGAGGCGCGGCTAGAGATGGGCGCATCGCCACGAATCACCCATGTGGCCGTGCATGATATGTCACGCGGCACCCCGCCAAACCCCGGCATCGCCGGGCTGGTGGAGTTTATCGAGAGCGAGGCGAGGCGCGTAAATCCTGGCAGCGAATTGGGTTAATACCTTTTTCAAGCGCAACATCAGCCACGACAACCGGCGTCCGACCTGTAAAGCCTGCCAAAATTCGACTACGATAGCCATGCACCCACTGAGAGTCACGGAGGCGAACGATGCAGTTTGGCGTTGTTTTCCCACAAACGCAGCTTGGCGCAGACCCGCATATCCTGCGCGACTTTGTCCAGGCGGCTGAGGGCATGGGTTATCATCACCTGCTGGCTTATGACCATGTGCTGGGCGCAAACCCTGATCGTCCGGGCTGGGATGCTCGCCGTCCCTATACCTGCAGCGACATGTTTCACGAACCGCTCACGCTATTCAGTTGGATGGCGGCTTTTACGCGGCGCATTGGCTTTATGACCGGCGTGCTGATCTTGCCGCAGCGACAGACAGCGCTGGTGGCCAAGCAAGCCGCGCAGGTTGATCTGCTTTCGGGCGGGCGGCTGCGGCTAGGCATCGGCATTGGCTGGAACGAGGTCGAATACACCTGCCTGGGCGAAGAGTTTTCCACTCGCGGCGCGCGGGTCGAAGAGCAGATACACATTCTGCGCCAGCTGTGGACGCGCGACCTGGTCAATATCAGCGGGCGCTTTGATACGATTGATGATGCTGGCATCAACCCGCTGCCACTCCAGCAGCCCATTCCGATTTGGATCGGCGGGGCGGCCGATGTGGCGCTGCGGCGGGCGGCGCGGCTCAGTGATGGCTATATCGCTGGCTCGGGCGACCCAGCCAAGTCGCAAGCCTCTATCGAGCGCTATTGGCAGCATGCCGAAGATTGCGGACGCCGCGAGACGATAGGCTTGCATGCGCGGCTCGTCACCGAAAGCGCTGACGAGGGCCAATGGGAAGAATTTGTGCGTGGCTGGGGGGAGCTGGGCGCGACAGAGATCGCCATCTATCCGCATGGCGAGCGACTGGAAGACTATCTGGCGCGGCTCGACCGCTTCCGGCTGATGTTTGGCATCTAAAGCGAGTTGACCAGCCTATGAGCGCCATATTGCGGTTGTCTCTGCGCACGATCAGCCGGCGTCTTTTTCAAAGCGCCATGTGTGTGCTGGGCGTGGCGCTGGGCGTGGGCGTGGTCGTTGCGATCGATATCGCCAATGAATCGGCCAGTCGCGCCTTTGCGCTGAGCAGCGAAAGCCTGGTCGGGCGGGCGACGCATCAGATCATCGGGGGTCCCAACGGCTTCGACTCGGCTTTGTATACGCGCCTGCGTCTGGAACTGGGCATTCAGGACAGCGCGCCAGTCGTCAGCGAATATGCGCGCGTGCCCGGCAGTGATCGGCCGCTGCGTTTGCTGGGCATCGACCCGTTGGCAGAGCAGCCGTTTCGCAGCTATCTGACGGGCAGAGACGAAGCGCTGGATATTGTCGCGCTGACTCGGCTGATGACAGAGCCGGGCGCTGTCATCCTCAGCGATTCGCTGGCTGCCGAGCTGGGCTTGACGCGCGGCGACTCGCTGCGAGTCAGCGCTGGCGGCCGGTTCACCGAGGCGCGGCTGGTGGGTCTTTTGCTGCCCGACAACCGAGCCAGCCGCCAGGGGCTAGGCGACATCATCATCAGCGACATTTCAACAGCGCAGGAAATGGTCGGCTCGCCAGGGCGCTTGAGCCGTATCGACCTAATCTTGGCAGCCGATGAGCTTGAGCCGCTGTCTGCCGCTTTGCCGGCTGGGCTGCAACTGGTCGATGTCAAGCAAGAAAATTCACTCGACCAGGTCATCGCCGCATTCGAGCTGAACCTGCAAGCGATGAGCTGGCTGGCGCTGGTCGTTGGTGTTTTTCTCATCTACAACACAATCAGCTTCAGCGTGGTTCAGCGGCGCGAGGTTTTGGGCATCATGCGTTCGCTGGGCACGACGCGCCCGCAGATTTTTCGTTTGATCTTGCTGGAAGCGTTGATCTTGGGCGTGGTGGGCACGGCGCTGGGCTTGGCGCTGGGCATCATTTTTGGTCGGGGCGCGCTGGCGCTGGTCAGCCAGACTATTAGCGATCTGTACTTCAGCATGTCTGTGCAGCGCATCAGCATCGCGCCGGCGACTCTGTTGAAGGGCGGGGCGATCGGCATGCTGGCGAGTTTGCTGGCGGCGGCATTGCCCAGTTGGGATGCCACGCGCGCGCCTCCAGCCGGTGTTATGAAGCGTTCCAGCCAAGAAGTCGGCGCTCGGCAGCGGCTGCCGCTTGTCACCCTGGTCGCGGCGCTTTTGAACGCGCTGGGCTTCATGCTGCTGGCGGCGGGGCAAAGCCTGATATTGAGCTTCGGCGCGCTGCTGTGCATCGTGGTGGGCGGCGCGCTCTTTACGCCCATTGCGCTGCTTGTCGCTTGTCGGCTGCTGGATCCGTTCATGAGCGCCTTGTTTGGCGTGCTGGGCGGGCTGGCGACGCGGGCTGTCCTCCGCTCTTTGAGTCGCACAGCGGTGGCTGTGGCCGCGCTGACGATCGCTGTCAGTGTCATCGTGGGCATCAGCGCTATGATCGGCAGCTTTCGCCTGACTGTGGCCGACTGGTTGACGACATCGCTGGGCGCGCAGGTATATGTGTCTCCGCCGCTTTTTGCCTCCAATAACGCCAGCGTGGATGTGCCGCTGCCTATCCAGTCAATCGTAGAAGCTGTGCCCGGGGTGAGCGCGGTATCGGCGGCGCGTCATGTCAGCGTCGTCGCGCCCGATTATCCCGATATGCCGCCGGTCAATCTGCTGGCCAGCGACTTTGATATCGCGGGAACGGAGCGGCGCTTCAAATGGACGGCTGCGCCAGCCGGCGCGCACCAGGCAGCGCTCGATGAGGGCGCAATCATGGTCAGTGAATCGTTTGCGTATCGGCGCGGCATCGACCAATCCAACAACCGCCTCGTCCTGCAAACCGAGCGCGGCGCCCCCAGCTTTGCGATCTTTGGCGTCTATTATGACTATAGCACCGACCAAGGCAACGTCTATATGGCGCGGCAGGTTTATGACCGCTATTTCGACGATCCTTTCCTCAGCTCGCTGGGGGTCTTTACGCAGCCGGATGTTGATGACGCCGAAGTCATTGCCGAGCTGCGCGCTCGCCTGGCTGAGTACGACCTGCTGGTGCAAGACAATGCCAGCCTGCGCAGCGGCGCCTTGGAAGTCTTCGACCGCACCTTTTCTATCACGGTGGCTTTGCGCTTGTTGACGACGCTGGTGGCTTTCATCGGCATCTTGTCCGCGCTGATGTCGCTGCAGCTGGAGCAGGCGCGCGAATATGGCGTGATGCGGGCGACTGGCATGACAGCGCCCCAGCTGACGCGCTTTGCCCTCTTGCAGACAGGGCTGATGGGCTTGGTGGCTGGCGTATTGGCGCTGCCTATCGGTTTGGCGATGTCGCTGGTGTTGACTCATGTCATCAACCTGCGCAGTTTTGGCTGGACAATGCAGTTCACGCTCCAGCCCGAGCAATTTGCCGAGGCGCTGGCTGTTGCGTTGATCGCGGCGCTGCTGGCTGGCGTCTATCCCGCCTGGCTGCTGGGCCGGCTGCAGCCGGCCGAGGCGCTGCGCCGCGAGTAGACGGGTGTCAGCGCCATCCGGAGAGCCAGCCTGCCGTTGCGCTGGGCATGAGCTGTGTTAGTGTAGGATGGACAAGCCACGGACGGAGACGAGGCATGGGTACAAAACAGATCTGTCTGACGGTCATGAGCATGCTGCTGCTCGCTGCGCTGCCGAGCGCGCTGGCAGCCGATATCCAGTTGAGCGCGGACTGCTCGTTGGCTGAGGCTATTATGGCTGCCAATGATGATGAAGCAGTTGGCGGCTGCGCGTCGGGCGCGGGCCTCGACACCATCTTGCTGAGCGCGAATGTGCTGTTGGATCAAGAGTTGCCGGTTGTCAAATCCGAGCTGATCATCAATGGACAGCAACTGTATTTTGTCAGCGGCGACAACCGCTATCGCATTTTTCTGGTGGGTCCAGAAGGCAAGCTGACTTTGCGCAATCTCGTTTTGGCGCGTGGCAAGGCGCGGGCGGGCGGCGCGCTTTGTGGCGCTGCGAACCGCGCGGATCGCTTGGGTGGCGCAGTCTGCAACCTGGGCGAACTGGTGATCTTGGATAGTCAATTCACGCGCAACGCGGCTGAAGCGGGTGGCGCGATCTACAGCCAGGCGGGCGCAGTGCGCATCAGCAGCAGCAGCTTCACCGACAATACGGCAGATGGCGGCGGCGCGCTGTATCTGAGCGAAGGCAGTCTGGGCATGCGCGACGGCACCTTCGCAGACAATGTCGCCGTGACCAACGGCGGCGCGATCTTCAGCGAAAATGCCAGCATTGATATCCGCGACAGCCGGTTCCGCGGCAACCAGGCGGATGACGATGGCGGCGCGCTGCACTTGAATGGTGGAGAAATTGACATCAGCGGCTCGGTCTTTGCCGACAACCTGACGACCGATGACGGTGGCGCGTTGCGGGCAAAAGACAGCGCTTTGGATATCAGCCGCTCGAGCTTCCACGGCAACCAGGCGAGCGATGCGGGCGGCGCATTGCACAGCAGCAATGGCAGCTCCCGCATTGCCAACAGCACATTTTATGAAAACGACGCAGCAAGCGGCGGGGCGCTTTCCATCGCCGATGACGACTCTCTATTGAAGCATGTCACGATTGTCTATAACACTGCCAGCAAGCTCGGCGGCGGCATCTTGGTCTGCTGCGAAACCGACGAAGACGCCGGGCGACTCTTTTTACGCCACAGCATCGTCGCGCACAATGACGGCGGCGATTGCTCGGTGAATGTCAGTGGCGCGCTGGAAGACAGCAGCTATAACCTGGTCGGCGATGGCTCTTGCAGTGGCTCGCCCGTCGACCCGCAGTTGGGCGAGCTGACGCAGCCCATGTCGGGCGGCCCCGCTTTTTTCCCGCCGCTGCCCAGTAGCCCAGCCATTGATGCGGGCGATTTTTACTTGTGCAGCCAGACCGACCAAATCGGCGCTGCCCGCCCACAAGGCGACAGCTGTGACATCGGCGCGATCGAGTATGCGGAATAGGCGACTAGGCAGGGCATTGCGCTGGCTCTGAATCCAGCCGGCGCCTATTGTGGCGCGGGTGTCTATGCTACAATGCTGACGATGCCAACGCCCTTCAGCCATCTCAAACACGCTCAATGTCTGCTTGTCGATGCGCAGCTGTCAGCCAGCATGCGCCGCTTCATGCAGCAGCAGCGGTCCGCATTCCAATTGGGCTGCATCATTGCCGATGCCCGTGTCGCGGGTGGCATCGGACGCGAAGTTACGCACTTTTATCAGCTCGACCAGCCCATCACCGAGCGCCCTTGGCGGGTGATGTTGCTGCGCTATCCGCTGCTCGCGCAGGCAAGGGACGACTCGCACCTGGCGTTCCTGGCCGGCTATGTCGCCCACCTGGCGCTGGATGAATTCTGGGCGCAAAATATGGTGCGCCCACACTTTTGGGGGCGAGAATGGGATGTCGGCGACCAGCGCGACAAGCTCTTTGCCTTGCATCTCATCCTCACTGTCATGGACGAGCGCGACCAAGCCGAACTGCAAGCCTGGCAAGCCGACAGCCTGGCGCAGTGCCAGCCCCATGATTGGCTGCCTTTTCTGAGCGACGCCACCCTGTGCGAATGGCGCGATTTTATCCATCGGCAAATCGCCCCTGGCGGCCACAGCCAGACCCTGCTCATCTTTAGTCGGCGGCTGGGCTGTGATGCGGCGGCTGTGCGCGGCGTGCTGGATAACCCGGCCCGGCTGCGCGAGAGTCTGTGGCGGCATATCCCCCCGCGTCTGCTGGCTGATATAGAAGCGCGCGCCTATGCGTATACCCGCCAGCAACTGGATCGCTACCTGCGCGAATTCGCCGGATTTTGAGCGCTGCGCCTGTTTCTGCTACAGTGAGTCATGCCTCGCATCCGTTGACTCGCGCTGTGGTTTTGTGGGCAATCCAAGCCAAAAAGGACAAGATCTTGCGTCAAGCCGCTCAACAAATCATCGCCGCCTCGCCCGCGGATCTCAATAGCAACCGACTGGGGTTGCTCAGCCAGGCGCAGTTGGGCTCGCTGCGCGAACAGCTGGCCGAGTTTCAAGTGCGCGGCGCGCAATTTGTGCGCCGGTCGCTGGCGGTATCGCTGGGGCTGACGATCGGCGTGGTGGCGCTGACCTTCGCGCGCGTCTTGGCGCTGCCCGTCGCCCTGGGCATTGAGGCTCTGGTGGTTGGCGTCATGCTGTTTTTTGCCGCCGACTGCAACCGTTTTGTGCAAGCGCTGGAGCTGGATCGCGAGGCAGAGACTGTGCGCATCGTCAAAGGGCGCACCAGCCGCCACACCGTGCGCGCGCACCCTTTTTACTCCACGTTGCGCATCGAATTGCAGACATACAAGCTGCTGGACGCCGGGCTGGCGCGGCAATTCACGACTGGCGCGCTGTACCAGTTCTATGTGCTGCCGCAGACACACCTCATCGTCGCGGCCGAATGTATTGATGAGTCGGGCGGCGCGCTCTTTCGTTAGTGGCTTGATCGCAGCTGCGCAGCAGGCGAATGCTGCGAGCGTTGCCATGATAGCGCTCGATCCAGCCCCATTTTTCCAGTTTGTCCAGGTGGCGGATGACGCCGGAGTTGGATTTGAACCCGGTCGCGGCGGCGATCTCGTGCAGCGCGGGCGGAAAGCCATACTGGCGGGTGTAACGGCAGATGAAGTGGAAGACGCTGCGGCTGCGGTTGTCGCGGTATTTCATCTTGGTCATGCCTTTCGTCTGTTCTGTTGGATGGGGTGGCGTTCGACGCCTCGCATAGAGCAGTATAGCAGAAAATAGAACAAATATTCTATTCAATTTGATGAATCGCTGCCACAGCCAGTTTTAGCGGCCGCCTCGTGTTATGTTCGCGCCGCTGGTGGCAATGTTGGGCAGACTAGGGAAGCAAATGCTCGCTCATGCGCCGCAGGCTGCCATAACCTTTCGCTGATTATTCAGCGCTTCGCCGTTACAGCTGCGGTTCTTTTTCGGGCGTGGTTGCGGGCGGCTGCATAAGATCGTCGTTGGCGAGAAATTCCAGCGCATCGTAGTAGTCGCCGATGCCGTTGTCATCGACATAACCAACGCGGCATTCGCGCAGTTCTGCTTCTGTTAGCCCCGCCTACTCGTGAATGTCGAACAGCGCCCACCGCTGTTTTGTCGCTGCATCGTGCGGGATGAATCCCATACTCGCGACTTTTACTCTGGCGCTTGTCTGGGCATTCTTGGTCTGCTTTCTGTGCAAGTCCCAACCATGATTGAGCATATTGCGTATGGCTTCCGTGACCCTTCGGGCATGCCATCCAAAAGGCAGTTCATGCCCCAGGCTCTCTCTCATGATCATCTTGAAGTCGCGCTCGAAACGGGCTCTGGCCTCTTCAACATTTGCCGCCAATTCAAACAAGTTCGAGATGATCAGCGTCAACGCCCGGTCGTGGATTTCGTCATTCTGCTGATAAAGCAGGTCGCCCGAGCGAATTGCCATTTCAATGGCAGCGTCTCGGTCAATCTGTGTTGGAGCGTCTGGCTCGTCGCTCAAATCAAGCCCTCCAGCCGGTCGACCAGCCCGCTCAGCACAGCGAAGGTCTCTTCGACAGCCGCCGGCGTCGACATATCCACGCCGGCTCTTTGCAGCGCGGCGATCGGATATTGACTGCCGCCCGCGCGCAGGAATGCCAGATAGCGCCCGACCGCCTCGCCGCTTTCATCAGCCAAAATCACATTGGCGAGGGCATGCGCAGCCGAGATGCCCGTGGCGTATTGGAATGTATAGAAAGCTTCGTAGAGATGCCCGAATTGCGCCCAGGTGATGCCTGTGCGCCGCGGGTCGTCCGTCATCGTCTCGCCATAGCCCTCGGCGAATAAGCCCGCCATGATTTCGTTGAGGGCGGCTGGCGTCAGCGGCTCGTCATTTTCCATGCGCGTATGCACTTCCAGCTCGAAGCGCGCCAAGGTCGGCATGATGAAGAAGTAGCGGTGGATGTTGTCCATGGCTTCTTGGATGAGCGCCAGCTGAAACGCGCGGTCAGTGTTCTGGGCGAAGAGATGCGCCCGCACCAGCGCTTGATTGAAATTGGAGGCCACCTCCGCGGCAAACATGGAATAGCTGCTATAGACAAAAGGCTGATGCCGGCGACTGTAATAGCTGTGCATGGAGTGCCCCAGCTCGTGCGCCAACGTGCTCATCGCGCCCAGCTTGCCATCAAAGCTCAGCATGATGAAGGGGTGGGTGTCATAGGTCCCATACGAGAAAGCGCCTTCGGACTTGCCGCGGTTGATGGCATGGTCGACCCAGCGCTCCTGCATGCAGCCGCGCCGCATGGTCTCCACATAGGCATCGCCCAGGGGTCGCATGCCCGCCGCGATCATGTCGACAGCTTCCGCGAAGCTCAGTTGTGGATCATCGCTGGTCAGTGGTGCCCAGATATCCCATGGGTGGATGGTTTCGTAACCCAGCGCCCGCCGCCGCACATCCCAATAGCGATGCCATGTCGGGATATGGCGCTGGCAGGTGTCGATGAGGTTGTGGAAGACCGCCTGCGGGATATTGCCTGGCGACAACTTGGCCTGCAAGACGCTGTCATAACCGCGCAAACGAGCTTGCACAACATTGCTCTTGACCGATGCCAGGTAGGTGGTGGCGAATGTGTTGTGAAAGCGCAGGTAGCTGTCGGCATAATTCTGCCAGGCGCTCTGGCGAACTAGACGGTCGCTTTCTCCCAGCAGCTTGTCGCGGGTGCTTTGGATCAAAGGCTGCGGCGCGCCGCTGGCGTCGGTGGCGTCATCAAAACGCAGGTCCATGTCGTTCAGCGCGCTGCGGATGCTTTCGATGCGCCCCAGCGGGTCGTTCAGCAAGCCCAGCGCGCCCTCGACCTCGGCGGACAGCACATGCCGCTTTTTGCGCAGCAGGTCGTCTATGTAGTGTTCATATTGTTGCATAGCTGGCTCGGATTGTGCCCACTGCAGCAGGGTGCCGGGGGCCATCGCCAGCAGCTCGGGCTGGGCAAAAGCCGCGCCAGCGAGGAATTGTCCCGCCAGTCCCTGCGCCTGCCCCAACATGCCTTTGATGGCTTCGTTTTCACCATCGCAGGCTTGCCACATAGCGGTGTACATATAGAGCGTCCATACCCGCCGCGCCAACGCCTGGTAACAGTCGAGGTACTCGGCGAGTCGCTCGGCGCTTTCTGCCAGCCTGCCTTGGAAGGCCGCAATCTGCCCGAGCTGTCTGGACACGGCGCTGTATTCGGCGCGCCAGTCATCAAAAGACGCGAAGACGCTTTCGTGATTCCAGGTGGTTTCTTTCGGGATGTCGGCGCGGGCGGGGATGGTGGTCATGGGAGGGGTGTCCTTCTGTGTGCTGGGTCAGGGTTTTTTGCGGGCGCGGGCTGTCGGTCGCTCGCCAGCGTCTCGTCCGCGTTGAGTGTTTTCTCGGCAGGCTGGCCATCTATAGCGAGGCCGAGGATTTCGCGGTTGTATCGCTGTACATAGTCACGCGGCAATTTGTCCGGCGCAGCCGGGTCGGCGGGCAGGTTCTTTATCGCCCTGGTTAGAGCCAGCTCGTCCTTTAGATGCGCATAACCAATACCATGCTCCGATAGCTTCTTGATGAGACGCGTTTTGCTCGCATAGGCATAAGCGCCATACATGAAGCCACGGCGACGCCGCGTATCGATGAAGATGGCGACTGGCTTTTTTGCCTGCACAACGCTTGTTCCACCTGCCGCTAGGCGCTCGAGAGCGCTCACTCCACCCGCCATTCAAACGGCATCAACAATTGCGCGCGGCTGCTGATCAACGTAATGCCCTCCGCGACATAGTTTGCCATGGCGGCGGGATTCTGCTCGGCCAGCTGCACGCCGATGGGCTTGCCTTTGCCGCGCACGAGCGTCAGTGGCGCGCTGTCGGGCAGTTTCGCCAGTGCGCGGGCTTTGGCGCTGGCATCATCCAGGCTGCCCAGTTGGTCGACGAGGCCGCATTCTAGCGCCTGCGCGCCCGTCCAGACTCGCCCGCCGCCGATTGCGTCGATCTCATCTGTTGTTTTGCCGCGGCTGTCCGCCACGCGCTTGATGAACTGGCGATACAGATGCTCGATGCTGCCACGCACCATCTGCCGCTGCTGGTCGCTGAACGGTCGTTCGCCAGCGATCCAGTCGGCATTTTCCCCTCGCAGGTAGGACACGGCATTGAAGCGCATTTTTTTCAGCATTTCGCTGTTGACCAGCTTGCCCATCAACACGCCGATCGAGCCAGTGATGGTGCTGGGCTGCGCGACGATCCAGTGCGCAGGCGTCGCGATGTAATACCCACCCGAAGCCGCCACGCCACCCATGCAAGCCACCAACGGGCGCGTGCTGGCAAATTCGCCCAGCGCCGATGCCATGGTCTCCGAGGCTGTCGCGCTGCCGCCGCCACTGTCGATGTAAAGCACCAGCGCGCCACAGCGCTCGTCGCGGATGAGATGGCGCACTTGCTGGATGAGCGTGGCATCGCCCAATCGCTCGCTGCCGACAAAAGGCAAGGGGATGGGCAGGTCGCCGGGCGGAGATTGACTCTCGCCATCAACGATTGCGCCACCCGCATACAGCAGGGCGACATACTTGCCGCTGAAATCGGGCGCTGGCAGGTAGACCTGTCCATCGGCTTCTTCCCAAGGCGCGATCGTCCCCACGCCCAGGTGCGCCAGCAGCGCTTCTTCGTTCATCACGCCGTCGATATAACCAGCGGTCAACGCGTCGCTGTCGTTGTGCAGCGCGGCGTCGATCATTTCGCGCACGGCGGCTGGCTTCATTTTGCGGGTGGTGGCGATGCCATCAAGCACAATCTCGAAAAGCGAATCCAGCAGCCAGTTGGTTTGTTCACGGGCTTCTGGCGAGGGTTGGCTGCGCGCCAACATATCAGAGGCGCTCTTGTAAGGCGTGATAGCGACCGAGTCCATCTGCAAGCCGACAGCCGCCATGCCGTCTTTCAAGAAAATCTGCTGGCTGAGCATGCCAGCCGTATCCAGCATGCCGCCGGGCACCAGCAGAATCTCGTCGCAGGCGCTGGCGACAAAATACTCAGTCATGCGATAGCTGGGCGCGAAGGCGATGGCGCGCTTGTCTTTTTCGCGCAGGCGCAGGATGGCGCCGCGCAAGGTTTGCAAGTCGGCATAATTGGCTGCCAAGCCGCGGAAATGCAGCACGACGCCCAGCGCGCGCGGGTCGTCGCCGATGCGTTCCAATGCCTGCGTGCATTCCAGCAGACTCATTGGCGCAGCGCCAAACAGCTGCCGCTGCACGATGTTGCGGGCGCGGGGCATGGGCGCGAAGCTCGATGGCAGCTGCAACATGACATAATCAAGCGTCTTGATGCGGGAACGTTGCATATTGAGCAGGTTCGTGCCCAGCTGCTGGATGATGCGCGTGGTGTTGGACATGCGTAAGTCCCCAATACTTGAAATCGCAATGCTTGCACTCTACCATACTAGCGTAGTCCTGACGAGAGGCTTGCCACAATGGCTTGCAGCCAACGCTTTTCAAAGTAAACAAAAGAGGCTACCTAGCCGAAGATCTGCTCACCTACATTGGCAACAAGCGGGCGCTTCTGCCATTCATTCGACAAGGCTTAGATGATGTAAAGGCAAGGCTTGGCAAAGCGCGCCTCAATTGCCTCGACCTGTTTGCGGGCAGCGGCATCGTGTCGCGCATGATGAAGGGTCATGCCAGCCACTTGGTCAGCAATGACTTTGAAGATTATGCTGAAGTCGTAAACCGTTGCTACTTGACCAATCATTCCGATTTTAACGAGCGAGACTATTGGCAAGCCAGGTATGAACTGCTTGAAAGGATTGTAGACGACTGGCGGCGCGACATCATCGCGGAGAATTATGCGCCGCTGGATGATGACTGCATCCAACCGGGCGAGCGCGTTTTCTACACGCGTCGCAATGCCGAGTATATTGATACGGTGCGCCAGCACATCGACAATCTGCCCAAGCCACTTCAGTTGTACTTTCTTGTGCCACTGCTTGTCCGAGCATCTGTCCACAACAATACAGCCGGTATTTTCAAAGGCTTATATAAAAACCGTCAAGGTATTGGCGCATTCGGCGGGCAGGCGGGGCAGGCGCTAAAGAGAATCAAAGGCAAGATCACCATACCTGAGTCATTGTTCTCCGAGTACGGGTGTGATGTGCTAGTTAGCAAGCAGAACGCAACAGAATTTGCAAAAACATAGGCGGTTACTATGACTTGGTCTACATAGACCCGCCTTACAATCAGCATCCTTACGGTTCAAATTACTTCATGCTCAACCTAATCCTTCATTATCAGATGCCGAAATCCTTGAGCAAGGTAAGTGGCATTCCTACAGATTGGAAGCGCAGCCCTTTCAACAAGCGACAGAAGGCTGGCGCTGCTTTTTTGAAAATTATCGATGAGATTGATGCAAAGTATTTTCTGATTTCGTATAACAGCGAGGGCTTTCTCCCCAAGCAGCAGTTTTCTTCGATTTGGAGCGCCGCGGCAAGCTCACATTCTTTGCGACCAGGTACAACACCTATCGCGGCAGCCGCAATCTGGCGGGTCGCTCTACTTATGTTAAAGAATACTTATTCCTCCTGGAGAAATCATAGTGGCTGGAAAGGACGATCTCAGACGTCTTCGTGAAGGCAGAATCATCAATGAAACTTCCAAACTGCAAGAAACCAGTCTATCCAGCGCGGTAGACTTAGTCCAAGATAGGCTGAAAGAAATCTTCCCAGATATAACGCTTGAGTGCTGCAAGGATGTAATTTTCTTGTAAGTATCCGCCGCGAAAACTCAGGAACTAAGCCACATCCCCTAGCCGACGCACACTCAACTGATTCTATGTTATCGTATAGCAAGCGCAATCGTCAGGCAAACGCGACATGGTACTCCAAGAACTACGCATGGCTGAAGTCATCGGGCAGCCCGACTGTCCGCCAGAACTCACCGACAGACGTTGGTACATGATTGATGGGGAGGTTTTCGACATGTCGCCTGTGATGCAAATGCACGGGCTGCTGGCGATTCGCCTCGGTGCCTACCTGATGCTGTACGCGGATGAGCATAACCTGGGCGAAGTTACCACCGAAGTTGGGCATTATCCGCCTGGCGATCGCCGTACCTTGCTCGCGCCCGATGTTGCCTTCACGACTCATGCCCGCATCAAGCAGACCGCGCCGGACGAGTTCGTGCCGCTGATGCCCGACCTGGCGGTGGAAATCGCCTCGCCCAGCGATTCGCTAGCGCAGTTGCGTCGCAAAGCGCAGATTTATTTGAACAATGGCGCGCGACTGGTCTGGATTGTCCTGCCCGACCAGCGGGGAGTCGATGTCTGCCGTTCCGCAGTCGGGGCGCGCCTCGATATCGAGTTTGTCGGCGCTGATGGCGCGCTCGCCGGCGAAGAGGTATTGCCCGGCTTTGAGTTGGCGCTCAGCCGTCTGTTTCCGCATCCCCGTCCCAGCTAAATCGCATCCCCCAGTTGCCGCACATGCTCGATCGTCGCGGCGATGCCCTCGCCCAGCGGCGTTTCGTAGATCGTTGCATAGCGCGCGCGCAACGCGCTGTCAGCGAACCCGGACGGGAAAGGCAACGGCGCATCCGCCACTTCGATCTGGGCGTCGGGCAAAAAACTTTTGGCGATGGTGGCGAATTGCTCGACTGAATGGGGCTGCCCGCCCAAGTTGTAGCCATAAGCGCCATCCAGCGGAGTTTCGGCAGCCAGGATGAATTGCCGCGCGACATCAGCCGCGAAGTGAAATTGCATCGTGCCGCAGAAACCGATTCGATAGGCATTTCCCTTGACCGCCGCCACCAAAGCATGCGTCGGCTCGCTGGTCATGCCTTGGTCGCGCCCAACTCCATATACCGTATACGGGCGCAGGCAGGCGCTGCTGATAGCGTGATCATGGAAATAGACGCGCGCTGTCTGCTCGTTGCACACCTTATAGGCGCCATAGAGCGTGCGCGGCTCTTGGGGCGCATCGTTGGCGATCAGCCCGGGCGGAAAATCGGAAGGCGGACCATAGACGCCGATAGACGATGCATAGGCGATGTGCTTAATGCCATAATCACGCGCCGCCTCGAAGACATTGACTGTGCCAGCGACATTGACCTGCGCTCCCAGCAGTGGATTGGCGCGGCACATAGGCACTTGCAGCGCGGCCAGGTGAATCACATGGCGAATGTCTTGCTCGGCGAAGACTGCTTTGACCGCCTCTTCATCGCGCAGGTCGCCCTGCACGAAAGTGATCTGCGCCTGCTCATCGCGGCTCATCAACCAGTCGAGTCGGTGTCGGTCGGCGCTGGCATCAAAGTTGACGGCGCGATCGCCCCGCCGCACCAGTTCGCGCAGCGCCCAGGCGCCGATGCAGCCCATGCCGCCGGTGACCAGATAAGTTGCCCCGCTCATGTCGCGACCATCCGATTGACCAGCCTGCCCAAGCCAGCCACTTCTACGATGTACTCATCACCCGGCTGCATCCACACCCGCGGCTGCCTGCCCAAGATAACACCTTCAGGCGTTCCCGTGCTGATGACATCGCCCGGCGACAAGGTCATGACCTGGCTGGCATAGGCAATCACCTCGGCGACGCTGAAGATCATATCGGCGGTGTTGCTGTCCTGGCGCAGCTCGCCATTCATCCAGCCTTGGATAGACAGATTCTGCGGATCGGGTATGGCATCGGCTGTCACGACATAGGGTCCAAGCGGCAGAAACTTGTCTAGAGTCTTGCCCAAAAGCCACTGTCCGCTGCGCATCTGCAAGTCGCGTTCGCTGAGGTCGTTTATGTTGCAGTAGCCAAAGACGCAATCCAGCGCTTCGTCGCTGCGGATATTGCGCGCTGTCTTGCCTATGACCACGCCCAGCTCCGATTCATAATCGACCGCTGTCCAGTCGGCTTGCAGCGGTATGGCTTCGTTGGGCGCAGCCAGCGCGTTGTTGAACTTGCTGAAGAGCACTGGCTCCTGCGGCTCTGCCATGCCTGATTCAGCGGCGTGCTTGCGATAATTCAAGCCGACGCAGAGGATCTTGCCGGGGTTGGGCACAGCTGGCGCATAGTTCAGGTCGGCTTCGTCCAGAAAAAGCGTGGCGTCTTCGGCAGCGTCGACCAGCGCCTGCAAAGCTGGCAGCGTCGTCAAGCCTTGTTGGTAGACGGCATCGGGCGTGGCTGGGCAGTTCATCCCGCTGGCGGCGACAGCTGCAGCCACATCCAGTATGCCGCGCTCGGTCTTTATGCCGAGTTTGGCGTGTTCGCCGCGGGTGAAAGTCGTGAGAATCATGATCATCCTTCTCTGCGCATTCTATTTTATACTGATTTTACCGCCCGCGCGCGCGGACGGGCAATTGTCAAACAGCGCCAGTCGGCAGTCCAGCTTCAGCCTCCCAGCTTGTCTTCGTCTTCAAACCAGTTTTCGCGCGGCTGGTCAAACTTCATTACTTTGAAAAACTCGGCATAGCCGACGCCGACCCGCTTGCCGCCTTCATGATTGCCCTGCCGCACCCACTTGCCCGCGCCATTCTGGAAGTCTTCGCCCGTGCCAATCTGTGAGGCATGCGCGCCCAGCGCAGCGATTTTCTGCTCCAGCGAGCCGCTGATATCGACAAAATGCGTCGGGTTCATCGTCAGGCACATAAACAGCTCGCCGATTTTGTGCGGTTCATAGCCCTCCGCCAGCAGCTCGGGGAAGATGGGGCGGGTTTCGGCGCTGGGGAATGTGGCGTAGAGGGTTGCCTCGCCGGCGGCGCGATGATCAGGGTGGTTGATGTAATGCTGGCGCACAAAGATGGTGGCTGGGTCTTGGCAGACGACGCGATACGCCTTCGTCTCGCGGATGATGCGCGTCAGGTCGCGGCGCAGCTCAAGCGTGGCTTGCAACGTGCCATCCGGATAATCCAGGAAGCGCAGGTCGCTAACGCCGACTTGCGCCGCGGCTTGTATCTGCTCGGCGCGGCGCTGGGCGACCAGCTGCGGGCGGGTGATGGCGGGGTCGTTGCTGCCGCTGCCGCCATCCGTGATAATGACATAGGTAACGCTGGCCTGTTCATCGCGGATCCAGCGCGCCACGCTGCCGGCAACGCCAAATTCGATATCATCGTGATGGGCGGCTGTCACCACGATGTGATAGGGCTCGTCTCGCGGCGGCACGGGCTTCAGTTTCGCATAGTCGATGGGCATGGGCTGACCTTTGGCTCTCTTCCGCAAGCATGCGCGCAAGTCTTTACAGGATATGGCGAAGGCTCAAGGATTATCGCAAAACGCATCCACCAAAATCGCCACCCTCAGATCATAGGGCGACTGCCAATGTAGCAGATGCGCGCAGCGAATACGACCGCAAACTCACGAAGCGGATTGAATAATTTTCAGACTCTTGGCATACACGGCGACCAGATTCCCAGTATTGATAAATCTGTTTGCAAGGCGCGGCTTGTGGCAGGGCATCGGACACAGCTTGCGCGGCTGAGCGCCCGCCGCAAATTGGCAACATCCGCATTCTGTAAATCCGCCAACGGGGTGATAAGATAGCGGCGACCGCTACTGGAGCGCCACGATGCCGCGAACCCGCCGCCTGCTCAGCGCTGTTTACCTTGGGCATTTGACCAACGACGTCTTCTCGTCTATGCCGCCGGTGCTGCTGACCTTTTTGGCGGCCAGCATCTTGCCCATGAGCAACATCCAGATCGGCCTGGTCATCAGCCTGTCGCAGCTGCTGGGCGCTTTGACGCAGCCATTTTTTGGCATGCGCGCCGACCGCACTGGCGGACGCCGGCTCGGATCGCTGGGCTTGGCTTTCAATGTGTTTATGTTCACCTTGTCGGTGGCGCTCGCGGCCGCCACACGCCAATACTGGTTGATGTTCGTGCCCATGGTGCTGGCCAGCGTCGGCAGCGGCGCTTTGCACCCGGTCGGCGCTTTGCACTCGGCTGAGGCGGTCCCGCGGCGCTCGGCATTTAATATGGCCTGCTTCTTTTTGATGGGGCAGACGGGTTTGGCGCTGGGTCCGGCTATTGCGGGCATCTTGCTGGATGCCGCCAACCCCAACCTGCCCGGCAGCATGGGCGCGCTGGTCGGCTTGCCTTATTTCACGAGCGGCGGCGATGTAATGCCCATCATCGCGTTGTCTGTGCTCTGCGTCCCGGCTGTTTTGCTGATGATCACCAGCATCCCCAAGACGCAAGAACACCATGCCGAGCAGAGCAAGCGCAAGACAGAGCGCGCAAACGGCGCTCGCGAGCAGTTTCCGCTATTCGCTTTTGTCGTGCTGGGCTTGATTGTGCTGTTGCGCGGGTTGGGGCAGCAGGGCTCGGTGGCGTTTGTGCCGCTGCTCTTCGAACAAAAGGGCTGGGACCCAGCCGCTTATGGCACGATAACCAGCGCTTACTGGATCGCCTCGGCCATATCTGGCTTGGTCTTTGGTCGGCTGGCCGATCGTTTTGATCGGCGCATGGTGATGATGTTGAGCATGCTGGCGTCTGCGCCGGCTTTCTTTCTGCTGCCGGCTTACGAAGGCGCATTCGCCTTTTTGCTGGCGATCGCGGCGGGTGGCTTGTCGGGCGGGGCGCACAGTTTGATCGTGGTGATGGCGCAGGACCTCATCCCGCTGCGCAAGGGCTTTGCATCGGGCGCGATTTTGGGTTTCATCTTTGGCACAGGCGCGGTCGGCTCGCTGGTCATCGGCGCGCTTTCCGACCAGATCGGCCTGGCGCAGACTTTTCAGATCGTCGCGGCTGTCATCGCGCTGGCGGGCTTGCTGAGTCTGCTGCTGCCGCGCAAGCAATAGGGCAAAGCGCATTGCTGCTGGCGGCGGGCGGCAAGGCAATCAAATCTGCCCGCGCCGCGCCGATTGTGGTTAAATGCGATTATGCCCAAGCTGCTTTATATCTCATTGATGCGCCTGCCCACAGAAAAGGCGCATGGCAGCCAGATCATGCAGAATTGCGAGGCTTTCGCCGCGGCTGGTTGTCAGGTGACTCTGTGGGTGGCTCGCCGCTGGAATACGCGCGCGATGCGCAAGATCGGCGATCCATACGCCTGGTACGGAGTCGAGCCCAGCTTTCGCATTCGCCGCGTGCCTTGCATCGACCTCTTTCCGCTTTTTCCCGCCGAAAGCGCTGCCTCGCGCATGGCTTTTTATGTACAGGCGCTTTCGTATGCGCTGGTCTGCGCCTTGCTGCTGTTGATCGCGCGCGCCGACATCTATTACAGCCGCGATGAACTGCTCGTGTGGCTCTTGGGCTGGCTGAAGCCGCAGCGCAAAATCGCTTACGAAGCTCATCTCTATCCGCCAGCTGGGCGAAGCGCCAACTTGCAGCAGCGCGCCCTGAGCAGGGCTGGCAGCATGATCGCCATCACCGAGCCGCTGCGCCGCGACTTGGTTGCCAATCGCCGCGCCAGCTCCCGCAGGAGCATCGCCGCGCATGATGGCATCCGCCGCGCGCGCTATGCCGACTTGCCGGCGCAGGCTGTCGCTCGGCAAAAGATTGGCTGGGGCGAAGGCGCCTTCATCGTCGGCTATGTCGGACGCTTGCAGATGATCGGCATGGACAAGGGCGTCGCCAGCTTGGTCGAAGCCTTGGCGGCTGTGCCGGGCGTGTGGCTGGCGCTGGTGGGTGGACCCGAAGACATGGCGGAGGCGCTGCGCCAACGCTGGATAGGGCTGGGTTTGCCGCCAAGGCGATTTTTGTATGCCGGACAGGCGCCGCCGGCTGTTGTGCCACAGTACCTGCGCGCATTTGATGTCTGCGCCATGCCGCATCCAGCCACAACGCAATTCGCCAATTACACCTCGCCACTCAAGCTCTTTGAATATATGGCCGCGGGCCGCGCCATCGTTGCTTCCGATCTAGCATCTTGGGCGGATGTGCTGGCGCATGAAGAGACAGCGCTGCTGTTGCCGCCCGGCGATAGCGAAGCCTGGGCGAGCGTCATCACCCGACTGCGCGATGATCCAGCGCTGCGCTGGCGTCTGGGCGATGCCGCGCGTGAAATGGCTCTGGCGCGCTATACTTGGGATGCCCGAGCCGAGCGGATCTTGGCGCATATCGCGCGAACAAGCTGAAACCCCGCCTGGCTAGAGTCGCGTCAACGTTTGCCAGCTGTGCTACAATTGGCGCATATGGCGAATGCAGAGGAGTTCTCATGAGGTATGCACTTGCATTGTTGCTGGCATTGGCTTTGGCGCTGAGCTCCCTTGCGCAAGACAGCTATACAATCCGCCTGGACACCATAGCAAACCTGCGCGAAGCGCCTGGACTGGACAGCAAAGTCGCCGCCGTTTTGCCGCAGGGCACAGAGTTATTGGTCAGCGGCCATTTTAATCGCTGGTTGAAGGTGGTTCACAATGATGAAGAGCGTTGGCTGGCCGACTGGGTGCTGCACACGCGCTTGCCTGTGAACGGGATCGCCGCGATGTATCCGACAACGCTGGTGGTTGTCGACAACTGCTGCCTGGTCGACCGCAGCTGCGCAACCGATGCAGAATGGGTGCGCGGCTATTACGATTTTCGCGCCAGTTGGTGCCCGATACGAGTAGAAATATCGGCTATGAGCATGTCGTAGCGGCAGCCGACAACAACTGCATACAACTGACAGCGAGCCTGCTGCGACTCTTTGGCAGACGCTAGCTTTGTGTGTAGGCAGCTACTCTTCCCGGTCCGCCGCAAGCAGCGCCCAAAACCGCTCCAGCAGGTAACGATGCCGCAGCCCATGTCCGACCAGCGCCAGCGTCAACACAAAGAGCGTGGGAATCGCCAATAGAGTCAACGTGCCAGCCCCGCCATCCCACAGCGGCGGGCTGAACTCAAACAGGTCGGGAAAGGCGTACATCGACAGGATGGTCGCCACAGTCAGCAGGCTGCTCAACAGGACGATTCGCCAGTGCTGGACGAAAGTGCGTGGCTCGTACAGGTCGATGCCCTGCACCTGCCAGGTGATCAGCAGACCATAGAGCGCCACGATGACGGTGATGACCGAGCGCGTCAGCTGCAAGTCGCCGCCGCTGCCCAGCCAGGCGATCAGATACAGCGCAGTCATCATGACCGCGGCGATGAAGCCCATGGTGAAAATATACTCCAGCGCATCGCGGCGGAAGCGCTTAATCGGCTGGGGACGCAGCCAGCCAAAGGCGATCAGCGTGGCTGGCAGATTGACTGTGCCAAAGGTCGCCCAGCTGATCTGCACAGGCGTGATGGGAAAAGGCAGCGCCATAAACGCGATGAAGACAAAGAGCGCGACCATGTAAAAATTGCGCACCAGGAAGAGTTTCATCGTGCCAAAGATCGTTTGGGTGGTGGCTTTGCCTTCGCCAAATGCCCGTGGCAGCGTCGACATGGCATTGTTCAGCAGCACGATATCCGCCACATCTTTGCTGATCTGCGTGCCGTCGTTCATCACGATAGCCAGGTCGGCTGCTTTCAGCGCTGGCACATCGTTGACGCCATCGCCCACCATCGCCACATATTCGCCATTCGCTCGCAGCGCCGCCACGATGCGCTGCTTGGTATCGGGTTCGATGCGCGCAAAGACATGCCCTTCGGCAACTGCGCTGGCGAATTCACTCTCGCCCATCGCCTCCAGCTCGGCGCCGCTGTAGGCGCGCGTGCCGATGTCCATGCCAGCCGCCCCCGCGATCGCCCGCACCGTCTCCAGGTTGTCGCCGCTGATGACCTTGAGCGTCAGCCCTTCCGCGCGGAAAGCCGCCAGCGTGTCTTGGATGTCGCTGCGGATTTGGTCGCTCATCACGATCAGCGCCAGCGGCTGCAAATCCCAGGCGACGCTGCCGGTTGTAACATCGGGCGCATCCGCCGTCTGCGCAAAAGCCAGCACGCGCAGCCCATCTTGCGAAAGCTGCTCGGCGGTATAGGCGTGGGCATGGTCGGCGGGCAACAGCCGTTCGGGCGCGCCCAGCAGCAGCGTCCGCTCGGCCAGGCAGACAGCCGACCACTTCCGCGCCGAATTGAACGGGATCTCGTTGAGCTTGTCTGGCACATCGGCTGCCAGCTGGCTGTCGGCGATATGCTGGGCGATGGCTTGAGCCGTGTTGTTATGATGCGCCATGTTGGCCAGCGCAATGTGCAGGTCGCGCAAGATTTCTGTTTTGCTGGCCGCGCCGATGGGCATGATTTCATCGACAGCCAGCTTGTTCTGCGTCAGGGTGCCGGTTTTGTCGAAGCAGAGCGTTGTCGCGTTGGCCAGCGATTCCACCGCGTTGACGCGCTGGATGAGCGTCTGCTGCATGCTGATCTTCACCGCGCCGATGGTCAGCGACAGAATGGCGACCAATACCAAACCCTGTGGCACTAGGCTGGTGGTGAAGACAACCGCATCGCGCACGATATACAGCAGCTCGCCTTCCACCAGGCGGCCAGCCACGAAGATCATGGGCACAAACACCATCATCAGCAGCACAGCGATCTCGACCGCAATGTCAATTTTGATTTGCGTGGGCGTTTTGACCAGCTTGTATTGCTTGGCGATCGCCGAAAGGCGGTTGACCTGGCTGTCTGTGCCGACTTGGGTGGCGCGCATGATGCCCGTGCCCGCTGTGCAAAATGAGCCCGAAAACACGCGGTCATCTGGCGCTTTGGCAACCGCGTCCGACTCGCCCGTCAGCTGCGATTCATCCAGTTCCAGCGAATCGGCTTGCAGCACGACTCCATCGACAACCAGCCGGTCGCCAGGCTGGATGTGAATGATCTCGTCTTTGACCACCTCGCGCATGGGCACATCGCGCCAGTTTTCATCGCGCCGGCAGCGCACGGTTTGTTCCGCCAGCGCCGCCAGTTGGTCAAGCTGCCGTTTGGCGTTGAACTCTTGCAGCATGCCGAAGAAGGTATTGGTGACCACGCTGAAGCCGGCAAAGATGGCGGTCGCGTAATCGCCCATGACCACCACCGCCACCAGCATGCCGCCCAGCGCGAGATTAAACAGGTTAAGCACATTGTCGCGGAAGATCTCCCAATAGCTGCGCCCCACGCGCGATTCATAGTCGTTGCTCTCGCCACGTTGGATGCGCTGTTGGATATCGGCGCTGCTGAGGCTGGGGATGGGTTGGCGCTGCTGACGAGTACGTTGCATGCGGGCTGCTGACCGGTTGTTTAGTGTCCCCGCATTATACGCATCCAAGTCCGAAAAGATGTAGGGGCGGCGATTGCCTGTTTCGCGATGCCCCTTGTCTCGCGCCACTCATTCGAGCGGAAGCTCACTTTCGATTAACCTGATGGCCAGCGCGCCGGCCACAAAGCTTAGTCCAGCCGAGATGAGCATGACGATGCGGATGCTGCTGAAGAAGGATTGGCGAATCACCTCGCGTAGTTCCGTATATTGCTCTGGCTCCAGTCCCTCGGGTAAGGTGGCTTCAGCCAACATAGCTGCCTCAGCGGCGATGTAAGCGCGGGCTTCGTCTGGCAAAGCAGCCACGGCCGGCGCGCCCAGCAGCGCATTTTGAAAGACAAAAATGACGAGGCTGCCGATGATGGCGATCGCTAAAATTTGCGCCGAACGCGAGACTGTGTTGTTAAAGCCCGAAGCCATGCCCGCGTAATGCTCGTCGACAGAAGCCATCACCGCCGTTGTCAGCGGCGCCAGCGTGATGCCCATGCCCGCTCCAAACATGCACATGGCTGGCAGCAGCGTCTGGACATAAGTATCTTGCCCGTGTGAAACTTCTAGCAGCGAAAACAGCAGCAAGGCATAGCCAATGACGAGAGGCCCGCATATCAAGGGCAAGCGCGGCCCGAAGCGGTCGACCACGCGGCTCATCAGGAAAGACACCCCGACCATCAGTCCCGTCATCGGCAGCATGGCAAGACCAACAGCCGACTCGGAATAGCCCTGAACCTGGATCAAACCCAGCGGCAAAAAGAAGAGCGCGCTGTTGGTCGCCCCATAGAGCAGCAGCGTCAGTGTGTTGGCGCCGGCGAATGTGCGCGAACGAAACAGATTCAAAGGCAGCATGGGATGGTCGCTGTGCCCTTCGATCCAGATAAAGAACGGCAGAATGAAAACTGCCAAAACCCCCGACAGCATCACGATATTGTCGTCAAAGCCGCGCCGCGGACCTTCGATGAAAAAGAAGCCGGCGAGCAAAAGCGCCAACGTGCTGAGCAGCGTGCCAGATATATCGAGTTCCTGCGGCGCTTCGTCGTCATAACTTTCGGGCACATACCGCAGCAGCACGATGATGGCGAATGCGCCCAGCGCCAGATTGATCAGAAAGATCAGCCGCCACTGGCCGATCTCGGTCAGCCAGCCGCCGAGGATGGGGCCTGTGCCCGATGCCAGCATGGTAAAAGCCGACCACACGCTGATCGACCAACTGCGGCGATGGTGCGCGAAGTACGCGGCAACGATAGCCAGGCTGCAGGTGATCATCATGCCGCTGCCCATGCCTTGCGCCGCCCGCGCTAGGATCAGCACGCTGGTGGATTGCGTCGTGCCACAGACAAACGAAGCCAGGCTGAAAATCACGATGCCGATGATGTAAACGCGCCGCCGGCCATAATGGTCGCCCAACGAGCCGCTGATAAAAATAAAAGCCGCTTGCAGCAGCAGATAGGCATTGACGATCCAGATGATTTCGGTGCCGTCGGCGTGCAGGTCGCGCTGGATGGCTGGCAGAGCGACACTCAGCGCTGTGCTGACCATAAACACCATGCTGGGCGCGAGGATGGTGGCGAAGAGCACCCAGTAGTCGCGTTGGCGCTCGCCGATTGCAGAACGATTTAGAACCATCACAGAGCGGTTGCTTTTCTATAAAACCAGCAGATAATTTTCCTTGCTGACTAAGTCTACCCTAATGATGTCAGCAAGTCGCATACGGGCGGCGCTATGCCACCCTGTCAAGCGTGAAACCCAGGTGGCTGCCCGCGCGAGAAAGCCGCTTTTAGCCGCGGCTGCGCAGGTCTGCAAGTTCTTTTTCCAGCTCGGCGCGGCGTTTGGCGCTGGCTTTGCGCCCGGCTTCGACCGCTCGCTGGCGGCGCGCAGCCCAGTCTTCGCGCAGCTCATCGGCGGTGACAGGCGAAAAGAAAGCCACCAGCAGCCCGCCGATCGCAGCGCCAAAGCCAATGCCCAGCAGCAAGCTCAGGAATTTGCGCACAGCAGCCAGCTCTCAGAGCAGAAACAGCAAGGGCGGCAAAGCGATGATGAGACCAAGAGCGCCCATGCCGAAGGGAAGCTTGAGAAAGAGCAGGCAGCCGGTCGCCACGCAAAGCAAGCCCGCGTCACGGCAGAAACGTTCCCATTTGCGGGTTGATGGACCCCGAAAGCTCAAACGGAACCAAGCAATGTGATCGACCGTCGCCCACACCCGCGCCTCGCGGAAGAGCAGATGCATGCCCAAATACCACCAAAATGATGCGATGCAGATCTGCAAGAGCCACATGTTGCTTCTCCCGTGCCGCTCTTTATACCCGTCATTGTAACGGCAGGCTGGCGGCTGTCAACCAGATTCCCCGAGCAGGGCGGGGCAATCGCTTTGCAGCCCTTCAATGCGGCAAAAGCCATTGCTTTCTTCTCGGGGCGCTCGGCAGCTGCTCATTATGGGCGCGGGCTTTCATTTTGGTTTGATGCGATTGCCTTGCCAGTTCGCTATTCTCCTAGAGCGCATCGAGCGGATCCATATCAATTTGCCAACCGGGCGCTGGTTTGAGCCTGCGCAGAGCCGCGCGTGGATCGGGTCCACGCAGCAGCACATGCCAACGATAATGACGGTCGATGCGCGTGTAAAAGCAAGGCGCTGGTCCGATCAAACGCGTGCCCGTCAGCCGATTCTCGCGAATAATCGTTCGCAGCTGCTCGGCGGCATAGTAGGCGGCTGCCTGGGCGCGGTTTGGGTCGCTGTCTCGGAAGACGATGCGCGCCAGCCGGCGATATGGAGGATAGCCCAGTTGCTTTCGGTACTGGCTTTCGCGCTGGACAAAGGCGGCATAATCGTGTTTCGCCGCGGCTTGAATGACATAATGCTCGGGCTGATAAGTCTGCAAGATGACTCGTCCGCCCAGCACGCCGCGCCCGGCTCGGCCAGCCACCTGCGTCAGCAGCTGAAAGACCCGTTCCCCCGCGCGGTGGTCGGGCAGAGCCAAGCCTTGATCGGCGCTGACAACGCCGACAAGCGTAACAAAGGGCAGATCCAAGCCTTTGGCGATCATCTGCGTGCCGACCAGCACATCGGCTTCGCGTGATACAAACTTGCCCAGGATGTCGAAGTGCATGCGCGGCGAGCTCGCTGTGTCGATATCCCAGCGCAAGATGCGGGCGGCAGGGAAGCGCTGCTGCAAAGACATCTCTACCTGCTGTGTGCCCGCGCCGAAGAAGCGGATGCGACTCGACCCGCATTCCGGGCAACGAGCTGGCTGTCGCTCGCTGGCGCCGCATTGATGGCAGCGCAACGTGCTATCGACGCGGTGATAGACCAGCGGCAGGTCGCAGCGGCGGCATTGCAGCGTATACCCACAATCGCGGCAGAAGACATAGGTGGCTTGTCCGCGCCGGTTCAACAGCAGCATGGCTTGTTCGCCACGAGCCAGCGTCTGCTCCAGCGCCTGTTGCAGCTGCTGGCTGAACATGCTGGTATTGCCCGCCCGCAGCTCGGCGCGCATGTCAACGACAGCGACCGGCGGCATGTCGGCGGTCAGGGCGTCGCCATGCAGCGGCTGATAGCGGGATTCAACGCCGATGCGACTGGCTTGCCCGATGATGCGCTGGCGGTGCCCGACGATGCGTTTGGGCAAGCGCAGCAACTGATAATGGCCGCGCTGCGAACGATGCCAGCTGCCCAGGTCGGGCGTGGCGCTGCCCAGGATAAGGGTGGCTTGGCAGCGTTCAGCCAAGGCTTCGGCGGCTTCGCGAGCGTGATAATGCGGGTCGGTCATCCAGGCTGGCTGTTTGTAACTGGCATCGTGTTCTTCGTCCAGCACGATCAAACCGAGATCGGGCAAAGGCGTGAAAAGCGCCGAACGTGTGCCGACGACCACATCAACAGCGCCCGCTCGCGCCCGCTGCCAGCTGTCATAACGCTCGCCCCGGGGCAGGCTGCCATGCAAGAGCGCGACTCGCCCGGGAAATCGTTCCGACACGCGCCGGACGGTCTGCGGCGTCAGCGCGATCTCGGGCACCAGCAGGATGGCGCGGCGGCCAGCTTGCAGAGTTTGGTCGATAGCGCGTAGGTAGATCTCGGTTTTGCCGCTGCCGGTCACACCATGCAGCAAATAGCGCGCAGCTCGTTTGTCCAGCAAAGCCGGGCGGATCTCCTCCCAAACAGTCTGCTGGTCGGGCGTTAGATCTGGCGGGCTTTCGGGCACAAAGTCGTAATCACGCAGGGAATCACGCCAGACGCGCTCTTCTCGCAGGTTCAGCATACCCGCTTTGACCAGCCGGTTGAGGCGCGCTTGGCTTGCGCCGCTGGCTTCGCGGGCTTCTTTGGGCGTGGGCGGAGCGGGCAGGTCGATGATTGTCTGCAAGATATGCCGTGCCCAGGCATCGCCGCGCCATAGCGACAGCTGCTTTTCTACCCGTTCCGGCGGCACATCTAGGACGATGAGATCTTGTTCGCCACTGGCTGTTTTTTCAACGAAGACCAGCGCTTCGTCGATAAGCTGCTTCAGGGGCGCGCGCGTCTTTGCGCCAACCAGAGCAAGCGCATCACCCACGCCGATTGGCTCGTCATCGTGGGCGGCGACCGCTTCCAGCAGTTGGATCTTGTGGCTGGATTTGCCCAGTTTTTTTGCCAACTGCGGGATATCGCTGGGCTGATAGGTCGGATAGAGGCGTTTGGTCGTTTTCATGCGCGCGCTCGGCGGGGCGAGCACCGACTCGGACGACAGCATGCCAGCGCGGCACAGGCGCTCCAGTTCGGCTTGAACAGGCTGCTTGGGGAAGGCGACCTTCAGCTGGCGCAGACGCAGGGGACCTCGTTCGCGCAGGCGGTCCAACAACTGGCGCGCCAGCGACTGTTCGGATCGCTGCTCGAAGCCATCCAGACTCAGTTGCCGCGGACGCTCGACCGGTAGCCGATCACTTTGGAAGGTATAACGTTTATCGGATTTTCCGGTTAATCCCGGCGGCAGCATCAGCCAGCAGCAGGTGCCGATGGGCGCGAGGCAGCTGTCTGCCAGCCACTTCGCCAGTTGCAGGCGCTCGGGCGTCAACAGCGGCGCTTTGTCCAGCCGCTCGATGATAGGCTTGGTCGTCCGCAGCTCGGTCGTGTCGTGAATGTCCAGCACGATAGCCGCTTCCATAGTCGTGCCGAACTGCACGCGCACCAGCCAGCCGGGCGCAAGCTGTTTATCCAGCGCGGGGGGGATGTGATAGGTATAGCTTTGGCGCAGCGGCAGATTGAGGGCAACCTCGGCATAGCGCATGCGGACAACCTGCACAGGACAAAACGGGCTGCTGATTGTACGCCATCTGCCCTGTCGCGCCAACATCGCCTTGTCATCAATTCCAAGGCAATCGCTCCAGATGCCTGTGCTACAATGAACGGGGTCAAGCAAAAGGGGCTTTGTGGGATGAATCACAGAAAACGTTTGTCAATCATCTGCTTGTATAGCTTGCTAATGGCCTTCGCCTGGCCGGCGCGCGCGCACCAGCCCTTTTGTGAATTCGCTGATCTCACCGCCGCCGCGCCCTGGCAGGTCCCCAATGCCAGCATATCCTACGCGTATTTTGGCAATGTATTCCCCGCTGGGGATATCGACTACTTCCGTTTTGATGCCGAAGCTGGCCAACAGGTGCTCTTGAGCCTCAGCATTCCGGCGATTCCGGATATGGAGGTTTTCGCGCCGGTTATGGCCGTCTTTGGACCTGGCGTAGATGTCGGCGAGCCGCCTCAACTCCCGATGCGCTTGGTCAAGCCGGCGGAGCCCGCGGCGATGATGATCCCGCTGGGCAACGAAGCGGCTTATTGGTACGAGCCCTTCGGGCGCAGGTACTTTTGGAACTGGGACAACTATTTCTTCAAGTCGCCGGCGACCGCCACTTATACTGTCGCCCTGTGGCACCCCGCCAACGAGATCGGTCGCTATTCATTTGTGATTGGCCAGCGCGAAGTTTTTGGCGGCGATGCGGATTGCTTCTCTACCTACGATGAATACTGGACGCCGCTGGAGCCAGGCGTCAATCCCTACCGCGACACGGCGCTCACTGACGACATGATGATGCGCATGAGCGGCACCATGCACGACCACAACGCGCTATTCGAGATGGATAGCGCCAGCGCGCCGACTGTCGATCTGACATTAATCCCTTTGATGGATGGCAGCTACAACATCCAGGTCATGACGGGCAATTTCACCTTCACGCCAGCGTTGGTCGACCAAGCGCCGGTCGCGGGAGAGGGCCATGCGCACCTGTACATCGATGGCGTCAAAGTCGCCCGACTCTATGGCGAATGGCATCATCTGCCCAGCTTGCCCGAAGCCGCCGAAGCCGTGAGCGTGACCCTGTATGCCAACGACCACAGCGCCTTCGCTGTCGATGGCAGCCCTGTCTCTGCGTCGGTGTCGGTGGCGGATGCGCTGGCTTCTGCCTAAACGCTATTGCAGGCAGGCGCTGGAACTGGTGGGCGCTAGAGGCTGCATTGGCGCGCAATTAAAAAGGGAAGTGGCAAAATGACACAGCTGAATCGCCTTCTGTATGCTGTCGACTGCCTTGATGTTTTGAACGATCCCGAAAAACTGCCCGACAAATCTGTGGGCCTGATTTACCTCGACCCGCCATTTAATTCCAACAGCGCCTACAACCTGCCTTTCAAGAGCCGCGACCGCAGCCTGAAGCCAGTCGAGGCTTTTGAAGATACCTGGCGCTGGGGCGCGGAAGATGATGGAAAACTGCTAGATCTAGAGAGGAATCCGCGAACACGGGCGCTGGCGACGGTGGTGAAGTTTGCGCAAGAAGTTGAAGGTATTCGCAGAAGACGCAGCGCCAGCCTGGCGGCCTATCTGCTGAATATGGCGCAGCGGCTCTACGCAATGAAGCGGGTATTGAAAGATACCGGCAGCATCTATCTACATTGTGACCCGACCGCCAGTCATTATCTAAAGCTGGTTATGGATTGCATCTATGGCAAAGAGAACCTGCAAAACGAATGCATCTGGTATTATAAAAACGCGTCGCGCGGAAAGCGGCGGCTCGCTCGCTCTCATGATGTCATCTTCTGGTACAGCAAGCATGTCAATTCTTATACCTTCAATTTGCAGGACATTTTGGCACCATTTGAAAGCGGCATGACCGAATGGCGTTATGCGAAAGGCGGCCAAACTGGGAAGGAGATGCCGAAAGGAAAGACTCCTGACGATGTCATCACAATGCCTTCACTGAATGCGATGGCAAAAGAACGGCTCGGCTATCCCACGCAAAAGCCTTTGGCTCTTTTGGAGCGAATCGTATTGACTTCGTCCAATCCTGGCGACATCGTGCTTGACCCCTTCTGCGGCTGTGGCACGACCGCCCATGCCGCCGAGAAGCTCGGGCGCAAGTGGATCGGCGTCGACATTTCGAAGTTTTCGACAGGGCTCATCCGTCGGCGCATATTGGACAACTTCCGGTATCTGAATATTGATGATATTTTCGTTTTGGGGACGCCGGAAAGCATAGCGGACGCACGCGCATTGGCTCAGCGCGACAAGTTTGAATTTGAAAAGTGGGTCTGCGGAGCGATGGGCGCGAATGGCATGTACAAGAATCCTGGCGAAAAAGGTGTCGATGGCGGAGTTGATGGCGTGGTCGAGCTACCTGTGATTCGCCAGGTGGGTAGCAAATATGAATCGCAAGATGAATATGTAATTGTCCAAGTGAAAGGTGGCAATGTAACTCCTGATGCGGTCAAAGCCCTCAGCGAAACTGTGCGGCGTTTGGGGGCAGTCGCGGGCATTATGGTTTGCTTTGACGACCAGATGGGCACAGTCGAAAATCAGCGCGACAAATCGCTGTGGTCGGATGCCTATAAGCAATACCCGTATATCCAAGGCTTCAGCATCAAAGACTTGCTGGCTGGCGAGAAACCAGACATGCCACCGACATACGGCTATCGGCATGGCGGCAAGACCAGCGCGCCACAGTTTTTGTGAGCAGCATCTTTAGCCGGCTCGCGGTATGCTGATCTTGTCGTCGATGCGTTCGATCTTGTCGTCCATTTTGTCCAGCCGGCGGTCCATGCTGGCGTATTTGTCATTGAGGAATTGTATTTCCACCTGAATCTTGACGATATCCGTTTGCATATTGGCATGCGAAAGCTTTAAATCACCAATCTCGCCGTGAATATCTTTGATTTCGCCGTGAATATCTTTGAGCTCACCGCGAATATCTTTGAGCTCACCGCGGATCTCTCGGTGGGCATCCTCCGATTTCTTTTCTACGCGGCGAATGTCGGCACGCAGCCAAGCGAAAGCGCCCCCGCCC
Source organism: Chloroflexota bacterium (assembly GCA_026709625.1). GTDB lineage: Bacteria > Chloroflexota > Anaerolineae > Aggregatilineales > Phototrophicaceae > UBA6055. The sequence goes on from JAPOSR010000080.1 coordinate 42,909, forward strand.
ACCAATAAAATCGGCGCGACTGTGCCCAAGATGATGGTCAATGTTTGTTGTGTGATTGGGTTCATTGGCAGATCTCAAATCCAGGAGCGGCTGCGAAACGGCTCACATCCACAGTACCAGAAAATTAGTCTGAATACAAATGTTCAAGCTACCGTCACGCCCGCGCACAGATAAACATCCTGAATGGCGTGCAGCAGGCGCGCGCCTTCATCTATGGGGCGCTGGAAGGCTTTGCGCCCGCTGATCAGCCCCATGCCGCCAGCCCGCTTGTTGATCACCGCTGTTTTCACGGCATCCGCAAAGTCATTGCTGCCGCTCGCGCCGCCACTGCTGATCAAACCGACCTTGCCCATGTAGCCATTCGCCACCTGGTAGCGCGTCAGGTCGATCGGGTGCTCGCTGCTGAGGCGGCTGTAGATGCGCTCGTCGAGCTTGCCATAAGACGAAGCGCCGCTGTTGAGCGCCAGGTAGCCGCCTGTCTGCGTCGGCAGCTTTTGCTTGACAATATCCGCGCCCAGCGTGACGCCCAGGTGATTGGCTTGCCCGGTCAGGTCGGCGCTGGTTTCATGGTTGACGCCGGCGATGGTGAAAGCGGGGTTGCGCATATAGCACCACAGAATGGTCGCCATGCCCAACTCGTGCGCCAATGCGAAGGCTTCCGCCACCTCGACCATTTGCCGATTGCTGTCTGCCGAGCCGAAATACACCGTCGCGCCCACAGCCACCGCGCCCATATCCCAGGCTTGTTTGACCGTGCCGAACATGATTTGCTCGTGCGTGTTGGGGTGGGTCACCAGCTCGTTATGGTTGATCTTTACGATGTAGGGGATGCGGTGGGCAAAGCGCCGAGCTGTCAAACCGAGCACGCCAAAGGTCGATGCCACCGCGTTGCAGCCGCCTTCCAGCGCCAGCTCGATGATCTTGGCGGGGTCGAAGTAGATTGGGTTGGGCGCGAAGGAAGCGCCGGCCGAATGCTCGATGCCCTGGTCGACTGGCAAGATAGATACATAGCCCGTGCCAGCCAGGCGGCCGCTGTCGGCGATCTGCTGCAGGCTGCGGATGACGCGTGGGCTGCGGTCACTGTCCAGCCAGACGCGTTCGCTGAAGTCGCTGCCGGGCAATGCCAGGCTGTCGCGCGGGATAGTCGCGCAGTGGTGATTCAGCAGATCGTCGGCGGCGTCGCCCAAGGCTGCGGCGATCTTGTCCAGAGTGGTCTTCGACATAGAGCTTTCCTCGCTGATGGGCTTTTCGCGCTCGATTATAGCAGGGAAGCGCGCGTCTGTGTTATGGTATTGCTATGCTTGATCGCTGCCGCCACGCATGAGCGCCCTGCAAGAGTTGCGAGGAGCCGCCGAACTGCGCGACCCCGAACGTTGCCAGTTCTTGCTCAAGGCGCTGTTTATGGAGATGGATTTTTATCATGCGCTGGCGGTCGTGGTCGAACAGGTGCGCGCCTACCTGCCGACATTTGAAGCCGCTTATCCAGATGGCAGGTTCGCCAGGCAGATTCTCAGGCAGATGGTCAATACAGGAACAGCGCCCGCTCGTCTGCCGCCCGAAGCCCAACGCGATTTCGACTATCCCGGCGCGGCCAATTATATGAAGGCGCTGGCGGATATGGCGCGGGCATTGCAGCCGGGCGCGCTGCCGGGGCGCATCGGCTACTTGGTCAGCGCGACAGCCAACGCCATCATGGCGGTATTGGTCGAGCAGTATTATGGACGGCGCAGCGAGGCTTGGGCGATCGTGCGCAGCCAACCCGCTTCATCGCCCGCGCAGCAGATCGCCTATCAATTCTGGACCGATGAGGAAGTGGCGCTGCTGGATACCGACGCCTGGCTGCAAGTTGCCGAAACTATCGAAGCGCAGCAAAGCAACCGTCTATAGGTTTGCGCTTGGTTTTTTTCATGAGTCGCTTGGCTCGACTCAGCTGCTGTGGCGGATGTTCATGATGTCGCCATCCTGCACAAGATAATCCTTGCCTTCCAGCCGCTGCCGGCCCGCCGCTTTGATGGCGCTTTCGCTGCCTAGTTCGAGCAGATCGGCATAGCGGAAGACCTCGGCGCGGATGAATCCGTGCTCGAAGTCGCTGTGAATGAGACCGGCCGCTTGCTTGGCGTTTGCGCCGGCGGGGAAGCTCCAGGCGCGCACCTCGTCCGCGCCGACCGTGAAAAAAGACTGGATGCCCAGCAACTGATAAGACAACCGAATCACCTTGCTGCGCGACAATTCGCCGAGGCCATATTCAGCCATGAACAGGGCGGCGTCGGCGGCATCCAGCTGGGCGAGCTCGGCTTCCAGCGCGCCTTGAATGACAGCCAGCGCCGCTCGCGGATAAGGCAGCTGCACAGCTGGAGTCTCTGCCTTCGCTTCGTCGCCCTGATTCAACAGCGCCAGCGTCGGCTTGCGCGTCAAAAAGCCAAAACCGCGGATCAGCTTTTCTTCGGCGGCGTCCAGCGGCAGGCTGCGCAGCGGCTGCTCGGCTTCCAGGTGCGCTTGCAGCTTTTTGAATAGCGGCGCTTCGACCAGCAGGCTCTTGTCGGCTCTGGAGCCCTTCAGGCGCAGTTCCGATTCGATGCGTCCCAGGCGCGCCTCGGTCGCCAGCAGGTCCAACAGCAGAAATTCACTATCGATGACTTCTAGGTCGCGGGCGGGGTCGATGCGCTGGTAGGGGTGGGGCACGCGCGCGTCGTCAAAGCAGCGCAATATATGCAAAAAACCGTCTGCCTGCGCGAGCTCGCTGCGGAATTGTCCAGCCAGCCCGCCTTCGCCAATGCCTTTGTCCAAGCCAGCCACATCGGCATAAGTAATCTGGGCATAGGCGCTTTTTCGCGGCTGATACACCTGGCTCAACTGATCGACGCGTTCATCGGGCACGCGCACGGTGGCGCTGTTGAGCGCGAATTGCCCGCTGGAAGCTGCGCTGGTCTGATAATCGCCGCCGGTGAGCGCGTTGAAGATGGTGGTCTTGCCGCTGTTGGGCAAGCCGATGATAGCGAGTCGCATAGTGGACTGTGCCTCTCTGCTTTTGCCAGGCGCGCCAATTCTAGTCGCGCACAGGGCGAGTCGTTAAGGGACGAGACGGTGAATCACCCAGCCTACCGTCCATTTGCACGCCAGCGAGCGGCAAGCTGCGCAATCGCCAGCGCGGAAAACACAAAGAGCAGCGGGTCGGTGGGCGAGCGGTAACGCGTGCTGGGATGGAAGAGCAGGTACATCAATGTTTGGCTCAGCTGCGCCGCATAGAGCAGGCTCAATGATCGCCAGTCGCGCCGACACAGCCATGCCCCCACAATCGCCAGCAACAACAATGCGCCGAAATAGAGCAGGTGGATGCCGCGGCCCAGCGCCGCAAACAAACTGCTGTCTTGATAAGCCGCATTCGCCCGCGTGACGCCGACATGCGATTCTCCACCCGTCACGATGCGCACGCGCCCGTTTTCATCGATAGTCAGCCGCTCGCCCTGGCGCAGGTTGTTGAGTGGCGTAACTTGCGGATTCCAGTGCGTCAGCAATTTTGTCAGCAGCAGCTGCAGGGTCTGCGTGGGATTGTCACGCAGGTGAGCAAAGCCGGTTTGGCTGAGGAAAGCGTTGCGCGCCAGCGCCTGGTCTCGGGGTGGGGCATCCACTGGCGCTGGCAGCCATTGCACATCGTAGCCCGCGCGCAAGACAGCCAGCGTATGCGGATGATTGCCTTGATAGATATTTTCGCCGCTGTTGAGGGCGATGGGCACGAAGCCGCCATACAAAGCCGCGCCGCGCAGCAGCCAAGGCAGCACAACCAGCAGGCTCGCTGTCAGGACCGGCAGCATCCTGAGCAGCGTCCCGCGCCAGCCCAGCCGCAGCGCAAACCAGGGCAGCGCCAGTATCGCCAGAGCGGGCAGCAGCGCCCGCGCCAATGCCGATATGCCCAGCACAAAGCCAGCCGCCAGCGCCAACGACAATGCGCGCTTGTCCCAGCGTGTCCGCTCGCGCAGCAGAGCCAGCAGCCACACGAAAGCATGCAGCAGCAGAATCCACAGCGAGGTATCGTTGAGCGCCAGGTTTTGGAAGATCAGATAGGGATAAAGCGCGAAGAACAAGCCAGCCAGCGCGCCGACTGTTTCGCCATCTTGCGGCATCAACCGCCGACAGATGCCCGCCAGCAGCGCGATCGACAGCGCGTCGAAGAAGATGTGCCACAGCGCCACCGCCAGATAACTGCGCCCGAAGACGCTGTAAATCGCCGCCAGAACGAGGCTGTACAGCGGCGGCAAGCCCGCGTCGGGCAGGCCAGCCGAGCGCCCATAGACGCCTGTCGCCAGGAGATTCTGCGCATAGTCATCATAGGCGACTGAGCCGTGAATCTCGCCGCCCGGCTCGGTGTAGGCAAACACATCGGGCAACAGCAGCAGCGCCGCCAGCCTCGCCAGAACAGCTATGGCAATCACCACAGCCAGCTTGTGATGATTCAGCCACTTGCCCATGTCGCTCGCCACAGATTGTCTTGCCTCCCCCCAAACAAGCTGGGGAAGGGCAAGGCGGGCCAGTTAGTAGCGCTCGCCGATTGCTTCGATATCGTCCATCAGCTGGTTGAACTGATCGATGTTGAGCTGCTGCTTGGCATCGGACATGGCGACATCGGGGTTGGGGTGCACCTCGACCATCAGCCCATCGGCGCCGCTGACACGCGCCACTCGTCCCAGCGGATTTGCGATATCGCGCCGCCCCGCCGAATGCGAAATATCGACGATAATGGGCAGGTGCGTCTCTTGCTTGAGCAGCGGCACAGCGCTGATATCGAGCGTGTTGCGCGTCCACTGGCTGAAAGTGCGGATGCCGCGCTCCATCAAGATCACCTGCTCGTTGCCGCTGGCCATGATGTATTCGGCGGCATAGATGAACTCTTTCAAGTTTGCGCCAAAACCGCGTTTCAGCAGCACGGGTTTGCTCTGCTTGCCCAGCGCCCGCAGCAAAAAGCTGTTTTGCATATTGCGCGCGCCCACCCAAAAGGCGTCTACATATTCGTCCATCATGGGGATCAGCGACATATCCAGCACTTCGCTGATGATGGCCAGCCCGTATTTGTTGGCGGCGCGCCGGGCAATCTTCAAGCCTTCTTCGCCCATACCCTGGAAATCGTAGGGCGATGTGCGCGGTTTGTAGCCCATGCCGCGCATCATCTTGACGCCGCGCTCGGCAAGCGCCGCCGCGACTGTGTCCATTTGTTCATAGCTTTCCACCGCGCAGGGACCAGCGATGATCTCGAATGTGTCGTTGCCCAGGCGCAGCCCGTTGCCAAACTCGATGACGGTGTGCTGGTCGGGGCGTTTGCGCTGCACAAGGATGGTCTGGCGGGCGTCCTGTTCTTCCAGCGCCAGCGTCGCGCGAAAGATCTCGCTGAAGATCTTGCTGATGGCTTCGTTGCTGAAGGGACCTTCGTTGGCATATTGCAGGGCGGTGAGCATCTCGGCTTCGCGCTGCGGGTCATAAAATCGCGTGCCCACGCTCTGCTGCACCCGGCCGATTTCCCGAGCGATTTCGGCGCGCTTGTTCAACAAAGCCAGGATATCCAGGTTGATCGGGTCTATTTGGTCGCGCAGTTCCTTCAGGCGATTTGTTTCTGACACGGCTATCATACTCCCACTTAACATTTTCTTGCCCCTAGGCGGGCATTATACACAGGACTCGGCAATAACGGATATGATAGGTTTTTTTGTCCTCTGCAGTGTGGCTATAATGCGGGCATGAGCACAAGCATCAGCGGGCTGGATTTGGCGCGAGCTTTTTATCATGAGGCGGTGCGGCCCGTCCTCGCCAAGCACCATCCGCGCCTGCCGCACAGCGCCGCCTTGCTGGGCAGCGGCTCTGAGGCGCTGGGCTTCGACGACGCCGTTTCGCGCGACCACAACTGGGGGCCGCGCTTGCAGCTATTTTTGTCCGCGCCCGACCACGCCCGCTCGTCCGCCAGCCTTGCGCAGAGCTTGCGCCGTCACCTGCCCTATCAGTTTCGCGGCTATGCCACCAATTGGAGCGCGCCCAAGCATGAAAAAGACGACCAGGGCACGCAGCTGCTCGCGCCGATCGCCAGCGGCGAGGTGAATCATCGCGTCGAGACGCTCACCATCGACAGCTTCATGCGCGCGCATTTTGGCTTGGGCAGCGACTGCAAGTTGCGCGCGGCTGACTGGCTGAGCATCCCCCAGCAGAAGCTCTTGACTTTCACAAGCGGCGCGGTCTTCCACGATGCGCTGGGGCTGGAAAGCATTCGCCAGCGTTTTGCATTCTATCCGCGTGATGTCTGGCTGTATCTGCTGGCTTGCGGCTGGCAGCGCATCGCCCAAGACGAGCATCTGGCACCACGCGCGGGCGCGGTCGGCGACGAGCTGGGCAGCCGCATAATCGCCGGGCGGCTTGCGCGCTCAATCGTGCTGCTGTGCTTCTTGATGGAGCGGGCTTATGCGCCCTATCCCAAGTGGCTGGGCAGCGCTTTCCGGCAGTTGGATTGCGCCAATGAGCTTGCGCCAATTTTGGAGGCTGTGCAGCTAGCCGGCGACTACCGCGAGCGTGAGCGACATCTGTGCGCGGTTTGGCAGATCCTCAACCGCCTGCACAACAACTTGGGGCTGACGCAGCCTATCGCGCCGTCCGTGCAGGAGTTTCATGGCCGCGGTTTCATGGTAGGGTCCGCTTGGCGCTATACTCAGGCGCTTTTGGATTGCATCGCCGGCGGCGAACTCCAGAAAATTGCCGCTCGCTCGCTCATCGGCGGCATCGACCAATTCTCTGATAACACCGACCTGCGCGAGGCAGTGCATTTGCGTGGGGCGATTGCGGATTTGTATGCGGGTTAGCGCATTTCAATATCAATTTCATCAATATCATAATAAAATAGCGGGCAATGATGCGTGTCGAATGGCGCGACGCTCATGTAACGTGGCAAGTCAAACGAAAGCGGCGCAAACACAAATTGCCGCTGCCCGGCTTGTCGCAGTTCCGAAATATGGGCATGTCGCGCATCAAACTCGCGGGCATACTGCTGGAACTTTGGCAAAAGCGCCAGGTTGCCAGCGACAATCGTATAACCCAGCCACAGCGCTGCCGCCAGCGAACCGACTTTCAGCCACTTGTGGCGGCCACTAACAGCGTTTAGCAAATAGCCCAGAAATGCTCCCCAAATCAGGCCGCTCCAAGCATTCAAATGCGCCAGATAAGTATATGTTCGCAAGATGTCTTCTTTTGAATAAAAATAGACTGCGAACGCGACCACCGCTGTTCCCAGCCAGGCAATCACATACAAACTGCCAATGCCCACTGCGAAGCGCCTTGCCACTGTGGAAGAGCGACAGGTGAGCGACAACTGCCAAGCCAAGACCACCAGCAAACTGTGTATACTCGCCCACAAATAGGTGTTTGCCCGCCAGTGAATGATGCGGATTTGCGTTAGCGTGAAAAGCAGCAGGATGATCGCCAGCGCTGCGCAGGGCACGATATGCGCATGTCTGATGAGAATGCTTTTAATGCGCCGCCGCTGCCACAGCAACAGCGCCACGCCAATTAGCAGCGCGGCATTTATGGCGATGACCACGAAGTAGCCCATGCTAAAGCGACCGAGAATGCTGGGATAATCGCTATGGTGTGACCAGAGTAATGGCAGCAACGGCAGCTGTATTGCTAGAATGAAGAGCAATGGCTTGCGTGCGATCCGTCCAAGCGAGGTGGTCTGTGTCTTGGCTGGGCGCGCAAACACGAGCGCCACGAGCAGCCCCGCCGCCAGCATTAATGTGAAGCTCGCGAGCGCAGTTGGGTCACTAATGTGGTCAAGCCAGGCGGTTCCAGCCAGCGACAGTGTATGCTGGACGCTGCGGCCAGCAACGACTGGATGTCTGGTGATAGATTCGGCGCGTTCGTTCAAGCCTGGCGCGCTTAGCATGATCAGCATGCTGACGACTGTGGCGATCCACCCAACGCCCAGAACAGGCAAGCAACGCCGCCCAGGACATCGCGGCGTCATCAACGCACCGATTAGCAAAGTCAAGCCAAGCAACATAGGGATGGTGAATGTTTCTACAAAACCAGCCGCAAAGAAGCAGAGCGCTCCGCCAGCAACGATCGTTAACCACGGAGCCCTTTTGCGGCTCGGGCTTTCTGCAACATATATCAGCAGCAGAAAATATAGGCAAAGGGGAATGAACACACCGCTGTATCTAATGCTGGCAGCGTACCAATATACGGATGCTGGCGTGTAAACGCTTGCAGCCACGGAGGCAACGAACAGCCCTCCAAGCGATGCCGAAATAAGCAACCGATGCCTTGCAACGCCCAGCCAACCCAAGCACTTCCTGAGTAATGCAGTGACGCATACGAATAAAGAGAATATCAAAAGCGTTGGAAAAATCTGAACGGCAGATAACCCTAGCGGCGCAAGCAGGCTGCGGACAATATAATCCGAATAACTGCCGTTGAAGTGACCGCGCCAATAGAGCAAGTACTCCCAGATATTCAGTTGGCTAGCAGTTTCAATATGGCAAAAGTCGTCGCTCATAGGGCGACTGTAAAAGCCGAGGAAAGCGAAAAGCATCATCGGGGCGAGCGACAACGCCAGCAAAAGGCCAAATATCATTTTTTTCATTGAGTGCGCCAGCATTGTCTTTGCTCATGAAGCCGCATTTATGTTTATCGATTCGATGTCGTAATACAATAGTGGGCAAGGGCTAGCATGCATGAGCCCCCACATATATCGCTCCAGGTCAAATGTATATGGCTCGAATGTAAAGTGTCGCTGTCCGGTTTGTCGTTGTTCCAAAATATAGGCGTGCCGCGCATCAAACTCGCTGGCATACTGTTGAAAGTTAGGAACGAGTGCCAGATTTTTGGTAATACTTGCAGCGCCTAGCAGCAGCGCTACCAGCAGCGCGCCACTTTTCAGGAGAGTGCCGACTTTCGTATCTGCATCATTCATGGAAGAACCCAGATAGAAACCCCAAATTAGACCTTGCCATACAATAAGATGCGTCAAAAAAGTGTAGGTCCGTACAAAATCATATTTTGAGGTGTAATTAACTGCGATCGCTACTGCCATCGCGCCTAGCCAAGCTGTGGCGTACAGGCACCCCATGCCAATCGCGAAGCGCCTCGCCCTGTTCGCGCGGGGGGGGGGGGGCTGCCAGGTCAAGGCTATCAGCAAGCTGTGCACGCTCGCCCAAAGGTATAGCTCTGCTCGCCAGTGAATGCTGCGGATTTGCGTTAGCGCGAAAAGCAGCAGGATGATCGCCAGCGCTGCGCAGGGCACGATATGCGCATGTCTGATGAGAATGCTTTTAATGCGCCGCCGCTGCCACAGCAACAGCGCCACGCCAATTAGCAGCGCGGCATTTATGGCGATGACCACGAAGTAGCCCATGCTAAAGCGACCGAGAATGCTGGGATAATCGCTATGGTGCGCCCAGAGCATTGGCAACAGCAGCAACTGGATCACCAAGCCAAACAGAAGCGGTGTTCGCGCAAGGCTTTGTATGCTGTTGACACGCGCGCATAAGTGACTGGGTATGGTCAAGCCAGTGAACAGGCCTACTGCCAGCAGCAGCGCAAAGCCTGCTAGGAGCGCTGGGTCAGTCAAGCGGTCTACCCAAGCGCGTCCGACAACTTGTAGAAATTCTTCCGCGCTTCGACTCGATGCTGTGGATGAGAGGGTAAATACTTTGGCGCGCGCTGTCAAAGCAGGTGCGGTGATCATTATTGCTATGGCAGAGACTGTGGCGATCCATCCAGCGCCCAGCACAGGCAAGCAACGCCGCGCCAACTGCGCCCCTTCTAGCCAAAAAACACCGAATAGAAGGGTTAATGCGAGCAACATAGGGATTGCGAATGTCTCCGCAAAGCCGGCTGCAAAAAAGCACAGCGCTCCGCCAGCGGCAACCTGTCGCCAGGTTGTCGTATTGCCTTGTGGTTGTGTCCAGACATAAAGCAGTAGCAGCGCGAAAACGGTCATTACAACAATTGGCATCATGTATTTCAAACTGGCGGTGTACCAGTACAGCACTTCAATGTCGAACACGCTGGCGCACACAACCCATACAAGCAGACCAGAGAGAGACAAAGTGATGATCGGTTTATCCCGGGCGATTCCCAACATATCTAGGGATTTGTAGACAAAAGCTGCTGTGGACGCGAACCACAAGCTGAGCAATAACGCAGGAAAAACCATAGCCACTTGAAAGCCAAGTGGCGCAAGCAAGCTGTTTATCACCAAGTTCGAGTAGCTACCATTTAGATTACCACTGCGACCATGCAGGATATTCTCCCACGGAGTCAATCTGCCTACATAATTAATATGGCAATAGTCATCGCCAACCGGTCGACTGTGAAAGCCGAGGAAAGCGAAAAGCATCATCGGGGTGAGCGACAACGCCAGCAAAAGGCCAAATATCATTTTTTTCATTGATTGCGCCAGCATCGACTGCATTCAAGAAGCCGCATATAGTATAATTTTGCAGACTATAGAATGCAATAGAGAAATCAATCAGTCCCCATCGTAACCCGCTGTTTGCCGAATCCAGCCTCGCCCCATCTCAATGGTAGAGCATTGCGGAGATGCGCATGCGAAAGTTTTTTCTTTTACATGTTCCCCCGGTTCTGTAATGCCTGCGCAATACATTTTTGCGGCAAGCTGCGCTATACTGGATTCAATCAATTTTGGCGGAGACTCATACACCCATGAACACGCTACGACGACCCACAATTTGGCTGGGCGCGCTGGTGGGCGGCATGTTGACCAGTGTGCTCACGGCAGCCCTCTACCTGGCAGATCAAGCGGCTGGCCTGCCTTTCATACCGTTTGACCTGTTCGACTTCGTCTCGCGGCTGTTGCCTGGTCCGCTGCTGACCTTTGGCATTGACCGCATGGTGGACCTCATCACTGCCTTCAACCTGGGCGAGACATCTGCCGCAGCCAAGAATGCCGAGCTGCTGATGGCGCTGTCGGCATTCATTGCGCTGGGCATCGTGGTTGCCGCGCTGGCATTCGGCATGATGAATCGTCTCCAGACAACCGCCCGCAACCTGAGGCCGGGCTTGGCGCTGGGTTTGGCATTTGGCGCGATTGCGATGCTGCTGTCGGCGCAGGTCAACCTAACCGCCACCGCGCCCGAGCTCGCGCAGGTCGGCTGGGTGATAGTCGCATTTGCCGCCTGGGGCATGGCTGCCAACTGGATTTACAATGACCTGGCGCACAGCGAAGCCAAGACCAAGACCGACGCAGCCACTGGTGAGACCATCACAGTCGAGCCGCTCGACCGCCGTCAATTCATGGTGCGCATCGGTGGCGCCAGCGCGGTCTTGACTGTGGCCGGCGCGGGCTTGGGCGCTTTGGTCGGCAGTCGCGGCGGCGAAGGCCAGGTCGTGTCGACGGCTTCCGCTGCCCTCGAAGGCGAGCTGCCCAATATCGACGACGGTTTGACGCCTGCGCCCGGCACGCGCCCCGAATACACGCCCTTGGACGAGCATTATCGCATCGATATCAGCGCCCGCCCGCCCGTGCTCGATTCCAACGAGTGGCGGCTGGAGGTCAGCGGCTTGGTCGACAACCCAGTCAGCCTGTCGCTGCAAGAGCTGTACGACAAGTTCGACCGCGTCGACCGTTTCGTCACGCTTTCGTGCATCAGCAATCGCATCGGCGGCACTTTGATCAGCACCACCAAGTGGTCGGGCTTCAGCGTGCAGGATTTCTTGGCGCTGGTGCAGCCGCAAGCCGGGGCGGTCGCTCTGAAGATCACCGGCGCGGACAACTTTGACGAATATGTCATGCTCGACCTGATCGAGTCGGACGAGCGCATCATGTTCGCCTACGAGTGGGATGATCAGCCGCTGAAACAGAAGCACGGCTTCCCGCTGCGCATTTATATTCCCGACCGCTATGGCATGAAGCAGCCTAAATGGATCAAGAGCATTGAATTTGTCGATGCCTGGGCTGAGGGTTATTGGGTGCGGCGCAGCTGGAGCAAAGAAGCCATTGTCAATCCGACTTCGGTTGTAGACGCAATCGCCACCAATTCGATCATCAAGGACGCAGAGGGCTATATCGTGCCCATCGGCGGCATTGCCTATGCTGGCGCGAAGCAGATCTCGCGGGTCGAGGTCAGCGTGAATGGCGGCGAATGGCAGGCTGCGCAGCTGCGACAGCCGCTGTCGGAGCTGACCTGGGTCATCTGGCGTTATGATTGGCGTTTCCAAGAAGGCGACTACAAGTTCGAGGTGCGCGCTTATGATGGCGCGGGCGAATTGCAGAGCCTGCAAAGTCGCGGCACCCGTCCCGATGGCGCGACCGGCGTTCATTCCAAGCGAGCCAATATGCCAACTCTGGCGACCTTGGAAAATCCGCCCGAAGCCGCCGCGTCCGAATAGCGCTGCCGCTTCTGCGCTTTACCCCCGACTCCTCCCCCTGCCAAATTGGGGGAGGTTGTTTTTTCCATATAAAAAACCCGGCGATTGATTGCGGCTTTGCTGCTTTTGAGCGCGCCTGCCTAAGCCCAGCGCAGCGGCACCTAAACGGGCATCAACAGCATGCCGAGGCCGTTGATGCTGGTCACATGGCAGACATCCCTTTGCGCAGTCTGCTGCGCCCTCTTTATGGGCGAGATGTTGGGGTGGGGCTCGCCGCGAGATTGTCGAAATGAAGCTGAAATACCCGACAGACATCGCTGTGCGAGCCGACATAGACATAGCTGATTGTGTCGCCCGCATAGGTCAATGAGCCGGCGTCCGCGCAGGGGTCAATCAGCACATTCTGGGCGCTGGCATTGCTTTCCTGCCCGCCCAATGCGCAGTTGATGAGTTCTTGGTTGATGCGCGACTGGTTAATCACCATGGCGGCGCCGACGCGGGGCGACAGCAGGTTGGAGCTGTCTTCTTGATAAAAGCGAGCGGCGATCGCGCCGCGATCTTGGAAGCACTGCAAGATCTGCTCCAGCTTGGCGACAGCCGCTGTTACGCCGATCTGCCCGCCCATCAGCGCTGCCCCGCCCAATGCGGCGAACGCGCCATCAATAGTCGTGTCGACATCCGTGACGGTGTATGCCGCCAGATTGGGCAGCAAACGTTGCGCCGATGCAGCATCGTTGGCGACATTGCCCGTCTCGCTGCAAGCCGAAAGCAGCATGCTGATCATCAACAGGCAGGCCAGTCTCATCCTTGTCAGCCTCTCCGCCCGATAATCTCGTTCAGTGTTCATACATTCTAGCAGATTTTAAGCTGCTGGCGCATCGGACAGAGGGAATGTGCCGCCCCAGTCCCGCCGATCATTGCTTGTAAGCAGGCCGCCCAAACGCTGTGTACATAGGCTTATCGCCAATCAAACCATGTGGAGGATTACCATGAAGCAGTTCGCCCGCCTAGCGATAATCGCCATTCTGTTTAGCGCGCTCGGCCTGTCCACCTCGGCAGCGGCGCGCAATGATGTCGACCCGATCTTCTATCAATTTTACACCGTCAGCAATTGCAGCGCTCATGCCAGCGGCATAGGCAAAGTCACCGCCACCTATCTGTACTACTGGGATTTCATGGCGCAGGAGAACCGGGTCGCTGATATCATGCATGTCAGCTACGACCTCAAGCCAGGCTATTTTGGCACAGTCAACCAGGGGCGGAAATCGGTTTCGATCAAAATCATCGGTTCCCCGGGCGCGCTTTTCGCATCCAAACGTTGCAATGTATAAGGCAATCTCATCCGGTCGGCCATCAGCCTGGCCGCGGGGGATGGGGAGCTTGCTTGCCCCATCCAGGTAGCGAGCCATTCTCTGCCAGCAGGGCTATTGACATCGTCGCCGACACTGTGGCAAAGTTCGCTCCAGTCAATTCAACAGCCGGGTAAAACTCGAAGCGAGCAAAGGTCTAATGAAACTGCTGCGATATGCCCTGGACGGCAGCGAGCATATCGGCGTCTTGAATGGCGGAGAAATCATTCGGCTCGGTGTCACAGCCATGACCGAGTTGATGGCGGAGGATGTTGCCTTTGTGGATACGGGCATCATCGATAATCTGGCGGAGGCGCGCATTCAACCGCCGCTGCAGCCCGGCAAGATCCTGGCTATTGGACGCAATTATGCCGAACACGCCCGCGAACTGGACAACGAAGTCCCGCAAGAGCCGCTGGTCTTCGCGGTCATGCCCAGCGCGGTCATCGGGTCTGGCGAGATGATCGAATGGGAGCGAGCCATCACGCGGCAGGTCGATTGGGAAGGCGAGCTGGCTGTCATCATCGGGCAGACGGCGCGCAAAGTGCCAGAAGCCGCTGCGCTTAAGCATGTCTTTGGATACACCATTGCCAATGATGTCTCGGCGCGTGATTTGCAGACGCGCGACAAACAATGGACGCGCGCCAAAGGCATGGACACCTTTTGCCCGCTGGGTCCCTGCGTTGTGACCGCCGATGACATCCCCGACCCGCAGGCGCTGCGCATCGTCACCGCAGTCGACGGCATGGAAAAGCAAAATGGCCGCACCGCCGACATGATCTTCAGTGTGCGCCGGCTGATTGCGCATCTGTCGCGCGCTTTCACCTTGCATCCAGGCGACATCATCTTGACCGGCACGCCATCGGGCGTGGGCAAGGCGCAGCAGCCACCACAATTTCTGGCCACTGGCAGCCGCGTCAGCATAACGATCGAGCCAATCGGCACGCTGACGAATCATTGCCGCGAGCGAATCTAAGCGCAGCGCGCAACAGAGGACACAGCGAAATTGCAAACAGCCCGGCCGCGCGAAACCTTTCACATACACACCGGGCATTTTCTATGCGTCTCCGCGCCTCGTTGGCAAAAGACCTTTCTGAACGGGAGTGGCTAGTTGCGTGGGTATGGCAACCAAGCCGCATCCCCCGGCCCCTTGCCCCAGAACGAGGGAAGGGGCGTTTTTCCTGCGCTTGCGCAGCATGGTAGCCCCGCCCTCATTTTGGGGGAGGGGTTTGGGGCGGGGCAAAGCAACGTGTATCCACAAAAATCGCCACTCCCTTCTGAACTTTGTGTCCGTTGTAGGAAACTCATACAATGCCAAAACCAATCACGATTGAAGACATCAAAGTCATCTTGACGCAGCCGGGTCAATCGCGTCTGTGCATTGTCAAGGTCATCACTTCCGAGCCGGGTCTGTATGGCTTGGGCTGCGCCACTTTCACGCAGCGCATATTCGCGGTCGCGACGGCTATCGAGCGCCACCTGAAGCCTTTTCTGTTGGGCCGTGATGTCGAGCGCAGCGAAGAGATCTGGCGCATGTCCATGGTGCATGGCTACTGGCGCAATGGTCCCGTGCTGAACAATGCGATTTCGGGCGTCGACCAGGCGCTTTGGGATATCAAGGGCAAACGGGCCGACATGCCCGTCTGCGACCTGCTGGGCGGGCGGCTGCGCGAGGCTGCCAATGTGTATGTGCATGCCGACGGCGGCAGCAAAGAAGAAGTCGCCGACAATGCGCGCGCTTATATGGAACAGGGCTTTCGCTTTGTGCGCGTGCAGTTGGGCGGTTATGGCGGGCAAGCCGGCCGCATGGTCAAGCCAAAGAATGCTCCGCCCGGCACCTATTTCGCCCCGCGCGATTATTGCCGCAATATGCTGGATATGATCGCCCATGTGCGCGACCAGGTCGGCGCGGAGGTCGAGCTGCTGCACGATATCCACGAGCGGCTTGCGCCCATCCACGCTGTCGAATTTGCCAAAGATGTCGAGGAGTTCAAGCTCTTCTTCCTCGAGGATGCGCTTGCGCCAGAGGACATTCACTGGTTTCAGCATATTCGCGGACAATGCGCCACACCCTTGGCTATGGGCGAGCTCTTCAACAACCCGCACGAATGGCGGTTGCTGATCCAGGAACGGCTGATTGACTTCATCCGCATGCACATCAGCCAGATGGGCGGCATCACGCCGGCGCGCGATGTCGCTATCTTCGCTGACATGTATGGCGTTCGCACCGCCTGGCACGGTCCCAGCGATACTTCGCCAGTCGGGCATGCGGCCAACTTGCAGCTGGATCTGTGGCATCCCAACTTCGGGGTGCAGGAATGGTATCAGCCTTCGAGTCTGGATTATGAAATGTTTCCCGGCTTGCCGATTGTGGAAGACGGCTACTTGTATCCCAATGACGCGCCGGGGCTGGGCATCGATATTGATGAGCGGCTGGCGGCGAAGTATCCCTGCGAAGATATCGTGGAAGACTGGACGCAGACGCGCCTGCCCGATGGCAGCCCAGCGCGGCCCTGAGCGCTCCGAACAGCCGCGGCGAGGCAAAGCCGGTGGATTGCCTCCGCTAGGTCGGGGGACACAGGGGCTGGGAGGAGTTTGCAGACCGTTTGTCGCATGACCGGCAGGCGACCCCTTCTGCATCGCGGCGAATAGTCAATTGCATACATTCGCCACCTTGCTATGCAGCAGAAAATCGACGATCAGCTGCGCCGCCTCGACCGCGACAGCCACCTGCGCGTCGGCGGTGCTGGCGGCCAAGTGCGGGGTGTGGATCACATTGTGCCGTCCCAGCAGCGGATTGTCGGACGCTGGCGGCTCTTGCGCATAGACATCCAGCGCTGCGCCAGCCACTCGTCCATTTTGCAGCGCATCCGCCAGGTCGGCTTCGTTGATGAGCGCGCCACGCGCCGCGTTGATGATGCGCACGCCAGGTTTCATCCGCGCGATGCTGCCCGCGTTGACCATGCCGCGGGTTTCAGCGGTGATCAGCGCGTGCAGGGTTAGATAGTCGGCTTGGGCATAGACTTCGTCCAGCCCCAACAGCGGCACGCCCAGCCCCTGCGCAATGTCTGGTGGCAGGTAGGGGTCGTGCGCCACGACGCGCATCGCAAAGGCTTGGGCGCGCAGCGCAATCGCCTGCCCGACGCGCCCCAAACCGATGATGCCCAGGGTTTTGCCGCGCAGCTCGCCGCCGCCAAAGCGCTTGCGATCCCAGCGACCAGCCGCCAGCGAGGCATGTCCCTGCGGAATGTGCCTGGCCAGCGCCAGCATCAAACCGAAGGTGTATTCGGCAGTGGCGATGGTGTTGCCGCCCGGCGTATTCATCACTGTCACGCCGCGCGCAGCTGCCGCCGCCAGGTCAACATTGTCGACGCCCACGCCTGCCCGCGCAATGGCACGCAGCTCCTTGGCCGCCGCCAGCAACTCGGCATCGGCTGCCACGCCACTGCGGATGATCAGCGCATGAACATCGGCGACCGCGCCGAGCAGCTCGGCCCGTTCCAGTTTGCCGGGCGCGCTTACGCGAATGCCTGTCTGCGCGCGCAGGCGGTCTATGGCGCTTTGGTGAACATGATCGGGAATGAGAACATGGAAGCTCATTGCGCGCTCTCCAGGAAAGCGTCCAGCCCGTCCAGCACTTCGTTCAGCATATCCATGTCGCAATCGCCCATGTGCGGCAGGCGGAAGGTCTGCCCTTTGATCTTTCCATAGCCTGTGTCCATGACGATGCCACATTCACGCTGCATGAATGCGTCCATGGCGGCGACATCGATGCCGCGCGTGTTGGCGACTGTGGTCACAGTATCGCTGCGATAGCCAGCCTGCGCGTACAAGCCAAAGCCTCGCGAAAGCGCCCATTCGTGCGTGGCGTCGCGCATCTGCCGGTGTCGCGCCCAACGCGCTGCCAAGCCTTCTGCCAGGATGACATCAAGTTGGGCATCCGCCGCAAACATCAGCCCGATCGGCGGAGTCGTTGGCGTATTGTTCTTCAACAGCGACTTCTCTAGCGTGAGGAAGTCGAAGTAATAGCCGCGATTTGCTATGTCTTGCGCCCTTTCCAAAACGCGGTCGCTGACAGCGGCGAAGGCGATGCCAGGCGGCAAGGCAAAGGCTTTCTGGCTGGATGTCAGCGCGACATCGATGCCCCATTCGTCCACGCGCAGCGCTGTGCCCAAAAAGCCGCTGACGCTGTCGACGAAGAAGAATGTGTCGGCATGCTGCCGGACGACTTGACCGATCTCGCGGATGGGGTTGGCGACGCCTGTGCTTGTTTCGTTGTGCACGGCGCAAACGGCGTCATAGTCCCCTTTTTCCAGCGCGTCTGCCACCATGTCGGGTGTATGCGCGCAGCCCCAGGGGACTTCCAGACAATCGACCCGCTTGCCATTGGCGCGGCTGACCAGCGCCCAACGTTCACTAAAAGCGCCGCCCACCAGGTGCAGCGCCTTTTGATCATTGCGGATGCCACAGCGCGACGCGCCCTCCCACAATCCCGACCCAGAAGACCCGCTGACGTACACGCGGCTTTGGGTGAAGAAGACGCTTTTCAGCTTGTCTTGCAAGCGGGCGAACAGCGCGGCGAATTCTGGCATGCGATGCCCGAGCATAGGCGTGGTCTGGGCGCGCAGAATAGCTTGGCGCACTTCGACAGGCCCGGGCAAAAACAGGCGCTTGTGATCGGTTCGACTCATTGGCGGCAGCTCCTCCCTAGTCGCGACGCGTCGCCGCGATTGTAGTGATGGGCGGCGGCGAGGGATAGAGGCAAATGCGCCAGCAGCTCGCCCTGAATCCGCTCAAAAGCCGCGGAGAAACGCAATCTGCGCATGCAACAAGAAACCTGGTTTTGCTCTGGGTGTATGTTGCAGTATGATTTGGCAGGCCATCTGTGGTCAACATGTGCTGGCAGGCGGACAGATTGATGGCCTACACATTTGAAGTCGCAGTCGATTCGCTGGATTCTGCGCTGGCCGCCCAAGCCTGTGGCGCGCAACGCATTGAATTGTGCGCCGACTTGCCCAGCGGCGGCTTGACGGCGTCGCCGGGCTTGCTTGAATTGGTTTGTCAGCGCCTGCATATCCCCGTGGCGGCGCTGATCCGGCCTCGGCGCGGCGACTTCTTGTATAGCGATGCCGAAATTTCTGTGATGCGCCGCGATATCGAGTTCGCTCGCCAAGCCGGCGCATCAGCTGTAGTCATCGGCTGTTTGACGGCGGATGGATCGGTCGATTGCGAGCGGACCGGGCAGTTGATCGAAGCAGCGCAGCCGTTGCCGGCGGTGTTTCATCGCGCCTTTGACATGTGCCGCGACCCATTTCCCGCGCTGGAAACACTGGCTGGGCTGGGCATAGCGCGCTTGCTGACATCTGGTCAAGCAGCCAGCGCAGAAGGCGGCGCTCCTTTGATTGCGCAACTGGCGCAGCGAGCGGCGGGGCGATTGACAATTATGCCGGGCGGCGGCATCCATGCGGAAAACATTCGCCGCATCGCCCAGACAACTGGCGCGCGCGAATTTCACTTTTCTGGGCGCAGGCAGCTGCAAAGCCGCATGATGTATCGCAACCCGCAGCTGTCACTGGGGAATGGCGATGATTATGCGCGCTGGGAGGCTTCAGCAACGCGGATACGGGCGATCATATCCGCGTTGACCGATGCCTAAGCCCCTATACAAAAAGCGGCGTCATCTCCCATTCGGCGACCAGCGCCTGCATATCCGCTTCGGGGGTGCGCCCGGCAAAGCGAGCTGCCGCATGTAGCACCTTGGGCAAAATGCCAATATCGCCGGCGGTATTCAGAAAAACCTGCTCGTTGCCCAGCGTCCAGTGCACGGCTTTGTCGATGCTGGGCTGGTCGGTGAGCGGCTCGTACCAGGTGGCGTGGCTGCGCTTGTCGCTCAGATAGGGCCGCCTCGTGATGCCTTTGATGGTCTGTACGGCGACATTGCGCGCCTGGCAGATCTCCAGCACTTCGTTGAAGCCCGAGCGGTAAACGGGGTTCTGCATCATCAGGTAATTGTAGGGCAGCAACACAGAATCGAAGTCGAATCGTTCCAGACTGCGCTGGTGCATGCGCGCGATGGCGACATCGTGCCCGGTCACCCCAATGTATTTGACCAAGCCTTGTTCGCGCGCTTCGATCAGGTATTCCAACGCGCCGCCAGCGCCCATCGCCACTTCCCATTCGTCATTGCCCACCAGGTAATGCAGCTGGATGAGGTCGACTTCGTCCACGCGCAGCCGTCGCAGCGATTTTTCAAATTCAGCTTTTGCGCCGTCGTAGCTGCGCTCGGCTGTCTTGGTCGCCAGGAAGAACTGGTCGCGATACCGCTCCATCCAGGGACCCAGCCGCAGCTCGGAATCGCCATAGCTGGCGGCGGTGTCGATGTGGTTGACTCCGTAATCGAGCAGCAGCTGCATGGTGTGGTCGGCTTCGTCTTGCGTAACATCGCTGAACGCAGCCGCGCCGAACAAGGTGCGTGTGCTGATGTGGCCTGTGCGCCCGAATGCTTGCTTGGGAATTGGCATGCTGTTTCTCTCCTGTGTCTACGCTCTTGTGACAAGGTGGCTCGCAGGATTCTTACCCCGCTGCAGCCAGCGCATCGACATCCAGCTCCAGCAGGTCGTAGATCGCGACTTCGTCATCCGCGTAGACGCTGGGCTGTCCCGCGAAAAGCGCCATCACCCAGTCGGCGGGTTTGTCATATGGCGAGGCGTATGAACGCCGTGGCAGCTCTTTATGCAGCGCGATGTAACGAAAGCCGGCGGCGCTCCAGCGATCAAGCGCTGCCTGCCATTGCGCGGCTGACAAAGAAATACCGGAAAATTCACCAGCGATTCTCTGGGTTGACTTGCGAAACGATGCCAATACCTGGTCGGCCTCAATGTAATCATACGCGTCGGCGGGCATGCGCGCCATCATCCCCTCGTTGATCGGCCGGCGGTGTTGTCGCTGGAGCGCCATATAGTATTTGCTGGGTTGTCGCCCAAAAGGGATGTTGATCAATGCGCCTGACTCTAGCCTGTCAAGCTGCGCGGCATAGTCCGAGCGCGGCTCTGGGCGCAGGGGGACTGGGAAAATCCGCGTATCATACAGCAGCAGCCCCGCCAGCAACAACATAGCCGCCACTCCCCAGCGCCGGGTATCCAGCCTGCGCGCAAGCAAGCAGATGCCGCAGCCGATGAGCAAGGAATAGGGGAAGACAAAGATGCCGCTCATGCGCAGCGGATAATTCAAGGCGCGGAAGAAGAAATTGTCTGCAACAATGCGGTAGGGCGTCCAATAAATCGGCAGCGGTTCGCCACGAAAATAGATGACAAGACCCCAGCTCAGCGCATTGAACACGACAGCCAGCGCCAGCCAACCGAGGGCTTCGCGCCGCCAGCGCCAGGCATAAACAACGCCGAGCAAAGCCAGCGCCGCGCTTGCCAAACCCCAGCGCAGCCACTGCCAAAATGCATCGATACTCAGAATCGGATTGGCGCGAATAACTTGCGCAGACGCATGCAGAAAGTCGTCATCGCCCAGCACAGGCAGCAGCAGGGGCGCGCAAAGCAGCACAGCTGTCAGCGAGAATGTCAGCAGCGCCAGCCAGCAATCCCGCGACTGCCATAAGCCGCTCGCCGTCATATACAGCAGGGCGAACCCCCCGCCCAGCAGCATCGCCAGAATGCCGATCTTCAGATTCATATACAGGTTCAGCGAGAAGCAAATGCCTGCGCCCAGCATGAGCGGCGCCACAGCCCGCCCGCGCCCGCCCGCCCGCAGCCGCAACAGCCCTGCCAAGAAAAACAGCATGAACCAGGGAATCCAGTCTTGCGCCCCAGTATTGGGCTGCTGCAAAGCCGTCGGCAAGCTATAGACATTGAATGCGTAGAAACCTGCGGCAGCCAAGGCTGGCGCGCGGCGTCTAAACAGCAGTATGCCGACCAGGTACATGCCATAGGCTTTGAAGAGGATGCCCAGCGACGCGGTCAGGTTGAATGCCAGCGGGTCGCCAAACAGGCTGAATAGCAGGGTCCACAGGGGGAAGCTCGTCCAACGCCGTGGATTCAGCGATACATCCAGCCCATCGGGGTGAAAGAGATACGTTGTGTGATCCAGGTCATGGCCGCGGACGAGGGTATCGCGCAGCCACCAGTTTTGCCAAAGCGCCTCGTCCGTGTCGCTCTCTTCGCCCTGCAAGCTGTCGTTCATATGCAGCGCGAAAGGGTAGGTCGTCACACAGAAGGCAAGCAACAGCAAGAGCATTGGCAAACGATCGCGCCGCCAATACGCCCGCAAGGCCTCTCGCCAGTTGGCTCTGCCAGCCGTCAATGCCGTCATCATCAAACGAGCCCGGCTTTGGGACTGGTCAAGCGGCTGTTTCCGCGCTGATTAAGCCGCCGCAGCCAGCGCATCGGCATCCAGCTCCAGCAGGTCGTAGATCGCGACTTCGTCATCCGCGTAGACAGCGGGCTGTCCGGCGAGCAGCGTTATCACCCAGTCGGCGGGTCTTTCGCGGGAGAGTGGGCGTCCGCGCGATGGCACATAATCGTGCAGCACCAGATAGCGGAAGCCATCGGCGACCAGAGCGTCTAAGCCAGCTTGCCACTGCGTCGCGTTCAGCCCAACCACCGGCCGCCGCTTCCCGTACAAGCGGCTCGAATAACTAAGCTGCCTTAAGACAGGGTTGGCGTCAATATACTTGTACGCGTCAGGCGGCATGCGCGCGGTCATGCCTTCGACGATTGGACGCAGGTGGTGGCGCTGCAAAGACATATAGTATTTGGAGACCTGCCGGCCGAAAGGCGCATCAATCAACGCGCCCGGCTGCAGCTCGTCCAGCGCCGCCACATAATCCGACTGCATCTCGGCGCGCTGGACCAGCGGGAAGATCCGCGAATCATACAGCGCCAGCCCCGCCAGCAAGATCAGCGAGAGAGAGACCCAGCGCCGCTCGCCCAGCCAACGCCGCAGCAGGCAAAAGCCAAAGCCGATGAGCAAGGAATAAGCAAATACAAAGATCGCGTATACGCGCTCCGGATAATTCAAGGTGCGAAAGAAAAAATTGTCTTCCAGCAGCCGATAGGGCGTCCAATATATCGGCAGGGGTTCGCCGCGAAAATGAAAGACGATTCCCATGCTCAACAGGTTGAAGACCAGCGCCAGCGCCAGCCAGATCCACGCGCCGCGCCGCCAGCGGATGATATATGCTATGCCCAGCAGCGCCAGCCCCAGGCTTGCCAAGCCAGCTTGCCACCATTGCCAATACAGGTCGAAATATGCGAGCGCGCGCACGGGCCGCTCCGCTGCTGCCGCAAAGTTCTCATTGCCCAGCGTATGCAGCAACAGGGGCGCGCAAATCACCAGCGCGGTCGAGCTGAACAAGAGCAGCGCCAGCCAGCAATCCCGCGCCCGCCACAAGCCGCTCGCCGTCATATACAGCAGGGCAAATCCACCGCCCAGCAGCATCGCCAAAATGCCGATTTTTAGATTCATATACAGGTTCAGCGAGAAGCAGATGCCCGCGCCGAGCATCACCGGCGCGCCAGCCCGCCAGCCCGCGCCCGCCCGCAGACGAAACAGCGCCCGCATAAACAAGAGCATGAACCAGGGTATCCACTCAGTCGCTCCGGTATTGGGCAGCTCCAGCGCGACCCGCAGGTTGTAGAAATTGAAGGCAAAATAAGCGCCGGCCACAAGCGCCGGCAGCCGCCTCTTGAAGAGCAGCAAACCGACAAGATACATGCCATAGGCTTTGAAGATGCTGCCCAGCGAGGCGGTCAGGTTGAATGCCAGCGGGTCGCCAACCAGGCTGTAGAGCAGCGTCCACAGCGGGAAGGTCGTCCAGCGCTTGGGCTGGAGAGATACATCAAGACCAGTTGGATGGAACAGCAACTGGCTGTGGTTGGTGTCCAGCCCGCCCAACAAGGCCTCGCGCAGCCACCAGTTCTGCCAAAGCGCCGTGTGGGTATCGACTTCGTTGCCGGGCAGTGTGTGATCCATCGTCTGGGCGAAAGGGTAGGTCATGACCAGGAAGACGACACCGAGAGCCAGCAGCGGGGCGCGGTCTCGCCGCCACAACGCAAACCAGTTTGCGCGCCAAGTTTCTCGCATATCCCCCCGCCCCACGCGCGCCAATTTTTTCATGTCGGGACTGCCGGCGGCTATGAACCGGCCAGGAACTTCACGCCTTGCAGGACCCCCTGCTTCTGCTCAGCTTCGGTGTCATCGTAATAATGGTCTTCGAGCTCGATGCTGACACAGCCGCTATAGCCGTTGTCGCGCAAGAGGCTGAGGATGATTTTCCAATCCGACAAGCCATGCCCGGGGATGGTGTAGCGCCAGTTCATGCCGCCATATTTGTAGCTTTTGGCGAAGGTCGCTTCTTGCAAGTTGCCATACTGATACAAGTTCTCGTCAATGATCATGCAATCTTTGCCGTGCACATGAAAAACATGCCCCACAAATTCGTTCAGGAAGCGGATGGGGTCGATGCCCATGCGCAGCAAATGCGATGGATCATAATTCACGCCCATATTCGCCGAGCCGACTTGCTCGATGAAAGCGCGGTAGGTCTCGGGCGTGCAAACCAGCGAACCCGGGCCGGGCCAGCCTTCGATGACCAGATAGGCGTCATTGGCTTCGAAGGTCGCGCGCAGCTCGCCATAGCTGTCCACCATCCAGGCGAAATTCTCGCTGCGTGGGCGGGCTGGGTCCTGCGGGATCATGCAGATGAAAAAGGTGCGCACGCCGGCCTCGACGCAGTGTTGGATGTAATCGGCATTTTCGGCGACAGCAGCGCGGCGCTCGCCGGCGTCGGGCGACATCATCGCCTGCCAGACGCGCAAGTCGGCGCTGCCCACCCGCAGACCGGCTTCGATGACGGCGCGGGCGTCTTGGTCGGCGTCGCGCCCGAGGTCGATGACTTCCAGCTCATTTTCCAGCGCCCAGGCGATCATGCCCGCGGTGTCTTGCTCCCAGCTGAAGTTGCGCCGCCGCCAGCCCAGTGGAAAATTGCCAGTTGCTGTTTTCATTTGCGGGTTCTCCCCAAGGGTTAATTTGTCATCTTTCTATTTTATAGCCTGCGCGGGATGTGGCAACCCCCTCAGTCCCCCGACAAGTCAGGGGGAGGCAAAGCTCGCGTGGGACATGGCAAAGGGGCGGAGAATTGACAGAGCGTTGTGATGTGATATATTCAAGCGACTGGTTTTCCAGATATCAAATCGTCAGTCGGAGAATGAAATGGTTGCATTGCTCAGATTTATAGGCAGAAATTTTTTCGCGATTGCGATGCTGGCGATAGGCATCATCATTGGCGGGTTCGTCATCGGCAAGGTGAAAGAAGTTCATGATTTCTTTTTCCCGGAGACGACGCTGTATGTGCGGTCGCCGCAGACCATTGTCAACAGCATCAGCGGCATCGGACAACTCGTCACCGTGACATCTGAACTCCAAACGACCGAGGTCAAAGTAGAGATTCATCGTGGCTTTCTGAATGCAGGCTACTACAGCGCCTATCACCAAGCCATCGGCGCGATTGAAGCAGGCATAGATTTCAACGCTATTGCTGAGGACAGCATAAGCTACGAAAACAACGCATATACGCTTACCATCCCCGCGCCTGTTATCACCAGCTGCCGTATCGAATACATTGATCAGAGTAGACACTCATTCACGCTGCTATCGGCCGATTGGGATATGGTGCGGCAGATCGCCCACGCCGAAGTCATCGAGAAATTTGCGCGGAACATGCTTGAGAATAGCATCTTGGAACGGGCCGCCGAAGAAACGGAATTGCGCCTCGGAGACTTCGTCCGTGAGCTAACGGGAAAGCCGGCGCGCATTGAGTTCGCGGTGCGTGATAGCGAACCCGAATTGCCTGATTCCTGCCAGCCCTATACGCCGGACGGCTGGGGCAAGGATGAGAATGGCGCGTGGAAGCGGATAGATTGACGACGAAGGATAAGCGAGGTGCGGCGATGAATATGGTCCGACGCCGCTTTGCGATATTTGTTGGACTTCTGCTGGCATTGTCTTCCAGGCTGGAATCGATGGTGGCTTCACGCCCCCGCCGACCTACACGCCCACAAACACAGCGCTTCCGCCAGAAATTGTGGGTCGGAGCTTTAGGGAACTTGGCATCCTGGTGACTTCTAGCGAAGAAGCCGGGCAACAGGTTGAAGTGTCAGTGAATGACGGGATAGCCAACTTGTGCGAACATGGCGCGAATCACTTTTCTTATGGCGTCATCGAGGCAGGCATAGATTTCAGCGCTATCGACGAGGGAGACATTGAGCCGCCAGCATTGGGCATATTTGGCGGCTATACGATCCAGTTGCCCCCGCCCCGAATCACAAGCTGCCGCATCGAATACATCAATCAATATGATGGATCATTCACGCTTTGCGGCACAAATTGGGACACCGTGCGACAGCTGGCGCAGCACGAGGCGATGGAGAATTTCATCGCTGCCGCAAAAGAAAATGACATCCTTGCGCGCGCAGAAGAGGAAGCGGGCTATGTTGTTGCAAACTTTGTCAGCGGATTGACGAGCCGACCTGTTCGAGTGGAATTTGCGCCGCAGGAAGACGATTCGGAATTGCCGCAATCTTGTCAGTCCATCATTCCAGCAGGCTGGGTGAAGGACGAGAACGGCGCGTGGAAGCGGCGGTAAGCCCTACTCCCCACCCGTCATCAGCAAGCCCAATTGCTCGATATCGACATTTTCGTTGACGACCTCGCCGACGATGCGCCCCTCGTACATGACGGCGATGCGGTCGGAAAGCGCGCGAATCTCGTCCAGGTCTTCGCTGATGAGCAAGATGGCGGTGCCTTTGTCGCGCTCTTCCAGCAGCTGCTTGTGAATATATTCGGTCGCGCCGATGTCGACGCCGCGGGTGGGCTGTGCCGCGATGAGCACGCCGGGATCGCGCGAAAGCTCTCTTGCCAGCACCAGCTTTTGGATGTTGCCGCCCGACAAGCTCTTCACCAAGGTTTCGGTGCTGGGGGTTTTGATTTCAAATAGGTGAATGGCGCGCCGGCAGGCTTCGCGGATTTTGTTGAAGAGCATAAAGACGCGGGCGGCGGTGTATTTGGGATGTCCATGATCTTGCAGCACATAATTTTCGGCGACGCTGAATTCTTTGATGACGCCATCGATCATCCGTTCTTCGGGGATATAGGACAAGCCGATTGCGTGCAGGGCGGCTGGCGGCGCATTGGTGACATCGCGGCCATTGATCATCACGCTGCCAGCGGTGACATCGCGCAAGCCAGTGATGCACTGCGCCAGCTCTTGTTGGCCGTTGCCAGAGACGCCGGCGATGCCCACGATCTCGCCGCTGCGCAGTCGCAATGAAACCGCATCCAGCCCGGTCGCGCCACGGTTGCTCAATGCGCTGACATCGCGCATCGTCAGCCGCTCTTCGCGCGGGTCGGGCGGGTTCTTCGCGTATTCCAGCAGCACAGGCCGCCCCACCATCATTTCGGCGAGTTTGGGGCGCGTGGCTTGGCGGGTGGGGATGGTGTCGACGCGCCGACCATCGCGCAGCACCGTGACTCGGTGGCTGATCTCCAGCACCTCGTGCAGCTTGTGCGAGATGAAGACCAGCCCGTGGCCATCCGCCGCCAGCTGCTTCAAAATGCGGAAGAGCCCAGCGACTTCCTGTGGCGTGAGCACCGCCGTCGGCTCGTCCAAAATCAACAAAGCGGCGCCTTTGTAGAGCGCGCGCAAGATCTCCACGCGCTGCTGCTCGCCGACCGCCAGCTGCCAAATCGGCAAACGCGGGTCGACCTTGAGGTTGTAGGTGTCGGAAAGCTCAATCACGCGCTGGCTGACGACATCCAGGTCGAGCTGGAAGCCGCGCGACGACTTCATGCCCAGCGCGATATTTTCAGCCACAGTCAACGATGGTGCCAGCATAAAGTGTTGGTGGATCATACCGATGCCGCGCTGAATGGCGTCGATCGGGCTCTTGATGGTGGCGGGCTTGTCATTGATGCGGATTTCGCCCTCATCGGGGTGGTAAAGTCCGTAGAGCATTTTCATCAAGGTGGATTTGCCCGCGCCATTTTCGCCCAGCAGCGCGTGGATCTCGCCAGAGCGGACATTGAAGTCGATCTTGTCAGCCGCCAGCACGCCCGGAAAGCGCTTGACAATGCCCGACATGGTCAGACTCTCGATGCGCGCATGGCCCGTGGGCAGCAGGTGGGTCTTGGGGTTGTTCATCGCAATTCACTTCGATTGAGTTCAAATAAGTTCAAAAAAAGTCAAAGCAGTCGTTCACAAGCCAGCTGCATGGGCAATTTGTCAAATCGCCCATGCAGGCCGTGTTGCAGACGATGGCGCGGGTCTAGCCAGCGATCTCTATGACCAAGCCGCCATTTTCCAGCGTCAATTCGTAAGATTGTCCGCCCAGGTCGCCCGCCTGGATGTTGGCGATGATCTCCGCGAGGACGACATCCCACTTGTAAATCTGGAAGGCGACGCCTGCGCCTTGGGCGAGCTCGGCTTGGCTGGCTTGTGTGCCGAACCAGCGCGCGCCGTTTTCAATCGCGACGGCGATGGGACCAACGACCATCTGCGCGGTGCCGGTCAAGACATCCGCGCCATTGGCGATATGCGTTTCCGCCGCTTCGGTTGCCAGCGGGACATCGCTGAAGGACTGGATGTACACGACATTGACCGTGGCTTCAGAAACTGCGCCAACGCCAGCGACGAAGCCATCCACATACAGCTTGGCATCGCCCACCTCAATGGGTCCGACAACGCCAATGACGCCTGATCGGGTCATCATGCCAGCCATAGCGCCATTGATGAACCCGCCTTGATCAGCCGCTGCGTTATAGGCGGATACATTGTCCATGCCGAAGGTGTTGAAATCGGTGCCCCAGGCGAAAGACACCTCGGGGAATTCCCCCGCCAGCTCTTCGACCACCGAGCCAAATTGCGAGCCGTGCGCGATGACGAGGTCATAGTCGCCACTGGCAGCCCATTCGCGCAGGGCAACGGCGGCATCATCGACAATGAAGGTGCCATCTTGAAAATCGAACTGGAAGTTGTCTTCCCCCATTTGCATTTGTATCGCCACCAGCGCATCGTACATGCTTTGGCTGAAGGCGAGGTCGTTGGTGGCGCTGGGCGCGACGGCCGCGACACGGAAGACATCCTGCGCCATTGTCGGCATCACCCCGGCAAACAGAGCGACTATCAAAGTGAGCAGTAGGGCTTTCTTCATGGCTTTGTTCTCCTTATACTGTTGCCATTGCGATTATTGCGGGCAGCCTCTGCCCGATTGAAACTATACCTCATTCGCCCCGCTCATAGGGCTTGGTGAGCGCGGTTGGCTGCTCCTGGCGCTTGGTGGCGAAGACCAGGGCGACAATGGTGATGACATACGGAGCCATCACGGCGAATTCCGATGGAATATCCGCGCCGATGACTTTGATCTGCAGCTGCAGCGCGTTGACAAAGCTGAAGAGCATCGCGCCAGCCGCCACCGCCAGCGGTCTCCAGCCGCCGAAGTAGACCAGCGCGACAGCGATAAAGCCTTGCCCGGCGGTGAGGTTCTGCTGAAACAGGTTAATCAGCGCGATCGACAGCGAAGCGCCCGCCAAGCCAGCCAGCATGCCGCCGATGATGGTCGTGGCATAGCGAACGCGCGTCACGCTGACGCCCATGGCATCGGCTGCTTCGGGATTTTGCCCGACTGCGCGGATCATCAAGCCAAAGGTCGTCCGATTGAGCACGAATGCCGAAAGCGGCACCAGCGCAAAAGCCACATAGACCAACAGATTGTGGTGGAAGAATATCTCGCCCAGGATGGGGATGTCTGTGAGAATGGGGAAGCTGATGCGCGGGAAGCCCGCCACCGACTTGGGCGTTCCCACCCACTGCTGGAAGAGCAGCTCGCTCAAGCCCAGCCCGAACAGATAGACGCCGATGCCGCTGATGCCTTGTTTGGCTTGCAAGGTCACGCTGACGAAAGCCATCGCCAAGCCCATCAGCCCGCCCACGACCAGCGCCACCAGCACACCGAGCAGCAAAGCCAGCGGCTCGGCCATGACGCCAGCCGTCTGCGCCAGGTGCACCGCATAGAAGCCGCCAAACGCGCCCATCAACATGATGCCATCCACACCCAGGTTCAGCACGCCGCTGCGCTGGGCAAAGGTCTCGCCCAGCGCCGCGAAGATATAGGGAGTCGCCAGGCGGATCGCCGAAGCAAAGACGCTGGCGGTGAAAATATCGTCCAAGTCCATCAGCCTGCCTCCTCCGCAGTCGGCTCATCAGCAGGGTCGGGACTATCCGCTCGCTTCGCTGAGGCTCTGGCGGGGGCGAGGGGCGTTTCTTGCAGGCTGACGCGCCGTTTGCTGCGCTGCAGAATAAAGATCTCGCTGCTGACCACGAAGACGACGATCAATCCGTTGACCGCGGTGATCAAAGAAGCTGGCACGCCGATCTCGCGCTGCATCTTTTGCGCGCCGACCAGAAGCCCGCCAAAGAAGGCTGAGGCCGGGATCGCGCCGATGGGGTTCAACCCGCCAAAGAGCGCAGCCACAATGCCATTGAAACCTGCCGCCGCTGTGAAGCCCGCTGGCGAGCCGTCTGTTTGCAAGCGATATTGCAAACCCAGCACCTGTACGACGCCCGCCAAGCCAGCGAAACCGCCCGCCAGGAACATCGCCAGCATCATCTGCCGCTTGACATGGATGCCGGCATAGCTGGCGGCGCGTTCATTTTCCCCCACTGCGCGGATGCGGTATCCCAACGAAGTGCGCCACAAGAAGATATAGATGACAACCGCCAGCGCGATGGCGATGACCAAGCCCCAATGCAGACGCGTGCGGGCAAAGACCCAAGGATCGCCCAGCGGCAGCGCCAGACGTGGCAGCTGCGCCGCGGTGACCAGACGCGCTGTTTTGGGAATGTTGTTGAAGCCGGCCACGGCTGGATCCAGCAAGAGGCCATTGAGCAGGAAGTTCATCATCTGCACGGCGATCTGGTTGAGCATGATGGTGCTGAGGATCTCGTTGACGCCGAAATAGGCTTTCAAAAATCCTGCCAGGCCGCCATAGAGCGCGCCGGCGAGGAAGCCGCCGCCCAATGCGCTGGCCACGATTACAAGATCGAACGCGCCGGGCGCCTTCGCCATTTCGGCTGGGACGCGCGCATCGCCCAGCGCAAGCGCGATGGTCGTGCCAGCCAAGGCACCCGCGATCATTTGTCCTTCGCCGCCGATGTTGATCATGCCGCCGCGAAAGGCGATCGTGATGCCGATGCCCACGAACAAAATGGGCGTGGCTTTGACCAAGGTCTCGGCTGTCGCGTTCTCGGTGCCGACAGCGCCCTCGAGCATGAATCCGAAAGCCG
The DNA here is from genome assembly GCA_026709625.1 of Chloroflexota bacterium. Classification (GTDB taxonomy): domain Bacteria; phylum Chloroflexota; class Anaerolineae; order Aggregatilineales; family Phototrophicaceae; genus UBA6055. Next base: position 73,965 of record JAPOSR010000080.1, read on the forward strand.
CCAGCGGATCGGCATTCAATGCCACCAACAGCACAGACGACACGAGAAGCGCCAGCAGCAGCGCGACCAGCACAGGCGCAAAGTCGACCAGTCGATTCAGCCGCGCCGCCAGACTCGTGCCCACTGCTTGGTTCACGCCCGCCACCCCTTGAACCGAAAACTGTTCGCCATCATGGGTTAAGTCAATCGCGAGTCTAGCGTATCTTGCCGCTAGTGTGCTTTGTTTCGCCGATAGTTACAAATATCCATCAGAATCTTTGGCAGAATCTTGGGCTGGCTGGATGAATGGCGTGATAAATTGCGCCCAGGCGGCATGCTGCGGAGGCGCTGGCAAAATCCCCTTCCCTATGTTCTGGGGGCAAGGAGCCGGGGATGGGGCTTGGTTGCCATATCCACGCATTCACCATTCCCAAGTCTTTGTTCTTGACTGGATGTCTGCGCATTGCGGGTATACTAACACAATGGCCAAGCACAGAACCTATGCCCTGGGCGACTTTCAATTTTATCCGGGCAATCCGTTGCCATTTGGCGCGACGCCCGGGCCCGATGGGCTCAACTTCGCTATTTTCTCGCGCCATGCCACATCGTGCAGCCTGGTTTTGTTTGAGCGCGGCGCAGAAGAACCCATGGTCGAGATTCCTTTTTTGGATACCTGCCGCACTGGCGATATTTATGCCATGACTGTGCGCGGACTCGACCCGCAGAGAATCGAATATGGATTTCGCCTGGATGGGCCATACGACCCAACGCGCGGGCATCGCTTTGACGCGCGGCAGATCTTGCTCGACCCCTATGCCAAAGCGATTGGCGGGTTGGAAGACTGGCGCGGCAAACGTTATGCCAATGCTGTGTATCGCGCCCGTCCCTACAGCAGCGACTTCGACTGGCAGGGCGACCAACAGCTCAATACGCCGCGACAAGACCTAGTCGTCTATGAGCTGCATGTGCGCGGCTTCACCGCCAGCGCGGATGTGGCGGCGCCGGGCACCTACGCCGGGCTGATCGAAAAAATCCCGTATTTGCAATCGCTGGGCGTCAACTGCATCGAGCTGATGCCTATCTTTGAATTTGACGAGCTCGACAACCGCAACCACAACCCCGAAACCGGCGAGCGGCTGGTGAATTACTGGGGCTACAACCCGATCGGCTTCTTCGCGCCCAAAGCCGCCTATGCCGCTGGCGATGACCCGGCGCGCGAGTTGAAAGAACTGGTCTTGGCTTGTCATCGCGCTGGCATCGAAGTTTGGCTGGATGTGGTTTTTAATCACACAGCGGAAAGCGACGAAACTGGACAGACCATCTCTTTCCGCGGCATCGACAACAGCGTCTATTATCTGCTCAAGCCCGATGGCGGCTATCATAATTTCAGCGGCACCGGCAACACCCTCAACTGCGGGCACCCGGTCGTGCGCAAGCTGCTGCTGGACTGCCTTCGCCATTGGGTCAGCGAGTATCACATCGATGGCTTTCGCTTCGACCTGGCTTCCAGCATGGCGCGCGATACCGCCGGCCACCCGCACCCCGACCCGCCCTTGCTCGAGGCGCTGGCGAAGGACCCGCTGCTGGCGCGCACCAAGCTGATCGCCGAAGCATGGGATGCTGGCGGCTTGTACCAGGTCGGCAGCTTCCCGGATTATGGGCGCTGGGCAGAATGGAACGGGCGCTATCGCGATGACCTGCGGCGCTTTGTCAAAGGCGATGCCGGGTTGGTCGGCGATATGGCGGCGCGCCTGCAAGGCTCCCCTGATATGTACGGACAGCGGGGTCCCTGCGCGTCCATCAATTTCATCACCGCTCATGACGGCTTCACCCTGCGCGACCTGGTCAGCTACAGCCGCAAGCGCAACCTCGCCAATGGCGAAAACAACCGCGATGGGACGGACGACAACCACAGCTGGCATTGCGGCGCAGAGGGAGAAAGCGACGATGCGACTATAGAAGCCTTGCGCGCTCGCCAGCAGAAGAACTTTCTCTGCCTGCTGCTGGTCAGCCAGGGCCTGCCTATGCTGTGGATGGGCGATGAAGTTGGACACAGCAAAGCCGGCAACAACAACAGCTATTGCCACGACAGCGCCTTGAACGAATTTGACTGGTCGCGTCTGGCCGCCCAGCCGCCGCTTTGGCGATTTGCGCGCAACCTGCTGAAGCTGCGCCAAACACAGCCCCTGCTGCGGCGCGCCGACTATTTGCGGCACCAGCCAGCGCCAGAGGCCGAGGGCAGATTCGCGGCGGACAGCGTATCTTATCATGGACGGCAGCCCTGGCAGCCCGATTGGTCGCATGAGAGTCGGTGTCTGGGTCTGTTATTCTGTGGCGCGAATGGGCGTCAGCTGGTCTATATCATCGTGAATGCGCACTGGCAGCCGACGCGCGTCCAACTGCCCAGGCTGGGGCGAAGCCAGCGCTGGCATACTGCCGTCAACACCGCGCTGACGCCGCCCGATGACAGCTATGCGCCTGGCGAAGAGCCGCCGCTGCTGGATCAATCGACACAGCGAATCGGCGCGCGCTCGGTCGTCGTGTTGCTGGGGCGCTGAGAATAATTCACCACAGAGGCGCAGAGGCGATACGGTCAAGGTTTATGCGCTATTCTTCACAGAAAGACCCGCTCACCCATGCCATTATCGGCAAATTGACGAATCGCTGCCGCGAGTTATAATTGGCGCAAACCATATAGATGCGGGACAAGTAATGGCGAGCGTCGGGAAAACATTGCAACAGGAATCGTCAGTGTTGGAGCGTGTAACCAGGGTGGAAACGATTGTAGATGAAGTACTGCCGCACTTTGCCACCAAAGCCGATATGGAGCGGCAGACGCGCCTGCTGGTGATGTGGATGATTGCGACTCAGATTGCGCTGGCTGCGCTGATATTGACCGTGCTTGGCAACTAGACAGCGAAGGCATCAGAAGAGTTGCCCTGTAACGCTTTTCTCTGTGCCCTCTGCGCCTCTGTGGTAAAATCCCCCTATGAATCGCACACTTTTCGCCGCCGACTGCCTCGATATTTTGAACGACAGCGCCGTCATCCCCGACGCGTCGGTTGACCTCATCTACCTCGACCCGCCTTTCAATTCCAACTCGAAGTACAACCTGCCGTTCAAGGGCAAATACAAAAATCACAAGCCGGTCGAAGCCTTCGTGGATATTTGGAAGTGGAGCGACCAAGATGCCGAGACCCTAGACGACCTGCAGCGCGACCCGCGCACCCGCCCGCTGGCGACTATCGTCAAGTTCGCGCAGAACATAGAACAGATGAGCGGGGGGGGGGCAAAAAGGGTACTTCGCTGGCGTCTTATTTGCTGAATATGGCAGTGCGCCTGCGTGCCATGCGGCGCGCGCTGAAAGAAACGGGCAGCATTTATTTGCATTGTGATCCTACTGCGAGCCACTACTTAAAGCTGCTGATGGATGCGATTTATGGTCCAAAAATGTTTCGCAACGAAATCATTTGGGCATATCCTCCTGGCGGAAAAGGTCCTAATTTCGCGTTTCATCGGAAACACGATGTAATTCTTTATTTCTCAATAGGCTCGAAACCCACATTTAATCGGCAGTTTACGCCTCTTTCAGATTACGCAATTTCGAAATTCACTAAAGTTGACGAGGATGGAAGAAAATACAAAGAATATCGAAATACGACCCGAACTTACTTGGAAGATGTTCCTGGTCGCCCAGTGCCATCTGTTTGGGTCGATATTCACTCTTTAGGTCAGACAATCTCAAGCGAGCGCCTAGGCTACCCCACGCAAAAACCGCTCGCCCTTTTGGAGCGCATCATCCGCGCCAGCAGCAACGAAGGCGACACCGTGCTCGACCCCTTCTGTGGCTGCGGCACGACAGTCCACGCCGCCGAGTCCCTGGGGCGCAGGTGGCTGGGCATCGACATCTCCAAGTTCAGCGCCGGGCTCATCC
>JAPOSR010000074.1 GCA_026709625.1 Chloroflexota bacterium
GTAGTCCACGCCGGCGCCTTGCGCGCCCAGAATCTCGAATAGATTGGGCGAAATGGCAAGGCCGACGATCGCCGTAACCAGGCTCAGCAGCGCCGTCAAGATGAGTCCCTGGGCTGCATAATGCGCCGCCAGCGCGCGATCGTCCGCGCCCAGCGCATTGCCGATCAATGCCGAAGCGCCTGTGCCCAGCCCGCTGCCCAAACCGATAATGATGAAATAGATGGGAAAGCTCAATGCCAGCGCCGCCAGCGCTTCTTTCGAAAGCGCCCCCGCATAAAAAGTATCGACCACCTGGAACAGGTTGTTGAAGAGCACGCCGATGCCAACCGGCAAGCCGATCTGGCGGATCAGCCCGGGTATGTCTTCTTGCAGCAGGCGGTTGGCTGCGTTCATTCGCGGGCGGAACTGCTGTCGATCGCGTCTGGCCCGCTCGGTTCGACGCTTGTGGCGCGCCCGCGCAAAGCGGTTTCAAACAGCTGTTGATAGCCGGCGGCGTATCTGTTTGGCGAGAAGAAATCCAGCGCAAAGGAACGCGCCTTTGCCGCCATAGCTGCGACATCCAGCGCATAAATCTGCCGCAGCGCGCGCAGCAGGTCGTCGGCATCGTCGGGCGAGATTAGCAGGCTGTTTTCGCCATCTTGGATGATATCGGGGATGCCGCTGATGCGCGTGCCGATGACCGGCGTGCCGGTCATCATCGCTTCGACGATCACCCGCGGCAGCCCCTCCGACAGCGATGGCAAGACCATCACGCGCGCCGCGGCGAAATATCCCGCGAGTCGGCGCTGGCTCACGGCGCCCACAAATTGCACGCGCTGGCTGATGCCGAGCTCCTGCGTTTGCCGGCGCAGCGCGGCGGCATAATCGGCGTTGGCAGGCGCGCCCACCAACTGCAAACGCGCTTGTGGATGGTCGAGCTTGGCGAAGGCATCCAACAGATGATGCACGCCCTTGCCAGGCCGCAGCACGCCGGCGTAGACGATGTCGACAGCCTGCTCGACAGGCATTTGGCGTGGCGTCTGGCGAAACACATCGGTATCGCTCCATGTCATGAAACGCACTTGTGGCAGCTGTGGCGCAAAAAATCGGGAGCGTTCGGCAGTTGTCGATGAAACCACGCGAGCGGCATCGGCATGGCGAAAGGCGAAGCGCGCGCAAGCCATCATCATGGCGCGGTAGAAGCCGGGCAAGGGCACACGCCGCTGCAAAAAGAGGTCGACTTCAAAATTGTTGTGATTCTCGATAATCAGCCGCGGAGCGCGCCCGACCAGCCGGCCCAGCAGCTTCGCCCAAGCGCCAACCCCGCCTTCAAAAGGGCTTTGCGCCACGATGATATCGACTCTGCGGCGGATTGTCAGCCAGCCCAGCAGCAGTGACGCCATGACAAAAAAGGTCAGGTAGCGCAGCGGCGAAAGCGGCAGCTGTGGCAGCAGGTAAAAGTCGACATGTTCATGAAAATGTCTCGCCCGCGAGCTCGCCGCGAAGCCAATGACGCGAATCGCATAACCGGGCAAGCCAGCCAGCAACTGCCACTTGCGCGCGCTGGTGCTGTCCAGCGGTTGGCGGTAGCGCGCGCTGCTGAGCCAACAGACCTGCAGCCTGCGTCCGCTGCCTGAGTCCGCGCTGTGGCTCATGCCTGGATGGCGCCTAATTGCGACGCCGCCCGATCAAGAAGAGCAGAAACAGCAGCGTCAAGCCGCCGACCACCGCGGCGATCGCCAAGACATCATCGCGCGTAGCCGGCTCGTCAGCTGCGGGCGCGTCAATCTCGGTGATGGTCACCGGCGTCAGGGTAGGCTGGGCGGTCGGCTCGACCACAGCGGCTTGGGTTGGCGCTTCAGTATCGGCGGGCTGCAGCTCGGTTGGCGCTGTGTCGGGTGTCTGCGCCTCGGCGGTTTCGATCTGCGCCGTCGCAGTTGCTTCCGCATCCAATGTGCCTTGCAGCCGCGCGACCAAACTCGATTCTGCCTGGGCAGTCGCGGTGATGTCCACAGTCGGGGTCGGCGTGTCAGTCGGGACGGGCGTGTTCGTGGGCGTGTCAGTCGGGACGGGCGTGTTCGTGGGCGTGTTGGTTGGGATAGGCGTGTTCGTGGGCGTGTCAGTCGGGACAGGTGTATTCGTTGGCGTGTCAGTCGGGATGGGCGTGTTCGTGGGCGTGTCAGTCGGGACGGGCGTGTTCGTGGGCGTGTTGGTT
>JAPOSR010000043.1 GCA_026709625.1 Chloroflexota bacterium
ATCGATTAGAGGGCGCTTTGAACGAAAGCGAAGTATCAGCATTCATCCACAAGCAGTCTGACGAGGTCGAATCGGCGACGCGGGCTTCCACGCGCTCGCTTAGTCGAGGCTTGGCAGCGCGCGCCCAGATAAACAGCGACCATTATGATGCGATACTCGATGAACAGCCGGCCGCATTAGATGCCGCGCTTGACGCGTTTGACGAGCGACTAACAGATACAGGACGTGACCTGGCCAGCCTTGGCGCGCGTGTTGAATCAGATGGCGCTGGTATGGGGCGCGACCTGGCGAACGATTCGCTTGTAGCCACTGCCCCAGATCGTTTGCGCGGCATTGTCGCGGAGTTCGCTGGCGCGCAAGCTGGAGCGGCGGAACAGGTATTGCGGTTCGCTGATTCGCCAGCATGGTTGCAGGAAATAGAGCGTGGTTGGAATGGGCTGGGCGCAATAGTAAGAAGTCAAGCTCACGAAAGTCTTCGCATGGGGCTATCGCCATATGCCCTTGTCAAACGACTGCAAGCAAGCATTGATGGCTTGCCCTATCATGCAGCGGAGAATTTGACACGCACCTTGTATATTCAGAGCCTGGTCCGCGCTGAAGCCGATCGCTACACAGAAGCAGTTGGCGAATTGCCTATCACGCGCGTTATTCGCATAGCTGCGCTGGACCCGCGCACTTGTATGGCATGTTTGTCCTTGCATGGCGAAACGATATGGCAGCGCGGCGTAAATGATGGCGAGCCTGTCAAACACATTATTGACCACCACCAGGGGCGATGCTCGACAATCACGGAATACGATGGCGATCCCGTGTTTATTCAAAGCGGCGAGCAGTATTTTCGCAGCCGGCCTGTCGACGCGCAACGCGCCTGGATGGGGCCGCGCAAGTGGGATGCTTGGCACGCCGGGCAAATTGAGTTTGCGGATTTTCGCCAGCGTTATGACAACCCGTTGTATGGCGAAATGATGCGCGAGAAATCGCTGGCACAGATCATTGACGACCGCAAGCGCAATCGAGCGGCTTACAACCCGTACACGCCACAATCGCCGCCACGTCGAGCGTGACCAACGATGGGCAAGCAGGGGTTTTGCGCCATGACGAGGCGCGCGCGCTTTGCTGGTTACGCGAAACGCGCTATAATATCTGAATACAGGCTTTACTAAAGGGGGCAATATGGCTGACGAAAACGGCAAGGACAAAGACCAGGACCGCAGTGGTTGGCCAGCAGAAGCCTTGGATGTGATAACCCGCTTAGAAAAGCGACTTGGCGAGGTCAATAGCGAATCGGCGAAGCGCAAAGAGGAATTGCGCGAAATACGCGCCATGCAAGAGCAAGAGCGCGACAAAATTAATCAGCAGCGCCGCGCTGAAAAAGAAGCGGCTACGAATGCGCTGAAAGAGCAGGGCAAATACCGCCCATTGTACGAAGAATCGCAAAGGCGCATTGCGGATATCGAAGCCGAATTGGAATTGGTCAAACAAAAGAACGAAACCTATGAGGGCGTATTGACACAATCGGTAAAAGCGCGCACCAATAAGCTGCCGGAGGAATATCGCGGCATGGTGCCTGCTATGTCGCCCGATTTGCAGCTTGCATGGTTAGATAACAATTCGGAATTGCTGACGCGCCCGACGCCCGAGCGACGCAACACATCCGTGCAGTTCAATACAAACGATGGCATGCCATTGACTGAAATGCAGGAAATAGCGCGAAAGGCGGCTGGCATGACCGAAGAAGACTATCGCAAACGATTGAAGCAGATAAACAATTCGCCAGTTCAATAACGACTTGCAAAAGCGACCGTCGCTTTTTGTCATGCTATGAGAGCGAGACACCTAGAAAATTCGAAGAAATGTAAGAATGATGAATTCTACACGCGTCTTGAGGATATTCAGGCCGGACTGAAGCGCTATAGACATCATTTTCGCGGCAAGGTCGTATATTGCAACTGCGACGCCCCTTATAAAAGCGCCTTCTTTACCTACTTCGCGCGCAACTTTCATTCCCTCGGATTGAAACGGTTGCTGGTGTCGTGCTATAGAAATCAGCAATACGATATGTTCAGCCAGCGCGCTCCAGATAGGGCGATATATTTGGATTATGACGGGTCCGTCGCGCCATGCGTCGATGAAATTGACACGCGCCAGTTGTCGGGCAATGGTGATTTTCGTAGC
>JAPOSR010000059.1 GCA_026709625.1 Chloroflexota bacterium
CGCTGACGGCGTGCCCCCAGTGCATAGTGTCGTGCCAGGCACCATCCGGGGTGTATTGGAAATTGAGGGGAGAGCGTCCCTGCCAGTAAATCACGGCATTGGGGTCGTTCATCCAGTTGGCGGCGGGCAAAAAGTGATAGCGCGGGCGGTGGATGTCCGCCGCATCCAAAAGACGGGGAATCGCTGTGTCGGCTGCTCTGGCAAGCATACTTGTTCCAAATCACTTTATGGTATCGTTACCATACAGTATAGCAAACACAAGCTGTCTATGCAAGGGGCAATTTGGCTGTCAGGCAAAGTCGCTCACAAATTCAGCCGCGAAGCGCGCAAAAATACGCGGAACACAAAGATCTTTGCGCTGCTTGCGCTTGGGTTGTTGCGCGCCAACTTTGTTTTGCTGAGACAGGATCACAAATACGTTCGCCGATACGCCTCGGCGCTGGGGCGGGCATCCAGATTTTGCAGCGCCGCCACGATGGCATCCAGGTTGGCCAGGTTGGTGATGGGCAGGAAGTCGTGCACATAGGGCAGCAGCGCCTGCGCCCCGCGGGTGAGCGGCTCATATTCGGGCACATCCAGCAGCGGATTCAGCCAGATTAGCCGCCGGCAAGCCAATTTCAGCCGCGCCATTTCTTTGTGAAGCAGCGGGATATCGCCACGATCCCAGCCATCGGTGATTAACAAGACGACCGCGCCTCGCCCCAGCACCCGCCGCGACCAGCCCCAGTTGAAGCGGCGCAGGCATTCGCCGGTCATCGTACCGCCACCCCATTGCAGCACAGTCGCGCCGATATCCGCCAGCGCCTCGTCGACATTCTTCTGGCGAATCTGCCGCGTGATGCGTGTGATATCGGTGCTGTAGACAAAGGACTCGACCTGGTAAAGCGAGCCCGCCAAGGTGTGCATAAAGTGCAGCAAAATGCGCGTGTACCGTTCCATGCTGCCGCTGATATCGCAGAGCAGCACGACCGGACGCGGTTTTTCTTTGTGCCGGTGGGTGGGCAGCTGCGCGACATCGCCTTGTTTGCGGATCATGTCTTTCATCAAACGGCGCATATTGATGCGACTGCCCCGGCCATTTTCAAAGCGGCGGGTGCGGCGCATGCCCAGCGAATCGGGCATTTTGGCGATTGCGCGCTTCGCCAGCTCCAGCTCGTCGGCGCTCATGTCGGCGAAGTCTTTGTTGCGCAGGCGCTCTTGCTGGCTATAGGTCGGCACCAGGGCGAGCATGCTGGAGTCGATATCATCCCTGTCAGCGCCATGTTCACTAGGCGCGGACTCCAGCGGCGGCAGGAATTGTGTCTTGCGCTTGCGCCGTTCTTCGCCAAGCGATTGCAGGTTGAGCGTGGTGAAGCCATCGGCGGGGCGTCGCCAAAACAAGTCGAACGCTTCATCAAAATACACGATGTCGCGGCGGCGGGTGACCAGGTGGGCGCGCAGGGCATAATAAAAATCTTGCTTGCGCCCCAGTTGGATGTGCGCGAGCGCTCGCGCCACTTCCATCATGCGGTTGGGCGTGACCTCCATGCCCAGCGCCCGGCACACCCGCCCAAACAGAATCAGGTTATGCGCCAGCTTGCCGCCGTGGTACTCGGTTGGCGCTTCGGCGGGTCCGAGGAAGAGGCTCTTGGTGGGACTGTTTGGCGAGGGCTTGTCGCACATGGCTCTTCGGTCTGTTGCGGGCAGCCGGCGAAAAAAGCGCTGCGGCAGCTCAGCCAGCTCGCTGCGCTTCGACGCGCGCGCGTTCAAGCATATTCTGGATGGTGGCGGCATCCAGCATGTCGACATCGTCCCGATATTTCAATATGACGCCTAGCGTATCTTGCACAGCTTCTAGCGACAGCTCGTTTTGGTCGAGCGCGATCAAGGCGGCCGTCCAATCCAACGTTTCGGCGATGCCCGGTCGTTTGAAGAGCTCCAGCGAGCGCATATCCTGGATGAAGGCAGTGATCTGTCGAGCCAGCATAGGCGCTACATCAGGCGCTTTTCGCTCCACGATCCGCAGTTCTTTTTGAAATTGCGGATAATCAATCCAGAAGTACAGACAGCGCCGCTTCAGGGCATCGTGAATCTCGCGCGTGCGGTTGGAGGTGACGACGACCACGGGCGGCTGCGCGGCTTTCAACGTGCCCAGCTCGGGGATAGTGATTTGAAAGTCGGAAAGCAGCTCGAGCAAGAAGGCTTCAAATTCTTCATCGCTGCGGTCAAGCTCGTCAATGAGCAAGACGGGCGCAGCGGCATCGCGGCTTTCTTCGATGGCTTGCAGCAGGGGGCGCTTGAGCAAGAAGCGCGGCGAAAACAACTCGCTTTCCAGTGCCTGGCGCGACAATCCCTCGCGCTCCATCAGCCGCAGATGCAAGATCTGCCCGGCATAATTCCACTCGTAGACGGCGGTGTTGATGTCGAGACCTTCATAACATTGCAAGCGGATCAACTGCGTATCCAGCATAGCCGCCAGCACTTTGGCGATTTCTGTTTTGCCGACGCCGGCATCGCCTTCCAAAAAGAGCGGTTTGCCCGTCTTCAGCGCCAGATAGATAGCCACCGACAAACCGCGCTCGGCAATGTAATCGTGCTGGCTGAGTGCTTGCTGCAAGTCGTCAACAGAGTTGTGCATACGCTCATTCCCGTCCCGCCAGGCAAGTTGCCGCAATCATAGTGCAGGGCGCGGGAGATTTGCAGGGCAAAAGCGCGCTCAGCCGATCCAGTCGTTCCACATGCCTTGCGACTGCGGGAGCATGACGGCCGTATCTGTCTGCTTGCCGCTTCCTATATTCGCCAGCTTTATCCTTCGGCGATGCCAGCTTCGCGCATCAAATCGCGCAGAGCCGCCACAGCCATCGCCATGCCTTCCGCGCCGCTGAAGCCGCTGGAATGTTTCGCTTCCAAGAGGTGCGGCTCTAAAGAAAGCACACCGGCATAAGCCCAATTTCGCAGACGCGCCAGCAGCTGCGCCACCTGGCCATCGCCGCCGCCAGCCACAGTCACCTGCGACCGTTCGTCGCCAGCCACGCCTTTGGGCAGCTTGGCGTCTTTGATGTGAATGTAGCCGATGTAGGGATGCAGCGCGTCCCACCACTGGTCGACCTGCCGCGCCGCGCCACATTGCACGAAGTTGGCGGGATCCCAAATGAAGCGAAAATGCGGCGAGTCGATGGCTTGCATCAGCGCCAGGCAGCGCTCGGGCAGGTCGCCCACGACGCCTTTCTCATTTTCCAACAGCAGCTGCAAGTCGCGCTCAGTGGCGATCTTGGTCAGCGCGCCCAGCCGGTCAATCGACTGCTGCAGCGCGGCAGAATCGTGCGCTCCCGCCGGATAGAAGCTGAAGATGCGGATATTGCGCGTGCCCAGCGCCTGGGCGGTTGCGCCGATGGTCTTGAGTCGCTCGCTTTCGATGGCGATGTCGGCAGCGATTGACGACTTGCCGATCGGGCTGCCCATACAGGCCACTTGCACATCATAGGCTTGGCAAAGCGACTGGATGCGCGCGATGTGCTGGTCGGTAAAAAGGCTGCAATTAACATCCCAAGCCGCCCGCACATCAATGTGGCGAATGTCCAAATCGGTCAAAATGCGCAACTGCTCTTCAAAATCGCTGGCTGTTTCATCGCCAAACGCGCTGATGATCATGATGGATTTGCCTTGATTGCTTTGCCTAATCTGTTTTGACGATATTTAACCACAGAGGCGCTGTGGGTCAATGGACGAGTCGGCAGCCATTGAACCAGGAAAATAACGCGAACGCCACAGAAATGTGCAGAAATGGAGCTCGCCGCGCTCGTCGACAGAGCCATAGCATTGGCCAGCATACAGACGCTTGGGGAGACTCGGCAACATGACCGAACAGCGGGGCGAACTCGCGCATCGCTGCCTGTGAGCGCGCTGCTGGTTTATGGCTTCATTAAGATTTATGTATCCGCCGCATACTTGTGTTATGATTAATCGTCTACGGCTAATCGGGTTGTGCGAGGTGCGGTTATGCATTCAGCGCCATTGACCTTGGGGATTGAAGAAGAATATCAACTGATTGACCCCAAAACGGGCGAACTGGCGGCGGCTGTCCAGCAGTTGCTGCATGATGAAGGCTTGCGCCAGATCGGCGAGCAGGTCAAGCCGGAGTTCATGCAATCGCAGATCGAGATCGGCAGCGCGATCTGTCGAAATGTGCAAGAAGTGCGCATGGAATTGATCCGCCTGCGCAGCGCTGTGGACGAGGTCGCGACGCGGCATGGCTATGCCATTGTCGCCGCCAGCACCCATCCTTTTTCGAGATGGGAAGAGCAGTTGTCGAATGAAGGCGAACGCTATGAAGACCTCAAGGACTACATGCAAGCGGTGGCGCGGCAGATGCTGATCTTTGGCATGCATGTGCATGTCGGATTCGGCACGACGCCGCCCCAGCTCGACTTGCTGGTCGATATCCAAAATCAACTGCGCTACTTTTTGCCGCATCTGCTGGCTTTGACGACCAGCTCGCCCTTTTGGCATGGCCAGCCGACCGGCCTGAAGAGTTATCGCAGCATTATCTTTGAAGACCTGCCGCGCACGGGCATCCCGCCCATATTCGCCTCATTCAGCGAATACAGCCGCCTCATCGCGACATTCGGACAGGTCGGCACATTGGGCAAGGAGCGCAAAGACGGCAAAGCGGACTACACGAGAATCTGGTGGGACAGCCGTCCGCACGAAGACTTTGGCACCCTGGAGGTGCGCGTCTGCGATATATGCACGACAGTCGACGAGGCGGTGACCATCGTTGCGCTGGTGCAAGCCCTGGTGGCCAAGCTGATCCAACTGCGCAACCAGAATCTCAGCTGGCGCATCTATCCCAACGAGCTGATCGCCGAAAACAAGTGGCGCGCCGTGCGCTGGGGCTTGGATGGCAGCTTGGTCGACTATGGCAAGCGCGAGGCTGTGCCCATGCGCGCTTTGGCGCACGAGCTGCTGGCGTTGATTGATGATGTTGTTGATGATCTGGGTTCGCGCGCCGAAGTCGACTATGTGTATGAAATCCTGGAAAAAGGCACCAGCTCCGACCGGCAGTTGGCTGTGTATCAAGCGGCATTGGCAGCCGGCGCGACCCGCAGCGAAGCCCTGCGCGCCGTTATTGATCATCTGCGCGCCGAGACGATGCGTGGGGTGGTGTAGGCGGCTGGGCAAGGCGAGCGCCTTTCGCATGTATGGCTGGCGGGGAATCGACCCAGATGCCGCGCAGAAACGAAAAAACGGGCGACCTATTGAGCCGCCCGCTGTCGGGATTTACTCTTGCCAGACATCGGCATCGTGCAGCTGCATGATATAAAAATGCGCGCCAGCCGGGTCTGTCGCTAATGCCCAAAAGCCTGTGCCGGACGCTTCGGTGGGTCCCATGTGGATTTGCCCGCCCAGCTCTTTGACGCGCGCGCTACCCGCGTTGATTTCGCCGATATTAAAATAGGGCATCCAGCAAGGCGGCGTATCGCCGAAGCTCTCGTCCATCTCGATTATGCCGCCGTTGTTGCGGCCACGATTGCTGATGTGCGTGTAATGCGCATCGCCGTGGAAGTCCCAGCCCAGCACCGCTTTATAGAAAGCTTTGGCTGTCTGGGCATCGCGCGTGAGCAGCTCGTTCCAGCACATGGCGCCGACGGTGTTGACGAGGCCCGCGCCGATGTGGCTGCGCGCCTGCCACAAGCCCAAATTCGCGCCAGTCGGATCCATCAAGAAAGCCATGCGCCCGTTATCAAAGACATCCATGGTCCCATAGATGATTGTGCCGCCATTGTCCGTGACGACTGGCAGCAGCGCATCGACATCATCGACAGCCACATAGCAGGACCAATGCGAGGGGATATTCTGGGCGAGCGCCTCGGGCGTCGCCTCGCTGAGCGCAGCGACATGTTCGCCCTGGCGCTGGAACATGGTGTAGGTCATGCCAGGCCCGATAGGGATGTCGATTTTGCTCCAGCCGAAGAGCGCCATATAAAATTGCTTGGCGGCGGCTGGGCTGGTCGAGCTGGTATCCGCCCAGTTGAATGTTCCGTGTGGATATTTTGTGACTGTGTACATGTGGCTCCTCTTGTTCTGTTTGGGCGCTCTCAGTTGTTTGTCTCTGCGGTTTGGGTTGAGTCAAACCGCAGAGATCTTAGTCTTGCCAAGGCTCGGCTTGTGAAAGCTGGATGAGATAAAAGTGAGCACCAGCCGAGTCGGCCACGACCGACCAAATGCTGCCGTCTGGCAGTTCGCGCCGGGGCACGACGACATTGCCGCCCAGTTCCTTTGTCCGCGCCGTGCCCGCGTCAATATCGGCGATATGGAAATAGGGCAGCCAGCAGGGCGGCATCCCGGTATTCATTTGCAGCATGCCGCCATTGCCACGTCCGCGATTGAGAATATGGATGTACTGACCGTCGCTCGCGAATTCCCAGCCAAAGAGCCTTGCATAGAAGGTTTTGGCGGCTTCGGCATCGGGCGTGTTCAACTCGTTCCAGCATAGCGCGCCGACGGTATTGACGAGGCCCGCGCCGATGTGGTTGCGCGCCTGCCACAACCCTAGCGCCGCGCCGGTGGGGTCTTGGATCTGCAGCATGCGCCCGTTGTCGAAGACATCCATCGGTCCATAAACGATCGTCCCGCCATTGTCGGTGACGACGCTTGCCAGCGCATCGACATCGTCCACCGTCACATAGTTGTTCCAATGCGAGGGGATGCCCATCGCCTGCACCTCGGGCGGCATCGGCGACAAGGCGGCGACATTCTGCCCTTGAAGCTGAAACATGGTGTAAGTCGCGCCATTGCCCATCGGCAACTCAATCTTGCTCCAGCCGAAGAGATCCATATAGAAGGCTTTGGCTTTCTCTGCGGCGGTCGATACGCAATCTACCCAGCTGAAAGCGCCATGCGGGAATTTCGTGACGGTATACATGTTAGCTCCTTTGTTTTGATCTTGGCTTTGCTAGCGACAGGCTGCGCTTATTCTCCCCAAGGCTCGGCTTGGAGCAGCTGAATGATATAAGAATGCGCGCCAGTTGGGTCGGCAAGATAGACGAAATGTCCAGAGTCTTGCGGATATTGACTCACTGTGTACATCGGGCAGCGCTCCTCGCTTGGCCTGCGCGGTCAAAAAATAAGAAAATCTGTTCAACTGGATATGCTAGGAGCTGCTGGCAGGCTTGTCAATGCCAGGCGCAACAGCCGATCTGTCTCGTTCGGCCGAGGGCAGGCGGATGATCAAGCGGGCAGTTCTTCGCGCTTGATCCAGTAAACGAGACCAAATACGACCGGCAGCAGCATTAAAACAGCGATGGCGGCGAGCAGGGGAATTGTCTCCAGCGTCGAGAAGCCCAGCGCGAGGATGATGATCGCGGCCGCGAAAATAACTGTCTGGCTCATCCGATGCGCCTGCGCAGTGGTGGCGCGTGGCGGCAACGTCCAGATCAACAGCGCGATGCCCACAAGCGCCGTGCCAATCGAGCCAACCAACAGCCAACGGACTTCGCTCGGCAGCGGGTCGGCTGCATGGTCGATGACATTCAAGATTGCCGCCCCAACGATGGCAATGCCGGCTGTTACGGGCAAATGAGCGTAGGACCATACATAGACCCACCTCGTGCCTGGCCGCGGAATGCGATGGGACACAAAGTCAAAATATAGCCACCAAGCGCCAAAAGCGATGGTCATCCCCAATGCGCTGATGCCGCCCAGCTGCCAAGTGAGTTCAGGATAACTCGTCACTCCTTGCACGACGCCGACGATGACCTCGCCGAGCACAATGATCGTAAAAAGACCAAACCGTTCTACCAATGACGGGGTTGTTGTCATACTCAATTCGAGCTGCGCTTGAACAGAGGGAGTTCTGCGCCCAGAGCGCAAAAGATATAGCGGCAACACAATCGATATCAAAGTAGCGCCAAGCCAGACAGCAAACCTGTCGGGCGGCTCGACAAAAACGGATGCGACAAATAGCAAAGTCGTTATGAGAAATGCGAGCGCATAGGGGCGCGACAAGGGCTGATGCTCAGGATCATGAACGCCGGTTCGCCACCACAGAAAAGTTAAGATGAGCTGAAACCCGGCATAGGCTAGAGCGAATCCCGCAGAGGTCTCGCCCAGCGCGCCATGCGCAAACACCGCCATCGCCGCGACGGTGAACATTTGCAGGAAGGTGAATACGCGGGTGCGGATGTCATTGTTGCCATGCAGATCGTGATAAGCCGTCCCGTTTATCCAAGCCCACCAGGTAATGATGAACAAAAATAAAAATTCGGCGATATGCTGCAGGTCAACATGATGGGCGAGGGCGTGGGTCAATTCAGCAATCAGAACCACATAAACGAGGTCATAAAACAACTCCAGGAAAGAGACCTTGCGATCCGTAGAGCGCTCGCTGATATTGCGCGGCCTTTGCCACCACATGCGGAAATTTCTCAAAATCATGCGCATTGCTCTGCCGTTTCCTTGATAGCCAGAATACCGGGCTGCCGCAGCGCCGTCAGTTCTTGCGCGCTCAGATAGCCAATGGCACGACAGAAAGTGATTGACTGTGCGCGAGCATGCGCGGCTTTTCCACCGCTGGGCTGCGCGCCAAGTATGAAATAGCTGCGCGCGTATGTCAACACAGAGGCACGTCCAAGCGCATTGCATTTTGATGCGTTTGCCCGGGTAGACAGGCATGCGCGGGCTGTCAGCGCAGGGAAGGTGAGTGAGTATGAACAGCGCCCGGCAACAAAAAAGCCCGACGCGCGGGCTCTCCTAGCGGAGAAGGTGGGATTCGAACCCACGTACGGTTTCCCGTATCCGCTTTCCAAGCGGACGCACTAGGCCTCTATGCGACTTCTCCCTATCTTGCGCACAGCCTAGCATAGCGCGCGCTTTTTGGCAAGCAATTTGCGATGGTTGCCGTGCTGCCCAGCATTGCGCAGACAACGAAAGGCGGCTCAAATATCGCCCCTGCATTCATCTTTTGTGCGTCTGTGGCGAAGACCTGCGCTTGTCGATCAACGAAAATACACAGGCGTTGGCGTCGCCAGGATAGGCACGATGTAGCCAGGCGAAGCATCGCTGGCGACAGAGCCAGGCACGGTGCCGGCATTTTCTATGAAGCAGAGAATGCCCGCTGTAATGGCCTCCGCCAGCAGATCCGGGTCTTCGGTCAGCGTTGCCTGGTCGGCCAGCATATAACCCATTTCCAGGATCGTGCCGGGTGTCAACGGATGGATCTTTTGCCAGACATGGTAGTTGGTCAGGTCTTCGGTTAGGGTGAAGCTGCGGCGCAGGGGCACACTCGCGCCATAATTGATGGCGATGCATTCGCGCAGGAAGGCGTCAACGCCTGTTCGCGGACGCGCCTCAGAGATTGCCACGATATAGCCGCTCACATATTCGCCGAAGTCGTAGCAAGTGTTGGCATGGATAGAAATCAGCGCTGCCGCTCGATAATTCTCCAGGCGTGGATCAACTTCGTCCAGCATGTCGACCGCATAATTGCGCGCCTGCAGACGAGCCACCACGCGCCGCGCGACAGCAAAATTGATATCCACCTCGCGCAGCAGCAAATTGCCAAACCCGTCCTCGCAAATCGCGCCCGAATCGCGGCCACGGTGCCCGGATATGATGCCGATGCGCTGCATCCATACGGGCGTCTGCGCCGGCGTGGGCAAGCTGGCATTGACGATGTCCGCGCGGTCGAGCTGCAAACCCTGTACGACCAGCGGGTCGAGAAACTCTGGATCGACGAAGAACATCAGCAGCGTAGCCACCAGCGCCGTGCTAATGACAACCACGAAGATCGTACCCAAGAAGCCGCTGGCAAAGCTGCCACTGCGCGGCATCGGCAGCCGTGGTCGCACACGCCGAATCTGCGGCGGCTCAATCTCTGGTTCGAGGCTGGGCGATTCTTCAAAGTTGGGCGCTGGACGGCGCACGCGGCGCGGCGCAGCTTTTGCGGCCGCCTGGCGCATGATCTGCGCGAAGATGGCGGAAGCGGGTGGCTCTTGCGCGTCTGAGCTGTCGTTGCCGCCGTATTCGTCGACAGGCATGGCCTCGCCTTGTGCAATCCTGGGCGCTCCAGCAGCGCCCGACGCGACCAGTATAGTGGATAGGGACGATCAGGACTCGCATTCCAAACGGTAAGATTGTCTTTCGGCGCAGGAAAGCTGGCTAATGTAGCGGTTGCCGCGCGCCCAGTCGATGATGCCATCCGCGCTGCGCCGCACAAGCCACTGCCGCAAGGTAGAGTCTTGCGAGGCGGAAACCGCGAACGATTCGTCCTGGCTGAAGACGACCTCTTGCACCCAGTCGGTGTGCTGTTGATAGCGGTTGATTTCTTCGCCAGTCGCGATATCCCAAAGGCGCACGGTCGTATCAGACGAAGTTGTCAGCAACGATGCGCTGTCCGCAGTGATGGCGACGCCAAATGTGTTGCCCGTGTGCCCGATGAATTGTTTGATCTCTTCGCCAGTCGCGACATCCCACATGCGCACGGTGCCATCCCAGGAACTGCTGATGATGAACGCGTTGTTGGGCGCGATGCGAGCATAGTTGACAAAGCGCGTATGCCCTGCGAAGGTGCGCAGCAGCTCGCCCGTTGCCACATCCCAGAGCCTGATTGTCGAATCGTCGCCGTTGCTGTCCCAGCCACCGCTGGCGCTGGCCATCAACCTGCCATCGCCGCTGACATGGACGCCATTCACCTGGGCGGTGTGCCCGCGGTATTCGCGCAAAATCTCGCCGCTATCGATATCCCAAAGGCGGATGATGCCATCTTGAGAGCCAGATACGAATTGCTGTCTATTTGGCAGCAGGTCGATCATATAGACTCGCGGCGGCGCGCTCCCCATTTCATGCGGGATGCGGTACAGGCGAGTTTCGCGGCCAGTTTCCAGGTCCCAAAGACGAATTGTGCCGTCCCAGCTGGCAGAAAGCAGCTGCTTGCCGTCCGACAAGAACCGAACCGAATCGACCGTATTGGCATGCCCCTGCAAGGCGACAACCTGTTGGCCCGTGGCCGCGTCCCAGACGCGCGCGCTGGCGTCCAGATCATCCGGTGAATCGGGGAGATACAGCGGTCCCGAGCCAGAGGCGACCAGCGAACCATCCGGGCTGATATCGGCCGCCCATGTCCAGTTGGTATGCCCGGCATAGACCTGCGCCTGCGTGCGATTGCGCAAATCCCAGAGATAGGCTGAGCTGTTTGTCGGGTTGTCGGTGCCATCGGGGAAGTTGCCAGCCTCGCCCAAGCCGATCAGCAGATAGTCGCCATCTGGCGAAAACTCGATGTCCTGAATGCTGCCACCGATGTCCACATAACTCGCGACCTGCACCCCTTTGCCGATGTCCCAGAGTCTCACGCTTTGATCGCGCGAGGCTGTCGCCAGCAGCAAGCCATCGGGCGAGAACTCAAGATTCGCTATCGTGTTGCGGTGCGCATAAATGCGCTGGACCTCGGCGCCGGTGGTGGCGTCATAGAGGCGAGCTGTGCCGCCCAGCGCGCTGCTCCAGGTGGTGGCGGCGATTCGCGCGCCGTCGGGACTGAACTCGACATCACGGATGAAGCCAATGCCATCTGGCGGGATCGTCAGCAAGTTTTCGCCACTGGCGACATCCCAGATCTGGATCGTGTTGTGTTCTGGCGTTCTGGCGCCTTCCCCGACGCCAATCGCTGCGGAAGAACTGGCGAGTCGGGTGCCGTCGGGGCTGAAGCTGAGCTTGAAGACATAATCGATGTGCGCCGCCAAGGTGTGAAGCGCTGCGCCGCTCGCAACATCCCAAAGCCGAACGGTGGAATCGGCGCTGGAAGAAGCCAGCGTGACACCGTCGGCGCTGAACTCGACATCGGTGACAATATCAGCGTGGCCACCGAGGCGATATCGTTCTGCGCCATCGTCAACCCGCCAGACGCCGACGGTCATGTCGGACATGGCAGCCGCGACCAATGAATCATCCCGACTGAAGGCGACGGCATTGATTGGACTGCCGGTCGCAATGACTCTGGCGCTTTCTCCAGTGCTCGCATTGACCAGGTACAGCATGCCTTCCGAGCCGGCATAAGCGCCCAGCGATCCATCCGAATTAAAGGCGACGGCGAGGATCGAGCGCGGTGAATCGGTGAAGCGGAAGCGCGGTCCCGGCGAAAAAGCGGCCGCGCCGAGCACGCGCATGACTTCGGCTTCTAGCGGCTCGAAGATATGGCGGGCTTCGATCGCCACCGGCAGCGCCAAAGCCGGGTGGTGCTCGCTCAGGGCTGCGCGCGCATTGGCAGCCAGCGCCAGGCTGAGGTTTTTACGCTCTTTGATTTCCGCGACATGCAGAGCGTCTTCGGCGATGCTGCGCTGCTCTTCGGCGGCTGCGCGAGCGTCTTGGGCGATAGCGCGCTGTTCGTTGGCTCGGTTAGATTGCTCAAATGCGACCAGGCTGAGGATTGCGGCGACGACCGCGGCCATCGCAAAGACAGCGACGGCGATGCGCAGGTTGCGCCGCCTGTGCTCTTCGAGCAGGCGTTCGCGTTCAGTCCGTTCGCGCTCAGCGGCTTCTTGCTTGGCGCGCGCAACCAGACTGGCCTCCAGAAAATCCGTCTCCAGTTTGCTGAGGCGCAGGTCGGTGGTCTGCGACCATTCTTCGAAGATAGCCAAGCGGTTGCCAGCCATCAAGTAGCTGCGGTCTTGGCGGGCGTCTTGCCAATCTGTCGCGGCATGCAGCAGATCGCGCTCCAGCCGGACATCGTCGCGGCTTTCCATCAACCATTCGCGCAGGCGTTCCCATTGGCGGATCAAAGCCTCGTGCGCGACCTCGATGGTTGCGCCGCGCGTGACATCATCGCGGTCGAAGGTGAGCAGACGATAGCGTCCGAAGCGGTCGATAACGCTCTCGACAACTTCGTGGCTGCCCAGGTTCAGCAGCTCCGCTTGCAAAATGCGGCGGCGGGTGTCTTCTTGCCCCTCGCCGAGGGTGACAAGGCGCAGGAACATCTGGCGCGCCATAGTCTGTCCGGCTTCATCGAAGCGCAAGAAGACTTCTTCGGCGCGTTTTGCAAGCGCGCCCAACGTGCCGCCGATTTCACGATAGGCGGATTTGGTCAGCAGCGCGCCTTCGCGGCGTTCAAATAGTTCAGTAAGCGCGTATTGCAGCAAGGGCAGCGCGCCCGGCTGTTCGCGCACATCGGCGATGATCAGATCAACCAGTCCCTGCTCCAAAACAGCCCCCACGCGCGCGGCTGGGCCTTCGATGGTCTCTTTCAACTCATCGTCGTTGAGTGGCAGCACCAGCTCGGTGCGCGAGCGGATCAACTCGCCAAAGCCTTGATAAAGCAGCGGGCGGTCATAAAAGTCGGCGCGCAAGGTGGCGATGATGATGACAGGGCTGTTAGCGACATCGACAGCATGCAGGATCAGATCCAAGAAGCGCTGGCGCTCGTCTTCCTTTTCGACCTGGGTGAAGAGCTCTTCAAACTGGTCGATCATCAAAACGAGCTTGCTATTAGGGTCGGGCAGCGCCTGGCGCACGCCTTGCGCCAAGCCATCTTCATTGTCGCGCAAGGTATAGACCATATCGGGCAGATCGACTGTCGACACGCTCAGCAGAGCGGACGAAAGCTCTTCCAGCGGCGCGTGGCTGGGCACCATCTCGGCATAAAACCAATCTTCGGAGCCGGGGATGCGCCCGCTGCGCAAGCCGGGCAGCACGCCGGCTTTGACGAGGCTGGATTTGCCACTGCCACTGGGGCCAATGACGGCGAGGAAATTGCTTTGCGCGACTGGCTCTTGCAAGCGCCGCAAAACGCGCGCGACCATATCGGTGCGCCCGAAAAAATCGGCGGCGTCGGCTTGCTGAAACGCGCGCAAACCCTTGTAAGGATTTTTTGTTTCCAACAGTTCCAGCTCGGCGAAGTCCAGCTCTTCGAGCGATAGTTCGATCGAGTGGTCAGATTCGCGCAAGGCTTCTTGCAGTTCGTCATTCAGCTCGCTGGCGTCACGATGGCGCTCATGAGGATTCTTGGAGGTGGCGCGCTGGACGATGCCATTGAAGACCGGCGACACATTAAGCGAATCGTGGTCCATCATCGGCAGCGGCTCGTTGAGATGCCGATAAACCAGCGTGGCCAAAGAAGCATCGTTGAATGGCCGCACGCCAGAAAGCATCTCATAGAGCATGATGCCAAAGGCGTAGATATCGCTTTGCGCGGTCGCGTCTTCGCCGCGGATTTGTTCGGGCGCGAGGTAGGCTGGCGTGCCGACAATCTGCCCGGTCGTAACGATTGTATTGGTGCCAACAGTCTTGGCGATGCCAAAGTCGCTTAGATAGGCGTTGCCATCGACATCAAGAAAGACATTGTCAGGCTTGATGTCGCGGTGCACAACGCCATTGCGATGCGCGAAAGCCATTGCCGACAAAATCTGGCTGCTGATGCGGCTGACCATTTCGAGGCTCAGTTTGCCCTGCGCGTTCATCAGGTCGCGCACGCTGCCGCCGCCCAGATAGCGCATGACCAGATAGGCGCGGCCCGCTTTGCGCCAAAAGTCATAGAGCGGCACAATATGCGGATGCTCGAGACGCGCCACCACCTGCGCTTCGCTCTCGAAGCGGCGGATGAAGTTTGGATCATTGGCATATTCTGGCAGGATGACCTTGATAGCCACGATGCGACCGATTGGGTCTTGTGTGGCGAGATACACGACACCCAAACCGCCTTGTCCCAAGACCTCCTGGAAGTTGTAGGACCCTTCGCTGGTGCCGGTCAAGTCCAATACGGACATAATTGCGCTCCTCGGATCATCGTTCTGGCGGGCAAGCGCCACGACCGCGTGAAGTATAGCATAGCCCGCCCGACTTGTCGCTAGCCCGATCCCTGCGACACGCCATAAAGCCGCAGCGCATAATTGTCGCTCGACACCGCCAGCAATGTGTTATCAGGACTGAAGCTGATGGCGTGGATGCCCGCTTCTGTCTGTCCGCTTGTCAGTTGGCTGTGGCGCGCGCTGTCCCAAATCGTAAACACGCCCTGCGCCGCGCCCACCGCCAGCAATCGGCTGTCCGGGCTAAAATCCAATGTTGCAACGCCGGACGTCGGCAATGGATAACTGGCGACTTGAGCGCCGGTCTGCGCGTCCAGCAGCAGCAGATTTTCCGCGCTGCGCGCAGCCGCCACCGCCACCAGCCGCCCGTCTGGGCTGTAATCTAGGGCGGCTATCGGAGCGTCGACCGCCACCGACGCCTGCGCCGCGCCGCTCGTGGCATCCCAAAACCGCAGCATCCCGTCATCCGCGCCCGAGACCACCCGCGCGCCATCCGGGCTGAATGCCAGAGCGCGGATCATTCCTGTGTGCCCCGAAAGCACAGCTTGCTGCGCCACGCTCGGCAAATCCCACACAATCGCCGCAAAGTCGCGCTGGACAGCCAGGTTCGTATAGGCGAACGGTCCCGCGCTGACAAGCCGCGAGCCGTCTGGACTGAATGCCAGCGCTGATACCGCCCCGCCATGCGCATTCAGATAGAGCAGCTCGCTGGGCGCTGAGCTTGCGGCGTTGAATCCCCACAAGCTGAGTGTGCCATCCACCTCGCCAAAGACAGCCTGCGCCGCGCCTGGCCGCACGGCCAGCGATGCAAGCTGTCCATCGACCGCCAGACGCTCGGGGCGCAGCACGGCATCGCGCAGGTCGTAGAGCCACAAACCGTCGGAACCAGGCGCGCCCGGCACAGCCAGGGTCAAGCTATCGGATGACCAGCTGTGTTTGGGCAGAAAGTTGCCGCGCAGGCGCGCAAGTTCGCGCAGGAAGGGTGTCAGCTGTGGCGAAAGCGCATCGCGGCTGGGCAATGGATTGGGCGGCTGTGGCTCGACCAGATAGCGGTTCGCGCCCGCTTCGGCGATATAACCAGTCTGCCCGCGCGCCTGCGCCAGCCACCATACAAAACCGCCTGCGCATTCCGGACCGCTGGCGATGCGGACGAGCGCGTCAGCGGGGATCGAGCGCAAGATGCGCGCGTCAGGCGCAGGCTGCTCGCGCAAGTCAAGCGATGCGCCCAGCGGCTGCGCCTCCATGCCGACATTGACGCGCGAAGGCAGATACGGCCCGCCAGTCGCCGAATCAGGACACAGGCTGTTGGAATATGCGGCCTGCGACCCATGAACCGCGGCGGCAAGCGGGTCGGTTTGACTGCATAGAACGACAGTCGCGCTGTCGGAAGCCACACGATAGTCGTATACGAAACCGCCATAGGCCAGCTGAAAGCTGTAGCCGACTGTCTCGCCGCCCGAGCCAGCCACCGCGGGGCAGCCCAAAGCCGAATCGGTGAAAGTCGCCTGCTGCCAGCGCCACTGCGCCAGATCGTCCACGCCGATGCCATAGCCCAGACGCGCGCTCAAGTCCAACAGCGCCGCCTTGATCTGCGCCGGCGCTCCCTGCCCAAGCGACTGCGCCCCTGCCATCATCAAGAACATGGCGAGCAGCTTGGACAATGCCTTGCGCATGCGCGACCTCCCAGTCAAGCAAAGGCTATCATGCGAAGCTTAACCACAAAGCCACAAAGGGCGCAAAGATTCTTTGCCAAGCAGCGCTGGGGACGCAGAAGCATCATCGCGGATCGTTTGTCTGGCGCGCCCCTCGTGATTTGTCCGCGGGCAAAGGAGTTTGCGCGCAGGCAATGCTTGCAAGCATGGCGGCATTTTGACACAATAAACATCGGATTAGACGGTTGACCGTAGGCGAGGCGGCGGAGGCTGTGACTTCTGCGCTGGCGTATGTGATCTTGGGCGCTGCCAACGAGGCTGAAGACAGCGAGCGAACGCTGCTCAGCTTCAGCGGCGCGCTGCCCTCGCTCGATGCGGCATTCTACACAGCGTTCGCCCAGATGCTGCCAATGCCCGCTGGCGATGATGCGAGGCAGCCGGCTTTGGCTGTGTTGCCCTTCGACAAAGCGCGCATGCTCTTGATCAACTGTCAGCCCAACACCGATGACGCTGGCTTCACCGAGCATTATGTGTTCGTGACGCAGGGGGCTGCGCCAGACGCCAGCCAACTCGCAGACTGGCTGACTCATCTGCCCCAGGCGCCCGCCGACCTGGATATGACGATTATGGCGATGTCCGCGCCCGATTTTGTCGCGCCCACAGCCGCCAGCCGGGCAGAGCGCGTGGGCTGGCTCTTGGAAAAACTGGCGGATGACAAGCTCGCAGCCATCTTGATGCTCTTGAGCGGCTTGATTGACGAGCGCCGCTTGGTTTTTGCGGGCTTTCCACTCGATTTCAGAGCGCGTCTGCAGCTGGTCGCGGGCTTGCAGGCGCTGCTGCCCGTCCAGATTGCAGCGCGGCTTAGCTTCGCGACTCATGTGCCTGCCGCCTGCCAGCATACGCCACAACTGACCTTTGCCGACAGCGCCGATGCGGACGATTTTCTTGTGGAATGGGGCGCGCCGCTAGCGAACGAAGCGGCGACAGCCCATCCTTATCTCGACTTGCTGCGCTCGCTGTGGCAGGGCGATGCGCAATCGCTCGCAAAAGAACTCCAGCGGTTGGATTGCCTGGTTGACGATGCGGACATCGGCTTGGCCGCGGCATTGACGGCAGTGGCAGAGCGCTGTCAACTGGACGGGCAAGTGGCGGCCGGCGCAGAGCTTGCGACTGCGGCCATGCTCGCGGCGGTGGATGGCGGCGCGCCACCAACGGGCGAATTGCGGCTGATGTATTTCGCGCGTTTGCTGCGCAATGCCCTGCGCAAGCGTGACCGCGTGGCGGGCCGGCGAGTCGCCGAAGCCATGCAAAGCGACCCGCAGTTGGCCGAGCGGCTTCTGCGCGATCTGGACGCTATGCTGGACGACCAGCCCGATGCTGTTTATGTGTTCATCCGCAATCGATTGAGCGACCTGGGCATCGATCCAGACTGGATCGCGCGATTGCAGACGGCGGCGCGCAGCTCGCTGGATGTGGCGATTCAAGCTGGCGATGGCGGCACCCTGGCGGGCTGGCTCGAGCTGCTGGCGCGCGAACCGCAAAGCTATGCATTGAACGACATCTTGCGCGAAAGCATGTTGGCCGCTCGCTCGCGCGCCTATGCGGATGGTGACCTGGGCCTGCAGCTGCTTTTGATTGCGGCGCGGCGGTTTCCTGATATCGCCGACGAATCGTGCCGAGACGAACGGCTGCTGGCTGCGCTGCCAGAGCCCGGTCGGCTGGCGCTGCAATCTCCATCAGCCGCCCATCTCGCCGCTCTCGCCGACAAAGACGCGGGCATTTTTTTGCTGGCGCTCGTGCGCGGCATGCAATCTGTTGACGAGCCTCTGGTTGCGCTGGCCGCGGCGCAACGGCTATGGACTCTGCGCGAAGCCGACGAGCGCATCAGCCTGCCCGCCGACTATCAGCCCGACGCGCTCATCCAGCAACTGCTGACACAATCCAGCCACCTGTTGGCGGACGACGCGCTGGACTATCTGTTTGCGCGGCTGGTTGCTGATGGCGCTCTTGCGCCGATTGCCAAAGCTGCCGAGCACCTAGCGGGGCGCCAGCAGCTATTCCCACGCTTGACGCGAACGTTGGAACGCGCAGCGCTGCCGCTGGAAAAACTTATCGACATCATGAGCGCGGTGGCTGGCATCCAAGATATGCCGCCCCAAGCGCTGGTCGATACCTTCTTCAGCTTGCTCGATCATCACCACTGGGACGCGCAGGCGCAACGCATGATAGAAACCTTGGCGCGGCTGCTCGCCAAGCGCCCGGCAGCGCAGGCGCCAGACCGGCATCTCTGGAGGCTGTATGAAAGCTGTCAAGCCTTGCAGCTGGAAGGCGGCTGTCGTGTGGCGGTCAGCCATCTGCTGCGGAGGTATGGCGAAAGCGAAGAGTCGGCGGATCTCGTGAGTGGCATGGCTCGCATCTGCCAGCAGGTCGCCTGGAGCAGGTCTCTCCAAGAACTCGTCAACGACTGGTGGCGCGGTTATGCGCAATCGCTGACGCTGGCGCAGCTGCAGCGGCTGGAGCGCGAGATGGACGGACATCGGCAGCTTGACCCGCAAAAGCAGATCTTGAAGACGGCGCTGGCTATGCGCCGCTCGCTGCACAGCCGCGACGCAGTCGCTTTTTCCGAAGCCATCAACACCGCTTTCCTCATCGTCGAGCAGTTCACCGATGCCTTTGATGGCGCGCCTATCGAGATCGATTCCCGCACGATCCGCAGTGAGGTCGATGCGCTCAGCCAGGCGCTGACCAGCGAGCAGCGGCATATTTTGGCGACCAACCTGCGCAACTTATCGCAGCGCATCACCCAGATGGCGGAAAACCGCAGCAAACCTTCGCTCATCCGCAGCGACGACAGCATCGACCGCCAACTGACGCGTGGCGAGGCGCAGCCGCATGGCGCGATTGACATGATGAAGTGGGTGGCTGGGTATCTGGACGGCGCGCACCAAGCTGGGGAGGAATGAATGCCGCGCCTTGCGAGTTGAGCGCTGTTTGGTAAGAATAACTGACTATGCAAAAGCTCTTTGCCTATGGCACTTTATGCGACCCAGCGACTCAGGAACGACTCTTGGGACGCTGGCTGGGTGATGGCGCGCCCGATACGCTGCGTGGCTATCGGCTGTCGCGTCTGCGCGGCATTCACGATGACTATACAATCGTGCAGCCCAAGCCTGGCTCGACTGTCGCCGGGCGACTCTACCAAGTAACGCGCGAAGAACTGGCAATCCTGGATACCTACGAAGGCGATGCGTACCAGCGCGTCAGTGTCACCCTGATGAGCAAAACCCGCGCCTGGCTCTATTGCGAAAACCCGCGTTCGCGCTTCAGCCATTATATTGAGCCGCTGGAAAGCGAGTGACCAGGAGGGCAGCCCAATGATGACACTGGGCATCGGCATCATCGGCATGGGCTGGATGGGCCAGGTGCACGCCCGCTCTTACAGCCTGGCGCGGCAGCGCTTTCCGGCTGGCGGCGTGGCGGCGCGACTGGTCATCTGCTCGGACAATGTGGCGGAACGCGCTGAATCGGCGCGCGATCTGCTGGGCTTTGAGCGGTCGACTGGCGACTGGCAAGCTGTCATTGCCGACCCGGCGGTAGACATTGTCAATATCGCCACGCCCAACCACCTGCACCTGCCCATCGTGGCGGCGGCGGCGCAAGCGGGCAAGCATATCTTCTGCGAAAAGCCGGTCGGGCGCGACCCAGGCGAAACCGCGCAGATTGAAGCGCTGGCGAGGCGAGCGGGCATACACAGCTTTGTCGGCTTCAATTATCGCTGGGCGCCACTGGTGCTGCACGCGCGCGACTTGATCCAGCAAGGGGCGCTGGGCGAGCTGCAGCAATACCGCGGCCGTTTCTTCAGCATGTATGGCAGCGACCCGCTGGGCTTGCTGTCCTGGCGCTTTGACGAGGCGGTCTCGGGATACGGCGCGCTGGGCGACATCATGGCGCATGTGACCGATATGGCGCTTTATCTCTGCGGCGGCGTGGAGCGGCTGGTCAGCAATGCGCATACATTCATCGCCGAGCGCCCGCTGCCGGCGCCGGGCAGAGGCACGCATTATTCTCGCGGCGCTGCCGACGACCGCAAAGGCTCTGTCAGCAACGAAGATTATGTGGGCGCGCTGGTCGAATTTGCGAATGGGGCGCGCGGCACACTGGAAGTTTCGCGCACAATATTCGGCCCCAAAAATCAATTCGGATTCGAGCTGAATGGCACGCGCGGCGCGATAAGCTGGGACTTTGAGCGCATGAACGAGCTGCAGCTGTATTTGCCAAGCGCCGATGGCTGTCACGATGGCTATATGCGGCTGGTGGGCGGCGACCGCTATCCCTACCACGCCAATTTTAACCCCGGCGATGGCAGCGGCATCGGCTATGAAGATATGAAAGTGATCGAAGCCTATCAGTTTTTGAAAGCGGTGGCTTCTGGGCAGCCCCGCGCGCCCAGCCTGGCGGATGCGCTGGCTGTGGCGGAGGTGCACGCCGCCATGATTCGCTCTTGGCAGAGCGGCGGATGGGAAGCGGTCGCCAGCGCGCGCCTGGATTGACTTTGCCAATAGAAACAGCGAGGCGCAGCTTGAAGCAACTTTGCCTGCGCGGCCGACTATATACGCTGATCGACGATCCCTTTTTGCAGGCGCCGTCCGATTGCGTCTTCAGCTGTGAAGACGGGCTGATCATCACCCGCAATGGGGTGATCGAGGCGGTCGGCGATTATGCGAGCCTGCGCGGGCGCTTGTCTCCAGAAGCTGAGCTGCGGCATTATCCAGACGCGCTTTTGCTGCCCGGTTTCATCGACGCCCACATCCATTACCCGCAGGTCGAGATCATCGGTTCTTTTGGCGCGCAGCTGCTGGAATGGCTGCAAAGGTATACCTTCCCGGCTGAAGCCAAATTCCGTGATCCCGCGCATGCCCGGCGCATCGCCGATTTCTTCGTGGCAGAGCTGCTGCGCAATGGCACGACATCGGCATCGGTCTTTTGCACATCCGCGCCGGGCTCGGTGGAGGCCATCTTTGCCGCGGCGCAGGATGTGAATATGCTGATTCTGGCTGGCAAAATGATGATGGACCGCCATGCCCCCGCCGAGCTGCTAGACGCCGCGCAAGCCAGCTATGATGAATCCAAAGCCTTGATCAAACGCTGGCACGGCAAGGGGCGCTGCCTCTATACAGTGACGCCGCGCTTTGCCCTCACCAGCAGCCGCGAGCAGCTTGCCTTGGCGGGCGCATTGCTGCGCGAATATGGTGATCTGCGCCTGCAATCGCATATTTCCGAAAATATCGATGAGATGGCGCGCGCAAAAGAACTCTTCCCCGAGCGCGCCAATTATACCGATATCTATGCGCATTATGGATTGCTGGACTCGCGGGCGATTTATGGACACGGCATCCACTTGAGCGAGGGCGAATGGCAACGCTTCCATGAGGCTGGCGCAAAGATCGCCCATTGCCCGACATCTAACTTTTTTATCGGCAGCGGTCTGTTTGATATGGCGCGCGCGCGGAATGCGGCGCGGCCGGTGACAGTTGGCTTGGGGACCGATGTCGGCGGCGGCACCAGCTTCTCGATGTTGAAGACGATGAGCGCGGCTTACCAGATGGCGCAGCTGCGCGGCACAAGCCTGACAGCGGCGCAGTGTTATTATTTGGCGACCTTGGGCAGCGCGGAAGCGTTGGGGATAGCGGGGGAGGCCGGCAGTCTGCAAGCGGGCTGCGCTGCCGATGTCATCGTGCTGGATCCACGCGCGACCCCCTTGCTGCGATTGCGGGCGGATGAGGCCGGTACATTGGATGAACTGCTGTTTGCGCTGTTGATCTGCGCCGATGACCGGGCGGTGGCGGCCACTTATGTGGCAGGCGAATTGGTCTATGCGCGCGATTGACCCACGCTGACCTCGCTCAACTCGACATGATCGGCACCGCCAACCGGCAATCGGGCGAAGGCATCAGTCGCGTCGTACAGGCTCAAGGTCAGCCGATAATCGCCAGCGGGCAGATCCAGCGGGATCTCCAGCGCATGCTGGTCGACAACCAGCCTGCCAGACGCCCAGCCGATTGTGGGCTCTGCGCCGCCGGCTGGTTCGCTGTCGCGCTGCGCGACCAAAATACCCGCTGTGTCCAACAGCTGCAACGCGACCTTGTAGCGCTTGTTCACAGGCTGCCACGCCGACCAGACCAGCCGCGTCAGGATCAAATCGCCTGCCGAAAGCGCGGCTGAATTCAATGTGTAGGCTTCCAGCATGATTGCGCTCCCGAAAGACCAGCCGGCGGATATCGGCTCGCCCAGGTCATCGGAGCTGGCATAGCGCAAATAGCGCAGGTCGCCCAACCAGCGGTCGCTGATTTCAAAGGCTTGGCGGTTTAGCGTATCTTCGACGATCTGGCGGGGGTCTTGCTCACGAGCGCCATACAAGATCACATGCAGGCGGTCGCGCCTTTCGATGATGTCGCTGACCTCGCTGCGGGTGGCTTCGTCGTCGCGCGTGCTGGGCAAAGCGTAGGCGGGCGCGCTGCCGCGATAATAATAGTCGAGAAGGTCGACCAAGCCAGGCGCGCTAAAGACGATGCCATCGCCCGGGCGCAGGTCGGTTTCGATCTCCCGCACGAGCCCGCGCATGTCGTCGCGCTGGAAGTCGCTGTGATGATAGAGATTGTCCAGCCCCGCCAGCATGGTCAGCAAGATCGCCCCCAGCGCCAGCGCAGCCGCCAGCCTGGCCAGCCGCAGGCGCCACATCACCCACACGCCGCGCCCCAGCAGCAGCGCAAAGGCCAGCTGGGCCGGCAGCAAAAAACGCAGATAACGCGTCGTCAAGTCTAGACTCACATACGCAAAGACTGAGACGCCCAGCCAGGCCAAGGGCAGCAGCAAGCGCCACCCGCCACGCCGCGCCCTCATTGGCAGCAGAGCCGCCAGCAGCAGCAAGCCAAATGCCAGCCAAGCCAGCCCCATATCCAGCGCATGATTGCTGCCAAAGGCGAAGCGCCCGGCGATCATCTCCAGGACTTCGGCGGGCGGGATGACCTGCGCGCGGTTGGGACGCGAAAAAACTTGCTGCAAAGAGTGCGGCAGCCAAGGCAAAAAAAGCAGCGCAGCCAGGCAATTCGCCAGCGCATAATCGAGGAAAACCTGCCAAACAGTTCGCGAGCCCGCGGCTGATGCCCCCCGTCTTCTGCGCAGCAGCGACTCAAGCAGCCACAGTCCGCTCAGCAGCGCCTGCCCGAGCATGACCAGCGCGAACACAACCTGCGTGTACAGGCCCAGCGCGTTGACCAAGCCAAAAGCCGCGACTGCTCGCTTGCGCCCGCTCCGCTGTTGCAAAATGCGGATGAAGAGGCACATGCTAGCGCCAGCGACGGCTGTCAGCATGGCGTACATGCGCGCCTCTTGCGCATAGTAGATGCTGAAGCTGTTGAGCGTCACCAAAGCGGCCGCAGCCACTCCCGCCAAGCCGCCATAGAGCCGAGCGCCCAGCGCGTAGACAAACGCTATGCTGAGAAGGCTGAACAGCGCCGACGGCAGACGCAGCGCAAACTCAGAATCGCCCGCTATATCTGTCCAGACAGCCAGCAGCGCAAAATAGGCAGGCGTATGCACATTGACTTGCAGCAGCGGGACCAACTCAGCCAGGCTGCGCGCGCTATGGGCTGCCGTTATGCCTTCGTCATACCAGAGCGACTGCGCAGCCAGCCGGTGAAAACGCGCCGCCGCCGCCAACAGCAGCAGCGCCAGCAGCAGCCCCAGCCAGCCCCGCTCCCGCTTCATCGCCGCCGCTCGCGCAAAGCGACAGCCAGCCAAACCAGCGCAACCAGCCCGAGCGTCGCTGCCAGCGCCAGCCAAGCCAACAGCCGGGCATCGCCGCGGTCATAGACGACGATCTCGTCCACCACCAAGGGGCCAGCGCCGAAGTGGATTGCTTGCGTCTGCGCCAAGCCGTCCGAGACAGGCAGGCGGCTGATGCGCCAAGGGCTCGCAAGCGCCGCTTCGCGCCAGCGAATTGTCAGCGCCGTGCCATGCGCGCGGAAGGCGATGCCCGCCGTAAAAGCCTGCGCGCGCCCAAAACGCGCTGTTTCGTCTCGCAGCGCTTCGCCAACCGACTCGATCTGCCAGGTTTCAGCTTGGTGCGTGCCGCGATAAAGCGTTGGCTGCTGGCTGTTGATGTAATTCGCCACGCTGTCATAAATAGGCAGCGGCGTAAAGCTGGGCTTTTCGGGCTGGTAGTCTGGCTCGACCATGCGGAAGTAATAAAAGGCTTGTCCGGCTTCAAAGGGGTCGGGGCGGGTGAAAAACCAGTACATGGTATTGCCCACCCAGGTCCAGTCTCGCTGGGCGCGTTCATAAAACATCGGCATGTACTGCGCGGCTTGCTGCTGCGTCACATTGCCGTAGTTCGCATAGCCGACGATCTGCTCGGGCGGCAGCTCGGCGTCCAGCGTGGCATTCCAAGCCACTTCGCTCAGCCAGATCGGCTTGTGGGCATCGCCATTGCGCACCATGATGTCGCGGTAATAGGTATGGCGAGCGACATTGACCGAAGTCGCGCGCAGCCGCTGGTCGGTGGGTCCGCTGCGCAAGCCATAACCCTGCGCCGAAAGCACATCAAAACATGCGCCCGCGCCATGATCATAGAGCGCTTGCAAATAGACCAGGTCGCTCATGCCCCAATAGCCGTCCAAGGCGATGGTCTGGGCGATTGCGGCGCTGACGACAACGATAGCGGGGTCGATGGCTTTCAGCGCGTCGTAAGTTCGGCAGAGCATCTGCGCATAGCCAGCCGGGTCGACAGGGTTGTCGCCCCATTCGGGATAGATATTGGGTTCATTCCATATTTGATAATGCGTGATGCGCCCACGATAGCGGCTGGCCACTGTGGCTGCAAAATTGACAAAATCTTGCAGGTCGTCGGGCGGGGCAAGGTCTAGCTCGTCGGGCTTGGCGCGCGACCAGCGGGGCGGGTTGCTCAGGCGCACCAGCAAGCGCAACCCATGCCGTTCGCTCAGATCAACAATCTGGTCGTATTTCAGCCAGGCGTCTATCGTATCGCGGATGCCATCGCCATCGCGGTCGATGCGGCTGTCGGTGTACTGTCCGCGCCCGTCAGTCTCGATATCTTCCCAAGGGAATTCTTGGCGCAGCCAACGAAAACCAGCCGCGCGAATCATCCGCAGCATGGCTTCGATCTTGTCTGCCTCGACCTCTTGCTGCAAGAAAGTATTGACGCCATAGGGCGCATCGGCTTTGTGATCGATGGCGGCGAGCGGGTCAGTATCCAGCGGATGCCGGAGCAGGTTGCCAGCGACTTCCACCAAACCGCGCGCCTGGGCGAGTGGCATTTCTTCGCCAGTCTGCGACCAGATGACTTGCCAAGCCAGCCCGCGACCATGCAGATCCAGCCCAAGCAAGGCGGCGGCGAAGAGGAACAAGGCGATGAGTCGGCGCATGCGGCGAATTATACGGGATGAATGGACAATGCGCGGCGGCAATATGTGGCGCTCGATTTGGCAGCGGGGCGATGGTGTGCTTTACTTGTGGGTGAGGATTGGCGAGAGTGCCTATGTTGCGCAAATTTTGCTTCTTCGCGCTGCTACTGCTGACACAGTTGAGCGTCGGCGCGCAAGCCACCATCGAATCGGCAACCTGCGCTGCCAGCCCGTCCGGCACAATCGCCAGCTGCGGATATGTGACGCTGCCACAAGATTATGCCAACCCGGCGGGCGGACGCGTCGAGATTTATTACACGCAGATACACAGCCGCGGCGCCAACCCCGACCCCTTGGTTTATCTGGTTGGCGGACCCGGCAGCAGCGGCACGCATCTCTTGCCAGTCAGCTATGAGAAATACCTGCGCGCTTTCGCCACAGAGCGCGACATCGTCATCATCGACCAGCGCGGCACCGGCCTGTCCAATCCGCTGCTGTACTGCCGCGAGGCTTTTTTCCGACTGGACGAGATCTTGGAAAGCCCGCACGAAGAGCGCGCCGAGCTGCAGCTGGGCATTCTGGACGATTGCCAAGAGCGGCTTGCCCGGCAAGGTGTGCAATTTGATGCCTTTCATAGCGCGAACAACGCCCGCGATGTGGTCAATGTGCTGCTGGCGCTGGGCTATGAACGCTGGAATCTGGTGGGCGTCTCTTATGGTTCGCGGCTGGCGCTGACCATGATGCGCGACTATCCGCAATACCTGCGCAGCGTCATCCTCGATTCGGTCTATCCGCCGCAAGCCGATATATTCATCGATACCTATTATAGCGGCGAGCGCGCGCTCGATGTGCTGTTTGACGCCTGCGCCGCCTCGCCCAGCTGCAGCGCCCGTTATCCCAACCTGCGGGCTGTGTTTTATCGCTTGTATGCCCAACTGAACGATATGCCGATGCTGGCGGACTATCAGCCGGCCGACTCGCGCCGCTTGACCATCGAAATCAGCGGCTATCGGCTCTATGACTGGGTCTTCAGCTGGCTTTACGAGGTCGATGCCATCCGGCGGATTCCCAGCTTGGTTTTCGAGTTGGCGCGCGGTCGGACGCGTTCGATCACCCCTATGGGCGCGCAATTTGAACAGTCGCTGGCTTCGCTCAGTCTGGGCATGCACTACACCGTGCAATGCCAGGAAGAATATGGCTCTGCGCAGCGGGATTATGCGAGTCTGGTGGCGGCGCATCCACATCTGCGCGGCTTTTTGGCTTACGCGGTCGAAAGCCCGGCGACCTTGCCGCGGTTGTGTGATATATGGGGCGCTGCGCCGCTGCCTGAAAGCGTCAACCAGGCGGTGCACAGCGAGGTGCCAACCTTGCTGCTTTCGGGCAATTATGACCCCATCACGCCGCCAGCATACGCGGACATCGCAGCCAGGACGTTGGCGAGCGCCTACAACTTTGTCTTGCCGCATGTCGGGCACGCGGTGCTGCGCTCTGATGGTTGCGCGGTCGCTATCGCGGTCGCCTTCATCAGCCAGCCGCTGGTCGAGCCAGACAGCAGTTGCATCGAGCGTACCCAGCCCATGCGCTTCCGCTAGCGCGCTGTCTGCGCTGGGCTAAAATGCCCGATCATCCGCCAGTCTATCTGTGAGTTGCTCGCATGATCAGTTTGCAAGACATCCGCGCCGCCGCCGCGCTGACCGCTCCGCACACCATCCGCACGCCGCAGCGGACTTCGCCTGCCTTGAGCCAGCGACTGGGCTGCGAGGTTTCGCTGAAACTGGAGATGCGCCAGCACAGCGGCTCGTTCAAAACGCGCGGAGCATTTCATCAGATGCTGGCGCTGGGCGAGGCCGCATTGAGCCGCGGCGTCGTTGCCGTCAGCGGCGGCAATTTTGCACGAGCCGTCGCCTATTGCAGCGGCGTTCTGGGTGTGGACGCGTTCATTTGCATGCCCAAAAATGCGCCGACTGGCTCTATCGCGGCCACACGCGGCTACGGCGCAGAGGTCGAGCTGCTGCCCGATGCTGTGGCGGCATTTGCGCGCGCTGATGAGCTGGCGGCGGCTGGGCGCTGCGCCCTGCATCCATTTGACAGCCATCAACAAATGGCCGGCAATGGCATCGTTGCGCTGGAGATCATGCATGATTGCCCGGGCTTGACCGACATCATCGTCAGCATTGGCGGCGGCGGGCTGATCGCCGGGGTCATCGCGGCAGTCAAGGCGCAGAAACCAGCTGTGCGCGTCTGGGGCGTCGAGCCGATCAAAGCGCCAACCATGCAGCGGGCGCTGGCGGCGGGAAAGATCGTCAATATCGTGCCTGGCTCGCTGTCTGCGACTCTGGGCGGACCCTTCGTCGGGCAGGTGGCGCTGGATCTGTGCCAGGCGCATCTGGAAGACCTCGTCCTCGTCAGCGATATGGAGATGATCGCCGCGCAGCAGTGGTTTATCCAGCACGCAGACCTGCGTCCCGAATTGGCGGCGACCAGCACCTTGGCCGCGGCTTTGCGCATCCAAGACCGTCTGCCTGCCGATGCCCATCTGGCGCTTTTAATCTGTGGCGGCAACGACTCGGACGAAGATATCGAACGTTATGCGGGGCTGCTGGCGGCTGCATCATAAGTGCCGCATAATGCGCAAAAGCCCGTTGTCGCCGAGCGCAAATCATGGGGGGATGGAGTCTTTGTGTGGCAGGATCTGTCTTCCGCCCCAAACGTTTCGAGCGGAAGACAGAGAGATGCGCGAGCAAAATCTTAGCCACCCATGGCGGCGCGCAATGTGTCGCAGGCTGGGCACCTGCCGTCTGGCCGCACGATAGCGTAGCCAGCTTGTGGGTCGCAGCCAAAGTCAGTCGTTACCCAGTGCGTGAAGTCGACATTCCATACGATCATCAGGCGCGTATTCTGTCCGCGCAGATAATTGACCGTGCCGCGCAGCCATTCAGCCTGCTCGCCCACCGATGTCGTGTTGCCCCAGGCGAAGTTTTGGCACAAGGGCTGGAAGCCATCTGGCGATACATAGCCGATCTCGGTGAAGCACAGGGGCTTGCCCGGGAAGACGCTGCGGTACAGATTGGTCAGGGCGGGCAGGTAATAGCTGTAGTGGCCGCTGGGTCCGCCGGTCGTGGCTGTGGGCGGCAGGAAGCCATTGTTCCAGTGTACACCGACGCAGTCCATATAATTGGCTGCGCCCGCCGCTGCCATCTGGCGAATGTATGCGTCGTCATTGCAGCCATCGTTGCCGCAGCCGGCACCTCCCCAATAGCCAGTTGGCGAGGGCGCTGCGCTGATGACCATGGTGCCGGGGCTGGCCGACTTGATTGCGTTGAAGGCTGCCGCCAGCATCTGCGTGTAGTTGGCGCCGTTGATTTGCCCATGCGGCCATTCATGCCCGATGTTTGTCTCGTTCCATACTTCGATGGCATCTGCGCCATGCCGCGCCAAACCAGCCAGGAAACCGGCGAATTCGTTATAAACCTGGCCCGGGTTCGAGGCCATGCGGTTGTGGATGTTGTGGTCGCCGACCACGCTGAGCAGGATTTTGAAGCCCAAGCCGTGCGCATGGTCGATCCATGATTTGAAATCGCCGGCGCTCTGCCCGCCCCAGCGCACTTGCCGCTTGACCCAGGTCATTCTTGCATGGCGCATTTCGTTGACCTTGTTAAAGTGCGCGACCTGACCGCCCAATTCAAAGCCGCCCGATACCGACGGGCCTGTCACTGGCGCGGGAGCCGGCGCGCCACCGTCGGCCGGCGCGGGCGGGGGCTCTGGCGGACCAGGCACTTGCAGCACCTGCCCGACTTCAATGTCGTCTGGGTCTTCAAGGCTGTTCATGCGCGCCAGGTCAAAATAGGTGACGCCATATCTGGCAGCGATCTCGGCCAGCGAGTCGCCCGCTTGCACGGTGTAGGACGCGATTGTGCTGGCTGGCGCGGCCGGTGCGCCGGCGCCAGGCGCGGCAACTCCGCCGATCGAGGGCACAATCAACACTTGTCCCGCATGCAAGATATAGGGCTCTGTCAGCCCATTCAACTCAGCCAGGCGAATGTAGGTCGTCTGATGATTCGCGGCGATCAAAGCCAGAAAGTCGCCGCGCTGCACTGTATACACGGTGTTGCCAGCTGGCGCGGGTGGCGCGGGCGGCCCGCTTGATCCGACAGCGCCGGGGATAGCGATCTGGTTGCCGCGATGGATGACAGAGATCATGGTCATCCCGTTCGCTTGCAGCAGGTCGGCAAGGTTCACGCCATAGCGCGATGCGATGCTGGCGAGCGTATCGCCACGCTGGACGATGTGCACCTGCTGCGCCGCGACACTGGCCGCGCCCAGCGAGATCAACACCAGCAGGCTCAATGACAAAACGATTAGTCGACGCATGGTTGCTCCTGTTCCTTGCTTTCAACATACTCACATATGGAGATTGTAGTATAAAATCTGCAAGCGCGCCTGCTCGAATTGATTCCTTCGCAAGCCAATCACACAAAGCCCGCGTCCATACCGCTGCTCCACATGTATACACCAAGCCGAAAGCGAAGGCGCTGCGCTGTGGTTTTATGTTGAATGCGTTGGCTGTAGAGGCGAGCCGCCAAGATGCCCAGCGAAGCGCAAGCTGCGGCTTAATGGCCGATTTCCATGCCCGGGTCAACCACCGGCAAGCGCGCGTCTAAGGCTGGCATGGTCGCTGCCAGCCAGGCATAACGGGGGTCATCGCTTTGTGCGAAATCCCGCGTTGAGCCCGCCAGGAAGTTCAATGTATACGTCGTCGTGCCCGGCGCGCTGACCAGCGTGTAATAGCCTTCGGGCATCAAAACCAAGTCGTGCTGTCGCGCCAGCATGGTCGCTTCCCAGCTTTGGTCGGCGGCATATACGCGCTGACAGGCAAAGCCGGTGGGACGGTCGAACTTGTAGAAGCTGAAGCGATGCAGCTGCGCCTCGAGCACCTTGCCGCGTTCATCGGTGCGGTGCGTGTCATGCTTGCGCGGCGGAATGCTCGACCAGTTGCCGCCCGGCGTGTACAGTTCATACGCCAACAGCCGCGATGCGGGGAAGCCACTGCCGATCAGCCGATTCATCTGTCGAGAGCAGTTGCCGCCGCCCAGCATGCGCAGCTCTACATCCTGAGGCGTGATCAACCGAGCGGGGTTCTCAACTTCGGTCGGTGCCCAGCACGATGCGAATTCGAAATTGTCGGTCAGCGACTCGATTTCAAATTCGGTATTTGGCGGCAGATAGACAGCATGGGGCAAGCCGCTGAAGACATCCGCGCGGCGCCCAATCGCTTCGAAGTCGCCGCGGTTGGTGCGGATTGTGCAGCGCCCGCCCAGCACGACCGCGACATATTCGAAGTTGTCGATGGCGATTTCGAATGTCTTGCCCGTGCCCAGCCGCACCGCTGCGAAGTTGAGCGTGTCCCAGCCAGCGCGCCGCGCATCCAATGCCGCGAATGCCCCCGCTCGCCCCGTGTCATTGCTGTGGATGTGCAAGCTGTTGGCGGTATAGGTCGCCATCTCTTCCCTTTCCAGGCTGCTGTGCCTGCCGCGCCTCAGGTGACCAGACCGCGGGTCACGCGCATGAACATCTGCTCCAGGTCTTTTTCTTCTTCGCTGAAGCCCAAAAGCGGCAACCCGCCTTCAAAGATCTGTTGGCTCAGAGAGCTCAATTCTTCATCACTGCCGGTGAAATCGACCCGCACCCGCGACCGTCCGTTGCGCGGGGTGATGAGCTCGGCTGTCACCACCTGCGCCATGCCGCTGGCCAGCGCCAGCGTTTTTTCGGCTGCGTTGCTGTCCATGACAGTGATGATAATTTCACGATGCGCCATCAACTGCTGCCGCAGGCGGTCGATGCTGCCTTGCATGATGATCTCGCCGGCTTCGATGATGCCGATGTGCGAACAGACATCTTCCACATCAGCCAGGATATGCGATGAAAAGAAGATCGTCTTCCCCATATTCGCCAGCTCGCCCAGCAGCTCGCGGATCTCCACGCGCGCGCGCGGGTCTAAGCCCGAGGCTGGCTCGTCCAATACCAGCACCTGCGGGTCGTGCGCCAGCGTCCGCGCCAGCGACAAGCGCTGCTTCATGCCGC
Source organism: Chloroflexota bacterium (assembly GCA_026709625.1). Lineage (GTDB taxonomy): Bacteria > Chloroflexota > Anaerolineae > Aggregatilineales > Phototrophicaceae > UBA6055. The sequence continues at coordinate 31,924 of JAPOSR010000059.1, forward strand.
GGCTGAGCTTGTCGACCATGTCCTCGCGCCGATGCTGCAAATCGACCAATTCCAGCAGGTCTGCCACCAACGTCTTGCGCTTCTTTTCGGGGATGTCATAACAAGCGGCGAAGAAGTCCAGATATTCCCAGACGCGCAGGTCTTCATACACGCCAAACTCGTCGGGCATATAGCCGATGGCGCGGCGGACTTCGCGGCGGTTGTCATGCACCGAATGCCCGGCCACCCACGCTTCTCCATCCGATGGGCGCGTCAAGGTGGTTAAAATGCGCATGGTGGTGGTTTTGCCAGCGCCATTGGGCCCCACAAAGCCATATATCGAGCCAGCCGGCACCTCCAGCGAAATGCCGCGCAAGGCATGAAAATTGCCGAATGACTTTTTCAGCCCGTTTGTCCGGATGATCGCGTCCATCGCCGCTCCTCAGTAGCGCCCGGTTTGGGCAAGGCGGATATCTCGCACGCGGACTGTGCCTATGCCGCCGCCATGCTGCAAGCGCAGACGCAGCGTTTGGCTCGGTCCCAGATATGGCGCTGGCTCGGTTAGCTCCAGCGTCTTGCCATCGCGATAGCCAAAGACCTCATATTCGCCACGCTCCCAATTATACAAGTGCAGCTCTAGCGCCTGCGTAAAGCCGCCGCCGCGGTCGACTTCGACCTGCATGCGCTCCACCTGCCGCATAGCCAAGCCCGGCAAGGGCTGGAAAAGGAAGGTGACCGCCCCGTCTTCGTACAGGCTGAAGTTGTCTGTGCCATTGTCGGCGATGCCCTGCCGGTCCAGCGTCATCCAACTGAAATGCTCGGTTGTCAAGGTGGCGCGCCGCTCGGGCAAGGCGATATCGACCGCCAGCTCAATGATGTAGAGCGTGGTATCGACCGAGCTCCAGCCAGCGCCTTCGATCTCCAGGTCGCGCGCCCAGGCATCGCTCCAGCCCAGCAGATACAGGCCTGTGCCCCGCGCCGTAGAAGCAAATTCATCGCGCATGAAGCTGGCCAGAAAGGATTGCTCGCGCGCCAGCTGTCGCTCGCGCAGCGACTCCGCGCTGAGAAAAGCCCGCGTGCGCAGATAGCGCGCGCCCTGCAAGTCTTTGATGCTGATATTTTGGTCGCTGCCGGTGAAAGGCGATTGTTGGCCATAGAGCGCCGAGACATTCAGCTCCAGCGGATTGGGCTGGGCGGGCCGGTCGCCCAAGTCGGCGCGCAGCTCGTCGCGCCCCAGCGGCACGATAGCGCCGGGCGCAAAGTCATTTTCAAGCGCATGCGAAAAGCCAGCGCCGACAATCACGGCATCGCGCAAGGTGACCTGGCTGCGATTGCTGACAGCGCCCTGAAAGGTCGGCTGCATGCGTCCGCTTTCCGTGATATCGAAACTCAAGGTGAAGCTGCCGCCGATATCGGGTTTCGCGACGCGACCGCTGGCGCTGAAATTGGCGAAGATGCCGCCATCGATGGTGAATTGGTCGGCGCTGAAGCGCGCGCCTTGGGCGATCTCGGTCGCGGTCTGGATGGTGTTGCTGGCGAAGATGCTGGTGGGCGCTGTCGCCCCAGCCACGGCTAAAAAGCTGCCTTCGGGCAGGCTTAGTGAATAAGTGGCGCGCCGCGGCGAAAGCAGACCGATAACCTGCCGCAGCCGGGCCTCAGCGTGGTCGGCATAGGCCTCGACCACTGTCAGACGGCTGACAATGACTTCTGCGCCACGCAGATTGAAGCCGACAGTCCAGGCGAGAAGGGTGAAGATCACGATGACCAGCGGGATGGTCATCCAGCCCCAGCCCGGACGCCCCAGCCGCGCAAGCAGCGCATAGTTCAACGGTCCGATCAAAAGAATGTACAGCGCCAAGAACAGGCAGAGCGTCTGCAAGGGCGGCAGCAAGTCGAAGCCGGGCAGGTTGGCGACAGCTTCTGCGCCCCAGGTCGATTGTGTGAAGCCGTTGCGCCAAGATGGCTGCGGCGGGCGCGCCAGCAGCAATTTGCGCCACAATTCGCTCAGTCCATCCCAGCGAGCCAGCGGCGCCAGGCTCGGGTCTGCCGCCAAAAAGTCAACCAAGCCAGCGCCGAATGCGCGGCGGACCAGCAGCGGAATGCCAGCTTGTTCGACCAGCACAGTCGCGCCGCCGGCCAGTTGTCCACGCGCGACAATGGCCGGTCCGCGCAGTTCGACCTGCCTGTCGCCGGCATAGCGCGCCAGCTCGTTCAGATCATCCATCGATTGCGCTTCTTGCGGCAGCAGGGGCAGCAGATCGCCCAGCGCGCTGGCGGTCGCAGCGGCGCTTGGTCCGCCGCCCACCAGCAGGTGCCCGCCGTCCGCCACCCATTGCTCGATAGCGCCACGCTGTCCAGGCGACAGGCGCTCGCTGTCGACATTCAGCAGCATCAACATATCCAGCGATGCCAGCGACTGCGCGCGCTCGGGCAGGTTGCGCGGGCTCCAAATGGCTTGCTCGGCGCGGTAGCCACCGATATGAACGCCTGTCAAGCTGGGGGCGATTGTGTTCGCGCCGGTTACAACGGCATATAGCTGGTCGCCGCGCTGCAAGTCAAACAGCGGCGCATCCCGCGAGGCGCGCACATTGCCGGCCGCGTCGATCAGCTCGACGCGGATCTGGTCGGGATAAGTGCGCGCCTGGATGTTGAGCGTGGCGGTTTTCTGGGCGCCGCTGGGCAGCTCGACCGGCGTGCTGAAGGCGTTGCCCACGACAGTGCCCGAAGTCTCGGGGCGCACCACCAGCCGTCCACGCAGCGATTCGCCATTGTTGGTCATGGCGACGCGCACAGGCGTCCAGTCGTCGGGGCGGAAATAGCCGTTGAAACCGGCGGCGATCGTCAACTCGACAACATCGCGGAAGCTGTCTTGCGCAGCGGACGGCTGAACCAACAGCGCGCCCAAAAACACAATAGTGATGCTCAACAGCCGCGTCATGGACATCCTCGCATTTTGACCCATGCCGATTGTATTGTAGCACGGGCTTGGGTTGGCGTTACCCTCGCCGGGCGATCGCGCTGTGTCATTTTTTGCCGAAGAGGCGCGGCGGCTCGCTCTGCATGCTTGATAGCCGTTGGCGGCGGCTGCGCTATAATCGCGCTTAGAAATCGGCAACCTGTCCGTATAAGGAGAAGCCCCCCATGCCCTACCAAGCCGCGCAATCGCGCTATGACTCGATTGAATATCGCCGCAGTGGCAAGAGCGGGCTGCTGCTGCCCGCCATATCGCTGGGAATCTGGTGGAACTTCGGCGGCAATGATCTACTGGAAAATTCGCGCGCTATGTTGCGCACCGCTTTTGACCTGGGCGTCACCCACATTGATATCGCCAACAACTATGGCCCGCCGCCCGGCAGCGCCGAAGATACGTTTGGGACGATCTATCGCCAGGATCTCGCGCCCTATCGCGATGAGCTGATCATCTCCAACAAAGCTGGGTATCGCATGTGGCCAGGTCCTTATGGCGAGTGGGGCTCGCGCAAATACTTGGTCGCCAGCTGCGACCAAAGCCTCAAACGCACCGGGCTCGATTACTTCGATATCTTTTACAGCCACCGACCTGACCCCGATACGCCGCTGGAAGAGACCATGTCGGCGCTGGACTACATCGTCCGCAGCGGCCGCGCGCTCTATGCTGGCCTATCCAGCTATCAGCCCGCGATGACCCAGCAGGCTGTCGAACTCTTGCGAGAACTGGGCACGCCTTGCTTGATCCACCAGCCGCGCTACAACATGTTTGACCGCTGGGTCGAAGACGGCTTGCTGGATGCGCTGGAACAGGCGGGCGTCGGCTGTATCTGCTTTTCGCCGCTCGATCAAGGCATTTTGACCAACAAATACATCGACGCCGTGCCGGACGATTCGCGTGCTGTCAAGAATCAGTGGGGCGACAAGTTGCCGGCTGTCAAGCTCGCTAAAGTGCGCGCTTTGAACGAAGTCGCTATGGAGCGCGGCCAGACTATGGCGCAGTTGGCGCTGGCTTGGACATTGCGCCACCCGCAGATGACATCGGCTTTGATCGGCGCAAGCAAATCGGCGCAGATCGTGGATGCCGTCGGCGCGCTGAAAAACCTTGCCTTCAGCGACGCGGAGCTGGCGCGAATCGAAGCTGTCCTCGCTGGCTAGATGGCGCTGCTGGTCATTGATCTGGGCAGCTCGTCGGCGCGGACGCTGCTGTTTGATGACAATGCGCGTCTGCTGCCGGGCGCTGTCGTCAGCCGGGCGCACGATTTTGCCACTGACAGCCAGGGCGGGGCGACCACCGATGCCGAGTCGCTGCGCGGGCTGGTCGAACGCTGCATTGACGGCATCTTGCAGCATCCTGCCGCCACAAAAATCCGCGCGGTGGGCATGGCTTGCTTCGTCGGCAACTGGCTGGGCATAGGCGCTGATGGACAGGCTTGCACGCCGCTGATCACCTATGCCGATACACGCAGCCATGAGCAGATCCCGCAGCTGCTGGAAAAGCTGGCTGGCAGCGCCCGCGCCTATCATCAAGCGACCGGCTGCCGGCTGCATACCGCCTACCTGCCCGCGCAATATAACTGGCTGTGTCATCGCCAGCCCGCAGCCGCCGCGCGAATCCAGCGCATTAGCGATTTTGCAAGCTATTTGTATGCGCGCTGGTTTGGGCGAGGCATCCCGGCGAGTTTGTCTGTCGCCAGTTGGACGGGGCTGCTGGATGGCGAACATTGTCGCTGGCACGCCGGATATGCGCGCCGGCTGTGTGGCGCTGGGCTGCTGCCAAAGTTGCCGGCGCTGGCTGATTATGACGATGCGCAGAGCGGCTTGACCGACGCCTATGCGCGGCGCTGGCAGGCTCTGCGCGATGCGCCTTTTTTCCTGGCTGTGGGCGATGGCGCGGCTGCCAATGTTGGCTCGGGCGCGGTGGACGCGCGACATATCGCCCTGACCATCGGCACAACGGCGGCTCTGCGCGCAGTGACAGTGGCGCAGCCTGTGCCAACTGGCTTGTGGCGTTACTTGGTGAGCGCGGATATGCCCCTGCTCGGTGGCGCGACCAGCGAAGGCGGCAATGTCTATCAATGGCTGTGGCGCGACCTGTTGCGCGAGACAGCCGACCTGGACGCCCGATTGGCTGCTCGTCCGCCCGCTGTCCATGGCCTGGTCGTGCTGCCGCTGCTGGCGGGCGAGCGAGCCCCGGGCTGGCAAACCGATGCCAGCGGCACCATCCATGGCCTGCGCCGCAGCACCAACCGGCTCGACCTGTTGCAAGCGCATCTGGAAGCGGTGGCGCTGCGCCTGTCGCTCATCTATGCGCAGTTGGCATCGCCCGAGGCGCGCGTGTTGGCGGGGGGTGGCGCGCTGAATGCTTCAAAAGCTTGGGCGCAAATGCTGGCCGACGCCTTTGATTGCCCTATCTTGCTGCTGGCCGAGAACGAAGTCACGGCGCGGGGCGTGGCGTTGATGATGCGGCAAAGTCTGGATGGAGTGGCGCTGGACGCAGAGCCTCCGCAAATCAGTCGCGTCGCCCAGCCCGAGCCAAAGCGAGTCGCGATGATGCGCGCCGCGCGAGAACAACAATCCGAACTGTATCGCCGCCTGTATGGCTGATGCCCAGACAAACGCAAAACCCCCCAGCCTCTGTCTGTCGACAGGAATGAGAGGGCAAGCGGCTCGCTCTTGCGTATTTTTCACGATGCGCCGCGGCAATTTGTCGCGGGTTAGATTTGATATTCGCCGGTGACGCGCACGACCTTCTGGCTGTAGTTCTCGACATAATCCAGCAGCTTGTCTTGCAGCTCAAGCCAGTCATCGCTGATGAGGATTTCGCGCATGGCGCTTTCGTCGGCAGCCAGCGCGCCCGCCATAATGCGCGGGATATCGCCGCTAGCATAGATATTGTACCAAGCCTCGATGGGCGTCAAACCCAGCTTGGTCGAGCTGGGCACCCACTCGCGCATGACAAATTCAAAGTATTCTTGATCCAAGCCAGGTTTAATATCCCAACTCATCAGCAGCTTGATATTGCCGTCTCGCATGACAGCGACCTCCCTCGGTGGGCAGCCTGCTCCAACTATAGCGCAAAAGGGCGCGCGCAGTTCTGCAACTGTCTAGGTCTTGGACTGGTTGGCGCGCAGCAAGACGATTTGGGTTGTGTCTGGCAAAGACGATGCCGAAAAGCGCAGGCTGTCTTGTTCGGCGAGCTCGCCCGCGCCCATGGCTTTCAGAAATCCTTCGAGCGCCTTGGGATAATCCGCCACTGGCAGTCCGGCATGGCGCATGGGGATGACAAAGGTCGGCTCGATGGCGCTGATCAAGTCAGCCATTTGGTCGTCGCTGAGGCGCTCGCCGCCGATCGGCAGCATAAACGCATGCACCTCGTCCAACTGCTCGGCGATAGACAGGTCGGGCGGAGCATTCAGCGCCCCAAGATGCAGCAAGGTCAAGCTGTTGGGATATTCGAGGATGTAGGCCACATTGTGCAAGGCGCGGGCGCTGTCTTCATCATAGCGGTGCAGCGGCAGTCCGGTCACGAATAGCTCGCCCACTTCATATTCGCCTGCGCCGGTGATTGTATATTGGCGGTCGCGAATATGCGCCAGTTGCCGCGCTTCCGCTGTGTGGCTGAGCGTCACCAAATCGGCTTTTAATTGCAGCGCCGCCAGCTGGTCGCCAGGTAGATGAGGGTCGGTCAGGACGCTGGTATGGCCTCGTTCGGTGATACGAAAGCAACTGCCGCCATAATAGGTGATGTTCAACATGCCGCTCCTTGTTTGCGCCTGGGCAGCGTGCTTGCGCGCTTTGCTCTTATACCACATCGGGCGCGCTGGATACAGAGCCGCTCTCAGCCCGCCAGCTTGCCCCATTCGTCCAGCGCGGCAGTCAAGTCTGCCTCGGCTCTTGCATAGGCTTCGCCCAGCGCTCGCACCTGGTCGGACTTGGCAGAGCGGCTGGCGGCTTCCAGTTGGCTGGCAATATCGCTCATGTCGGCTTCCAGACTGGCGATTTGCGCTTCCAGTTCTTGGATGCGGATGCTGGCTTCGTAAGGATTAAGCCCGTTGACTTTGGACTGATAGCTGGCGGGTCGCTTGCCGCGCTGATGCCTGGCTGTGGCGCTCTCGGCGCTGTCGGGTGGCTGCTGGCGATGCTGCCGCGCGCGCAGATGCTGCTGATAGCCGCCATCGGTCACGCAGAGCTCGCCAGGCAGCAATTCCCAGACCTGGGTGGCCAGGGCGTCGATCAGATACCGGTCGTGGCTGACGAGCAAAATCGTCCCGCCGAAGCGAGACAGCACCGCTTGCAGCACATCCTGGCTGTCGATATCCAGATGGTTGGTCGGCTCGTCCAGCAGCAGCAGGTTCGCGCCTTGCAGCGCCAGCTTCGCCAGCGCCAGCCGCCCCCGTTCGCCGCCAGACAGCGACGACACCGGACGAAAGACATCTTCGCCGCTGAATAGAAAGCGCCCGAGCCAGTCGCGCGCCTGCGAATGCGGCATGGGCTTGATGCGAAACAGCTCGTCCAGCAGGGAGTTGCCGGCAGCGAGGTTTTCATGCGCCTGGGCGAAGTAGCCGGCTTTGACGCGCGCGCCCAGCCGCACCGCGCCCGCCAGCGGCATCAGCTCGCCGCACAGGGTCTTCAGCAGCGTCGATTTGCCGATGCCATTGGGCCCGATGATGGCGACTGTCTCGCCGCGCAGCACTAGCAAATCGGGCAGCGTCAGCAGGGGGCTTTTCGCGACATAGCCGATCTGCAATTCGCGCGCGATGATGACCCGGTCGCCACTGCGCTGCGCAGCGCCCATGTCGATACGCATCTGCTTGCGGTCCTTGGGGGCGCTCGCTAGGATGCGCCCGCGTTTGCGCATGGTTTCCAGCTTTTTGAGGCGCCCCTTGGCTTGGGCGGTGCGCTGGCTGCCCATGTGTCGGCGGATGAAGGCCATCTCTTTGCGGATGAACGCTTGCTGCCACTCGTATTCGTGGCGCAAAGTCTCGCGCTGGGTATCGCGCTGTCGCTGCCAGGCGCTGTAATTGCCGCGGAAACTTTGCAGGCGTCCCTGCTCCAGCTCCCAAATCACAGTCGCATAGTGGTCGATGAAATAGCGGTCGTGGCTGACGGCGATCACGGCGCCCGGGTAGGCAGCCAATGTGTTCTCGAGCCATTCGACCGCTGCGATATCCAGGTGGTTTGTCGGTTCGTCCAAGATGAGCAGGTCTGGCGCTTCCAGCAGCAGCCGCGAAAGCAGGGCGCGCGTCTTTTGTCCGCCCGACAAAGCTGGCAGGGGCATGTCATAGTCAGCCGCGGCGAAGCCCAGCCCGCTCAAGACCGTCTTGGCGCGCGTTTCATAGGTATAGCCGCCCAGCCGCTCGAATTCTGCTTGCAGCGGACCATAAGCGGCCAGCGCGGCATCAAAGTGGGCGGGGCTGGCCATGCGCTGTTCCAGCGAATTCAGGCGGTCTTCCATTGCGCGCAGCTCGGCAAAAGCGGTCAATTGCTCTTGCCAGAGCGTATGTTCGCCAGCCAATTCTGGCCGCTGGGGCAGATAGCCAAGGCGCGCGCGCTTTGCCATGTGGACTCCGCCGCTGGTGGGCTGGTCGAGGCCAGCCAGCAGATTGATCAGCGATGTCTTGCCAGCGCCATTGGAGCCCACGAGGGCGATGCGCGCTCCCTGCGGCACAGCCAGGCTGATCTCGCTGAAGACTTCGTCCGCGCCATACAATTTGCTGAGTCGCTCGGCTGTCAACAGCGACATGGCGATCGCTCTCTTTCATAGAAACGGAGGCAGTATAGCATAGCGGCGGGCGGCGCTTTAGATTGAATCGGCTGGGGCAATCTTGTTACAATCGCGCGCGATGGATGACCTGCGCAAGCGATCAACAGCCGGGCGAGGCTGGCGCTGGCTGCTGGCGTTTTCCACTCTGGCGCTGGGCATGCTGCTGGTCCTTCTGCAATCTGCGCAGCGGGAACAAGCGCGGGATGGGTTGGTGCCGACTGAGCAATACCGCCCAAGCCAGCACGCCATTGAATTTGGGCGCGGCTACAGCGGCCCTGGCTGGCAGCTTTATTTCACCGAGCCATTTTCCAAAGCAGCGCGCGCGGATTATCGCGGCGGCATCGACAGCCAGTTGGCAAAAGCCATTGAAAACGCGCGCGCAAGCCTGGATATCGCTGTCTTCGACCTGGACAACCCGACCATTGCGGACGCTATCTTGGCGGCGCATCGGCGTGGTCTGGCTGTACGGTTGGTGGCCGACGATGAGCATGGCTTGCGCAGCGAAGACAGCCACCTGCCGCGGCTGCGAGAGGCGGGCGTTGCGATACTCGCCGACGGGCGCAGCGCCCTGATGCACAACAAATTCATGATCCTGGACGCGAAGACGGTCTGGACAGGCTCAATGAATTACACCGTCAATGGCGCATACCGGCACAACAACAATGTGATTGCGCTGGACGATGCGCGGGCGGTCGCGGCCTTTCAAGGCGAATTTGAAGAGATGTTCCTGCGTGGAGAATTTGGCGCGCGCTCGACCGACGATGGCGCGCAATCTTTTGCGCTGGGGGCGGGCGAAGCCACCGTGATATTCGGCGCGGAGGGGGATGAAATCAGCGCGCTGCTGAAGGAAATCGCCGCGGCGCGCCACAGCATCCACTTCATGGCATTTGTCTTTTCGCTGGAAGAGCTAGCGCTGGCGATGCTGCGTCAATCACAAGAACATGGTGTGCTTGTGCGCGGCATCTTCGAACGGCGCAGCAGTCTGGCGGATTGGAGCGTCATGCCAGCGCTGTACTGCGCGGGCGCGGGCGTGCGGCAAGACGGCAACGCCAATTATCTGCATCACAAGGTGATCATCATAGACAAACACACAGTAATCACGGGCTCGTTCAACTTCTCTCGGAATGCCATCCGCAGCAATGATGAAAATCTGCTCATCATCCGCCACCCAGACATCGCAGCGCTTTACCACGATGAATGGCAGCGACAGTGGGACAGCGCGATTCGCCTTCGGGAGGGCCTGGTCGACTGTGGCTAGCCTTCGGCGCATTTGCGCAGGCGCAGGGGCGATTTTTTCGGCTGCCGCTCGATTTCGCCGCGCGCTTCGAGGTCCAGCTGCACAGCTTTGCAATACCAGCGCACCGAGCCTGGCTTGGGGAAGAGCGATTTCGGCGCCGCTTGCTTTTGTAAATGGTCGCGCACTTTGTCTTCCAGCTCGTTGAAAGGCATCCAACTGGATGTGGTCAGCGCTGTCAGCATGGCTTCACGGATGATGTGGTATTTTTCGCTTTTGAGATTTTCGCGGTGTTTGGGATGATTGACATTGCGAGCGCGAATCGTGGACATGGCTTTCTTTCCAAATTAGTTTGCGGTCATTTCGCCTGCGAAGTCATCTGCGCGTACAGGCGCTCGGCATCGTCTTTGCGGCACAGTTGTGTGCCCGGCGTCATGACAGCCGCGCTGCCAGCCGCTACGCCAAATCGCGCCGCCTCCAGCAGGCTCTTTCCCTGCGCCAATGCCAGCGCGAGACCGCCAACCATGCTGTCGCCCGCGCCCACTTTGCTGCGGATGGGCACGACAGGCGCGCGCAGCGGCACATAATCGGCGCGGGTTGCCAAGGCGGCGCCGGCTGCGCCCAGCGAGACTATCACGGCTTGCGTCAACCCACTCTCGATCAATCGCTGCGCAGCCTGCTGAATCTGCCCTTCGTCAGTCAGCGCTTCGCCAGCCAGTCTCTCCAGCTCGCGCAGATTGGGCTTCAGCAAGAATATGCCGGCGCTGCCCGCGGCCTGCAGGGCATCGCCTCCGCTGTCGATAATCAGGCGGCTGCGCCGGGCATGGGCGCGGCTGGCCAGTTGGGCATAGAAGTCGCTTGGGACGCCCGTGGGCAGGCTGCCGCTGACGACCAGGTAGTCGGGCTGCCGATCCAAACAAGCATCTATACATGCCCGCCATTCTCGCTGGCTGAGCGCGGGGCCGGGCAGCGTAAAGCGATATTGCAAGCCGCTGCTGTCTTCGTAGCAGGTGAAGCTCTCGCGCGTGGTGCCGGCGATAGGCAGCGGCAGTTGGTCGATGCCTTCGTCCGCCAGCAGCTGCCGCAGCTTCTCGCCGGTATGCCCGCCCGCCGCATAGACTGCGCAGGCTGCCCCGCCCAGAAATCGCACAGCGCGCGCGACATTGACGCCACCGCCGCCGGGGTGAAAACCCGGCGATGCGCAGCGCAGCTTGATTTCTGGCGCGACTGAGTGGATGCTGGTCGATACATCCAGCGCCGGGTTCATGGTGAGGGTGACGATGGTGCGCATGCTCGTTCCGTTTGCGTTCCGCCGCTGCTAGTGTACCCGCAGAAAGCGCCTGTGGCACAGAGGCGGCGCGGCAACCGAGACTTTCTCCCTAACATGATCAAAACCGGTCCAGCCTGCATATCGCGGCGGACTGCCTTTATACTTAGGGCTTGGTTGGCAAGCGCCAGGAGGCCTGATGCAAATCTATTTGATCCGTCATGCGCAATCGGAAAACAACGCCCTGACCGCCGACACCATGCACCGCCGCAAGGTCGACCCCGACCTGACCGAGCTGGGTTATCGACAGCGAGAGCGGCTGGCCGACTGGCTGGGCGGCGAGGCATCTGCGGGCGAAATCGACATCGGACAGCTGTATACCAGCGCCATGCACCGCTCGCTGTTGACCTCGCAGCCACTGGGCGAGACATTGGGCTTGCAGCCGGAAATCTGGCTGGATTTGCATGAGAAAGGCGGTTTGTTCGCGCGGCAAAATGGTCAGGTCAGCGGCTTTGGCGGCATGACGCGCACCGCCATCAGCCAGGCATTCCCGCGCGTGCGATTGACCGAGTCGGTTACAGAAAGCGGCTGGTATGATGCGGCGCTGGGCATGGAACCAGAGGCGCGCAGCCATTACCGCGCCCTAAAAGTGGCCGGAGAATTGCGCCGGCGCGCTGGTGCGCAGTCGGTGGTGGCGCTGGTCTCGCATGCCGGCTTCCTCGATGTATTGATCAAGGCGCTCTTTGACCAGCTGCCATCGCGAGCGCACACGATGCGCTATTACCATAACAACACGGCGATTACGCGCGTCGACATCGAACGCGGGCAGACGGTGATGCACTATCTAAATCGCGTGGATCATCTGCCGGCGGCGCTGCGCTCATGGTAGACGGCTCTGGCAGGGCGGCTCTGCGCGGGCAGGTTGCCGTCGTAACTGGCGGCGGCGGCGGCATCGGCAGCGCGATTGGTCGGCGGCTGGCGGCGGCTGGCGCAAAAATCGTCATCACCTACAACAGCGATGCGCGCAAGGCAAGGTCCGCAGCCGAGTCCTTGGCGGGCGCTGGTCATCTGGCGCTTCGCTGCCCGGTGGACGATGCGGCGGCGCAAAGGGAGCTGGCGCGCCAAGTCAGCGAAACATACAAGCGGCTGGATATTCTGGTCAACAATGCCGGCATCAGCAAAGGGGTGGCGCATGATGACTTAATCGCGCTGGACGATGAGCTGATCGACCGCATCTTCCGCGTCAACTTCCGGGGCGCGTTTGCCAGCATCCGCGCTTTGAAACCGCTGCTGGGCGCGGGCGCTGGTGGCGTGGTGATTAACATTACATCTATCGCCGGGCGCACGGGACTAGGCAGCAATGTGGCGTATTGCGCCAGCAAAGCGGCGATGGACAGCATGACTCGCTCGCTGGCGCGGGCTTTGGCGCCACAGATCCGCGTGCTTTCGGTAGCGCCGGGCTGGGTCAATGGCGAATATGCTCAGCGTATGCCACGAGCGCTGATCGCCGAGCAAGAAGCCAAAACGCCGCTGGGGCGGATCGCCGCAGCGGAAGATGTGGCCGAGGCGGTGTTTGCGGCTGTCGCTCACCTGAGTTTCAGCACTGGCGACATTATCCCGGTCGATGGCGGGCGGCCATTGCTCTAATCACCACTCCCCAACAACAAAAAGAATGCCAAACGAGGCCGCACGGTCTATACTGGCGCTTGGGTTGGTGTCTATTTTGTTGTTCGCCAGTTGCCTTTTGACTATCAGCCGATTGGTGGCAATCTATGTCACTCAGGCTTTGCGCGACAATACGACTGTAGCAAGTATCGGAGTCATACAATGAAAGCCTTGACACTCTCCGCCGACTGGGTGCCAAAACATGGCTACGATCTCACCGCCAGCGAACGCGTGCTGCGCCGTCCCCGAAATGCCAATATGGTCTGGCGCTCGCCGCGTCTTGCTCTGGGCGATGCGCCCGACCCGAGCCTGCTGCCCGACCAGGTCATGCTGGAGATCGCGGCTGTGGGCATCTGTGGCAGCGACATGCATATGTACGAAGCTGACGCCGATGGCTATATGGTCTATCCGGGCTTGGTCTGCGCGCCCAATATCCTGGGTCACGAGTTCGCCGGGCGCGTCATCGAGGTCGGCAAGGCTGTGCGCGACTTGCGGGTTGGCGATCTGGTGGCTGTCGAGGAGATTCAATGGTGCGGCGAATGCACAGCCTGTCGGCGCGGCTTCGTCAATCATTGTCTGGACATTGAAGAAATCGGCTTCACCATCAACGGCGCGATGGCGCAATATCTGCCCGTGCGCGCAAGATATTGCTGGAAGCTGGACGAAATCGCCGAAGCCTATGGCGAAGCAGAAGCGTTGGTCATGGGCGCAATGGTCGAGCCGACCGGCGTGTCGTATCAAGGCTTGTTCAACCGGCTGCGCAATTGGCAGCCCGGCGGCAATGTCGTCATTTTCGGCGCGGGACCCATTGGACTCGCGGCAGAAGCCCTGATTATCGCAGCGGGAGCCGGGCGCGTCATCGTCTTCGATCCATCAGCCAGTCGGCGCGATATCGCCATGAAGATGGGCGCGTCGGCGGCGCTCGACCCCATCGGCGTCGACCTGGACGCCGCCATCATGCAGCACACCCTGGGGCGCGGCGTGGATTATGTAGTGGAATGCGCGGGATTCGCCGACAAGACGATCGAGCCGCTTGATCGTTGTCTGGCGGTGAATGCCAGCATCATTGACATCGGCATGGGCGGCGAAAATCCGACCGTGCCCATCGTCGCCTACAAGCGCATGGGCGTGCAATACGCGGGCTCGCTGGGGCACGCCGGCGGGCCTTTCCAGCAGGTCATCCGCATGATGGCGGCTGGCCGCATCGACATGCGCCAGATGGTCAGCGCGCGCATGCCGCTGGACGATGCCGTCGCCGCATTTAAGAGGCTGGAAAGCCGCCAGGACGCCAAGATCATCTTGCAGCCCAACTGAGACGAAATCTGCCTGGAGACAAGCTGCTGTGGGCGACGCGATACTGATATTGGGTGGCTGCGCCTTTTGGGTATTGAGCGGCTTGTGCTGGTGGCGGCGCGACCTGGTCTGGCGGCTGTATTCGCTGGAGCCGCGCTGGCGAGCCGATAACCCCGAACGCACAGCAGCCTGGGAGGCCAAGACCCGCCGCTCCGCCTATGTATTTGCGCTGGCGGGCCTGGTTTTCGTGGCGCTGGGCGTGTTGATTTGAAAGCAAGGCAGACGAGCCATCGCCCGTCCGCCACGCCGCTAGCCTGGGGGCATGCTTAAGGGCGAGGCGCCGCCCCTAGATTGTGATACAGCCGCACGCCAGCTTCCAGCCCCCTGCAAAAGCTGTCTATATCCAGATACTCGTTGGGCGAGTGGATGCCTTCGCCGTGTCCATAGGCAAAGGCTGTGATAGGCAAACCAATCAGCCGATTGAAGACGCCCAGGATCGGTATGCTGCCGCCGGTGCGCACCAACTGCGCGCGCTGCCCAAAGGTGTCGCCAATCGCCGCTTGCACCGCTTCCAGCCACGGACCGTCCATATCCAGTTGGAAGTACCAAGCCTCTTCGCCGATTGCGCATGTCACCTGCGCCGTTTCAGTCGCGAAGCTCTCGACATGGCTTTTAAGCAGCTGCGAGACGACCGTCGGGTCTTGGTCGGGCGCGAGCCGCATGGTGACTTTGAAGCCGGCTTCGGCAGGGATGATGGTCTTGCTGCCCGGGCCTTGATAGCCGCCCCACATGCCATTGACATCCAGCGTGGGATAGACTGTGGCGCGCTCTGAAGCGGGCGCGATGCCTTCGCCCCAAAAATGGCGCAGGCCGGCATGTTCGCGCAGCGAGTCGGCATCAAAACCAGCGGCGATGCGCGCCTTTTCATCCGGGCTGGCTTCTTGCAGGTCATCATAATAGCCAGGCAGGCAAACACGTCCCGCGTCGTCATGCAAGCTGCCGATGATCTTGCCAGCCACATGCAGTGGATTTTGCACGATGCCGCCATACAGCCCCGAGTGGATGTCGGCGCTGGGGCCGGTCACGCTCACCTCGGCGCTGACAATGCCTCGCCCGGCATAAACCAGTTGCGGCGCATCGGGCTGCAAGTCGCCATCGCAATTCAGCAGCACATCGGCGCTCAACCGCTCTTTGTTGGCAGCCACGAAGTCTTCGATGCTTGGCGAGCCAGATTCTTCTTCGCCTTCGAACATGATCTTGACATTGACTGGCAGCTCGCCATTTGCCCGCAGCAGCGCTTCCAGGGTCTTTAGATTGCCCCAGACGCCGGCTTTGTTGTCGCTGGCGCCACGCGCGTACATGCGCCCAGCGCGGATCGTGCCGGTGAAAGGCTCGCTGTCCCAAAGCGGCAGCGGATCAACCGGCTGCACATCGTAGTGGGCATACACCAGCACGGTCGGTTTGTCCGCGCCGGCTCGCAGCCATTCGCCATAAACAACCGGATGTCCGCCGGTGGCGACGGCTTCGCAATGATCAAAGCCAAGCGCGCGCAGTTCAGCCACAATCCATTCGGCGCAGGCTTGTACATCGTCAGCATGGGCAGGGTCCGCGCCAATGGACGGAAAACGCAGCAACTGCTTGTAGTCTTCCAGCAGCTTGTCGCGCGTTTCCTGCAGATAGTCGATGGCATTCTGGATCGTGTCGGACATGAGTCGCTGCCTCACTGGGATTCTGGCTGTCGCTTAGACTGGATTAAACCACAGACTGCGCAGGAGGCACAGATGAGGCTGCCGCAAGGAACACAAACAGAAAATCCGCTACAATACAGCCAGCGGAGGCTCGAAAGCATGCCAAAACATATCCTCGTCGTCGATGATGAGCGCACCATTCGCGAAGTCGCCCGACGCTACCTTGAGCTGGAAGGCTACATTGTTTCGGAGGCCGAGACGGGACCCCAGGCGCTTTCGCTGCTGCACGAAGGCCGTCCCGATTTGATTGTGCTGGATGTGATGCTGCCAGGCACAGACGGGTTCGCTATCACGCGCCGCCTGCGCCAGCACGAAGACTTCAGCCCATTGCGCGCGGCCGGCGATATTCCCATCATTCTGTTGACCGCCCGCACCAGCGAGGTCGACCGGGTGGCGGGGCTGGAGCTGGGCGCAGACGATTATCTGACCAAGCCATTCAGCCCGCGAGAACTGGTGGCGCGGGTCAAAGCGGTATTGCGGCGGTCCAGCCCCACAGCGAAAGCCACCGACGACCAGGCGATCACTGTCGGTGGCGTGCGGCTTGACCCCGCGCGGCGCGCAGCCAGTGTCGCTGGCAGTCAACTGACGCTGACCGCCAAGGAATTCGACCTGTTGGCGTTTTTTATGCGCAACCCCAGCCAGGTATTCAGCCGCAGGCAGCTGCTCGACCAAGTCTGGGGCTATCAATTCTATGGCGATGAGAGCACGGTCACAGTGCATGTGCGCCGCCTGCGCGAGAAGCTGGAGCGCCGCCCCAGCCAGCCCGACTACATCCAGACGGTCTGGGGCGTCGGCTACAAGTTTGAAGCCCCGTCCCAGCCGGCATGATGCGACTCGCCCGCCACCCCGCCCTGATCTTCCTCGGCTTGCTGGTCGTCCCCATCGCCGGCACCTTGTTCAGCGAATTGGTCATGTTCGATCTGCCTGGCGACGAGGTTCAGCAGTTGGTCGCTTTTATGATCATCACTGGCGTCAGCAGCTCATTCTTGTCCTACGCGTTATACCGGCTCGGTGTGCTGGAGTGGTTTCGCAGTTTGCGCTGGGCGATCTGGATGGTCATCGCCCTGCTGGTGCTGATGATTTTCTTGAATGTATGGGTCATCGCGCGCTTCACCTTCATCCAGATGCACTACCTGGCGCTGACATCGCTGCTGCTCGTCTTCGCCGGGCTGTCGGCATTGAGCATCGGCTTCTTCGCCTCGAAGACCATGACCGACCGCCTGTCCAAGCTCAGCGATGCGACCAGCGCGCTGGCTCGGCAAGATTTCAGCGTGCGCCTGGATATCAGCGGCAATGACGAAATTGCCCAACTGGCGGATACTTTCAACCAGATGGCGCAAAAACTGGGCGAGGTCGAAGCGCAAAAAGCCGAGCTCGAGCAGACGCGGCGCGACCTGACGGCCTGGGTATCGCATGATCTGCGCACGCCACTGGCTTCCCTGGCTGTGATGATCGAGGCGCTGCAAGATGGCGTCGTCAGCGATGAGGCGACCGTGCACCGTTACCTGGCGGGCAGCCGCGCCGAAATTGAGCACCTGACTGCCTTGATCGACGATCTCTTCGCCCTGGCGCAGTTGGATGTCGGCCACCTCAACCTGAATTGGCAGAGCGCGTCTGTCCGCGATCTGATCTCCGACACGCTGGGCAGCATGCGCCGGCAAGCCCGCCAAAGCGAAATCGCGCTGGAGGGAGAGGTGGCGGACGATGTGGATGTCATCCGGATGGCGCCAGACAAAATCCAGCGCGTGCTGAGCAATCTGGTCGACAACGCCATCAAATACAGCGCCAGCGGCGAAAGCGTCACCCTGCGCGCCTGGCAGACCGAAGGCGATATCTGCATAGCCATTCACAACAGCGGCGCATACATCCCCAGCAATGTGCTGCCGCGGTTGTTCGAGAGCTTTTATCGCGGCGAAGGCTCGCGGGCGCAGGCGCAAGATGGCGCGCGCGGCACCGGGCTGGGGCTGGCGATCGCGCGCGGATTTATCGAAGCGCACGGCGGACGCATCTGGGCGACCAGCAGCCCGGACATGGGCACGACCTTCAGCTTTACCCTGCCACAACCGCTCGGCTCGACCAGCGAATAGCATTTCGCCAGCCGCGGCTAGTCCAGCTCAATGCCATGCGCCCGCATGAATTCGCCCCTGGCAAGACTTTTCTTCTGTGACACAAAAAGTATAGTTGGCAGCGTCAATGTTCAAAAAAAGGATTCGCCACTCCCTGGGCTGTGTTACAATCCCGCGAATTAATTCGTTTTCTGCAATTTATCTGACAAATTATCAGGGGCTTTCGATAATGACCGAAAAAACAACCGATGCGCACACGAACTTTAGGAACAATCAACACGGCATCATGACCATCATCGGCTTGGTCGTGACAGCCGCGGCTGGCTTGCTGCTTCGCAACGACCTGCTGTTTGGCTTGGTGATGGGCACGATCTATCTTAGCTCATTTCGGGCGGGGCCCAGAGTTGCCATTGCGATCGCCGAAAACGCCGAAGAGTCGCAAGCGCCAGCCCACATCATTGGCAGCATCGTCGCCGGCATCGTGTCTGGAGTCATCGCCGCGGTGATTCTTTTTATCGTCCGCAGCGTGGTGGGCGATGGCATTAATGTGACGGCGGACGACAACATTATCGTGCAGATTATCAAGCGCTTCTTTGACGCTTGGGCTTGGCTGCCAACTGGCCTAGGTTTGGCGATTGGCTCGTTGACCTATCGAGCTGGCGCGGACTAAGCGAGCCAATCCCTCCATCCACCCTGCGCCGATTGGCTCTTGCTATACGAGCGGGTTGCCATTAATCTCACAGTACTGACTGGTCAGTACTGTGAGATTGCATGCGAACTTCAGGCGACCGCTCCCCTACCCGCGAACGCATCCTGGATGCCGCGCTGAAACTCTTCAGCGCCAAGGGTTTTCACGATACCAAGCTGGACGAGATTGTGGCGGAAGGCGGCATCAGCAAAGGCAGCATCTACTTCCATTTTCCCAACAAAGACAAGCTGTTCATCGCTTTGGTCGACCAATTCGCCGACTTGATCGAGCGTCGCGCCAAAGAAGCCATCGACCAACAAGCGCCCGGCATTCAGCGAGTCCGCGCCGCGCTCGAGGCTGTGCTGGAAACTTTTGGCGCATATCGCAGACCGGCCAAGCTGTTGCTGGTGCAGGCGGTCGGCTTGGGCAGCGTCTTCGAACGCAAGCGCCTGGAAGTCAACGACCGCTTTGCCCGGTTGATCCAAATCTACCTGGACGAAGCCATCGTCGATGGGTCGATCGTCCCAGTCAACACGCATATCGTGGCGCATGCCTGGATGGGCGCGATCTACAATGTGGTCATCCAGTGGGTCTATACCGGCGAACCCAGCGAGGAAGAGATCATGGACGCGCTGTTGCCTTTACTGCTGAAGAGCGTCGACTACCGCTAGCCATGCAAAATTCGCAAGGCGAGCGCCTGCTCAGCTGCAGCCTGCCCTGTCCGGGCATTGCGCCGCAGGACTTTCTGGCAGTGCACGATGGCAGCGCGCGTTTTGCCTGGGCGTCTGCCGATGGCTCGCTGGAGCTGGCGGGAGCCGGCAGCGTCGCTGAATTGTTTGCCTGGGGCAATGCGCGCTTCGCGACCATCAGCCGTGATGCCCGCGCCCTGTTTGCAGACGCCCTGCAAGCGGACAATATGCCGCCATTGGCAGGCCCGCGCTTGTTCGGCGGATTCGCCTTTCGCCACGACTTCACGCCCGACAATATCTGGTCGATCTATATGCCGGCTTGGTTTGTGCTGCCGCATTATCAGCTGGCGCACGCCCAAGCCGAGACCTGGCTCACCATCAACGCGCAGATGCCGCAAGATGAAGCGCCAGCTGCCATGATGAAAGCCCTCGAGGCGGCGCTGCGAGCCAAGATCGATCAGCTGCGAAATTATCGTCCGCGGCGCGACCAGCAGCAAAGTCGCCGGCGGGATATCGACTATCCCATGAGCCTGGCTGCCTGGACGCGTATGATCGAGCAGGCGCGCGACAGCATTCATGCCGGCCAACTGAATAAAGTGGTGCTTTCGCGCGCGGCAGAGCTGCGCTTTGACGGCGCTGTACAGCTGCTGCCCATCCTGCGCTATTTGGCAAAGCGCTATGGCGATTGTTATCGCTTCCTGTTTGAGCCGCGCCCGCGCTATGCGTTTTATGGCGCTTCACCCGAGTTGCTGGCAGCCATCAGCGGGCGGCATCTCTATACCATGGCGCTGGCTGGCAGCATCAAACGCGGCGCAAGCACAGGCGAAGACGAGATCTTGGGCAGCCGCCTGCTGCAAAGCGCAAAGGAGCGCGGCGAACAGCAGATCGTCGTCGACAAAATCTGCGAACGGCTCTCGCCACTCGCCGAGTCGCTGGATGTCCAGCCAATCCGCCTGCGCAAGCTGCGCCACATTCAGCACCTGTACACGCCCGTCCACGCTCGGCTGAACGGGGCGTCGGGCTTGCTGTCACTCGCCAACACGCTGCATCCAACCCCGGCCCTGGGTGGCGACCCGCGACATGCCGCGCTGCGGTTAATCCGCCAGCTCGAACCCATCCCGCGGGGCTGGTATGGCGCGCCGGTCGGCTGGCTGGATGCGCAGTTGGATGGACAATTCGCGGTGGCGATCCGCTCGGCTGTTGCGCAGGAGTCGCGCGTCTGGCTCTATGCCGGCGCAGGCATCGTCGCGCATAGCCAAGCCCAAGCTGAATGGGACGAAACCGCGCTCAAGCTGCGCCCCATGCTCGACGCGCACGCGGAGCATTCGAGCGCAAATCGGAGACAGCGGTAAGACCAAGCAAGCCATGAGACTCTGGAATGCTCATTTTGCCCCCAGCCCCAACCGGCTGTCTCTGCGCGGCGCAAACTAGGGGGAGGGGCTTACATGCTGCGGAATCGCTGGAAAATTTTTCCCTTTCTTCGCTCTGGGGGTTGCCATATCCACGTATTCACCACTCCTCTGGTTGAAGATACGGTTGCGTTTGACTTAAAATCTGTCAGCGCAATCCTGCCTGGGCATCAGCCACTCTGCGCTCTTTGGGTCTTTGGGGTCTAAAAAATGCCGAATCCCGCTACTAGCTATGCGACGACATTCATCGACGCGCTGGTCGCCGCGGGGCTGCGCCATGTGTGTATCGCGCCGGGCTCGCGACACACGCCGCTCGTGCTGGCATTGGCGCGGCACCGCGAGCGCATCCAGCTCACCTCGCACCTGGACGAGCGCTGCGCTGCTTTCTTCGCATTGGGATGGGCGCTGGGCGCGGACGAACCAGCCGCTGTCGTCTGCACCTCTGGCTCTGCCGCCGCCAATGTCTTGCCCGCCATTGTCGAAGCCCATCAGTCTCGTCGGCCGCTGATTATCCTGACAGCCGATCGTCCGCCCGAACTGCGCCACAGCGGCGCCAACCAAACGATCGACCAGATCAAACTCTATGGCGATTATGTCGATCTGTTCGTCGATGCGCCCCTGCCCGAAGTTGACCCGCCCAGCCGCGCGCTGGAGAATCTGCGGACGTTGGCTGCGCGCGCCTATGCCACCGCCGCGGCGAACCGTGGCGTCGTGCACATCAATATGCCTTTTCGCAAGCCCTTCGAACCCGCTGCCGATGACACGCTGGCAATCGACCGCCGCCCGACAACGCGTTTTTTTCCGGTGGCGCCAAGCGGCGAGGCTCGTCTGCGTCCCTTATTGACGCCTGACTTGCTCGATTGTCGCGGGATCATCTATTGCGGACATGGCAGCGCCCACAGCGAAGCCGAACAAAATGCCTTGCGGCCGTGGCTGTCGCGCCTGTCGCATGCCACAGGCTTTCCTGTGCTGGCAGAGTTCAGCTCGAATCTGCGTGGCGATGGCGTCTTGGGCGCTTATGAATCTTGGCTGGCGGATGTTGACATGTCGGGGCTTGACGCGTTGATCCGCCTGGGCGCGCCACCGCTCTGCGCTCCCATGCAAGCCCTCTTGGCGAAGAGCCAACTGCGCTATCATATCTATTGCAGTCGCGCTGGCGAATGGGCGGATGACAGCCACAGCATTACCCACCACCTGGCGATTGACCCCGCCGGCATCGATGCGCGCGAGTTTGACAACCTGCCCGCCGCCGATGACAGCTGGCGCGCTCGCCTGGCAAAGCTCGATGCCAGCGCCTGGCGGTTGCTCGGCAACGAGATGACAACTGGCGACTTTTTTGACGGCGCAGTCGCTTATGACATGGCGCGGCTGATGCCCGCGAATGGCGCGCTCTTCATTGGCAGCAGCCTGCCCGTGCGCCAGTTGGATCAGTTTGCCCCGCCACGCGCGAAACCCGTCCAGGCATTTGCCAATCGCGGCGCGTCGGGCATTGATGGCAACGGGTCGACCGCGCTGGGCATCGCTTTGGCGCGCAAGGGGCGGCCAACGGCTGCGCTGCTGGGCGATATCACGCTCTACCACGATATGAATGGACTGCTGGCAGTGCGGCGCTGCGACATTCCGATCACGATTGTGCTGCTGAACAACGATGGCGGCGGCATCTTCCAGCGGCTGCCCGTGCGTCAATTTGAGCCAGCCTTCCGCGACTATTTTCTCACGCCGCATGGGCTGGACTTCGCCCAGGTGGCGAAATTGTATGGGCTGCGGCACATCCGCGCCGACAACCGCGCCACCTTCTGCCGGGCTTTCACCGAGTCCATAGCTGGGTCAAAGGCAAGCTTGATCGAAGTCCGCACCAACGCGTTGTCTGACCTGCAGCGCCGCGAAGCCATCATGCGCGCTATCAAATCTTCGCGCCAGGCACCTGTCGGGCGACCAAGTGGCTTGACCCCATAGCCCGCCCCGCAAAAAATAGAATCTGTGTCCACTGCGCCGTCTGTGGTTAAATCAGCGAATCGCGACCCAAGAGGAGGCACCACCATGACCAGCGCCGCGCAGCAAGCCAAAATCCGCACCGCCGATCTCATGCAGCTGGCGGACTGGCGCGAGGTTGCGCCCTATCAAGATATCACCTATCACCAAGCCGAGGGCATCGCCCGCATCGCCTTCGACCGCCCCGATATCCGCAACGCCTTCCGCCCCAAGACCATCGATGAAATGACCGAAGCGGTCTTGCATGCCTGGCATGACAGCGATATCGGCGTGTTGTGGATCACCGCCAATGGTCCCAGCAGCAAAGATGGCATCTGGTCATTCTGCGCCGGCGGCGACCAAAAAGTGCGCGGACACAGCGGTTATGTCGGCGATGATGGCGTGCCGCGCCTCAATGTGTTGCAGCTGCAGCGCTACATCCGCAACATCCCCAAGCCGGTCATTGCGGTTGTGCCCGGCTTTGCCATCGGCGGCGGGCATGTCTTGCATGTTTGCTGCGACCTGACCATTTCCAGCGACAATGCCATCTATGGGCAGACGGGACCCATCGTAGGCAGCTTTGACGCCGGCTTTGGATCGTCCTTCCTGGCGGCGCACGTCGGGCAGAAAAAAGCCCGCGAGATCTGGTTCCTGTGCCGGCAATACAGCGCCGAGCAAGCCCAAGAGATGGGCATGGTCAACATGGTCGTGCCGCTGGCGCAGCTGGAGCGAGAAGCCCTGCAATGGTCCCGCGAGATCCTCAGCAAAAGCCCCATCGCCCTGCGCTTCATCAAAGCTGGCTTAAATGCCGAGCTGGACGGGCAGACCGGCGTGCAGGTGCTGGCTGGCGACGCCACCATGCTGTTTTATATGACTGATGAAGGCAGCGAAGGCAAAAATGCTTTCCTCGAAGGGCGCAAACCCGACTTCAGCCAGTTCCCGCGCCGCTCGTAATGGCAATGCTTCACCGCCGAGTTGACTGAGCGCGCTGCGTGGCTGGCGAGGGACAGTTGTTCAGATGCGGGCGAGTCGCTGCCTCGCCCCTGCAATTCGCGCTGACCGCGAAAGGCGCGCCCGACAAGCTCTTCATTGCCGAGCAGGGCAGCGAGCTAACATTCGCCCAGGCAAACCGGCTGGCGGCGATGACCAGCGGCTTGATCCAAGACCACAGCCCGTTGCGGGCCGGCGACAGAGTCGGCATTCTGATGCCCAACTGTTTGCCCTTTGTCTTGACGCTGCTGGCTTTGATGCGGATGCGCGTCATCGCTGTGCCGCTGAACATGCGTTTGAGCCCCCCCGAGCTGCAATGGCAGATCGACAAGGCGCAATGCAAGCTGGTCATCTGCACACATGACACGCGCGACAAAGCCGCTCAATGCGCAAACAGCCCCCTGCTGCATCCGCCAGCCAGCTCGTTGAATCAGCCGGCCGCTTTTGACGATTGCGGCGCGATGCAGCTTGATGACGACTTTGTCATCGTGCATACCTCAGGCACCAGCGGGCGTCCCAAAGCGGCCGCGCTGAGCTATGGCAACATGTATCACAGCGCCCTGGCCTCGGCGCGGATACTTGGCGCGCTGCGCGATGACCGCTGGCTGTGCGTCTTGCCGCTCTATCATGTTGGCGGGCTGAGCATCATCATGCGGTCGCTGATGTATGGCACAGCTGTCGAGATGCTGCCCGCTTTTGATGTAGACGAAGTGAATCGCGCGTTGAGCGAAAAGCCCATTTCGCTCGTCTCGCTGGTGCCGACCATGCTGCGGCGGCTGTTGGATGCGAAGCAAAGAGCCTGGAATCCGCGGCTGCGACTGGTCCTGCTGGGTGGCGAAGCGGCTCGCCCCAGTTTGATCGAACGGTGCCTGGCAGAGGGCATCCCCGTGGCCGCCAGTTATGGGCTCAGCGAGGCTTCATCGCAGGTGGCGACAGCCCTGCCGCAGAAGCTGCGCGGCAAGAGCGGCGCCGTCGGCAAGCCACTGCCCTTCACGCAGGTGCGCATTGTGGATGAAAGCGGACGCGAGTTGATGGCGGAAGCGCCGGGCGAAGTGCTTGTCAAGGGCGCGACAATCATGCGCGGCTATCATGGCGATGCGCCGGCAACCGACCGGGCATTGCGCAATGGCTGGCTGCGCACAGGCGACATCGGCTACCTGGACGCGGACGGCGACTTGTTCATCTTGCAGCGGCGCAGCGACCTCATCATCAGCGGCGGCGAAAATATCTATCCAGCCGAGGTCGAAGCAGCGCTGCGGCTGCACCCGGCGCTGGACGATGTCCTGGTCTTCGCCCTGCCCGACGAGCAATGGGGGCAACGCGTCGCCGCCCTCGTCCAACTGAAGACGGGGGCAACAATCGCCGCAAAGGATCTGAGCGACTTTGCTCGGCAGCGGCTGGCTCGCTACAAGGTCCCCCGCGAATTCGCTTTTGCCGACCTGCCGCGCAGCGCCTCGGGCAAGGTCCTGCGCAGCGCCGCCCAAAAAGCCTTTCACGATGCGTCTGCGCGCCGCTAGCGGCAACAGCTACGCCATCAGCTGCCAGGGCCGAGGCCAGCCACTGCTGCTCCTGCATGGCTTCACTGGCGACCACAGCGTCTGGCAGGGCATCGCGCCAGCTCTGGGGGCGAGCCACCAACTAATCATGCCCGACCTGCCGGGCCATGGCCGCAGCGACTCGCCCGCGTCCGCCGAGGCCTGGCGCATGTTCAGCGTCGCCGCCGACCTCATTAGTCTGCTGGACGCGCTGGAGATTCCGCAGTCCCACCTGCTCGGCTATTCCATGGGCGGAAGGCTGGCGCTTTATCTGGCGCTGCGCTATCCGCGGCGCTGTATCTCATTGACGCTGGAGAGCGCAGCGCCGGGCATCGCCGATGACAAGGCGCGAATGGCACGCCAGCAAAGCGACAACCAGTTGGCTGACCAGATCGAAGCCCGCGGCATCGCCTGGTTCGTCGACTATTGGCAGGCGCTGCCTATGTGGGAATCACAAACGCAGCTGACACCTCGTGCGCGGCTGGCGCAGCAAAAGCAGCGGCTGCGTTGTCATCCAGCTGGCTTGGCGGGCAGCCTGCGCGGCATGGGCACAGGCGCGCAGCCCAGCTTGTGGGAGGCGCTGCCAGATTTGCAGCTGCCGACTTTGCTCGCCGTCGGCGCGCTGGACAGCAAGTTTCGGCGCATCAATGCCACCATGGCGCAAGCTATCCCCGGCGCGCGGCTGGAAATCATCAGGGGCGCCGGCCACAACATGCACCTGGAAAAACCCCGCCAGTTCGCGGGTTTGCTGGCGGCGCATCTGTCCGCATCGTCGCCTTAGCCACAGCCGCCGGGCACACTGCGAATCGGCCGCCAGGCGGGCAGCAGCAAATTGACCTTGGCGGGAACGGGCGTCAGCAGATACACCTTCACATACTCGTGCCAATCGCGCGTATAGTCGGCATCGCTAAAGCCCAGATCGATCCAATAGGGCGAGCTGCGATAGCCGGCTGTATCCGCCATATAGCCGACTCCATAGCCGGGCACAAATACATCGCTGCGATACGGTATAAGGTCGGGGTCGGCAGCGATGATGCCCGTGCGCAAGGTCTCGCCGATGGCTGTCAAGGTGTTGCCATTGGTCGAGCGCGGATGATAACTTGTCGCATACATGCACAGCACGCGCCAATATTCACGGGGTCCGCCCGGCGTATTCACCGTGCCCAGCGCGACCGCCTTCGTGCCATAGCCGATAATCTGATCTTGCGCTGGCTGCGCGACCTGCGGCTCGCCGGTCTCGCGGCTGACCTCGCGGCCATTTTCATAGCGCACACGCGTGATTGTCTCGCGGATGCCAGGCTGCGCCGACTGAATCACGCTGGTTCTGTCCAGAGGCAGATTCGGGTCGGGGCGATACTGGACA
This sequence comes from Chloroflexota bacterium, assembly GCA_026709625.1. Lineage (GTDB taxonomy): Bacteria > Chloroflexota > Anaerolineae > Aggregatilineales > Phototrophicaceae > UBA6055. Next base: position 58,555 of record JAPOSR010000059.1, read on the forward strand.
TTGTCCGCCGCGATTTCTTCGCGTTCCACCTGCTCTTCGACGAGGACGCGCAGGACCTCGACCTCTGCGCCCGCTCTCAGCAATTCGCCCCTGGACGGCCGCGTAAAATCCAGGCTGCTCAGCGATATGCCCAGCTCGTCCAGCAGGTCGGCTACCCGTTTTGCCTGCGTGCGTATTGCTATGACCTCGCCATCCACCCGCAGCCGGACGCGCAGCCCGCGGGTGATGCGCAGAGCAGTGTCCTCGTCCAGCTGCGAGTCCAGCGGCCGGCTGACCACATCGCCCGCGCCCAGTTCGATGCCCGCTTCGCGCAGCGCTTCGCCGACCGTCTCAGCGGCAGAAGCGATAGTCACCTCAGCTCCATCGTCCAGGATGCGCAGCTGCACAGCGCGGCGGATCTCGATTTGACGGGCCGGTACAGTCCAGTTGGGCAGCGCTTCTTGATTCGCCAGCGCGCCATTGATCCAGATTTTGTCCGCCGCGCCCAGGACGATGCCGGCGCGCTCCAAGATAGGCAGCGGCTCGCGCAGCGCCGTCCGCAGCTGGCGAGCTTGTCCCGCGTCGATGATGCGGATTGTTCGCTGCGCCACCGGCGTCAACTCAGCCACGATTGCGCCGCTCTCTGCCCAGCGTAGCAAAGCCGCCGCCAGCAAGCCGCCCGTGACAAAGAGCGCGCAGCAGCCAAGGACGATGAGCGTCAACAGGGGGATACGCCAAATTCGGTCTGCATTCATATCGCAAATGGTACACGGAAATTAAGGCTTGCGCCGACAATCGCCTTCGCATATCATCATTAAATGATACCGTGTATCAAAAAGGAGCTGCAAGCATGAAAGTACGAATCATCGCACTGGCGATGTTGGCGCTGCTTTTCGGCGTCAATGTCGGCGCTCAGTCCAACAAACCTGTCGTGATTGCGTCCCACAGCATATTGGCTGATGTGGCGCGCAATGTTGCCGGTGACCTCATCGAAGTCCGCACGCTCATCCCCTGGGGCAGCGACCCGCACCACTTCATCCCCACACCCAGCGACATGACCGCCGTCGCCGATGCCGATCTGGTGCTCATCAACGGCATTGGCTATGAAGAAACGTTGCTCGAAGCGATCGAAAATGCTGGCGCAGATGTCAACATCGTCGTCGCCTCTTCCTGCATCGATATTCGGCCCGCGGGCGCGTACGATTATCATGACGACCATGGACATGACGACCATGACGACCATGCGCACGAAGACGACCACGATGACCACGCGCATGAAGACGACCACGATGACCACGCGCATGAAGACGACCACGATGACCACGCGCACGAAGACGACCACGATGACCACGCGCATGAAGACGACCACGATGACCACGCGCATGAAGACGACCACGATGACCACGCGCATGAAGACGACCACGATGACCATGCCCACGGCGATATGGAAAGCCATTGCGATGAGCATGACGCGGAATTCGCCTCGCTGTTCGCGGCTCACCATGACATGGACGAGGAAGACGATCATGAACATGGCGAAGACGGCCATGGGCACGAAGAAGACACAGATTTAAGTCTGTTTTCCGGTGAATGGCTAAGCGTCTGGGCATTCCCCGAGTCCGATATTCAACCTGCCCATGAGGCGATTTTGGCGGCAACGCCAGAGTTGACGCAGGATCTGCTCAGCCAATACCTCGAGGCGGCGAACTACACGCCATTCAGCGAATTGACATTTAGCGAAGACAGCGTCGCGTTTGACGGAGTGGCTTGCGACTACGCATTCTCCGAACAGCCTGTACCGTCGTCTCTGGGCGAAGTCTCGCTATTTGAAACAGCGGACGAAGCCTGCGCAGATATGCGCTTTCTGCTCTTGGGCGCGATTCATGGGACAGTAGAGGATGGCACCTACCACTTTCACCTGCGCATTGCCCCCAGCTATGGCGAAGTGGTCGATGAGCAGTCCCTGTCCTTCCCGTCGGCATGGCCGAGTTCGACTACGGCAGCCGACATCAATGCGCTCTTTTCGGGATTCGCTCGCCCGATCGGCATGCGCGTCGCCGCGACCTATGGCGTAGAAATAGCCATGAGCGAAGAAGAGATGGCGGCGATGAGCGCCGAAGAAGACGACCATGCGCACGAGGAAGACGAGCATGGGCATGACGAGCATGGGCATGACGACTCCGCCACGCTGGGTCGGCTGGAAGATATTGAATGCGCTGGGCATGATCACGGAGCTGACGGGCACGAACACGCCCATGAAGAAGGATCCTGCGACCCGCATGTTTGGTTGGATCCACACAATGTGGTCTATTGGGTGATGACCATTCGCGACAGCTTCAGCGAGATCGACCCCGACAATGCCAGCGAATATCACGAACTGGCGCTGGCGTATGCCATGGAGTTGGACTCGCTAGAAAGCGATTTCATCTGGCCCACGCTGGAAAACCTGCCTGAAGAAAAGCGGCTGCTGGTGACCGCCCACGATGCGCTGGGCTACCTGGCTGGCACATTTGGCTTTGAAATCGTCAGCACCGTCATCCCCGGCGTCAGCACCGTGGTCGAGCCGAGCGCGAGCGATGTCGCCGCGGTGATCGATGTCATCCGCGAGCGGGAACTGACCGCCATCTTTGGCGAGTCGACCACCAGCGACAGGATATTGCAGGTTATCGCTGCCGAAACTGGCGTCGAAATCGCGCCGCTCTACACCGATTCGCTCGGAGATGTCGATGGGCCTGCCGGCGCCTACCTGGACTACATGCGCTACAATTTCACGACTATCGTTGAAGCGCTGAGCGGCTGAGAGCGGGCAAGAGACCAGTCAATGGCAGCAAAAAAGGGCGTGCAGGCGGCGCTGGTCGTCCATCAACTGGGGACGGGCTATCCAGGCAACCGGCACGCTCTTGTCGACATCAGCTTCACAATCGAAGCGGGCCAGCGCGTCGCTGTCATCGGACCCAATGGCGCTGGCAAGAGTACGCTCATCAAAGCCATCGTCGGCTTGCTGCAGTTCAGCTCGGGCAGCATCTCGGTCTGTGGCGAAGACTGCTATAGCAGCCACAGCCTGGTTGGCTATGTGCCCCAGCAAAACGACATCGACTGGAGCTTTCCGGCTTCGGTCTATGATGTCGTGATGATGGGGCGCAGCCGGCATATCGGCTGGTTTCGGCTGCCGCGGCGCGCTGACCATCAAGCTGTCCGCGATATTCTGGAGCATTTGAGCCTGGGTCATCTGGCAAAGCGACAGATTAGCGAGCTCAGTGGCGGGCAGCGCCGGCGCGTCTTTATCGCTCGCGCCCTCGCGCAAGATTCCCGCGTGCTGCTGCTGGACGAGCCCTTTACTGGCGTCGACCAACATGCTGAAGGCGAGATCAGCGAGGCGCTGGACATCATGACCAGGCAGGGCATCACCATCCTGATGGCGACGCACCACATCGAAAACGCCGCTCAGCGCTTTGACAAGATCCTCGTGCTGCGACAAGGCGAGACCGTGGCATTTGGCGCGCCTGACGACATACTGGATCCCCAGTTGCTGCGGCAGGCATTTGGCGCCAGCATTTCTGTGGTTGGCAAGGACCTGCTGATGCTGTCTCGCAAGCCAGAAGGACCTGCTTGATATGGACCTGGCGGCTTTCCTGGCCGAGCCTTTGCAATACAGCTTTATCCAGCGGGGCATGCTGGCGCTGATCTTGGTCGGCGGCCTCAACGCGATTGTCGGCTGTTTTGTGATGGTGCGGAGCATGGCATTTTTGGGGGATGCGCTTGCGCATTCTGTTCTGCCCGGCGTCGCCCTGTCCTATGCAGCCAGTGGCGGCAGCATCGGCAGCAATCTTTTTTTTGGCGGCTTGGGCGCAGGCATCTTCTCGGCGCTGGTCATCGCCTGGTTAACCCGCAAGCAAGAGCTGAAAGAAGACAGCGCCATCGCCATCGTCTTCGTCACCATGTTTGCGCTGGGCATCGCTATCATCAGCACGCAATCCAGCTACGCCATCGACTTGGCGCACATTCTCTTCGGCAGCATCAACGGCATCAGCCAGCAAGACCTGCTCATCATGGCTGCCATGACTGCCGGCGTGCTGGTCATCATTGGCTTATTTTACAAAGAGTTCCTCATCATCAGCTTCGACCTGAGCCTGGCCTACAGTTTGAAGCTGCCGGCTGAGGCGCTGCGCCTGCTGCTGTTGATATTGATCGCCGTCACCATCGTCGTCAGTTTGCAGGCTGTGGGCATCGCGCTGATGCTGGCGCTTCTGATTACGCCAGTGGCCACGGCGCGGCTGCTAGTCAAGCGCATGCATCACATGCTGGGCATCGCCAGTCTATTGGGAATTGTCAGCGGCATTGTCGGCTTTTATGCGTCATATTACCTGGATATTCCGTCTGGCGCTTGCATCGTGCTTATGCTCAGCGCGCTTTTTGGGCTGGTGTTTGTGGCGCAGTCGGCTTTGAATCGGCTGGTGCCGCGAAGCTGAACCGCCTGTTTGCTACTGAATGCGCAGCATGACGCGCCCAGCCGCATCCCACAGGTCTTCGAGCGCATAGTATTTGCGCTTTTCGGGCGCGAAGAAATGCGCCACCACATCGCCATAGTCCATCACGACCCAGCCGCTTTCCGCCGTGCCTTCGTTGGCAAAAGGCAGTTTGCTGTGCTTGTCTTTGACATCCAGGCGGACTGTTTCGATCAGCGCGCGCAGATGCCGCTCGTTGTCGCCGCTGCAGATGACGAAAAAGTCGGCGATAAGTTGGTCGGGGCGCAGGTCGAGCAGCAGGATATCTTCTGCCTTGCGGTCTTCGATGATGTCGACAATATCATGCGCCAGCTTCAATGAGTCCAAAAGGGGCTGTCTCCTGGTGCTATGCTGCACAATACGCCTATCTTAGCACAATGATGCGATGCTATCCGCTTTTATGGACCTTGTGCCCGCGCTGGCGTGAGTTACATAGAGCGCTGGCTTGTTGCCCGTCGTGGCTTCATACTCCGCGCCGACTCTGCGCGCAAAGTCTTCTGCATCCTCTATTCGCGCCAGAGCGACCGCGCAGCCGCCAAATCCCGCGCCGGTCATGCGCGCGCCATAGCAGCTCGGGTCGGCAGTGGCGCAGTTGACAATCGCATCCAGCGCCGGGCTGGATACTTCAAAGTCGTCGCGCAGGCTGGTGTGGCTGGCGACCATCAGCTTGCCCAGCGCCTCGGCATCGCCCGCCAACATAGCGTCTCGCGCTTGCAGGGTGCGCTCGTTTTCGCTGATGACATGCCGCGCCCGCCGGCGAATCAGCGGCTCGAGTTCGTCGGCTCGCCTGGTGAATGTCGCCAGGTCGATATCGCGCAATGCCGCTATGCCAAAGCGCCGCGCAGCTGCTTCGCACTGCCGCCGCCGTTCGTTGTAGGCGGAATCGACCAGTCCGCGCCGCGTGCCGGTATCCAAGATGACGATGGAGGTTGCGGCTGGCAGGGGGGCGGGGGTGGTTTGCAGGCTGCGGCAGTCGATCAGCAAAGCGCGCCCTGCCACGCCCGCCGCCGAGATCATCTGATCCATGATGCCTGTTTGAATGCCCAGCCACTCATTTTCCGCAGCGCGTCCGACCCGCGCCATCTGCGCCGCGTCCCATGCGAAGCCGCTCACGCAATAGAATGCCCGCGCCGCCGCCAGCTCCAGCGCCGCCGATGATGACAGACCGCTGCCGATGGGCACATCGCCAGCCAACACGCCTTCCCAGCCCGTCAGCCGATAGCCGCCTCGCTGCAATGCCCAAGCCACGCCGATGATGTAGTCGATCCAGCGAGGCGCGTCTGGGCGGGGCAAGTCGCTCAGGTCAAAAGACTGGTCTTCCGCCATGTCGAGGGAAATGACGCGCACGCAACGGTCGGCGCGGGGCCGCAGGGCGATCCAGGCGGCGCGGTCGATAGCCAGTGGAAAGACGAAGCCATCGTTGTAGTCGGTGTGTTCGCCGATGAGGTTGACGCGTCCCGGCGCGAGCGCGATGAAGGCGGGAGCCTCGCCGAATTCCGCGCTGAAGCGCCGAGCAACCTTGTTTGCCAATGACATCGCCATGCCTTTGTTTCTTGTGGGCGCGTATGCGGATTGTAGCGCAGAAGCGATTCGCCACAGAGGCACAGAAGCAAGTCCAAGCAAGTCGCGCGAATACAGCCCCTATCCTCCGGCACTCGCCCCCAGAGCGCGGGAAGGGGCGGTTTCCCCCCAGCGCTTCCGCAGCATGCAAGTCCCGCCCAGTCCGCGCCAGCTTGCCTATCCGCGACGATTCCGCGGGGCTGTGGGGGCTGCGCCGCCGACAATTTGCTTGCAGATTTCAGCCATACGCGCAATAATGAATTGACCAGTTGCAGGTCGTGCCCCACGGACCTAGGGCTTGCCTATCGAAAAGCGCCTGGCTGGCTGCCAAACCAGATAGGAGACGCTTCTCAATGATCCAATTTGTTTTGAACGGACGCGCGATAAGCTATGCTGGCGACCCGCAACTCCCGTTGTTGAGCTGGCTGCGCGATGAGATGGGCATCATTTCGCCAAAAGATGGCTGCGCCCCGCAGGCGGCCTGTGGCTGCTGCGTTGTCCAGGTCGATGACAAGGCGCTGCTGGCTTGCGTCACCAAAATGGACAAGCTGGCTGGACGGTCTGTCACCACCACCGAAGGGCTGGGCGAGTATCGGCAGCAAGTCTTTGCCAATGCCTTCGTGCGCGAGGGCGGCGTGCAGTGCGGTTTCTGCATTCCTGGCATCGTCATGCAAGCCAACACCCTCATCAATCACAATCCAGAGCCCAGCCGCGCCGATATCGAAAAGTCGCTGACGCCGCACCTGTGCCGCTGCACCGGCTACAAAAAGATCGTCGATGCCATTCAATGCGCCGCAGACGCCATCCGCAACGAAGAAGAGATCGACCTGCCCGAAGTCGCTGGCAGCATCGGCACCTGCCTGCCCAAATATCACGCGCAAGACTTGGTGCTGGGCCAGCATCGCTATGTCGATGATATCCACATGGACGGGCTGGTGGTCGGCGCATTGAAATTTAGCGATCATCCGCGCGCTGTTCTGCGGTCTATGGATACCAGCGCGGCATCGGCGCATCCGGGCGTTTTGCGCGTCATCACAGCCGACGACATCCCCGGCGACCGCCATATCGGCTTGATTCGCCAGGATTGGCCGCTGATGATCGGGCTGGGCGAGACCACTCGCTATGTCGGCGATGTGCTGGCTTGCGTGGTCGCCGAAACAGATGCAATCGCCCGCGAAGCTGTCGCGCTGATCCAGGTTGAGTATGAAGTGCTGGAACCAGTGACCGACATGCACGCCGCTATGTTGGCAGACAGCCCGTCTCTCCACGAAGGCGGCAACATCCTCTCACAGTCCATCACCAGTCGCGGCGATGTGGCAACAGCGATGGAGGAAGCGGCTTATATCAGCCACGGCATCTATGAGACCCAGATGATTGAGCATGGCTTTATGGAGCCAGAAGCCTGCATTGCTTACCCAAGCTCTACGGGAGGGGTCGAAGCGCTGTCGCAGGGGCAGGGCGTATTTGAAGACCGCGCGCAGATCGCCAAGTTGTTGGGCTTGCCGCAAGCGGCGGTCAATGTTGTGCTGGTGCCCAATGGCGGCGCATTTGGCGGCAAGGAAGACCTGTCTGTGCAAGGGCATGCGGCGCTGGCTGCCTACCTGCTAGGCGTACCGGTCAAGGTGCGGCTCACGCGCGACGAGTCGATCTTGATGCACCCCAAGCGGCATCCCATCTGGATGGAATACACCATCGGCTGTGATGACGCGGGCATGTTGAGCTTCTGCAAAGGTCGCTTCGTCGGCGATACCGGCGCCTATGCCTCGGTGGGCATGAAAGTGCTGGAACGATCGGCCGGGCATGCCACCGGCGCTTACAACTTCCCCGCCACGGATATTGTCAGCACGGCTGTCTATACCAATAACCTGCCCTGTGGGGCGATGCGCGGCTTCGGCGTGAACCAGACGGCATTTGCGCTGGAAAGCTGCATCGACGACCTTTGCGAGCAAGGCGGTTTTGATCGCTGGCAGTTCCGCTATCAGAACGCGCTGGATGACGGCGATATGACCGCGACCGGACAAGTGATCGAAGCGGGCGCTGGCGCAAAAGCCACGCTGGAAGCCGTGCAAGACGAGTTCCGCAGCGCCAAATTTGCTGGCATCGCCTGTGGCATCAAGAATACTGGCATCGGCAATGGCATGCCCGACTCATCCAAAGTTATGATTTCGGTCGTGGCCGACTCTCATCTCAATGCCGGGGGCGCTGAAGGCGTCAAGGTAATCATTGATCACGGCTGGACCGAGATGGGGCAGGGCGTGCATACCATGGCTGTGCAAGCGCTGGTGACCGAAACGGGCATCGACCCGGCGCGGGTCGAAGTGCGCGTCGCCACCGAGTCGGAGATGGTCACGGGCATGACGACCGCCTCGCGCGGGACATCGCTGGTTGGCAACGCCATCATCGACGCCTGCAAACGGTTCAAAGCCGACTTGGAATATCACAAGCTGGAAGAATTGGTCGGGCGGCAGTACGAGGGCGAATTCACTGTCGACTGGACGACCAAGCCCGGCGCTTTTGTAGAGAAAGTCTACACGCATTACAGCTACAGCTATGCCACGCAATTGGTCATCCTGGACGATGATGGCCAGGTGGAGAAGATCGTCGCCGCGCACGATGCCGGACGCATATTCAACCCCACGCTCTTTGAAGGGCAGTTGGAAGGTTCGATTCACATGGGCTTGGGTTATGCCATCAGCGAAGACTTGCCGATGGACGGCGCCGTGCCCAAGAGCACTATGTTGCGCAAATGCGGCATCCTGCGCGCCAAAGACATGCCCGAGATGGAAATCATCGGCGTCGAAGTGCCCGACCCCTACGGACCCTATGGCGCGAAGGGCGTGGGCGAGATCGGCTTGGTGCCCACAGCCGGCGCGGTGGCGAACGCGCTCTATCAATTTGATGGCAACCGCCGCCACAAGCTGCCGATGCGTCTGCCGCGCAAACGACCGCAGCGCCGCTCGCGGACGAATGGCGGGAATGGCAACAGATCGTAGATGCCGCCCAAGGCAGAGAGAATGCTGGCGCAAATGCGTCAGCGACAACGCAACTGGTCAAGACGCGATGTTGTGAGGGTACTGCGATGGGCTGGCTTCGAATAAGAAACTGAACGGGGGCGCGGAAGCCACATCATATTCTACCATCCAGATTTCCCGCATCTGGACTTGGTACTGCCGGCAAGCGACCCTGTACGGATATACATCGTGAAGCGATTGCTTCATGTGGTGGGCGAGCTCAATGAGCTGAGAAGGGCATAGAGATGGACCAGGAACTGCTTGATCAGGCTAAAGCGCTGGCAGCGCGCAACTATCAGATCGTTGTGGAAAGAGAAGAAGCGCCAGAAGGCAAAGCGACATGGGTGGCGTATATGCCCGAGTTGCCGGCCTGCGTCGCAGAAGGCGATTCTCCTCTATCCGCCCGGAATGCGCTGATTGTCCTCAGCGAAGATTACATCTACTTCAGGCTTAAACGCGGCGTACCCGTGCCTGCTCCACAACAGAATCGCCACAGCCCGGCTCAGCAAAAACCTGCCCTCAGGCAATTCAATTGATTATCTTGCGCAGCATACGCTATGTCAGTGAGTCTATGTCATTCGCATGCCGAACCGTCACCCCAAATGATTGGGGGGCATAAGCAGAGGCGGAATGTTTGGGGCGGGGATAGCTTAGGGAAACATATCGCCGACGCGCAACTCAAAGCCCGGCAGCAAGCTTTGTTTGATCCTTCTAGTCGTTTGAAGTTTCTTCGGTTGCGGGGCGGGCTTGCCGTCGCTCGCGAATAAAGTTAACGAGGCGTCCTAGCAAGTGCTGAATTCCCCTTAGCAAGCGAGGGTCAAACTTATTCAACAGGAGCAGGCAAGCCATCGCCGAAAGACCGATGATGCTTCCCACAACGATGCCCAGGCTAGTCGATATCCAGAATGCAACAATAAACCCAAGCAAAGTGGCTACACGCATCTTTATTGTGCCGAAAAAGCCGACAGCAAAGTAGATTGCGATCACTGGCACCATAATATACAGATTGCTGATGAAGTCTCGTGTGGCGCGAACGACATAGGCACCGATGCCCAAAGCGCCGCCAACAAAGCTATCCACCCCCTGCATAGTCTCTTGAATGCTGTTCCCCACATCGGCGAGTCGGTTGGATAGATCATCTCGCCAGCCATCAAAGCCCTTTTGCAGTCTATAGCGGATGTCCTGTTGAGCGGCGAGTTCTGTCTGTACATATTGATAACGAGCGTAACCTGCCACTGATACCGACGCAACGATGAGCACAAATAGAATGAGTGAAGCTTCGGGACGGCTGGCAACCACAGCCCGAACCCGATGAGGAATTTTCTTGAAGAATTCAATCACTTTCATTGCCTTCCTGTGTGAAGCAGTTAAAAAGTAGCTTATCTGGAAACTAATTTAGGGAAACATATCGCCGACGCGCAGCTCTAAGCCCGGCAGCACATCGCCGCCAGTAAGTACATCATCTTCGCGCAGGATGGTCGCGCCATCCGCCGTATAGCCCGCGTCATTCGCTCTCACATAGGACGCGATCTCAAATACAAGGTTGGCCGATACGACAGTGCAGCAGTTTAGGCTTTGACATTTCGATGACAATCCCTTCTACCAAGTCCAGGTTGCAGCCCTGGTTTTCGGGCGCTGCGACGATTTCCTGGAATTGGTCGACAGAGATGTGCCGCTCGCGGATAGCCATGATGAATCGCTGCCTTTCGCTGTTGACCTTGTTAAGATTATAACAGTTGCAAATGCGTGGACAAATGTGGGCGAGACCCTGCATCGCCCCCTACACGAGTCCTCTGTGGTGAATGTTGTCTGTTCAGCTCGCCCGCGCCACAAAGTCCAGGCGCAGCTCGACTTCGTCTGCCACCCACGACACGCTCGGCACATCGGGGATGGTCAAGCCGAAATCGGCATAGCGCACGGTGGTCGCCGCGCTGCCGCTGATTTGCCGCTCGCTGTCCAGCGTCACCTGCGCCGCGAACGTGACGGGCTGCGTAACGCCGCGCACGGTCAAATCGCCGCTGATGTCGAAGCCGATTGACTCGCCCATGGCGATGCTGTCGGCGGAGAAATTGCTCAGTTCCCGCGGCTCGAAGACGATAAATTCATGTTCGTCTTGGGCAGAGAAAAGGATGCGGCTGCGCAGGGCGCGGTTGCGGAAATCGTTGTCGGTTGTCAAAGTGCGCGCGCTGATGAGAATATCGCCGATGGTCGACTGAGCAGGCTGGCCGCGCACAACTTGAATCGCGCCGCCGATATCGCTGGTTATGCCCACCACAGTCGTGCGCACGCCGCGCAGGTCTTCATCCAGCGTGAAGCTGGCTTGGCTTTCGGCGGGCACAATGCTGAATGCGACTGGCTGGCGGGCTCGTTCGGCTTGCATAGCCGCGTCCAAAGCCGCCGGGATGATTTCGCTTGCGGCTTGGGCGACTGCTGTGCCGACCGCATCGCTGATGAGCGCTTCATTGGCTTGGCGTGTCGCCAGCGCATCTTCCACCGACATACTCGGCTCGCCACTGCCGCTCGTAACATAGATATAGCCAAATATGCCGCCGACAGCGCCCACCAACAGCGCAACAATCAGCAACAGCGCGATTCTTCCGATTGACATGAGTTCTCTCCTCACCTGGTTGAGTGTCCTGCGTCTATCGTACAAAGCATACGCGCCGAATGGCAGGCTGGTTGCCGATTCGCAATCCGCGCGCGCAATGGCTACACTCCCCCTACACAAACGAATCCAAGCGCAAGGAGACTGGCATGGCAGTTACCATCCGCTGGCTGGGTCATTCAGCCTACGCACTGAGCATCGACGGGCACGAACTCTTGGTCGATCCGTTCATCAGCGGCAACCCTATGGCCAAGTCCGCTGCCAAAGACCTGGATGCGGAAGTTATCTTGCTGACGCACGCGCATGGCGACCATGTCGGCGATTCGGTCGAGATCGCCAAACGCACTGGCGCGCTGGTCGTCTGCAATTTCGAGATGGGCGACTGGTACACCCGCCACGGCGTCCAGAATGTGTATCAGGGTAATCCCGGCGGCGCCTATCGCAATGACTGGATGAGCGCCAAATGGACAATCGCCTTTCATAGTTCATCTTTCCCCGATGGCACCTATGGCGGACAGCCCAACGGCTTTGTGATCCGCGGCGGCGGCGCTGTCATCTATCATGCTGGCGATACCTGTCTGTTCAGCGATATGCAGCTTATTGGCGAGGAAGGGCTGGATGTGGCGCTGCTGCCCATCGGCGATTGCTTCACCATGGGCATAGACGATTCGCTAAAAGCGGTCAAGCTGCTTCGTCCACGCATTGTTCTGCCCATGCACTACAACACCTTCCCGCCCATCGAGCAAGATGCTGGGGCTTGGGCAGAGCGCGTCGCTGCCGAAACCGAGGCAGAGCCGGTCGTGCTAGCGCCGGGTGCGGCGATGACTTTGTGATGATGCGATAAATCACGCAGGGCTGGCAACACGGCGCTATTTATCGTTTGTCGTCTGTGTAGGGATCGCGCCCGAGCCGCGTGCCTTGGCGGATCTGCTGCTGCCAAGGTTTTTTTGCCTCGCCCCGATAGCCCATCTCGCGCAGCCGCTCCGCTTCCAGCGCTTCGAGCTCAGCCGCGACTTGGAGATAGTCGGCGCGGGGAATCGGCAGGTCGCGCCCGGCCGCATCCCGATACACATAGCCCGCGCCGGCGCACCAATCACAGTCTATGCCTGCGCCGATTTCGTCTTCGAACCAGCCAAAGCCATCGCACGATGGGCAGCGGATGATTGTCATTGAACCGCCTCATATCCTCGCCGCGCGCTTAAAAGCCCCGCCCTGGCGCTGGCTTGTTGATCGTCGCGTTCAAGCCTACAATGACAAGCGGACGATACACGGACCGCAGTGAGGCAGATGAGCGCCCAGCCACTCCCCAGTATAGCCCGAATCCTGCTGCCCGCGCTGACGATCCTGTTCCTCATCTTTGTTCAAGCGCATCACTTTCATAACCGCGCGTATCGCCAGGACGAAGCCTGGGATGTGCATTATGCCTTGCAGAATATCCGCGAGGTTGGTTTGCCGGCGCATGTCGCCCAGACGCTTTACCAGCTGCCTCCGCCCAACTTTTTGCAAGATATTTGGCTGCATCTGTTTGGGCACCGCGAAGGCATCGTGCGCTTTTTCTCGCTGCTGACGACAACACTGACGCTGGCTATGTTTTACCGGCTGGCGGCTGATTTGTATGGTCGGCGCGTTGGCTGGCTGGCGCTGATGCTGCTGGGCACATACAGTCTCTTCTCGTTTTACAGCCACGAAGCGCGCCCCTACGCGGCGCTGGCGCTTGGCGCGGTCGGGCTGCCTTGGGCGCTGCTGCGCTTCGTCCGTCTGCCCAATCGCCGCCGCGGTTGGCTACTGGGCATGGTGACGATTCTACCCGCTTTTGCGCATCCCTATCTGGCGTATGTGTATATCGCGCAAATGCTGGGCATTTTGCTTGTTGCGCGCCTCGACCTGCGCCGCCAGCGTCGCGAAGCCGCCTTTGTGCTGGCTTTGGGCATTGTCATCGCCTACCGCGCTTTTCTCAACTTTGGCGGGCACAGCGGCAGCATCAACCACAATATCAACACGGACTGGCTGGGGCTGCAAGTCCTGCATGACCATCTGCGCTTTCGCCCCGAGTCGCTGGGGCTGTTTTTGCTGGCTGGCGGCATCCTTCTCGCCCTGGGCAAGTGTTTTTCGTCACTAGGACGCCGCGCGTCAACGCAAGCTGACCATGCGCCTTGGGGCGAAACCATGCGCTTCCCGGCTTGGTGGCGAGAAGGCTGGCTGCTGCTTTCGCTGCTGATGCTGCTGGTTTTGCCGCTGCTAGTGAACTTGTTCGTTCCCAGCGTCACGCCGCGCCATTTCCTGATAGCCGCGCCATTCATCGTCCTGCTGGCTTGTTTGCCACTGCGCCACCTGCCTGTATCCTTGCAGCTGCTGGCGGCGCTGTTTTTCTGCTTCCCGTATATTACGCAATTCCGCTCGCACAGCAGCAATGGCGGTTATTGGGAGATTGTCGCCCATCTCGACCGGCATGCCGACCCAGCCCATGACCACTTCGCTGTAATGGCGCGAGAATTGTGGGAAAATATCGCCATCAATTATTATTTGCAAGAGCGTTCGCGGCTAAGCCTCGGCCGCGGCGACATCTTTCACTTCAGCGGACAGGGGCTTGATGCCATAGCCAGCGCGCCGATCCGCTTTGATGAAGCGCTGCTGGATACGCGCAGATACCCTGACGATGCGACGCGACCGCCCAACTACCTGGTCGACAGCCAACGACTGTGGCTGGCGCTGGGCAACAGCTACCCGGCCGGCGAGGCAATGCTGAGGGCGATTGAAGACGAGTTTTCGCTCTACAGCGCGGTGAGATTTCGCGGCGAGACCTATTATCGCGGGCTGGAGATGCGGGAATATCGCCGCCAGCCGCCCGAAGCCGCGCCACTGCTGCGCTTTGGCGAAGATATTGTTTTGCGAGCCTGGCAGTTGAACAATGACCACATCGTGCAGCCTTGCGCTTTGGTCTCCATCGATACCTGGTGGTCGGCTGCGCAGCCGCTCGACAAACTTTATAGCAGCACCTTGGTCATCGCCGGCGCAAATGGGCAGGGAGTCGTGAACAGCGACGCCGTGCCAGGCGGCATCTATCCCACTTCGCTTTGGCAACCCGGCCCGCTCTATTTTGACGAGCGCAAGCTGAAACTGCCCTGCGACTTGCCAGCCGGCGACTATCCACTGCTGCTGGGCATGTACGAAACGCCGGACGAAGAAAACGCAGCGCCGCAGAACCTGCTCGTGCATACGGCGGAGGGCGCGCCCACCGACCGCCAGCTCGAATACCTGACTACCTTGGTGGTGCAGCTATAGTCGCTGCCCGCGGCATCAACCTCTGCACACAAAACCCAGCAAACAGACCTGTTGCCACTGTGATGCCCGTGATCGTCCACCAGATGCTTAACAAGCCGCCATCCAGCACGCTCACCAGCGCATGCAGCATCAGCGCCGGCAGCACGATCATGCGCATCATGCTGATGACCATGGGCAGCAGGGGTTTCTTGATGCCGCGCAGCGCTGCGAAGCCGATAAAACCCAAGGGCTTTGACCACAGCGAAAGCGCGCTGATGCGAATATAAACCACGCCGGTTTCGATGATGGCTGGCTCGGCGGTGAAGATGCTGACCAATTCGTAGGCGAAGACAAAAACCACGACGCCGCTGATGATCATAAGCGCGAATCCATAGCGCAGCGCGGTGTGGTACGCCGTCCACATGCGATCATAGCGGCGCGCGCCGTTGTTTTGGGCGACCAGCACCAAAGTCGCCACATCCAAGCCCACCAGCGGAATCCAGATCAACCCGTCCAGCCGGCTGGCGATGCCATAGGCAGCCACTGCATCGCTGCCAAAGCGGCTGACAAAATAAGTTACCACAAAGCCGCCGACCGACACTGTGCTCAAGTCCAGCGCAGGCGGCGCGCCCTGCTTGATAATCTGCCAGATGCGCGACCTATCGGGTAGCAGCCAGCGCGCGCGGAAGCCGGCAAAAATGCCCGAACGCGCCGCCCGCCAGCCCAGATAGACGCTGCCCAATGCTTGAATCAGCGATGTCGCCACGCCAACACCAGCGATGCCCAGCGCCGGCAGACCCAATCCGCCATAGATAAACCAGGGATCCAAAATCAGATTCAGCGCAAAGCCCAGCGCGAGAAAATTGCGGAAGGGGCGCGTTTCTCCCTGTGCCGAAAGCGCCGCGTGAAACATAAAGACCAGATTGAAAAAAAGCGCACCCTGAAAGATGGGGGTGATGTAGCTCATATTGTAGTCCACGCCGGCGCCTTGCGCGCCCAGAATCTCGAATAGATTGGGCGAAATG
>JAPOSR010000054.1 GCA_026709625.1 Chloroflexota bacterium
AGGTTTCGCCGCGCATTCGCATAGACATCGAAGCCTCTTCAGAGGCACGATTCCGCCTCCCTTAGCTCCCCTTCCCCAATGCGTTGGGGAAGGGGCCGGGGGCTGGGGTTAGCCTTCCACACTGAGCCCTTACAGCTTCGGCAATAGCTTCTACAACGGCATCGGTTTTGCGAAGCGCCTGCGCATTGCTAAAACGCAGCACAGTCAATCCTAATGCCTGCAAGAAGCGCTGCCGGTCTTTATCGTATTCAGCATGACCAGGCTCATTATGAACCGAGCCATCCACTTCGATAACCAGTCTGGCTTCGGCGCAATAGAAGTCGACGATAAAGCGGTTAATCGGATGTTGGCGGCGGAAACGGAGACCGCCAATTTGCTTGCCTCGTAGCCTTCGCCATAAGATTTGTTCGGCTCGCGTAGGGTTTTGTCGCATGAAACGAGCGCGTTCCTTTATGTCCTGGTGTATGGCGCGGTCGGTGTGCGTATGCGCCCAGCCTTTAGTGTCTTTCACCTTCTACCCCCTCGGTCCCCCCAAAGCATTGGGGGGAAGGTTTCGCCGCGCATTCGCATAGACATCGAAGCCTCTTCAGAGGCACGATTCCGACTGATTTAGCTCCCCTTCCCCAAGGCATTGGGGAAGGGGCCGGGGGTTGGGGTTAGCCTTCCACAACCCGCACCTCACCCTCACTCAACCCATACAGCCGATACACCAGCGCGTCAATCTCACCATCCACCGTCGCAATCAGCCGCTCGGCCATCTTGCGCCCTTCACCCGTCAAGCCCGGCAACTGCTTATGTCTGTCCAGCATCTCGTCGACAAGTTCGACCATCTTGTCGTGCATGGCGACATCGGCGGGGTTGTCGAAGTCGATTGTGCGGATAGGAATAGTCTTTACTTGCGGTGGGCCGATTCGTAAGTATCCGCCACTTAGTTTGTTGCCTCCAAACGTTGCGTTGTAGTAGTAGTCTACTAAATCGCTGTTTAGTACACCGACCAGATACTTCAAGTCAAAGTCTTCGCTCATTACTATCGTTGTCGATTTACCTGCCAGAATATTTCCGTCGTAATCCAACGCACACTCTAGCCGCTTGGTCATCCCGGCTATAATAACTTTCTGTGTTCTGGCTTGCTGAAGACGGCGCATAGGTAATGCTCTCTCATTCTGAACCGGGATAACAGGTCTGTCCATCTGGCGCTTGATGTAACGAAATTTCTTTTGCCCCCAGAGGAAAGAAAACCTGTCAATAGTCCCACTGTTTGCCATTCTAAGGCGGTAATCAGGATAATCTTCCGCTTCGTGAATAAGGGGCTTGATATGATACGCTTCCGAGACCGTTGCGGCTCCGAGAACATCTGCGATCTCGCCTAGCCGAGGATTCGTACCCTCGATCTTTTCGAGGATTTGCCCCTCGTCTATTCGACCGAAAACCCTCCAAGTGTCGTTGGGATTACCGAAGTGTCTTTGATAATCTAGCTCATAGTGCTCTTTTACAATCGGACTGCCTACTGTTTCTTGCATTCGTTCGTATACCACAGGTCTGTCGCGCTGGGCTGTTTTTCGGGCGATATAGATAATTGGATATACGCTGACGGGAAATACAGGAACATGAGAATAGTCTCGAATCAGTTGCAATTGATTTTCATTAGCTACGACTTTTCTTGCGCCTTTTGCGTAGCTCGCGCTACCCAACTTGTTCGGCACAATCAGACTTGATATGCCATTGTCCCGACACAGACTCAATGCCTTATCAATGAAGACGCAGAACAAGTCCCAATTACCTGATGCGGCTGCATACTTTGAAGTGCAATAGGCTCTTTCTTCTGGGTGGTATAGCGTCATCCATTCGGAATCAACATAAGGCGGATTCCCAATCACCGCATCGAATCCACCCGCCGCCATGATCGCGCCAAAACCATCTTCGCTGTCCCAATCGAAAGCCTTGACGCGCAGCATCGCTTCTTCATTGTCGAAGAGCCCCGCCTGGGATCCGCGGAAGAAGTCGCTGCCGACCAGCGAGTTGCCCCATTTGATGTTGTCGCTGAGGTCGGGCAGGATGCGTCCGCCAGCCGCGAACATCAGCGTCTGCGCGCCAGCCGCGGCACTTTCGTTCTCCAACATCTTCAGCAGCAGCGAGAGCTTGCTCACTTCCACCGCGTTTTGGTCGAGGTCGACGCCATAGATATTGTTCTGCAAGATGCGGCGCTTCTCGGCGGTGGTGAGCATCATGCCATCGGTGGTTTCGCGGCGGCGGTTGCGGAATTGGCGCGGATGCTCTCGATAGTAATTCAAGTGCCAGTCGAGCAGACATTGATACGCGCCGACCAGGAAGGAGCCGCTGCCACAGGCGGGGTCGAGGATGCGCAGGGTTGCCGCATCGGCTGGCGTTTTGCCTTTGAGCAGCGCGCCGACCGTGTTCTCTACGATGTAGTCGACGATATAGCTGGGCGTGTAATAGACGCCGCCGGCTTTGCGGACTTCGGGCTTGGCTTCGACGCGCACCGCCCCGCTCGCGCTGAGTTCGATGACCTTGCCGAGGAAGCGCTCGTAGACCTGCCCGAGGATGTCGGCGGGCAGCGCGGAAAATTCGTAGGGGCTGAAAGGGAAATACAAGTTTTTGATGATGTGGCGCAGCGGCTCGTCGGGGATGTGGATGTTCAGCGAAAGGCGGTCGGGCTGGCTGGCGCGCGCTTCTGCCCCAAAGTGGAACAAGCCCGAGTTGTATTTGTCGTCGGCTGCGCTGAAGAGCCGCTTCAATTCGGCATAGACAGGCTTGTTGGCGGCGGCCGCGCTGCGCAGGCGCCCATAGGCTTCGATATTGCGGTCTTCGGCGATGCGCAGGAAGACGATGCGGTCGATCGTGCGCTGGACGATTAGGTTAAGCTGGCGCTGGCTGAGCTCGCGGTTGTGCAGGGCGATGTCTCTCGCCAGCAGCTCGCGCCAATCTTCCATCTCGCGCAGGAAGGCTTGGTCGACGCGGGAAAAGCCGCGAACCCGCTCGCCTTCGATCCAGTCGCGCAGCGCCCCTTGCGCCACCGCTTTACGGCTGAAGCGCGCTTCAAGCTCGTCCCATTTGTCGATGTAATCGCCATATTGATAATAACGCAGGCGCGCCGTTGCTGCGGGGTCGCTGCGCTGTGGCTGGATGCGGCAATCATAGACGCTGAATTCTTCAAAGTCAGTCAAGACGCTGACCGGCGTGTTGCCCGACCAGCCATAACGCCGCAGCTGAAAAGCCGGGATGGGGTTTCGCTCCAGGTTCACATGCGGCATCTTCGTTTCGACGAAGAAATCTGGACTGTTGCCAATCTGGAAGCTGTAATCGGGGCGCTTGGAGCGCTCGAGGCCGGCTTCGCGGATGATCACGCGCGCTTCATGCCGCACCTGCCGCTTGTCTTGCAGGTCCCAGCCCAGCGCCGCAAACAGCGGATCGACAAATTGCACCCGCACTTCAGTTTCGCTGCCGGGCTTGTCGCGGGTGAATTTCTCGACCAATTTGTAGATGCTGTCGGGCGCGCTCATATTAACCCTCTCCTGCACCTCTGTGGTGGATGATTTACGTTTCCATATCAATCACAATTTTCACCGCGCCCTCGTCTTGCAGGCGGTGCAGGGCATAGGCTTCGAAGACATCGTCAAATTTGAAAGTGTGCGTGATCATCGCCGCCGCATCGACCTCGCCACGGCTGATCCAGTCCAGCGCCCGCCGCGTGCAGGCATGCCCAGGGTCTTCCGCCGCCCCCACCATGCCGCGCGTTTGCAGTGTCTTCCAAAACAACTCGAAGAAGGGGAAGTCCATCGTCGCGAAGCGTGGCACGCCAAACCACAAGATGAAGCCGCCGCGCCGCGTGATATCCACAGCCAGGCGAATCGATTCTTCTTCGCCAGCCGCTTCAATGACCACATCGGGCAGCTCTCCGCCACAAATCTCGCGCAGGGCCGGGGCGGGACTTGCGGCCGCGTTGCAGATGGTGTGCGTCGCGCCGAAGCGCCGGCTGTAGGCGAGCCGATACGCTTTGACATCCAGCGCGATGATCTTGTCCGCGCCCAGCCGCCGCAGCGCTTCGTTGAACCACAAGCCCGCCGAGCCCTGTCCGATGACGGCGACCGACTTGCCGCGCAGATCTGGCAGCGCCTGGCAGGCATAGAGCACTGTGCCCAGCTGCTGCGCCTGCACAGCCTGCTCCAGTGGCACATGGGCGGCCAGCGGCAGCAGATGATCGACCGGCGCGCGATAATACTCGCACATGGCGCGATGATCGGGCGCAAGACACAGCACGCGCTCGCCCGGCTGCACAAGACTGACGCTCGAGTCGATCGCCTCGACGACGCCGACCATTTCGTGCCCGGTTTCGCCGGCCGCGGTGGGATAGCTGCCTGCGGGCAGATGATGCAGGTGGCGGATGTCACTGCCGCACAGCGAGGTGCGCAGGGTGCGAACAATGGCGGTCTCGGGGGCGAGGGCGGGCTTTTGCGCATCGACAAACACGGGTTTGCCACGCGCGATGATCTGCACGGCTTTCATCTGCTTTTGACTCCAAGGGCTGGCGCAATAGCGGACAGTATAGCACTGTCCAGGCGCGCTTTTTTGCATTGCCCCGAGGCGGTTGGCGGGCGGCCGCCCTTGCACGAATTCGGCTTTTTGGGGGGAATGGGGGCAAAGCAACGCGCGGCAAATTCCAGTGTACATCTGCGCCGCGAGTGATTACACTGCTGGCGGCAATTTGTTCTGAGGATCAACCATGAGCGAAAAACTCACTTTCCAAGCCGAAACGCAGCAATTGCTGGATATCTTGATCCACTCGCTCTATACCGAGAAAG
The DNA here is from genome assembly GCA_026709625.1 of Chloroflexota bacterium. Taxonomy (GTDB): domain Bacteria; phylum Chloroflexota; class Anaerolineae; order Aggregatilineales; family Phototrophicaceae; genus UBA6055. The sequence goes on from JAPOSR010000054.1 coordinate 4,821, forward strand.
AGATTTTCCTGCGCGAGTTGATCTCGAATGCGTCCGACGCGCTCAACCGCCTGCAATTTGCGATGCTGACCAACGATGCTGTGCTCGATGCCGATGCCGAGCTGTCCATCCGCATCACGGTGGACGAAGACGCCAAGACCTTGACCGTCAGCGACACCGGCATTGGCATGGACCGCGCCGAGGTCATCGCCGGGCTGGGCACAATCGCCAAATCGGGCGCCAAAGCCTTTGTCGAAGCCATGCGCGAGCAGCCCGAAAGCGCCAGCGACATCATCGGGCAATTCGGCGTGGGCTTTTATTCGGCATTTATGGCGGCGCGGCAGGTGGATGTGGTTTCTCGCTCGTTTCGTCCCGACGACGAAGCGGTGATGTGGACAGCCAGCGGCGGCACAGACTACAGTCTTGCGCCTGCCGACAAGGCAACGCGCGGCACGGATGTCATCATCCACTTGCAAGACGACGCAGTCGAATTCGCCCGCGAGTTCCGCGTCAAGGACATCATCCGCCGGCATTCGGATTATGTCGCCTTCCCCATTTATGTCGGCGATGACGAAGAAGCGACCAACAAGCAGCAAGCCATCTGGCGGCGCAGCCCGGGCGAACTGGAAGACGAAGACTACGACAGCTTCTACAAGATGCTGACCATGGACTTTGGCGGGGCGGCGCACCACCTGCATATCCGCGCCGATGTGCCTATGCAATTCTATGCCTTGCTCTATATCCCCGGCTCCAACCAGCCCAATATGTTCAACCCGCGCAAAGACCCGGGCTTGAAGCTGTACGCGCGCAAGGTGCTCATCGAAGAATACAACCGCGAGCTGCTGCCCGAATACCTCAGCTTTGTGCAAGGCGTCGTCGATAGCGAAGACCTGCCCCTGAGCGTCAGCCGCGAAAGCATCCAGGCGACGCGCGTCATGGCCAGCCTGCAGAAGACCATCACGCGGCGCATCTTGTCTGAACTGAAGCGCATGGCAAAGAACAATCGCGACCAATACTTGACCATATTCCAGGAATTCGGCGCTTGGCTCAAGCAAGGACTGGTCGTGGAAAGCGGCGACCGCGAAGATCTCGAGCCGCTGCTCTTGTTCCAGACCACCCACGATGACGACCCCAGCCAGTATCATTCGCTGGATGATTATGTCGAACGCATGGCCGACAACCAGTCCGACATCTTCTATATCATCGCTGATGAATACAGCAGCGGCGCGCGCAGCCCGCACCTGGACACGTTTCGGCAGCGCGGTGTCGAAGTGCTCTACTTCACGCATCCCGTCGATGCCATGCTGCCGATGGGCTTGCCAGACTACAAAGGGCACAAGCTGGTCGGCGTCGATTCCGCCGATTTGGATCTCGGCAATATCGGCGAAGTGGCTGAGGCGGACGAGGTGCCGCGTCAATCGCTGGCGGATGAAGCCTTTGCCGAGCTGAAGAACCGCTTTGCGCAGACCCTCGGCGAACGCATCAGCGATGTGCGCGAGAGCAGCGCGCTGGTGGGAAACCCCGCCCGCTTGGTCAGCGATGACGAAGCGGGGAGCCGCCATATGTACCGCATCAACCGCCTGCTGGACAAAGAGCATGAGCTGCCGGTCAAGGCGCTGGAGTTGAACGCGCGTCATCCATTGATGCACAACCTCAGCGGCATGATCGCGGCTGGCAGCGATGACGCGCTGGCTGAGGCGGTGATCGAGCAGGTCTTTGAAACCGCCCTGCTGCAAGACGGCCTCCATCCCGACCCATCCAGCATGGCGCAGCGACTGACTCTGCTGATGCAGGCGGCAACGGGGTCGGAACGCGGCGCGCTGGATTTCTCAAGCGCCGGCGCCAGCATCCCAGAGCCGGGCCGCGACCCCGACAGTGCAAACATGATCTCACTTGATGATGCCTAGACAGATCGAGGCGAGGCGGCGACTCGCCCAAACAGTTATGGAAGGTGTGCAGTGGCGGAAAACAAAACAACTCGCAACGATGGCGATGTGCTGGCCTATCTGCAATCGGTAGCCAACAAGCGCCGCCGCGAAGATAGCCTGGTCATGCTCGACCTGATGGGCGAGGTGACTGGCTTGCCCGCGGAGATGTGGGGCACGAGCATCGTCGGCTTCGGCAGCTATCATTACCAATACGAAAGTGGACGCGAAGGCGACTTTATGCTGACCGGCTTTGCCCCGCGCAAGCAAGCTTTGACGCTCTACATCATGGGCGGCCACGAACGCTATGCCGAGCTGTTTGCCAGGCTGGGCAAGCACCGCGCTGGCAAATCCTGTCTTTACATCAACAAACTGGCTGATGTCGACCTGGCGGTGCTGCGCGAGATCATCGCCGCATCGGTCGCGTTTATGCGCAGCGAGCGCCCGTCCAGCAATTGATGCGCGCAACAGCTCGCCCGTCTTTGCGTATTACACTGCGAGCCGCTACATCCCGCCGGGTTTGGGGGTATAATGAATAGTGAGGGACGATGACCAGCACGGATTCGGGCGCGATGGACGGATTGAGACTACTCGGTCAAATCGGTAAAGGCGTTGTCAAAGCCGTGCAGTTGGCCGGCAAGGGCGTCGGCATGACCGGACAAGCCATAAACGAAGGCGCAGTTGCAGTGAGGACAGCCATGCCAGTTACAGAAGTGACTTCGGTATTCAACACCACCGACGAGACCATCCGTTTCGTCAACCAGGAAAAGCCGCGCGACAGCAAGGAGATCTTGCCGCAAAGCGCAGTCTCGATGAAGACAGCCAATGCGGCTGGTGCCTGGGTGCCCTGGTTTCACCCGCCGCGCTTCGCTCCATTCAGCAAAAAGCGCATGGAAGTCGTGGTGGACGACCTGCCTGTCATCTACATCTGGCAGCGCGATGATCACATTTACTGGTGCAATCGCCTCGACAGCCAGGGCAATCCCGCCAAAGCCTATGAAGTGCCAGGTATCTCGCATGTTGGCGGCAAGCGCATGCTGGTGGTGCGCAACGACCCCGAAAATGGCTACAGCGCTTTCTTGAGCGAGAGCGTCGAGAATCGATAGCCCGATCATTTTGGGGCAGCCAGCCTCGCGCGCAAGAAAACACAATCTCAGGACAAAGAGATGATCAACCGAGTAGGCACAGTCTGCATCTTTGTGGCAGACCAGGACCGCGCCAAAGCCTTTTATACCGAAAAGCTGGGCATGCGGCTGATCAGCGATGACGAGCTGTATCCTGGCGCAGATTCGCGTTGGTTGGCGGTTGCGCCGGCCAGCGCCGAAACGCATATCGTCTTGTACAAGTTCGACGAAAACTGGCAGCACTACCGCTCAACCTTTCAGCAGACACAATCGCTCACCCTGCAATGCGAAGATATTGATGCGACCTATCAACTCTACAAAGAGCGCGGCGTGGAGTTCCTTGGCGAGCCAGAAACGCAATTTTGGGGCACATTCGTTATGCTGAAAGATTGTGAAGGCAACACGCTTATCCTGGTTCAAGCTTGATGGTTGATGATTTGCTGGCGCTGTCTCAGCAGGTTGGCGCGGCGCTGACAGCCGGCGGATTCTCTATCTGCGCGGCTGAGTCTTGCACCGGCGGCTTGGTCCTCAGCACGTTGACCGACCTGGCGGGCAGCTCCGCTTATGTTTTGGGTGGCTTCGTCACCTATTCCAATGCGGCAAAAATGCGTTTTTTGGGCGTGCGCGAGGCGACCTTGCTTGAGCATGGCGCGGTTAGCGAGTCAACAGCTGCGCAGATGGCGCGCGGCGCGCAGACAATCTTCGCAAGCGACTTCGCCCTCAGCGTAACCGGTATCGCGGGACCCGGCGGGGCAACTGCCGACAAACCAGTTGGCTTGACCTATATTGGGCTGGCGCGGCAGAGCGGCATCGTAAATGTGGCGCGGCATCTATGGACGGGCGGCCGCCTGGAAAACAAACAGCGCAGCGCAGCGGCGGCATTGAAATTGCTGCTGAGCGGATTGCCCGGCTAGTTCCGCGTCAAATCTTTCGCCACATCGGCATACACCCGCGTCACTAGCATTTCGATGTTCAGGGCGGCCAGCGGAATGGCGTCCTTGAGGCTGTCAAATGTTTGCGGCCGCCAGCCATCCTCAGCGCGCGTATGCGGCTCGGCGAAGATGCGGCGCTGGTCGATGATGAGGCAGGCGCGCAGTATCGCAAACAGCTCGGCAATCTCACCACAAGCCCAGCGTCGCGCGCAGGATGCCAAACTCGCCGATGTGGTAGGCATTGTGGGCGGAGACGATCAAAATCTCGCGCAGGATGCTGTGTCCCGGCTCGGCATGGGAGATCTGCGCAGTCAGGTCGCGCTCTGGATCTTGCGCAATCGCCACCAGCGCCGCCAAATCCGCTTTGAAGCGCGCGATTGTATGTTGCCAAGCCGCTTCGTCCGCCTGCGCATCGGACGGGATCCAATAATCTTCGGGAAATTTCCGGTGCGCATAATCGGGATTTTGGATGTAATCGAGGATGTCGGCTTGGGCGATGCGCAAATGCTCCAGCAAGTGCCAGAAGCTGTAGGACAGGCTTGGCGGCCGCGTGTTAAAATGCGCCGCAGGGAAGCCGTCAATGGCATCATCAAAGCTTTGATGCGCCTGGCGAACAGTCAGGGCATTGACGAGCTGCTGTCGCAGGTGCGAGTCGGTCATAAGGCGGCCTCCTTGGGCTCTTGGCGTCGCGCGGCTTATCTGGAGTATACTCGTTGCTGACGGCAAAGTTCGCTTGCCGGCAACTGCTTGCGGAATGTCGGCGGCTTGCGCTATACTGACTGTGAGTTTATGGAGAGTCTGCGCATGTACGACAATTACCCACAGTGCCATGTGCCGCAGAACAACATCGTGCAGCGCTTCTTTGCGCAGCCAGCTGGCGCAATCGTTTTGGAAATGGTGATGACGGTGGTCATCACAGTCGCGGCGGGCAGCGCATTTGATTTGTTTGATCCCTTTGATGGCGCATCTGTCGCTCAGCCTGCGCAAGTCGCTGTGGCGCATTCACCGCTGCTTCCGCTTTGGGATGCCTCGCTGGCTTATTTGTCCCAGCGGCATTTTGTCGCGGCTGAAGCGATTGCGGATGTGGCGGCGGCAAGCGATCCGAATGAGCCGCTGAACTTCGCCTTGCTGGGCACGATTAATTTGCACAGCCGTGATTATGCCGAGGCGCAAAGCGACTTCACCACCCTGCTGTCTCTCGCGCCCGATTCGTTTGACGGGCACAATTCTTTGTGCTGGGCGCAGGGCGAGTTGGGCGAGTTCGCTTCTGCCTGGCAGCATTGCGAGGCAGCGCTGCAAATGGCGCAATCGCCGCTGCAACGAGCCAGCGCATTGGAAAATCGCTGTTGGCTGCAAGTCGAAATGGCCGCCTATGCTGCCGCTGCCAGCGACTGCCTGGCTGTCCTGGAGCTGCTGGCCGGCTGCCACAACGAGATTTGCGCGCTGGCGCATTACAATCTGGGGCGCATCGCCTTGGCTCGAAGCGAGCCCGATGCCGCCCTGCAGCATTTCAACCTGGCGGCGCATATCGGTTCCGCCTATGCGCAGATGTATTTGGATATCGCCCATCTGTACGCTGCAATGGGTTATGAAGTCGCGGCGGAGCGCAGCTTTTCGCGCTATCAACAGCTTAACGCCAGCGCCTTGGCAGCAAAATGAGGCAATCGCTTGACTCTTGCGCCATTGGATATGGTATACTCATCGTCAAGTTAGTCGGTTCAGCGAGACAAGAAGCCGTAAGGTCGGAGGGGGATCCTTATGCCGAAATCGTACCCGCAGTATGATGTCCCGAAACGTTCACTCAAAGATCGCGTCTTTAGCCAGCGTCCCAGCGCTCTGATTATTGAGGGTTTGCTGGTGCTGGTTGCGGTTGTAGCCACCATCGGTTTTCTGTCCCCGGCAATGCCTGTTGTCGACAACAGCGACACGATAGCCGAGTTGGAAGCCGTCATCGCCGCGCAAGAAACTGCCTTGGCAGAAGCGGCAGAAGCTGTCGCGCGAGCCGCAGAAGCGGCCTCCATGCCACGCAACCTGATCAGCGTATCCGCAGCCAAGGATATGGCTTGGTCCAGCTTGTCCAGCGAGGAATATCGCTCGGCTATCTCGCTCTACACTTCGCTGATCGCCATGGGTGAAGCCGACCTCGACACCGTATTCGCGCGCGGTTATGCCTACAGCATGATCGACGAGCATGCCAAAGCGGCGCAGGATTATACGACTGTCCTGCAGCAAAGCCCGTCCGATGTCGCCGCGCTTAACAACCGTTGCTGGGCCTTCAGCGAAATTGGGCAGTTCGACCGCGCCTTGGCCGATTGCAACGACCTTCTCGCCCTCTCGGCAGCCGAAGCCTACCCGTACCTGAATCGTGGCATCGTCTATGAGATGAAGGGCGAAATGGACAAGGCGCTCGCTGATTATGTCGAGTATATGAAGCGCAACAAGAGCCGCGTCGTTCGCAATGAAAACTTGGTCTGGGAAGGCAGCCTGGAAGTGCCTATGGAAGAAGGTCTGATCTATGTCTTCCCCTTCAATGCCAGCGCCGGGCAGGATGTGGTCGTCAGCGCCACCAGCATTCAGCGCGACCTGGATGCCGACCCGCTGGTGCTGATCCTCGACCCGCAAGGCGACCCGCTGATTGCCAATGACGACACCGGCGAATGGTGGGACAGCCTGGTTGAATTCCGCGCGCCAGTCAGTGGTGACTACGCCATTGTCATGACGCACGCCGGCGGCAGCGTCGAGGGCATGGTCGAAGTGGCTTTCGATATTGCCGGGCAGTTCACCATGGGCAACGATGGCGCGCTCTTGAAGAGCGATGCCTATCGCGCCTTGATGTCGGGCGACTATAGCGCCGCGCTGGAAAACTTCCGCCGCGCCCTCGGCATCAACCATCAGGATGCCGAAGCCATGAACTGGCTGGGCGTTACCTACCGCTATATGGGCGACTACGAGGCATCGGTCACCCACATCGGCATGGCGATGCGCATGGACGAGAGCTATTCGCTGCCCTACCTGTCGCGTGGCATTACTTTCGAAGTCATGGGCGAGTCGGCAGCCAGCGCCGCTGATTACTTCCAGTACGCTATGCGCAACCGCAGCCGCACACTCTTCCATGCCGAGCTGGAAGGCGACAGCAGCTTCGAGCTGCCCATGCGCGAAGGCTGGGTCTATCGCATCCCCTTGGATGGGAAGCGCGGGCAAGAACTGGATATCAGCGTCGCGACCAGCGAGCCTGGATTTGTCGATCCATTGATCATTCTGATTGACCCGGATGGCAAGCCGTTGACCGGCGATGACGATATCTCCATCAGCGAATACGATGCGACCATCAGCGACTTTCAACTGCCGAAGAGCGGTCAATACACGCTGGTACTCAGCCATGCCGAGGGTGGATCCAATGGCATGGTCAATGTCGATGTCGCGGTCACGCAGCCGTCTGCCATGTCTATCCCGCACTATATGGGCTGCAACGGGCACTAAACCGCGGCAGCGCAGCATTTTCCAAAGGGCGGGCCAAGCTGGCGCGCCCTTTTTTGTTGCCTGGCGGCGTGTGTTGTTTTTAGCTTGCTGCCCGGTCACCGAGCGCACACGGCGGAAGATGCCTTGCAGGCGCGCGATGTCCGCGGCGGCAAAGATCCGCGCGTGTCGGCGCAATCGGGCTTGATGCCTGTTATACTGTCGCTGTGAGCGAAGGGACTTCCGCGATGCGTATTCATACATTTTCCATTGTTGCCTACAGCGAATCCGAAACGTCTTGGGGGGTTGCGGTTGCCAGTAAATTTCCGGCGGTAGGCGCGGTGGTGCCTTGGGCGCGGGCGAAAGTAGGCGCGGTAGCCACCCAGGCCTATGCCAGAATGAGCTTTGGTCCCGATGGCTTGGCGCTGATGCAGGGCGGCTTGGCAGCTGGCGAGGCGCTGCGACAACTATTGGACGCGGACGAAATGCGCGAGAGTCGACAGGTGGCGCTGGTGGATGCGCGTGGCTGCGTGGCGGCGCACACCGGCGCGGATTGTCACCACTGGGCGGGCCACCGGCTGGGCGATGGCTTCAGTGTGCAAGGCAATCTGCTGGCGGGAGAAGCGGTCATTGACGCGATGGCGACCGCCTTCATGCGCTGTGAAGGCGAATTGGCCGACCGTCTGGTGACTGCGCTGCGAGCCGGTGAATCTGCTGGCGGCGACCGGCGTGGCAAACAATCGGCGGCGGTGCAGGTGGTGCGCCCCAACAGCGGCTATGGCGAAGACACCGACCGCTACCTCGACCTGCGCGTCGACGACCATGCCGAGCCAGTCGCGCGTCTTGGCGAGCTGGTGCAGATGCATCATCTCTACTTTCAGCCGCCCAAGCCCGAAGACGCCCTGCCTATCGCCGGCGATATCGCGCGCGAGCTTCAAGCCATGATGATCCAGCAAGGCTATATGACGGGCGCGGTAAATGGTGTCTGGGACGAAGTCTGCCAACAGGTCTTCGCCCTGCTGATTGGCAATGAAAACCTAGAAATGCGCTGGTCGCTGAAGAAGAACCGCAACGTGATCGACCGCATGGCGCTGAATTACCTGCGCGAGCGCTTTGGCTGAGCGCCTCGCCAGGCTGGCTGCTGGCGCGGTGGTTTTGCTCTTCGTCTGCTTGCTGCATTTTCCCAAACTCCCCCCCGCTGCTGGCCGTTTCCTGCCCGATGAAGCATTCTTTATGACCTTTGCCCGGCGCGCCGCTGTCCAGGGCGAGTGGCTTTTGCCGGGCGCGCTCGACAAACCGCCACTGTTGATCTATCTGAGCGCCATCAGCATGGCATTTATCGGCAATACAAGCGGCGCAGACGGCGTGCTGCGCTTGGACACGCATGTTGGCGAATTCGCCGGCAAACTGCCCAACAGTTTGGGCGCTGTCTTGGCGGTGGCGCTGATGATGCGCCTGTGCGCTCAAGTCGGCGGCCGCGGCTGGGGCGCGCTGCTGGCAGGCTTGCTGACGGCTTGCTCTCCCTACCTGCTGGTGTATGGCGCAAGCGCGTTTACCGATATGAGCCTGCTCTGCTGCGCGTTGGCTGCCATCAGCTGCGGCTTGGCGCGGCGCTGGGCTTGGGCGGGCCTGCTGATGGGCTTGGCATTTTGGTGCAAGCCACAGGCGCTCTTCGTGCTGCCGCTTCTGCTGGCGCTGCCAATGCTTCGCCGCGCCCCTCGCCTAGCCTGGCTGCGCATGCTGCTGCCCTTGCTGCTGGTCTGTGGCCTGCTGCTGCTGTGGGATGCCGCGCGTCCGCAGACGAGCATCTTCCAACTGGCGGCGGCTAACAATTTGACTGCGGACATATTTGCCCGCCCGGCTTTGTGGTGGTCGCGGTTGTTGGCGTGGCTTGACGCGACTGCGTGGCTGCTGGGGCCGCCGCTGATCTCGGGGAGTATGGTCGCAGCTGTGGTGATCGCCTGGCGCAACGGGCAGAGTCGCCGCCTTGTCGCCGCGCTGTTTGCCTTTGTCGCTATGTTCATCGGCGCTCATACCATCTTGAACCTTAACTTGTATGCGCGTTATCTGCTGCTGATCTTGCCGCCGCTGGTTTTGTTGGCCGCCTGTTCACTTGCCAGCATGCGCCGCTTGCGGGCGGTCTTCGCTATATTGGCTGTTTTGGGCGCTTTGTGGACGCTTCAACAGGGCAGCCCGCTCGAAGAGGCGCGCAGTCAGCACGCTGGCATCGACGCGCTGGCGGACTACCTCAACCGCAAGCCCGTTGCCACAGTCGTCTATGACCCCTGGCTGGGTTGGCAGTTGGATTATTATCTGGGCGCATGGCACGACAAACGCCGCGTGCATTATCCCACGGCCCAGGCTTTGGCAGCGGGCGTGGCTGCGCTGGACGAGCGTGGTTTTCGCTATTTTGTCGCGCCTGTCGACGCGCCAGCCGAATCTTGGCTGGCTGGCTTGCGAGCGCTGGGCTTTGCTGTCGAGCTCGACTTCCAAAGCGAGAATTATCTGGCTTGGCGGCTAAGCCGTCCTCAATAATTTATGCATTGCGCCTCACACAAAACATTGGGGGGATTGCCGCGGATGGACAGCTGTTAGCATGGAAACGCTGCGCGCTGCCGGTTTTCTGCATTGAGTTGCCAGTCATGAAATTGCGGGCATATAATGCATGAAATGACGAATGCGCGCCAAAAGAGGCTTGGGATCGTTGCATGGACATGCTGACCGACGCCAACTTTGTGTACTTTCTGCTGATGGCTGGCATGTGGGTGAGCGCGACTGGCACCTACATCCCTGGCACCGGGATAGCCGAGATCGCTGGCATCGCCTTGATTATCGGCTCGCTCTATCTGATGAGCCTGTTGGCGGCGAATTGGCTGGCTGTGCTGGCGCTGGTGGCTGGCGCATCGCTCTTCTTTTTGCTGCCCTTGCTAAAATCAGAATGGGAGGCATTTGCCATCGCTGGCTTGGCCATCCAGGCGGCCGCCAGTTTCTTCTTGTTCAGCCAAGCCAATGTATCGCCCTTGCTGATTGCCATCGGCGTCATGCTGGCATTTGCCTATCACCGGGGCATCTTGCGCTCTATCTTGCTGCAGCAGCGCGAGCTGTCATCGACGCAGAAAGACGAATTTCTGGTCGGCGCTCGCGGACGGGTGATGGCAGCTATCGAAGAGCGCGGCACAGTCCAGGTCAAGGGCGAGCTTTGGACAGCGCGCAGCCGCAGCCGTCTCGAACCTGGCACAGACATTGTTGTCACCCAGCGAGAGGGCTTGGAGCTGCATGTCGAAAAAGCCAAACGCCAGCGCGCCGACTAAGGCTGCCAGCGTTTGTCGTCTATTTTTTATAGCCATTCGAGACAGAGGGGACTGCAATGAATGAGTTTGAACAAGCCATAGGCGCGGGCGCGCAGGGTCTGCTGCTGGTTGTCGTGGCGCTGGGCATCATCTGGCTGCTGCGCACATCAATCCGCGCGGTTAAAGAATATGACCGGCTGGTGATCTTTTTCATTGGGCGCTTCCGCACAGTGCGCGGACCTGGCTTGACCTTTGTGCTGCCCTTTGTCGAGTCGGCTATACGCGTCGATATGCGCGAGACGATCATCGACATTCCTTCGCAGACAGCCATCACCAAAGACAATGCCTCAATCGGCATCGACTTCTTGGTCTATTATCGCATAACCGATCCCGAATTGTCGGTGACGAAGGTCGAGGATGTCGTCGAGGCAACTGGGAAAATCGCCACGACCACCTTGCGCGCGGTCATCGGCGATATTGTCCTGGATGATGTGCTTTCCCGCCGCGACCAAATCAACGATGTGCTGCGCGTCAAACTGGATGAAACCACCGAGCGCTGGGGCATGAAGATCACAACAGTTGAAATCCGCGAGATCGAGCCGCCGCGCGCTATCCTGGAAGCCATGAACCGCCAAATGAGCGCCGAGCGCGACCGCCGCGCCGAAGTCACGCTGGCAGAAGGCGAACGCGAAGCCGCCATCGCCCGTGCCGAGGGCAGCAAGCAGTCGGCTATCCTGGAAGCCGAGGGGCAAAAGCAATCACAAATCTTGCGCGCCGAAGGCGACCGTGAAGCCCAAGAGCTGCGCGCCCAGGGTTATGCCAATGCCTTGCAAGCCATTTATCAAGAAGCCCGCGGCATCGACAACAACACCATGGCTTTGCAATATATGGACATGCTGCAAAAGGTGGGCAGCAGTCCATCAACCAAATTTGTGCTGCCTATGGAGCTGACCGGCATCGCGCAGAATATCGCTGGCGCAGTCAATAGGAATGGCGCGAGCCACACCCATGGCAGCAATGGCAAGCGCCAGGAACAGCCTATGCCGCTGGGTGAAGTCGCTATCGAATAAGCGAGTGGATTGTGGGCGGTCGCAGGCGGCCGCCTCTTTCTTCACTTGAGTTCCAACTGCCAGGCAGACACAGCCAGAACAATGCCATCGGCAGCCACGATCGCCGGCAGCAAATCCGCATCCGCCGGCAGGTTTGTCATTGGCTCGCCGATCTGCTGGTCGTTGAAATAAGCGAGGATCTCGCCAGTTTCATCATTTCGTTCCAGACGCAGGCGCGCGATCATATTAGGCACTGTGCGCTGGCTGATGATGTCGGGACTTCCATCGCGCACTTGAGCCAGGCTGATGATGCCGCTGCCATCCTGGCGGATCTGGATGCCCGCGTCTTGGTCGCCCGCTAGTGACCGCAGGCGAATGCCAAAACTGACCTCGCCTTCTGCGACCAGCGCCGCCACGCTGCTGCGCAGGCTAAGCTCAGCCAATACGCCGACGATGCGCGCGGTCGGCTGGCTGCCATACTGCTGCTCCAGCAGATCGGCTGGCGGGCTCAGCGTGGTTGCTTTGCCAGCGACTGTTTCAGCGCCCAGCAGCCAAGAGTTGTCTACTTGCCGGAAACGGTCTGTATCCCAGACTGACGCGGCAGCTGCGTCACGGTAAATCGCCAATAGGTCTTGCGCGCCCGTCAGCCCCCCCGGCGGCAATATGGGTGTGGGCTGGATGATGGATGGCGCTGTCGGGGATGGCGCTGGCGTAGCGGCGATGGTGGGCAGTGGCGTCGGCGCTGGCTCGGGAGTGGCTGTGTCGGTTGGCGTTTGGGTCGGCTCGCTGGTTGGCGTTGTGGCGGGTGTGCTGCTGGGCGGCAAAGTGGCGGTCGGCTCGGGCTGCAAGCCTGCCAGCAACGAAGCGAAGCTGCCATTGCCTGCCAGGACGGCCAACCCCCCGACAACCAGCGCGATACCTATGATGGCTGTGAGATTGAAAAGCCAGCGGCGCGTCGGCGCTTGCTGCGCGGTGTCGATATCTTCAGAGGGGGGCGGCGCTGTTTCTATGTCGGGTATGCGCGGCGTGGCGGCTTGCGGCGGGGCGGGCAGATCGGCTTCTTCTGGTTCGGGGGGTTCTTCGGGCTGCGCTTCGACCAGTCGATACCAGTGACGGAAGAGCGAATAAGCCGGATTGCGATCGATGAACATGGCTTTGAAGTGCTCATCCATTGCCTCGAGCTTGGCTTTGCGCCGCTTTTCGCCTGTGTAGATGCTCACGAAGGCTTCGTAGGTATCGCGCCAGCCCAGCATCATCTGCGCCTGCTGATAGCCAAGCAAGTCTTCGGTCACATCCGCTTGCATGTGAATCGCTTCACGGACATTGGGCTGCGGCTCGGCGCTCTGGCGGTCGATAGCCTGGCTGAGGCTGCGCCGCTGGATAACCAGCTCGGCCAGCGCGGCTTGCAGATTCATGATCCAGGCGCGGTAGTTGTCCAACTGGAGATCGGCATTGGCTTCAGCCTCGGCGATATAACGCAGCACCTGCTCGAGCTTGATGCCAGCGGCGCGAAATTCGGCATCTGCCCAATCGGCCAGGGCAGCCTCAAGCGCGCGCAGACTTTGCAGTCCCGATGTCAGCAGCTCGGCTTGTGGATTCTCTTCCAGTTGGCGCGCCAGCTCGCCCAGTCTGTCGACAACAGAGGGTCCGCGCAGTTCGGCAAAGATCTCTTGCGCCGCCAGCAGATTCTCGCGCCGTTGGATGAATTCGTCCAATTTTCCGACCGCGCTGTGGCCAGCGGCTGCGCTCGGCAAGCACCGTTTTGCCGCCGCCTGCCAAAAACGCGCGTCGTCCAGAGCCGATTCGTGCGCAGCCAAGACGCCATTAAGCGTGTACTGCGTGAAAAGGATGCGCAGCGCCGCTGTATTGCTGGCGGCGAAACTATGCACCAGCCCCTGTCCCATCGCCTTGAGATAGGTTTCGGTGCTCGGCATCTGATTTTCAAATTGCTCGACGGCGCGCGCTTCGGCTTTGCTTAAGAGCGATTCAACTTCGGTGAGGGCGGCTTCGCTGCGGGTTTCGCTTTCGATCCCGTTGCGCTCCAGCCAGTCTCGCAAGCTGCGCGACAGCTTCATCAGTCGTTCGGCGATGAACTGCTCGCTGTCGCTGCGGGCGACTTCCAGCGCTTGTTGGCCGAGTCGTTGGGCGTCTGCCAGCTGCGATTTGTCAAAAGCCGCCCAGCCATCCGCCAGCGTTCGCCCTAGGTGTCCGGGCAGCGCATGTCGCTCAATGTACTCCGTGCTTTCTACCGTAGCGCGAAGCTGCCCGAACCAGCCAGCCAACTTAGGACTCAGCGAGCGCAGCGACTCGGCCGCGCGTTCCAAAGCGGCTGTCGCTTCGGCTCTGTCGCCCGCCATCACAACCTGGCGATAATGCGCCCAGGCAGCCTGCGCGCTTTCTATGCCAGCCAATGTGTCAGCCAGCTGCTTGTCTGACAGTTGGGCGGCAAAGGGCTGCAGCTCGGCATGTTTGGCGCTCAGCCAGGCATCCAGGTCGGCACCATCTGCGGCTGGGACAAATTGCTGGCTGTCTTGCAACAGTTCGTAAAGCAGGCTCATGAAGTCTTCGAGTTGGTCCCAAGCCGAATTGGGCGGGTCGATGGCGCGGCAGCCACCCAGGGCGTTCAATGCCGCGCGTGGGTTGCTGGCGGCGCATTGCCCGATTATGCGCAGGTTGTCTTCCAGCGCGCGCGCCGCGTCCAGCGCCCGCGACAGCGCCAACAAAGGCAGACGCCGTTCTGAGAGCGCGAGACGTTGGCTGAGCAGGTTCAATCCGCCATCCAGCGCCGACAAACTTACGACTATTTCATGGCAGGCATTGTGCAGGCTGTTGGCGCCGGGGATGCTCGTGCCCTTGGCAATATCTAGCGTTTGCATGATGCCAGCCAAACTGGCGCGCGCCTCGTCTATCTCGATGCCCTGGATGGCCAACTGATGCAGCGACTCATCGAGCTGCGCCAGATTGGGCCGCAGCAGCAGCACGTCTGGCACATGCGCGCTGATGCGTTCAGCCAGCTGCCATTGCAGGTGTCGGCTGGCGTCGTTGGGCGCGCCACTGGCCAACAGTCGGTTGGCGGCTTTATCGGCTTTGTTTTCGAATAGCAGCCCCGCCGCTTCGCCGATAAAGCCGGGTATGCTGGTGGATGGAGCGTCGATCAGCAGCAGACACCAGTCAAACAGCAGATGCACCAAGGCTGCGGTCTTGCTGCCGGCGCGCTCGCGCAGGTCGGCCAGCAAGTCAGCCGCGCCCGACCAGTTTGAACTGCTCAGCAGGATGCGCACGGCGTCCAAATCGGCAGAAACTTCCAGATCGCGCAGTCGGTCGACAAGGTCGCCTTGCGTTTTTCGCGTGGCTGGGTGCGCCGGGTCTTGACGCAGCGCGCCCTGCAATGTGGTTTGCAGCGCCAGCAGGTCGTTGCGGCTTAAGTCGCTGGCTTTGAGTTTTTCCTTGGTGCGCGTCACGAGTTCATCGCGACGCTGTTCCAAGGGCCGCCGATAGCGCAGCAAATCTGTCGTCAGCTCAGCCAGCGCAGCATAGCGATAGCGCAGGTTTGGGTGGACGGCTCGCGCCACGATAGCTTGCAGCCGTTGGTCGACCTGGTCAGCATCTTGATGAAAATCGACTGCGAACTCGACATCGGCGACACGCGGCGCTTCGACGCGATGACCGCCCGACAGCAAAAAGTAGAGCAGCTCGCCAAGTTGATAGATGTCGGTCTGGCGGCTGATTCCTTGTGGCGTTGTCTCGTCGCCTTCGAGGAAGACGGCGTTGCCCCAGTCGATCACTTTCAACTGGTAGGTGTCGCGATTCCAAAACAGGTGCTTGGCGTCCACATCGTTATAGACAATGTCCTTGTCGTGCGCGGCTTGCAGCAAGTTGATCAGCTGCCCGACGACTTCCAGCATTTCCAGCTCGGGCAAACGTTGTTGATTGCCAGCCAGGCGCGCCACTTCGTCGGCGATGATGACGCCTTCGGCGCGTTCCATGACGATGTATTGCTGGGGGATGCCGCCGACAAAAAATTGCCCGCCGCCCAACAATTCGGTTAAAACTGGATGGTCAGCCAGACGCGTTAGCGCTTCACGCTCGTTGATGATGCTGACTTCTTGCCCGGCGCGGATGGGTGGCGCGTCATTGGGATGCGGGCGCTTGATGGCGACAGGCCGGTCGTCATCAAATGTATCCACCGCTCGCAAGGTCTCGCCAGAACGCCCGCGCGGATAAATGTAGTTATACCGATATCGCTTGTCGAACAAGCTGTCTGCCATGACCCTCTGCCTCTGGCGCTGCCCCGGCAGAACCGACTATGTGAGACGAACAGCGCGGGGTCGGGAAAGCAAAAAAACCACCTTTCATTGTAGACCCTTCGGCATAGCGCGCAAGCAGGATAGGCTGCGAACCTCCATTAATTAATCACGGCGAATCATTCTTTTTGCCACCGAGCTCGCCGAGTTTTCAGAGCGTTTCTTTACAGATTTGCGGGAAATGGCTGAGCGTTGCGCAACTGTGGCGCAGGTCCCGCTGAGAGTGGTGAATGCGTGGATATGGCAACCAACCCCCCATCCCCGGCCCCTTGCCCCCAGAACGAGGGAAGGGGAGTTTTTCCTACGCTTCCGCAGCATGGTAGCCCCCTCCTTCATTTTGGGGAGAGGGCTTGGGGCGGAAAGCAACGCGCACCCACCAAAATCAACACGCCCTTCCGCTGGACCCCATGCACTCGGTGGTAAAGTAATATGAGCGTGGTTTTTGCTCTAATGCGGTTGCCCTGTCGACAAGCCCTATAAACTTGCAGCGAATGCAAGGACAATACGGCGCATGAATGCTTGGCAAATCGTTTTGCCGCCGCGCGAGCTCTGGTGGCGCTTGTGAATAACCTGGCAAACACTTCGAAGCTGCCCATGCCGCAACCGCTGCGCCGCGCCGCGCCCGATATCGCCCTGATTTGCCTGCTGCTGCTGATGCCGCTGTTGCTGTTTCATCAGCAGACCCTGGGCGACCGCACCCTGCTGCCCACCGAGAATCTGTTTCAGTATCCGCCGTATGCCGCTTTCCGCGAGGTCGCCAAAGCCCCCGCGCCGCACAACCACCTGCTTTCGGATATGGTGCTGCAAAACCTGCCTTGGAAGTCGTTTATCCGCGCGCAGTTGGCGCAGGGCGAAATCCCGCTGTGGAATCCACATCAATTCGCTGGCATCCCGTTCTTTGCAGCCGGCCAGCATTCCGCGCTGTATCCATTGAGCGCCATCTATTATCTGCTGCCGCTGAGCGCCGCGTATGGCTGGTTTATCGCGCTGAACCTGTGGCTGGCTGGCGGCTTCATGGCTGGCTATCTGCGCGCGCTGGGCGGCAGCCGGGCTGGCGCTGCGCTGGCTGGCGTCAGTTGGCAGCTATGTGGTTTTTTGATCGCCAATGCAGTCTTCCCCATGATCGTGGCGACGGCGGTCTGGCTGCCATTGATTCTGTGGATGATTGAAAACATCCTGCGCGAGCGCGATTTGTGGATCTTTCGCGGCACGGCGCTGCTTTGGGTGGTCATCGGCGCGGTCGCGGTTGGCTGCTGCATTTTGGCGGGACATGTTGAAATGACCATCTACACGCTGCTGATCGCTGGCTATTACGCCGCGTTTCGCCTGCTGTGGGTGGGCGCGCGCGCGTGGCGGCAGACGAGCAACCTGCCTCTGCGCTGGCTGGCGAGCAAAAGCCTGTGGCTGCTGCTGCTGGTTGCGCTGGGTGTGGGCTTGGCAGCCCTGCAATTGATCCCCTTATATGAATTTGTGCAGAGCAACTGGCGGGCAGAACGTTCTAGCCTGGCGACAGCGCTTGGTTATGCCCACCCGCCGCGCGACCTGCTGCTCTTTTTGCTGCCCAATGCCTTCGGCAGCCCGGCGCATCACAGCTATGTCGATGTCTTCAGCGGGCAGACCATCACGGCGCTGGTCGATGCGGCTGGCAGCAAGATTGACTTCATTTTTTGGGGCGTCAAAAATTATGTCGAAGGCGCGTTGTATGTGGGTCTGCTGCCGATGTGCCTGGCTGGCTGGGCGCTGTTGACGAGCCTGCGCCGCCGCCTGCCCGAAGCGCAGTTCTTGCTGATATTCGCCCTGCTGGCTTTGGTCGCGCTGTCTTTTATGTTTGGCGCGCCGACCTATGCTGTGGTTTATCAGCTGCCGGGCATGAATCAACTCAATTCGCCTTTTCGCTGGGTGTATGCGCTGAGCTTTGCGCTGGCGGTCATGGCTGGGCTGGGCATGACGATGCTGACAGAGCGGCGCGGCAAACCCCTGTGGCTGGGGCGGATGCTGCTGGTCGCTGCTGGCGGGCTCGCAGTTTGCGCGGCATCGCTGTGGCTGGGCTTCGATCGCTTTGCGCCGATAGTTGACCGCATTGTCCAGACTGTGGCGCTGGCAGACGGCGCATTCGCGGACGGACGCGCCCTGTTCAGCTATCTGCTGCCACAAACGCTGCTGCTGGCGGCGCTTCTGGCGCTCAGTGGCATTGTTCTGCTTTGGGCCTGCCGCGCTCACGGGCTTCGCTGGCAGTTGCTGGCAGTGGCGCTGGTGGCGGGCGACTTGCTGCTGGCATTTGCTGGCTTCAACCCGGCCAGCGACCCCGCTTTGTTGGATTTCACTCCGCCGTCCATCGAGTTTTTGCGCGGGCAGAGCGGGCATTTTCGCATCACCAGCCTCGAAGACGAGCGCGCTGGCGGTCCGATTTTGGTCGCCAACAGCGGCATGCGTTATGCGCTGGACGATATACGCGGCTACGACAGCATCATTCCGGCTGGTTATGTCGCCACCATGCGCTCGCTGCAGCCCGCGCACAACCTCGACCATAACCGCATCTCGCCGCTGTTCACCGCGCCCCACAAGAATCACGCCGGCTATGAAACAGCGCTGCAATCCGACCTGCTGAATCTGCTCAATGTCCGCTATGTGCTGACCGCGCCCGACCTGGATATCCCGCTGGCGGGCTGGAAGCCAGTGTATCGACACGAGCTTGCTATCTGGGAAAACGAATCGGTCATGCCGCGCGCCTTTACAGTCGACAAAGCCAATTGGGATTCGCGCTGGCTGGCTGAACATGGCGGCGGCTTCCGCTTTGATGAATTGGGCATCTTGCAGGGCGGCTTGCATATTCCGCGCTATCGACCGGCGGTTATCACGCGGGATACTGGCCGCGAGAAGTTCATCGACATCAGCGTGTCTGCCGATAGCTGGCTGGTCATCAGCGAGAGTTTTATGCCGGGCTGGCGCGCTTTCGCCCGGCCCTTTGGCGCGGACGAAGCCGCAGAATTTGGGCTGGAAGTGCGGCTGGCGCTGGCGAACCTGCAAGGCGTCGAGTTGCCGGCGGGCGACTGGACTGTGCGCCTGGTCTACAGCCCGGCCAGCGTGCAGCTGGGCATGTTCGCGTCTTCCATCAGCGTGGCGCTCATCGTATTTGTGCTGGGCGGCTGGTTTTGGCGCGCCTACATCGGCTTGAACAGCGCCGACTCTTCCGATGTAGCCAAGGTCGCGCGCAACAGCATCGCGCCCATCATCTTGAATCTGTTTAATCGCGGCATCGACCTGGTCTTCGCCATCGTCATGTATCGTTTGCTGCTGCCAGCTGAGGTGGGGCTATACAATTTCGCGGTTGTGCTGTTTGTCGCCTTTGACATATTCACCAATTTCGGCCTGGATGTCTTTCTCATCCGCGAAGCCGCGCAAAACCGGGCGCGGGCGGGCCACCTCTTGTACAACACATCGCTGTTTCGGCTGTGTTTGAGCCTGGCTGGCGCGCCTTTGTTGGCTGGCGCTTTGCTGGTGTGGGGCAGCTCGGGCGCAGAGGCGATCGGCGGCGAAGGCTTGCTGGCTATTGGTTTGCTGTATATCGGGCTCTTCCCCGCCAGCTTGTCCAAGGGCATGACATCGCTCTTTTATGCCAACGAACAGGCGGAAAAACCGGCTGCCATCGCCACCATCACCACCATCAACAAAGCTGTACTGGGCGTAATCGCGCTTTTGCTGGGCTATGGCATCGTGGGGCTGGCGGCCATCAGCATATTCAACAACATGCTGACACTGGCTGTGCTGCTGTGGACGGGACGGGCGCTGATCGGCCGCATCAGACCGCGGCTGCCCGACCGCCGGCTGGCGCGCACTATGGTCGGCGAATGCTTTCCGTTGATGCTCAACCACTTTCTGGCGACGGTCTTCTTTCAGATCGATATTGTCATCTTGCAGGCGGTGAAGGGCGCGGCGACAGTGGCGCAGTACAACACCGCTTATAAATGGCTGCTGGCGATCAATATCGTGCCGGCTTTTTTGACGCAGGCGCTCTTCCCGGCGCTTTCACGACAAGCCAAAGACGACCGGCGCGCCTTCAGCCAAACCTGTCGCTTTGCCATCAAGCTGCTCTTCGCCATGACATTGCCGCTGGCGGTGGCATTTACGCTGCTGGCTGAACCGCTGACCCTGCTCTTGGGTGGCCCGCGTTACCTGCCTGATGGCGCAATCGCCTTGCAGTTGATGATCTGGAGCATCCCGTTTGGCTGGATCAACAGTCTGACGCAGTACGCCTTGATCGCTTTGGGCTTGCAGCGAATGATCACGCGGGCATTCGCCACTGCCGCGCTCTTCAATATCGCTGCCAACTTGATTTTCATCCCGCAGTATGGATTTCAGGCGGCTGCGTTGGCCACAATCGCCTCGGAGTTGGCGCTGCTGGCGCCTTTCCTGTTTCTGCTGCGCCGCGAACTGCCCAGCCTGCGCCTGGCCAGCTTGCTTTGGCGTCCGTTGGCGGCTTTGCTGATGATGGGTCTGGCGCTGCTGATTTTGGGCGCTTCGCTTGGGGCGCTGCTCGCGTCTGGCGCGGTATATGTCATCACGCTGCTGCTGCTGCGCCCGCTGGATGCCGCAGAGGGCGAAGCGCTGCTGAAGCTGCTGCCCGCGTCTGCCCGCAGCCGGACTTGGCTGCGCTGGCTCACCGCAGCTGTTTGACCAGGTAGAGCGCCAGGTTATCGTCCAGCGCGCAGGTTGCGCCGGGTGGCAGCGGCTCGCCAAAATAGTGTGCGCCTTGTCCGTCTGGCACATAACCGCGCAGAATGTACAGCCGCTGCGCCGCGCCATAGTCGGCGTACAAGCCGAAGCCGATGCCGGCCAAGCGCGATCGCCGGGCAATGCGCGCTTCTGCCTCGTCCAGCAGGCGCGATGCCACGCCAATCCGCCGCCGCGACCGTATGACATTGAGGTCCTGGATTTCTGGAATGCCTCGCTCGCGAAAGCCCGCATAGTCAGGCGACCAAACCAGCTTGCAATGACCGAGGTAGTCGCCGGCTTCCAGCGCCAACAGCAAAATCAACGCGCCAGCAGCCTGCTCGTCCAACACCCCCTGAAAGTAACCGGCTGGTTTGCGCCAGTTCAGCCCGACTGCAAAGCTGTCTTGCAGCCAGTTGGCGTCGCCCGGCTTGGCTGGGCAAATCTGCATGGATCGCTCAGCCAGCGCTGGCCGGGCGCGCCCAGCGATTTTTGAATGCCAAATCGCCCACGACCACGCTGTCTGCCAAGTCGCTGGATGGCGGCTCGCCGACTTGGAAGTCAATGCGGTACAACTGCCCCGCGCTGCTGGTCAATTCCAGTGTGAAGTTGTCATCAGGATGCAGGTCGTCCGTCAGGTTCATCAGCATGAGGTGCATGCCGCCCGGCGCGAGTTCGACTTCGCTCTCGCCGGGCACGACCAGTTTGTCGAGGCGCTTCATAGACGCCACGCCGTCGGCCACGCGCGTCTCGTGAAATTCAATCATTGCCGCCGCCGCGCTGGCTGCCGATACCAAGGCGATATCATCGCGGCCACGGTTGGCGATTTGCAGATAAGCGGCGCTGGTCGCCCCGGCTGTGTCCGCCATTGCCATGTCGCCCATGCCTGCATGATCATCGTGAGTCATGGCGTCCATTTTCGCGTCGTTCATGGCGGCGTGATTGTCGTGAGCCATTGCTTGATTTGTGGACGGGCTGACGACATCAAAGCGAAATACTTGGCGGGCAACTTCGTCGGCGGACAGCGCCAGGCTGGCTTCGACACGCCAACTGCCGCCCATCGTCCACTCGAATGGCACGTTGAAGACGCCTTCGACTGCGTTGTCGGCTTCGGCCAGCACGGGCACCATCCCAGCGTGGTCCATATCGCCGCGCAGGCTCAGTATGCCGGGCTCGGCAAGCATTTTGCCTTGCTTGTCGCTGACGCGGACTGTCAGCAAGGTCTCACCCACCTGCAAATCGCTCACCGTCATATCCAGCACGACATCGCTGGCAGTCGGTTTTTGCTCTTGACGGCAGGCGGCGCTAACCAGCAGCATCGTCATGAGACACACGCGCAATAGAGTTGTCCCCGTCATTGTGCCCTCGCAGCTCAATATGGATGTTGGACTATGCTGGCGCGGCTGGCGGTCGCATAAGCAGGCTTAAGCCATAGCCAAATGCTCCAGCCATCACTGGCACGCCCAGCCACATGTGAATCAACCACCACAAACCCTCTGCGCCCCAGACGCTCGCGCCCAGGATCTCGACCACAATCAGCGCGCCCAGGCTATAGGCAAAAGGAATCACAATGCTGAAGAGTCGCGTGCCCGCCACGGTCTCCAAAGCGCCGCGCTGCAGCAGCCAATCGGCCAGCAAGCCGACAGCCAGCGCGCTGAGCACAAAAAGAAATTCTTTGTTGTGTTGCACGCGCAGCCAGGTCATCAAAGCTGCGCTGCCGACAAAGATGAGTGTGGCTGTGCCAACTGGCAGCCGCCAGCGCCGCGTCGCCAGCAGCAGCACGCCCAGCAGTATGTTGCTGTGCAGCAGAAAGCCGACAACACCCAAGCCATCAATCAGCCGCGTCGAGGCGGGACGCGAGCCTGTCAACATAGCGGTGCTGCTGGTTATCGCCGCGAATGCCACAAAGAACAAGAAGATCGAGGTGATGCAGGTGAGAGACAAGACCGCCGGCAGCAGGTCGCTCCAGGTCTCACCGCCCCTGCGCTGCCAGGCGGCTCGTATGGGGCCGGTGACGATCATCAAGCCCGCGACTGCCAGAAATAGGTGCGATGGGCTGATCAGCGCTTCGATGTTTTCTTCAAAGCCGAATACCTCGTGCCAGACCATATCGGCGACGCCCCCAGCCGCAAACATGAAGAACCCGACCAGCGAGGCTGTATACCCAGCTGGCAGCGCGCCGCTAAAGCGAAAGCCCTTGCTGACATTGCGCATGTGCGTGACGATCAGAATCAAGCCAGACAGCCCCACCGCGCCATATAGCAGGGCATGCCAAGGCGTGAAGAAGCTGTCGTCGACCCGGCCGTGGTTGTGCGCCCAGCCATCAATGAACAGGCCGAATGTGATTAAGCAAGCAGCCAGCGCCATCAAGCGGTCGAGCTGGATGCTGTCGGCTGGGATGGCGGCTGGTCGGTCTGTGCCGCGCGCGCGCATCCTGCCACGCAGCAGGTCTATGCTCGTCATTGGAAAATACCCTCCTGCCGATCATCATTGCCTTCATTATATCCAAAAACTGCCAGTCGAGTCGTTTCGCTTTCTCGCCTGGCGCAAGCGGCGAATCCCTGCCCAAGCGCCGCGCGGTTGGCTAGCGCGTTTTACGACTTGCTGTAGAATCACGGTTATTGTCGGCAGTCGATCGTCTTGGCGAATCATGGCATTTGATTTGGAAGCCTTGGTCGGGCATCTCTACATTGTTGGCGGGCGCGTGATCAATGTCAACCCGCCCGGCGCTTTGGTCGAGGTCGCCCCGCCAACTGCCGCGCGCGGACGGGAAGGCGATACCTTCTTCATCTTGATCTTGCCCTCTGGATCAATTGCCCCGACGACCTTTTACGAGCAGCTGGCGCAGTTGGCAGCCGAGCGCTACTTCAGCATGGGTGGCAGCGTCGCGCTGGCTTTGCGCAATATGTTCCAACAGATCAACCGCAATCTCTACGAGCACAACCTGGAGCATGCGGCGACTGGCAAGCAGCAATTTGAGACCAGCATGATCGCGGCTGTATTGCATGAAGACGACATGGTGGTGGCGCGCGCCGGCCCCGTAATTTCTGCTTTGCAAACAGCCGGCTTGACATTGACCTTCCCCGGCGACCTAAGCGAAGAAGCGCCTCTTTTCAGCGTGCCGCTCGGTTTGCTGCCAGAGCCTGAAGTGGCTATGGTGCGCTATGGCGTCAACGCGGGTAGCCGCCTGGCGCTCTCTGATGCCAATCTGGCGGATATTCCAGCCGAGCGATTGACGAGCATCTTGCTGGAAAACGACATCGGCAAGACCTTGGATGGCTTGCGCCGCGCCATTCGTTTCCAGTGCCAGCTGATGTTGGTCGAGTTGGTGTCGCCCGACTATGAAGCGCCGGTGCTGGCCGCCCCGGGCGAATCATCGCACGAGGTGCAAATGCGCTTGGGCGAAGCGCGCATGCAGCTGGATGGCGACAGCCGGCAGTGGCAGCTGCCGCGCCGCGACGACTTCGGCTCGCTGCTTGGCTGGGGCTTGGCGCGTTTGGCGGGCAGGGCAGGCGGTTTTTTCTTATCGCTGGGCGCGCTCTTCCAGCGCTTCTTCCCGCTGCCGGCGACTGCGCCTTCGCGCCGCGCTTCGTCTGGCACATTAATCCTCACCGTCTTGCTCATTCCGCTGATTATCGTCAGCATCGTGATCGTCTCGTGGGTGTCCAATCTCGGCGAGACTGAATTTGAGCAGTGCCTGGGCAGGCTGCAAGAGACATCCAGCCTGGCGCGTTCGATCGATTCCAGCAACCGCCGCAGCACCATATCCGCCTGGAATGCCACGTTGCAAGTTGCCGATGCCTGCGCGATTATGCGCGCTGGCGATCCCTTTGTGAACAATATGCGGCGCGAAGCCCAAGCGCTTATTGACACGATCAACAAGGTCGAACGGCGTGAAGCCGTGCCGCTCACCAACTTTGAAAACGCCGCTATCAGCCGATTGCGCCTGCAAGGCACCGACTTGTACGCGCTGGATGACCGCAACGACCTCGTCTATCATGTGACGCTTGCCGACGATGGCAAACAAGCCCTGCGCCAAGATCCTGTCTCGCGCATGCGGCTGGGGGCGACTTATGAAGGCTACACAATCGGGCAGATCGTCGATATCGCCTTCGATAGCTATTCCGGCAACCTGGCCATGTTGGACGCCAATGGCACCTTGCTGCGCTGCGAGCCGCAGATTATTCTGAATTGCGATGCCCAGCGCTTGCTCAATGCCGACGACTGGCAGAATCCGGCTTCGCTGACGATATGGAATCGCAACCTATACATCCTCGACAGCGAAAGCGGACAAATCTGGCGCTATGACCCTTCGGGCAGCAGTTATGTCAGCGCCCCGCGCGAATACTTCTCGGGCACTGCGCGACCCAACTTGCGCAATGTGGTCGACTTCACCATCAGCAGCGATGGCGTGGTCTTTGTGCTCTATGCCGATGGCGTGATGAAAAGTTACATCTCGGGCAGCGAAGTTCCCTTTGCCTTCAGCGGCTTCAACGAAGGCAGCGAACCGCATATTGTGCGCACCGAAGGCTTTGCGATAAACGACAGCGCCTTTGCGCCGGGCTTCTTTTTGATCAGCCGCGGCGCGCGCGCCATCTACGAAACGACTGTCGCGGGCACCTTTATCGACAGCTACCAAGCTTTTGACCAGAGCAAGCTGGAGTTGATTTCGGCGGTGGTCGCCTATCCCGAGCAGAACATCATCTATGTCGCTTCGGGCAATACCATCTTCCACATCGACATGGCTTTCCAATAAGCCGCGCTAGCCAGGCCTAAGGGAGAAGTCGCACAAACTTAACATCGAGGTTTATTGAGAAGCGAATTAGCTGAAACCATGTAGCGAAAGGAACAGTCATGAGCAAACACGCCTTGATCGTCTATGGCGGCTGGCAGGGACACGACCCAGTCGAGACATCGCATTTGTTCGCGGCTTTGCTGCGAGAGGCTGGCTTGCGCGTAACTTTGTCTGAGACCCTGGACAGCTTTCTGGATGCCGAGTTGATGAACGCGGTCGACATGGTCGTGCCCGTGTATACCATGAGCAGCATCACGCGCGAGCAAGAAGCTGGCTTGCTTGATGCCGTGCGCGAGCGAGGCGTCAATGTCGGCGGCTGGCATGGCGGAATGGCCGACGCCTTCCGCAACAACACCGAATACCAGTTTATGTGTGGCGGGCAGTGGGTGGCGCACCCGGGCAATATCATCGACTACCGCGTCAATGTAACAGACCCGGCGCATCCCATCACAGCTGGCATCGCCGACTTCGCCATGCATTCCGAGCAGTATTATATGCACACCGACCCCTCTAACCAGGTGCTGGCGACCACCACCTTCAGCGGCGAGCACGCCCCCTGGATCGATGGCGCTGTCATGCCAGTGGTTTGGACGCGGCGGTATGGGGCGGGCAAGATTTTCTACAGCTCGCTGGGGCATGTCATCGGCGACTTTGATGTGCCCGAAGCGCGGGAGATCGTGCGGCGCGGCTTGCTGTGGGCGGTGGACAGCCTATAACAGATAGGGGCGCGCTCGGCGGTCGGCGCGAGAAAGCCGGCGATGCCGCCAGCGAATCTGCCATACGCGCAGCGCCGCCTCCAGCGCGATACGGCTCGACATCTTGGACTGTCCATGCGCCCGGTCGGGAAAGTGAATGGGCACTTCGCCTATGGCATATCCCAGTCGCTGCGCCACATAGACCATCTCCACCAAGAAGACATAGCCGTTGGAGCGCACGCGGTCGAGGTCGATGCCGATCAGCGCTGCGCGATGAAAAACGCGAAACCCACCCGTGGCATCACGCACCGGCAAGCCCAGGATGAGCGGCGCATATACGCGATTCGCCCAGTAGCTCAGCAGCTTGCGCCAGACGCCCCAGTTGTTGTCGACGCTGCCGCCCGGCGCATAGCGCGAGCCAATCACCATATCGCAGTCCGCCGCTCGCCGCAGCAGCGCCGGGATGCGCTCTGGCTGGTGCGAAAAATCGGCGTCCATGCCGATGATGAGGTCGGCTTTCATAGCCAGCGCACGCTTGAAGCCGGCGATATAGGCAGGCCCCAGTCCGCGCTTGTGTGGGCGATGCAATACGCTCAGCCGGCGCGCATAGTCGGGCCGCTGCGTCAGTTCATCCGCCAGCTTGCCTGTTCCGTCCGGCGAGTTATCATCGACGATCAGGATATGCAGGTTGGCGACTCGCAATCGGCAGAGCGCCGGCAGCATCCGCGTGATATTTTCCCGCTCGTTGTATGTCGGCAGGACCACCACCACTTTGGGCGGTTCTTCTCCTGCGGCGCTGTCAGTCATCCAGCAGTGAGCTAACGGCTTCGGCGAGGTGCCCTGGCGTCAAACCGAATTGCTGGTACAGGTCTGTATACGGAGCGCTCGCGCCAAAGCGGTCGACGCCCAGCGCAATGCCGTCTGTGCCGATATAGCGCTCCCAGCCCAAGGTCGCCCCGGCTTCGATGCTGACGCGGCAAGTGACCTCTGGCGGCAAAACAGCGGCTTTGTATTCGTCCGATTGCGCTTCGAACAGCTCCCAGCAGGGCATGGAAACGACGCGCGCGCGGATATCCGCCTCTTCCAGCAAGCCGGCTGCATCCAGCGCTATGGCCACTTCACTGCCGGTGGCGATGATGATGACATCCAGCTCCTTCGATTCGTGTTCGGAAAGCACATACGCGCCACGCGCCACTCCTTCTATGATGCCGGCGTCGTTGCCTGCCAGCGCCGGCAAGTTCTGGCGGCTCAGCACGATGGCGGCGGGGTGGGGCAGCTCGGCGATGGCCGCCCAGGCGCCGGTTGTTTCGGTCGCGTCAGCTGGGCGGAAAACATGCAGATTGGGCATGACGCGCAGCGACATCAGCTGCTCGACTGGCTGATGGGTTGGACCATCTTCGCCCAAGCCAATGCTGTCATGCGTGAATACATACACAGTCGGCAGGTTCATCAGCGCGCCGAGGCGGATGGCTGGGCGCATATAATCGCTGAAGGTGAAGAAGGTCGCGCTGTAGGGTTTGACCATCCCGCCGTGCAAAGCCAGTCCATTCACGATCGCGCCCATGGCATGTTCGCGCACGCCAAACCGCAGGTTGCGCTCGGCTGGCTGCCCAGGCCCGGTGTTCTGCGCGCCTTTGATCAGCGTGCGGGTGCTGCCGGCCAGGTCGGCATCGCCACCGATCATGGTGGGCGCAAAATGCGCCAGCGCATTCAGCGCCTCGCCGCCCGCGCTGCGTGTGGCAAGCTGCATATCAGCCTCCCAACTGGGCAGTTCAGCGCGCCAGCCCGCTGCGAATTCGCCGGCTTGCGCCCGTTCATAGTCGGCCGCCAGTTCGGGATAAGCCACGCGCCAGGCTTCGTATTTGCGCTGCCAGTGGCCTTCGGCGGCTGCTCCCGCGTCTATGCAACTGCGGAAGTGTTCCAGCGCTTTGTCGGGGATGAAGAAACTGTCGGTCGCGCTCCAACCCAGATTCTTCTTGGCGAGCGCGACCTCGTCCACACCCAGCGGGCTGCCATGGGCGGCGCTGCTGCCTTGTTTGTTGGGGCTGCCATAGCCGATGATGCTGCGCACGGCGATCAGGCTGGGTTTGTCGGTTTTGGCTTTGGCTTGGTCGATCGCGCGGGAAATCGCGGCGACATCGGTTCCGTCGGGAACGCGGTCTACATGCCAGCCCATCGCCAGGAAGCGCTGCGCCACATCTTCGCTGAATGTCATCCTGGCAGCGCCGTCCAGCGTTACCTGGTTGTCATCATACAAAAAGATCAGCTTGCCCAAGCCCCAGTGCCCGGCCAGCGCGCAGGCTTCGAGGCAAACACCCTCCATCAAGTCGCCATCGCTCACCAGAACATAGGTGTGATGGTCGATGATGTCGTGCCCGGGGCGGTTGAAATAGCCAGCCAGATAGGCTTCGGCAAGCGCCATGCCCACCGCTGTCGCCGCGCCTTGCCCGAGCGGGCCGGTGGTCGTTTCGACGCCTGGAGTATGCCCATATTCGGGATGGCCTGGCGTCTTGCTGCCCCACTGGCGAAAATTCTTGATCTCATCCAGTGAGAGGTCATAGCCGGTCAAATGCAGCAGCGAGTAGAGCAACATGGAGCCGTGTC
Source organism: Chloroflexota bacterium (assembly GCA_026709625.1). Taxonomy (GTDB): domain Bacteria; phylum Chloroflexota; class Anaerolineae; order Aggregatilineales; family Phototrophicaceae; genus UBA6055. Next base: position 33,684 of record JAPOSR010000054.1, read on the forward strand.
CGGCGCTCAGCACAAAGCGGTCTCGATCTGCCCAGCTCGGGTTGCGCGGGTTATGGCGCAGGTGCCGCAGCCAAAGCGTATAGCCAACTGGCGCTGCGCCCATAGGCAAGCCGGGGTGCCCGCTGTTGGCTTTTTGCACCGCATCCATCGACAGCGCGCGGATGGCATTGATGGCGAGATTCGTCAAGTCGGGCACAAGCAAACTCCCTGCCGCAAATAGAAAACTTCCCGCCAGTATTATACCCGTGGCGCCAAGCTGGGCTATAGCTGTTTGCGCAAAGAGGCTGCCAACCCGCTAGCCGAGTGGCCGCGGCTCGACACGAAAGCGCACGGCGGTTCGTTCCTTGCCGTCGATATCCACCTCGGTGAAGTAGGGCGTGGCAATAAGGGCGATGTCATCGCGTTCCAAATAGCCGCGAGCAATCGCCAAGGCTTTGACCGCCTGGTTGACAGCGCCAGCGCCAATGGCTTGCACATCCGCGGTGCCGTGTTCGCGCATGACGCCGGCAATTGCGCCCGCAACCGCTGTGGAGCGCGAGCGCGCCGAGACTTTGATAAGCTCTGGCGCTTCTGCAAGGCTTGCGCCCGCTTCGGGCGGAAATGTCTGGTTTGGGAGCAAATGATTGTACTCGGACATCGTATTCATCTTTCATGCGCCAAAACGACAGGCAACTGCTTGCCATGCGCCAGATAGCTTGCAAACATTTTAGATCGCAACAACGCTTACTTGCCTAATTTTACCATACAATATCGAATACAGCTATAGACGGGAGTGGCTCGTTGCGTGGATATGATAACCCAGTCCCAATTCTCGTCCGCTTGCTCCCAGAACGCGGGAAGGAGAGTTTTCCCCAGCGCTTCCGCAGCATATAAGCCACCTCTCTCATGTTGCGCCGCAGTCGACGCAGGCAACCTGTAAAGACTCGCGCAGCTTGGTTACAATTCTTTCCAGATACCGGGTCGCGCTGCGGCTCGGCCACTTCATCTAGCGATAGGGGACAGCCTGATGCAGTTCACAGCGCCAGCTGCGGTTCTTTTGCTGGTTATATTGCTGCCACTGCTTTGGCTGATCGGCTTCCCGCGCCATGCGTTTCGCCGCCGCCGCGATATCAGCAGTCTGCTGCTGCGCTCGCTAATTGTGACGCTGCTGGTGTTTGCGCTGGCGGGCTTGCAGCAAGTGGGCGCGGTCGAAAGGCTGGCGGTTGTTTTTCTGGTCGATGCCTCCGACAGCATGGGCAGCGATGCCGAATCTGCCCAGTTGGACTTTTTGCGGGGGGCGCTGGCAAACAAACCGCACGCTGATGAATGGGCGCTGCTGGTCTTTGGCGACGATGCCGTGCCCGAGCGAGATTTCAGCGCGCTTGGCGAGATTGAAGGCATCGCATCCACGCCGAGCGCCAGTGGCACCAATATCGCCAAAGCTTTGCAAACCGCGCTGGCTATGTTCCCGCCCGATGCCACTCGCCGCATCGTCATGTTGAGCGACGGCATCGCGACAAGTGGCGATGCCCTGGCTCGCGCGCAACGGGCTGCCGCAGCTGGCGTCGAGATCAGTTATGTGCCGTATGTCCGCGAGCCAGCGCCTGATGTGCGGATCCGCTCTCTCGATGCGCCCGGCCGAGTCGCCCAAGAGCAAGCCTTTGATATCGCCGTTAGCATCGAGGCCGACATCGACACCCCGGCCACGTTGCTGGTCTTTTCTGGTGGCGAGCTGATTTATGATGAGCAACTGGACCTGCAAGCGGGCGAAAATCGCTACAGCTTGACTCAGCATAGCGGCAAAAGCGGCTTTCTTGATTTCACCGCCCAGGTCATTGTGCCGGGCGAAAACGACCATTTCGCGCAGAACAACCAGCTGGGCGCATTCAGCCAGGTTATTGGTCCGGCGCGCGTCTTGCTCATCAGCGCCGAGCCAGCCGAGACGCAGTTTTTGCTGCCGGCGCTCGAGCAGGCGGGCTTGCAGGTCGAGCAAGCGCCACCGCACATGCTGCCGGTGAATATGGCTGAACTGGCTGATTACAAGAGCGTCGTCGTGGCGAATGTGCCAGCCACTGAGCTGAGCCGCGTCCAGATGAGCCTGCTGGACACCTATGTCAGCGACATCGGCGGCGGATTGGTCATGATCGGCGGTCCGCAGAGTTATGCGCCTGGCGGATATTACCAGACGCCGCTGGAACGCGCGCTGCCGGTGGATATGCAGATCAAAGACCAGCGCCGTCTGCCGCAGTTGACAATCGCCTACTTGATCGACCGTTCGGGCAGTATGGGGCAGGCGGGCCGCAGCGGCGTGCCCAACCTGGAATTGGCGAAGCGCGCCATCGTGCTCTCGCTGGAGTTGCTGCAAGCCAGCGACCGCGCCGCTATCGGCACTTTCGACACGGGTGGCGCCTGGGTTGTGCCCTTCCAGCAAGTCAACGATGCCCAAGCCATGATCGCCATGACCAACTCCATTCGCTCGGGCGGCGGCACCGACATCCTGGCGGGCTTGAGGCTGGTCGAGCGCGATATAAAAGAAGAGCCATCGCAGCTCAAACACCTGATCTTGCTGACAGACGGCGGCGCGAACTCGACTGGACTGGTGGAGTTGACCGAATCGCTGCATGCGGAACATGGCGTCACGCTTTCGTCAATCGCTATCGGGCGCAATCCGGGCGCATTCCTGCAGCCCATGGCTGAAGCCGGGCAGGGCAACTATTACCGCGTCGCCAATGTCGAGGAGATCCCGCTCATCTTTGCGCAAGAGACTGTCTTGGCCTCGCGTTCCTACATCGTTGAAGAGACATTCACGCCGCGCGTAACCGGCAGCAGCGCGATTTTGGATGGCATCGGCGCGCTGCCACCGCTGCGTGGCTATGTCGCGTCCACGCCGAAGACCGCCGCCCAGCGCATTCTCAGCGGGCCCGAGCCCTACGCCGACCCAATCTTGGCAGCCTGGCAATATGGTTTGGGCAGGGTGGTCGCCTTTACCGCCGATGCCAACGCGCGTTGGGCGAATGAATGGGTCGTATGGGAAGATTTCTCGCGCTTTTGGGGACAAGCTGTGACGTGGAGCATCAACGCCGGCGCCAACGAAAACCTGGAAACAAGCATCGTGCTCGAAGACGAGCGAGCGCGGATTGTCGTCGATGCGCGGGACGAGACCGGCGGCTTCTTGGACGGCTTGGCGCTCGATGGCGCGGTGCTCAATCCAAATGGCAACAGCCTGCGCCTGGGCCTGCAGCAGACTGCGCCTGGCCGCTATGAAGCCAGCTTCAGGCCGGGGCGCGAAGGCGCTTATTTCCTCAACATCAGCGGCGAGGCGGCTGCGGAGGCTGGCGCCGCGCCCTTGACTGATCTTAAGGGCTGGGTGCGCTCCTATTCGCCGGAATACCTGCCACATACGGGTGGCGAGGCGCTGCTGGCGGATCTGGCGGAGGCGACAGGCGGGCGCAACCTGGCTGATGCGCCGCAGGCAGTCTTCGCGCACAACCTGGGCGAGCGGCAAGCTGCCAATGATATCTGGGAGAGTCTGATCTTGCTGGCGCTGCTGTTGCTGCCGCTGGATATCGCGCTGCGCCGGCTGATCATCACACGAGGCGATTTGCAACGCTTGCGGGCATTCGCAACCGGGCGCGGGACGCGGCAGGCTCGCTCGCAGCAGATGCAGGCGCTCTTCAGCGCGCGCAGCCGCAGCCGCGAGACGACTGGTTATGGCGCAGATCTGCCCGATGGCTTGCGTCCACCCGCTGGCGACAGCCCGGCACCAGTCTCTCAGCAAGCCAGCCCGCGCCGGTCTGCGCGTGAGCCGGAGTTCATGCAACCGCCGGACGATCAACCCAATCTGGGCGCGCGTCTGCTGGAACGCAAAGGACGGCGGAGCGATTAGATGGAATACAGAAGGGCTCGCGTGAGATGCTGTGTTACAATTTGGCGTGAGTTCATTCTCTAGCCGGGGAGGTCGGCAATTACGCAAATACCGTTACCCAAAGATTCGATGCAGGATGTTGAGGTGTTGCGCACTGCATTCACTACGGGCGATATGTCTTGCTCCACGGCTCGCACTGCCCTTGAGAGACATTTTGCGCCTTTGTTGAAGCCCACTTCTCGATTTAATCGGAAACTCGTCAGCTATCAAGCTAACAAGTCGACCAGTACGCATCGTTGGTTCAAATTCAAAGAGGGCTTTTCTGCACAGCTCGTAAAGGAATTTGTTGGGGAATTCGGACTCGGACCCTCACAACGTATTTTGGATCCCTTTGCCGGCGTTTCAACGACATTGATGGTTGCCGAAGAATTAGGAATTGACGCAACCGGAATAGAAGTAATGCCAATCGGCGAGCTGATATGGAAGGCAAAGTCTGGAGCGGCAGAATACGATATAGACCGAATTAGGGAGATTCGCGAATGGGTTGCGAAGACGCTTCCGCAGCGCTCTAGCCACGGATTCCCGCACATTCCGATAACGCGCCAGGCATTTGATGAAGAGCAAGAAGCTAAGTTGATGTGGTACAAGGAGAGATTCGCGAGTTTCGATGTCGATGACAGGACTGGTGATTTGCTAAGATTCGTTTTGGTATCGATTTTGGAAGACATAAGTTATACGAGCAAGGACGGTCAGTTTTTGCGCTGGGACAGTCGCTCCAACAAGATGCAGATACGCAACCAGCAGCGCATCGCGGAAGGAAAGCAGCCTGTAAAGCAGTTCCACAAGCGCCAAATACTTCATGTGCAGCAAGCAATACTAAGGGCGCTGGACTTAATTCTTTTCGATGTCTCACAGTCTGCTAATTTGGCTAATGCTCGAGGTGATCAGGAACTTGTATCTGGATCAGTCTTGGACTTGCTGCCAATACAGCCTGCTGACAAATTCGATGCAGTGATTACTTCGCCGCCATACTGTAATCGCTACGATTACACGCGAACATACGCGCTGGAATTGGCATTTATTGGCGTCGACCAAGAGGCGATCCTCGAACTTAGACAGCGTCTTCTAAGCTGCACAGTGGAAAATCGAACGAAACTCATGCAACTTCGTCAGGGTTACGCGCAGATCGGTCGCTTGCAGTGTCTTGAGCAAGTGTTGTGTCTGCTCAACGAGCATGACGCATTTCAAGAGATCCTCACAGCCTTGAGAGCGCGCAGCCATCGTGGTGAAATGAACAACCGCGGCATCATTACCATGGTTGAAGGCTATTTTACGGAAATGGCGGTTGTAATCTTCGAACTCTTCCGAGTTTGTAAACCAGGCGCATCCGTTGCGCTTGTCAATGACAATGTCCGCTACAGCGGCGAGGTCATACCAGTAGACTTGATACTGACTGACTTCGCAGCCCAGCTTGGTTTCTGTCCGCAGTACATATATGTTCTTCCGCAGCGAAAGGGAAACAGTAGCCAGCAGATGGGCAAGTACGGCCGTGCGGCGCTCAGAAAGAGCATTATGGTATGGAAAAAGCCGATGAGGTCTTATGGCAGTTGACAAGCGGCGCGCGTGGGCTCTCGATCAACTTCAAAAGAGCCTGTTCTTTCATCAGCGACTTCATGACTGGGGACTGATCGAGGTTGCTAAGGAAATTGAAGAAATCTCTGGTGAGAACCTGGAATGGGACTTGCAGACACTGGACATATCGAACTTCGCCTGGAATAGAGTTATCCATTCCGGAATAAAGCCGATCCTTGTCTTCGCGCATCCCGAAGTGTTGCGGACAGTTCCCAAAGCCGTAAGCTACTACCGAATGCTGAGCATGGTTTCACAGAAGTCCATGAACCAATTGGGAATGGCTACAGGGCGATTCGAGCAAGGCGACAAGACACCTAAGTCCAACTTGGCCACGAGGATTGCTAAGAGGGTCAACTCTGTCATTTGTGCGCTCATTGAGAGTGAACACAGAATTGAGCGACGCGAGTTTGACATTTGGCGCGGAATGGCGGCAGGGTCTCAGGCTCAGGGATCATGGCAGAATCGGAAGGGCGATGTCGCCGAAGCGATTCTACGCGAGGACTTACTCGCACAATTGAAGAGGTTGCGTCTAGTCGATCCAGAATTCTCAATTGATTTGCAGCAACGAAATGCACTGCTCGAATTGCATGATGGAAGAATAGTGCGGCTGGGTTCAGAACCCGATATCTTGATTCGGGACAGTTTTAGAATACAGGCTGCTGTCGAAATAAAGGGCGGGATAGATCCTGCTGGAGTTCTTGAACGCGTAGGCGCAGCGATAAAAAGCTTGAGCCGCGCCAAAGAAGAGAGCCCTGGCGCAATCACGATTTTATTGATATCTGCTACTTCAATGTCGGACCAAGCCGAGCGAGATATTCTCTCAAACAGAAGCAATGTCAATTACTGGTTTACTGTTGAAGACATTCTGCAGAATTCGGAAGTAAAACAGAACTATTACAGTTTGATGGGTCTTGGCCACGAAGTCAAATAATCTTTCGGAACGCAAAGGACGGCGGGATGATTAGCCAGCAGGGTCCGCCGCTTCATCCAAAAATATCGGAAAATCCAATTCGCCGGGCGAGCATCCAAGGGTGGTCAGCAGCGCCGCGCACTCCGCCCGATGCTGGGTGCCATGATTCACCACATGCCACAGGCAATGCCAGACCAGCCGCCGCCGTCTGCCGCCAGCGCCGACATACGTGAACTCTCGCTGCAGGTCGCTTTCGCCCAGACTGCGCAGGTAGCGCCAGAATTCGTCTTTTTCACGCCGCCACAGCTTTTGCACCGCCATCAGGTCGGCGCAGTCGTCTGGCTGCAAAAAGTCGGTGAATTGGCCGCGGGTCATCAGCATGCGCCAGGCTCTTTGCGCTTCGCAGATATGCGCCAGCGTCGCCAAGAGCTCTTGCGGGGGCGCATTCTCTAGGCGCGCCGCCGCCGCCAGCAATCGCTCGGTCGCCCAGTCATGATAGTCAAACAGCAGAGTGAGGTCGGCAAGTCGCACAGGATGCGCCTATCTGTTTGCCTGGGTCAAAAACACCGGGATTCCATAGCGCCCGGTAGACTGCCCGAGGTCGGTGAGCGGCACCGCGCATTCGCCCATTTGTTGGTAGCATAGCGCGACTTGACCGCCGTCGATGCAGGCACCGACCCTTTTGCAACGAGAATCGCGCCAGTATAACACAGCCAATGCCAAGATAGGCGTGAAAACATAGCCGCCACAGAGGGCTGGGGCAGGGGCGGATTGATTCAATCGCCCGCTTAATCTTTCCGGGCAGGAATGTCCCTACAGTCCTGTACGACTCGATTTTTTCTATGCCTCACTTGAACTTACTGAGAATGCCCGGCTTGATGGTAAAATCGTCAGGCAGGTTTCGTATGCAAAGGTGGCGCGATGTCCATACTAGCGAGCCTGGCAGCAATCATCGTGGCGATATTCGCTTTGGCGCTGCTGACAGACAAGTTCTTTATCCCGAGCCTGGATAAAATCTCCCGCCGGCTGCAGCTGTCTGACGAAGTCGCGGGCGCGTCGCTGATGGCGATAGGCTCGTCCGCGCCCGAGTTGGCGATCGCGCTGTTGGCTTTGTTTACGAGCGGCGGCGCGCATAGCGATGTCGGCATCGGCACGATTGTTGGCTCGGCGGTCTTCAACATTTTGGTGATTACCGGCTTGTCGGCGGTGGTGGCGGGCGGCTTCCGCGTCCACATTTTCGCTGTGCGCCGCGATATAATCGCTTATCTGGTGGCTATCGGCTATCTCGCGCTGGTCTTCTCCGATGGTCAAGTCGCGCCGATGGAAGCGCTGGCTGGCTTGGGTCTGTATGGCGTGTATTTGATTGTGCTGGCGCGTTTGCAGGTCCCGCAGAAAGCGGACGACTTGGCGGAGCGCCCGCCGCCCCCCGCCCCGCCCAGCCATGATCATCCCAGTCCAAGCGCATGGCGGCGTGTCGAAGCGCTGCTGGCGTCGCTGCTGCGGCTCATCACGGGCGACCCTCATCAACATTACCTGCGCGCATTTGTGGTGTCTATCGCGCTGATCGTGCTGCTCAGCTACTTGTTGGTCGAAGCGACAATAGTTTTTGCGACAGGCATTGGCATTCCGCCGGTCATCGTGGCTTTGACTCTGCTGGCGGCAGGCACATCCGCCCCCGATCTGATGTCGTCGCTGGAAGTCGCCCGCGCTGGCCGTGGTGGCATGGCTTTGGCAAACGCGGTCGGATCAAACACCTTCGATTTGCTGATCGGCCTGGGTTTGCCCTGGATCATCGCAATGAGCGTGTTGGGCGAGTCGAGCATCCATGTCGGCACCGACGACCTGTGGATGTCCATTGGCATGCTGGTGATCACAACTTTGATTCTCTTCATTTTCCTGGAGATACAGCGCTTGCTGAGTCGCCGCGGGGGCTGGCTGCTGCTGCTGCTTTATGGCGGCTTCATCTTGTATACATTGCTTGCATGAGGGAAATCGCATGAAAGCCGAACAGCGGCGTTTTGTGTCTGGGCGGGATAGTTTGCGGCTGCCGTTGCTGGGGCCTCTGCTGCTTGGGCGATATGGACGGCTGTTGCTGCAAGCGCCCTTGACTGTGTTGGCGCTGTTGTTGGTGATCGACGGCTTTACAGGCCCGCAGTCGGCGGCGCGCAACCTGGCGACTGTTGCGCCATGGGTGCATTATCGAGGGCTGGTTGTGCTGGCGCTGCTGCTGGCGGGCAACCTGTTTTGCATGGGCTGTCCCTTCACCTTGCCGCGCAGCCTGGCGAAACGCTTGTCCAGCCGCGGCCGGCGCTTTCCCCAGCGGCTGCGCAACAAGTGGCTGGCGATCGGCAGCCTGTTCGCGCTCTTTTTCGCCTATGAATCCTTCGATTTGTGGGCTAGCCCGCTGCTGACAGCTTGGTTGATCGTGGCCTATTTCATCGCGTCGTTTGTGCTGGAAGCCCTCTTCAGCGAGTCGGCATTTTGCAAGTACATTTGCCCGCTGGGCTCTTTTAATATGGTCTACTCGACGCTGTCGCCGACGCAGATTTCGGTGCGCTCTCACGATACCTGCGCGCAATGCGTGGGCAAAGAATGCGTCAATGGCAGTTATGCGGCGCAGCCCATCATTCGCATCGACGAGATCACAGCAGACAGCGGCGCGCCTCTGCGCACTGTGCCGGTCGCGCATGGGCCGTCTGGCGCGCTCGGCTGTGGCACAGAGCTTTTTGCCCCGCAGGTGCAAAGCAACATGGACTGCACAATGTGTCTGGATTGCGTCCGCGCCTGCCCGCACGACAACGCCGGCTTGTTCCTGCGCGCGCCTGGCGGCGAGTTGGACCAGCCAGACAGCCTGCCGCGCCGCTGGGATATGTCGCTGTTGTTGATCGCGCTGGCTTTTATGGGGCTGTCCAACGCCTTTGGCATGGTGCCACCCTATTATGCCTTGCAAGAATGGCTGGCGCTGAATCTGGGCATTGCCAGCGAGTTCGTCATCCTGCTGCTGATATTCGGCGTCTTCAATCTGGCGCTGCCGGCTCTGGCTGCTGTCGGCGCGGCGTATGCGGGCCGGCAGCTGGGTGGCTTGGGCAGGCGCGCTTCACTGCGCGATACAGCCGCTGCCTTTGCGCCTTCTTTTGTGCCCATCGGCTTTGGCATCTGGTTCGCGCACTACAGCTTTCACTTCTTGATCGGACCAGGCTTGATTGTGCCCGTCATCCAGGAGTTCCTGGGCGGGTTTGGCGACTGGGCGACCTGGAGCTTCAGCCTCGAGACCAACATCATCGGCTTGCTGCAAGCTGCCGCTTTGGTCAGCGGCTTTGTGTGGAGCCTGCGTCTGGCGCAAAAGACGGCGCTGCGGCTGTATCGGCGCAAAGCCACGCCGGGCCTGCTGCCTTGGGCGCTGCTGCACTTGCTGCTGATGCTGGCGGCTTGGCAGATCTTCACGCTGCCGATGGAAATGCGCGGCACTTTGTCGCTCTTTGGCTAGAGGCTCAGGCAGACGCGGGAAGCCGCTTGCCATTGCGCAGCACCTGCTCGGCGCGGGCATGAAAGCCTGTGCCAGCCCGATTCATAATCGGCTCGGGAGAATACTGCGCCAGGTAGCACCGCCGATAGTTGTCGGTCAGGTTGGCGCTGCTGCGATGAAAGGTGCGACTGCTGAAGACGACGATGCTGCCAGCAGGCACCAGCGCGGGCAGGCCGGGGTCATCGCCATGATAGCCGACTCGATCCTTTGTCCGTTCTTCTGTGTCATGTTCGGCAATCTCATCGCTGTCGGCGCGGCCATCCCGCGAATAGGGCAGGATGTAGACAGTGCCGTTTTCTTCGCTCATATCATCCAGGGCGCACCAGCAGGACAGGTACGGCTGGTGATAGTGTCCGACATAACCCGAGTCCTGGTGCCAGGCGAACTTGGTGTCGGTATCAGCCGCCTTGACGACATACTGCTCATTAAACAGGTAGGCGGTATCGCCCAGGGTGGCTCGGCAGATGTCCGCCATTAGCTGGCTGAACAGGAAATCGGTCATAATGGGGCTGGTGGCGCTGCGGTTGCTGATGAAATAGCGCTTTTTGTAATGCGAAATGTTGTGCGATGTCGCGCCTCTGGCTTCCATCTCGCGGTCAAACTGCTCGACCATCCGCATACACTCCTCGCGCAGCGCGGCCAACATGTCAGCTGGGATGACCGATTCCAATATGAAGTAGCCTTCGTTATGGTATTGTTCGACTTGTTGAGGCTTTATCATGACGATGCCTTTTGTTCTCACCCGCTAATCGTGAACCCCAGTATAGCCACAGGCGCGCCGCGCTGTAAATCGCGACTGGGTACAGGTCCATGGCCAATCGCGTCAAACTAATTTCCCACAGCGCCCCTACAGCGCTTAATCCTTTTGCATTATTTTCCTGGTTCAGACTGAATCACAAGGAGGCGCGGCATGTCCAGGCGCACACGCAAAGACAAGCGACCCAATATCCTGCTCTTTCTCACCGATGATCATGGCGCTTGGGCGACTGGCGCTTATGGCAACGAAGAAGTGCAGACGCCAACGTTGGACTCGCTGGCGCGGCTGGGTGCCCGTTTCACTCGCGCATATACGCCCACGCCAGTTTGTTCGCCAGCGCGCGCTTGCCTGCTGACCGGCAAAACCGCTTCGCAGCTCGGCATTCACGATTGGCTCGAAGAAGCCGTGCCCGAGATCGGCGAACGTGATTGGCTGGCGGGCTCGCGCACGCTCTTCGACTGGCTTGCCGAGGCCGGCTATCACACTGGCTTGAGCGGCAAGTGGCACCTGGGCCAGTCGCATCTGCCTCCGTCCGGCGCCGATTATCATTTCGGGCTGCCCGGCTGGCAGGGCGCTCACAACGGCACCTATACCTATGTCCGCAATGGCGACCTGGTCGAGTTGGACGGCAACAAAAGCCGCTTCATCACCGATCATGCCATCGAGTTTCTGGATGCCGCGCCTGCCGACAAACCGTTCTTCCTGAATGTCGGGTATATCGCCACGCATTCGCCCTATCAGCAAAGCGCGCATGACCCCCAACAGACGGCGCGTTATCAACAGTGCGCATTTGACGAAATCCCACCCTATCAGCCGCACGCCTGGGTGAAAAACGAAGGTGGCGGAAACGCGCTGAGCGCCAAAGACCTGCGCGACCGCTACATCGGCTATTATGCCGCCGTCAGCGAGATCGACGCCAACATCGCCCGCATCATCGACGCGCTCAGTCGGCGCGGGATGCGCGAAGACACCATCATCATATATACATCCGACCATGGCTGCGCTATGGGTCATCAAGGTTTCTTTGGCAAAGGCAACAGCACGCGCCCGCTGAATATGTACGACATCTCGCTGCAGGTGCCATTGATTGTGGCTGGCGCGAAGCTGCCCGCGCAGATCGCCCATTTCCAAGTCGATCATTGCGATACCTTCCATACAATCTGCGAACTGGCCGGCGGCGAACTGCCCGGGGACGGAGCCTTCGCTGGCAGGTCCTATGCGCCCGCGCTCTGCGGCAGGGGCATGATTTGGAACAATACGCGCTATGGCGAATATGGCGACTTGCGCATGATCCGCGACGAGCAGTGGAAGCTGGTTTGGCGCTATCCCGATGGTCCTCACGATCTCTTTGACCTGGCCGCGGATGCCGGCGAGCGCCGCAATATCTTCACGCAGCAGCCAGCAGTGGCATCACAGCTCAAGACGCGGCTGGATGCCTACTTTGCTCGCCATGAATCGCCACAGAAATCGGGCCTGCGCGTCAAGCAGCTGCCGGCGCACAACAGCGAAAATGAAGCCTGGCGAGACGGCCGACGCGAGGCGCGGGGTTTGCAACGATATTAGGGGCGCTGCAGCGACACCTCTAGGGTGATGCCGTCGCCCACGCCAGCCTTTTCCAGCGTCAGCAGCGCTGGCCCGCCCATCGGCATCACAAAAGGCAGCGGCAGCGCATCGGGCAGGCCCATGGTGCTGTGCGCCATGACTTCCATGCCATCAATGCTGACGCGCGCAAACAGGTCGGCGACAGCCCCGCCACGTTTGACGATATGCAAGACCAGCAATTCGGCGGCTGCCGCATCAAAGACAAAGCGATCGCGGACAGATTTGTCGTTCAGCGTCACAGTCACGGCGCTTTCATCCAGTTGGCGCACGGGATTGCGCGCCAGCCGCAAGACTCCGCCGCCAGCCCGCTCGTCAAAGCTCGCTACCACCAGGATGTAGTCGCCCGACTGCTCTATGGCGAGATTGCTGAGCTCAGCATCCAGCCCGCCGCCGCTGTCATCATCAAAGGCGACTGCGCGGCCATCTGGCGCGACCAACCGCAGTAGGCTATCCAGCGAGCCGCCTGTGTCGATACTGATGGTCACGATGTCGCCAGCCGATAAAGCCAGCCGGTAATAGAGCCGGGGCGCTTCGCTTGTCAGCGCAAAGACGGTCTCGCCAGAGCGCAAGGGCGTCGGGCGCGCTTCAGCAATCACCACATGGAAACTGCCCGACTCGGCCGCCTGCGCCATCATCAGCGGCTCGCCAGCGATTGCGAGTTGATAGCTTCCGCTGTATGGCAGAACCAGCGGGCCCAGGATGGCGTTCCTGCCGCCGCGGCGATTGTCACTGGTGACGAGCTGAGCCTCGTCCCGCCCAACCAACACAGCCGCAGGGGCGAATTCAGCCGACTCCACGCGAATCTCGACTACCTGCCCGGCTGTGCCCTGGAAGCTGACCTGCGCTGCCCCGCTTTGCAGGCGACTCTCGATAACCTGGGCGGGCGTGGCGGGGGGCGCCGGCGTCGCGGCTGTTGGCGCTGCGCCCACAATCAGCCTGTCCCGCGCCATTTCGCTGCCCTCGACATACAGCGCGATTGTATAGACGCCCTCGGCAAGACTGTCCGGCGTCGCGAAAAGCAAACTGGCTGCTCCATCGCTGGATGCCCGCGTCGAAAGCGCGTCGATCAAGGTGCCGTCTTCCGAAAGCAGCTGGGCGCTGACCGCGTCAAAGCCCGCCAGCCCAGCGACCTGCAATGTCACCGATTCGCCTGCTTGCACAGACCGCGGGCGCACCTCGAGCCTTGTGTCGCGGACCAGCGGCTCTTCGATGATGAAGTCGGCCTGCGCAACCGGCAGCCCCGCTTCGTCATAGACAGCGAGGGTATGCGCGCCCGGCGTATCGCCCGCCTGCGCAGCGATCTCAAAGTCGATGCCGCCTGCCTGGCTGCTCTTGTGCGCGCGCCGATACGCCAACTGCTGTGTATGGTCGGTGATGGTCTCGATGATGTAGGTCGTGTTGGGCAGCAAGCCAGCAATCTGCACAGTTTGCGGTCGTCCGAAAACAGCGCGCTGTGGCTGCACAATGGCTTGCGGGTCTGCGGGCTGCTGCGCCGGCGCGGTCAGCTCAAATTCACCTTGCGCCACCACGATGTCACTTCGCAATGTCCGAACCCGCACATGATAGATACCCGGCTGGTCGCCGGCGGTGCTGTGGATATGCAGCGGGATGTGGCCAGCCGCGTCGCTCTCTTTTTCTGTGGTGAAGACAGTCGCGCCTGCAAAGTCAATCCCGATGCGATAACGCGATTGCGCTTCCAAGCCGTCGATTTCGACCAGAAAATCAGCCATTTCGACTTCGCCAGCGGCTGGCGTTATGGACACGGAAGGCGCAACCTGGGCCGAGGCGTACAGCGACAGCCAGCAGAGCAGCCCGCATAGCCCGACAATCGCCCTATTTTTGATGATCATCGCTACGTCTCTTTTCTGTCGCGGATGCCGCAAAACGAGTTCATACTGCCTGCCAGTATAGGGAATGGTGATTTTGATGGATATGCTTTGCTTTGCCCCCCCACCCCAAACCCCTCCCCGACCGCCTGTGTCTACGCGGCGCAAAAATGAGGGAGGGGCTGCCATGCTGCGGAAGCGCAGGCAAAACTCCCCTTCCCTCGTTCTGGGGGCAAGGGGCCGGGGGATGGGGAGCTTGGTTGCCATATCCACGCAGTTACCACTACCCTAGTATAGCATCTTTGATAGCGAGGCTTGTCTGAATTACAATGTGGGCATGGCTGGCGCGATGGATGGCAAGGCGAGTTGGCGCGTAATCGGGCACGATTGGGCGGTGGATTTTCTGCGCCGCGGCTTGCTTATGGGCCGCAGCCGCCATGCGTATTTGATCAGTGGCAGCGCTTCGCTGGGCAAGATGACCTTGGCGCGCAACTTTGCCATGGCGCTGAATTGCCAAGCTGCCGACCCGAGCGCCCGCCCCTGCTGGCAGTGCCGAACCTGCAAATCCATCGCTAGTGAATCCGACCCCGACCTGCTGCTGGCGGCTGGAGAAGCTGGCGCGCCGCTAAAGATTGACGCCATCCGCCAGGTGACGCGCATGCTGGCGCTGAAGCCTTATGCCGCTCGCTTTCGTGTCGCAGTCTTCTCCGACTTCGACCAGATCGCGCCGCTGGCGCAGGACGCGCTGTTGAAGACCTTGGAAGAACCCGCGTCCCATGCCATTCTCATCTTGCTGGCTGACAATATCGAGCGCGTTTTGCCCACCATCCGCAGCCGCTCGCAGCATATCCCGCTGCGGCCCGTCCCACCGTATTTGATCGCCGAGCAGCTAATGGCGCGTGGCTGCCCGACCGAGCAAGCCGAGTTCATTGCGCGCTTGAGCAACGGCCGCATGGGCTGGGCATTGGCTGCGCTGGCAGACGCCTCTGTATTGGCGTTCCGCGCCGAAATGATCGACCTGCTCTGCGCAATCGTGGCTGGACGGCGCTTGCAGCGACTCAAAGTGGCGGACGATCTGGGCAAGCGCATCGGCCGCGACAAAGCCATGCTGCGCCGCATCCTGGAGTATTGGACGACATTTTGGCGCGATGTCCTGCTGCAATGCTGTGGAGAACCGGCGCAGCCTTGCAACAGCGACCGCAGCGCCGACATTCAGGCGTTGGCGGCACAGCTGCAAACGCCTGCCGTCCACGCCGCTATTGTCGCCACCCGCGCGACCATGAGCGCTTTGGCCACCAATGCCAACCTGCGCTTGCTTTTGGATGCGCTGTTTTTGGATTATCCGTGGCTAGCGCGGCGCTAGGTGATGGGCACCCAGTTGTCGGGCTTCTGGGCGGCTGCCAAGACCGAGTCTGGCACCAGCACGATTTTGCCGAGTCCCGCTGTTTTCTCCGCTCGTTGATGCGCTTGCCGCGCCTGGCTCAGTGGCAGCACTTCGTCGACCAGCGCGCGATAGTCACCATCTGCCAAATGCTGCAGCAGCTCGGTCAAATCGTCAACCGCGATTGAACCGTGCGCGCCATGGATGCTCAGATTTCTGGCAACCAGGTCGCGGGCATCCAGCTTGACAAGCCGCTCGTCAAGCGCGCCCGTCAGCGTCAGCCGCCCGCGCGCCGCCAGCATATCCAGCGACTCGCCCAGGTCGAGCCGCGGGCCGGCGTGCAAGACGAGGTTTGCGCCAATGCCGTCTGTCGCCACCTTGACCTGGCGCACGAGGTCCTCACCCGCGTCTTCTAGCACAATATCCGCGCCGATGCCGCGCAGTCCTTCGGCATGTTCGAGCGGGCTGATGGCGATGACGCGCGCGCCGGCTTGACGGGCGATCTGTACTGCCGCCGCCCCCAAACTGCATGCCGCGCCACGAATAACCAGTGTTTCCCCCGCTTGCAGGCGTCCATTGCGCATTAGCGCGAGGGTTGCATCGGCGAAGGCTGCGCCAGCCCCAACCGCCGCTTGAAAGTCGAGCTTCTCGGGCAGGCGCGCCAGATGCTGCGCCGCTATGCAGCAGGCTTCGGCATACGCGCCATCAATCTCGCAGCCCAGCTCGTCAAAGCAGGCAAAGACGCGGTCGCCAACCTGCCAGCCCGCCACATTCTCGCCCAACTTTGCTATCGTGCCCGCCACATCGCCACCGAGGATGTGCGGCAGGGGCTTGCGGATGATGAAGCGTCCGCTGCGCAAATGAAGATCGCGCGGGTTGACCGAGGCGGCCCGCACTTTGATTCGTACCTCGCCGGCGGCGGGCTCGGGCAGCCACCGACGCGCAACTTTTAAGACGCGCGGCTTGCCGATAGCATCGATGATGACAGCGCGCATGGTCTCGCGCGGTTGCGCCATACGGCTCCCCCCGATATTCGCTGCTGGCTACGCGGCAAGTCTAGCGCAATCGCGGGTGACTGTAAACCGGTCAGGCGCGCGGAAACCGGGCGGCATTGCGGGCGCGGGCTTTGGCGATTTCGGCTGCGCGACTGCGGGGCGGTGCGCTGGTTTCCAGCGATTCCAGCAGGCGCGCTGTCGCCCCCGCCACTTCACGGACAGCGCGTTCAAATGCCAGCTGGTTGCGCGTCGATGGTTTGCGAAAGCCGCTGACCTTGCGCACATATTGCAGCGCGGCCGCTTCCATATCGGCGCGGCTGCTGGCTGGCTCATAATTGAAGAGCGGGCGAATGTTGCGGCACATGAACAGTTCCTTTCAGCGCATTCAGTCTCGGCGCAGTTGGCTGGTCGCATCGTGGTATGCTGGCAGGAGATACGGGCGGGTATCGGCGATACGCATGAACGCGTCCAACAGAGCCGGGCTGTCTGGGGCATGCGGATTGTTCGCCTGCTTCCACCGGTAGTAGGGATAAACTTGCAGGCGGGCGCTGCGAAATTCTTCGATTGCCAGTCGCGCTACATTGCCGCCGCGCTCTGCGTATTGCATATCCGCAAAAGCAGTGAAAATCGGCTGCATGTCATAGTGAATGCGGCGATGCGCAAGCAGCTGCCAGCCGGTTTCACTGCCTTCGATGATCATATAGCTGGCGCTGAGCTCGCCATCCAGCGGCATGCCCACCGAACCTGGGTTGAAGATCTGCCAGCGCCCCGTGTGCCGCTCCAGCGCAATATGGCTGTGCGCGCAGACAATCGCGCGCTCTGGCACGGAAGACAGCCAAGTTGTGATGACGCTTTCGGCTGTCTGTGGAAAGATCGCTTGCCATGGATTGCCCGGAATGCCGTGCACAACCCGCAGCGGCGGCGCATCGGGGAAGCGCAGACTCAATGAATCGGGTTGGCAGGCGAGCAGCCTGATGCCCTCTTCGCCCAGTTGTTCGCGCAGGATGGGTGGCAACGTGAAGCTCGACCAATGGGCTGGCGCGCGAACGGTGCCGAAGTCAAGCGCGTATAATTCGTTGTTGCCGCGCACGACAGCCCATCTGCGCTGCGTTACGACCTCCAGCGTTTCCCGCGAGAAGGGTCCCCAGTTGACGGTGTCGCCGGCCACGACCACCTGTTGCACGGCGAAGCGCTGCATATCGGCGATTACGGCTTCCAGCGCAGGCAAATTACCGTGGATATCCGCCAGCAGCGCCAGTCGAGTCATTGCCTCGCCGCCCGGTTGGCTACAGCAATAAATACAGCTTGCAGCATTCGATTCACCACTCAGCTTGTGTAGCCATTGGGATGCCGGCGGTGCCAGCGCCAGGCGGTTTGGATGATGGCTTGCAGGTCCTTGTACTGCGTCGCCCAGCCCAGTTCGCTGCCGATTTTGTCGCTATTGGCGATCAGCACAGGCAGGTCGCCCGCTCGCCGCGGCGATTCGCTGGTCGGGATGCGGTGCCCGGTGACCAGGCGGGCGGCTGCAATCACTTCGCGCACCGAATAGCCGCTGCCACTGCCCAGGTTATAGACGCGGCTCTTGCCATCGCTCAGCGCCTCCAGCCCCTGGATATGCGCTCGCGCCAGGTCTTGCACATGCACATAATCGCGGATGCAGCTGCCATCGGGCGTGTCATAATCGGTCCCGTAAATATCGATTGCGTCGCGCTGCCCCAGCGCCACTTGCAGCACCAGCGGGATAAGGTGCGATTCGGGGTCGTGCGCCTCGCCGATGTGTCCGTCTGGGTGCGCGCCACAGGCATTGAAGTAGCGCAGGCAGCAGAATGCCATGCCAAAGAGCCGCTCCATCCACAGCAGCAGCCGCTCAGCCATATATTTGGTTTCGCCATAGACGCTGCCGGGCAGCAGCGCCTCGTTTTCATGGATCGGGATGTGCGCGGGCTGGTCATATAGGTTGGCCGTCGACGACAGGATGAACCGTTTGACGCCACGCTGGCTGGCGCATTCCAGCAGGTTGATGATGGTGTAGAGGTTGTCGCGCAGGTATAAAAATGGCTGCTGCATGCTTTCGCCGACAAGGATGCGCGAGGCGAAGTGCATGATGCCGGTGAATTCATGCGCCGCGAAGAGCGCCCCCAGCGCCGCCTGGTCGTGCAGGTCGCCTTCGATCAAGCGCGCAGCCGGGTGCACAGCCGCGCGATGTCCGGTGCTCAAGTTGTCAAAAACCACCACGTGATAGCCGCCTTCGACCAGCATCTGCACCACATGGCTGCCGATGTAGCCGGCACCGCCCGTCACCAAAATCGTCATGGTTTCGCTCCTGTCACGCGCTGATTATAGCCCTGCCGCCACTGGGTACAAGACAGCGCATCGATTTTCCCAAGCGCGCGTATAATACGCAAACCCGAATTGACGATGGACGCGGCAATGCGAGATGGAAAGCAGAGCGACACAGGTTGGTCGCAGGCAGAGCGGCGGTCTTTGCGGATGCTGCTGCGCATGGGGCTGATCTTGCTGCTGGCGATCGCCGTGGCGGGCACAATCGCGGCGCTGCTGGCTTCGGCGCTGGGCACGATTTAATGGCGAAAGCGTGACTTCGCGTGCGCGGCTGTGGTAAACTTCTGGCCGAAGATTGAGGATACATCGTCATGATTAAGTCGCCAGTTCGCAACCCGCTGGATGATGTCGCTGACTTCCTGGCGACAGCCCCCGACGATGAGCAGTTGTTTGCCTTCTACTTGGCTGATGACTTGCAGGAGCGGCTGAATTATCTGCTTGATCTCAATGGCGCAGGCGAGCTAACCGACGAGGAAGAGCGCGAACTCGACGATTTCATCCGCGCTGATCACATGGTTTCTCGACTCAAAACCAAGACGAAACTGCGCCAGCGGGGCTTGCACGATAGCAGCAAAGGCTGAGCAGCCGCGATCGTCTATGCGACACAGATTGCGAAGCGCGGGCGGCCATGATCACGGCAATGACTTGCAACCCGCTTGCTCTCATAACCGAGTTCCTGACTACTGACAATGACAGCATGAAACGCAATAAGGAACGCCACCGTAAGGGTTTGAAACTTTGACCATTGCGGCTGGACTGAGACGGGAAATCTTAGAGCGGGCTGGTCATTGTTGCGAGTATTGCCGTATGCCAGAGCTTGTTCGACATGCCAAGTTTCATATTGACCATATCATTTCGACAAAGCATGGCGGCGGAGATGATAGCGAAAACCTCTGCCTCGCATGCGCGCCTTGCAACCGTTGCAAGGGCGCGGACATTGCTGCGAATGACCCTCTGACAGAAAAGATTACCCGATTGTTCAATCCGCGCCTGGACACATGGGATGATCACTTCCGCATATATCCGGATGGCGCGTTGGGAGAGCGCACACCCGAGGGACGCGCAACCATTGTGTTGCTGCGCATAAATCAAGCGCCGCGCATTGAACAGCGCAATATCGAGCGCTTGCTAGGCAATTACCCATGCCAGAACAATCCCTCACCCTAAACGCCACCACCGCCAAGTTGCGGCTGGACAAGTTTCTGCTGGCGCACCTGCCCGGCTATTCGCGCGCGCAGGTCCAGCGATTCATCCGCGCGGGCTTGGCTCTGGTCGATGGCGTCCCCCAGAAAGCCGGCTACAAACTCAAAGGCGGTGAAATCGTCACGCTGCATCTGCCCGAGTCTCAAGCGACATTTATCGAACCAGAAGCCATTCCGCTGGAAATCGTGCACGAAGATGCGCGCCTGGCGGTTATCGACAAGCCGGCTGGTCTGGTTGTGCAGCCCGGACCTGGACACGAAACGGGCACACTCGTCAATGCGCTGCTTTGGCGCTATCCCGAGTTGGCGGATATGCTGGACGACCCCGAGGCTGGCGAACGGCTGGGCATCGCGCATCGGCTCGACCGTGGCACCAGCGGCTTGCTGGTTGTCGCCCGCGACAAAGCGACCCTGCTGGCGCTGATGGAGCAGTTCCAGGCGCGCGCGGTCGACAAAAAATACTTGGCGCTGCTCGAGAAACGCCCCAAATCCAAGGCTGGCTTGATCGACGCGCCAATCGCCCGCGACCAGCGACAGCGCAAACGCATGGCTGTGCAGCGAGGCGGCAAAAACGCCCAGACCGAATTTGAGGTGCTGGACGACCATTTTCAAGGCGAACGAGCCTTCGTGCGGCTGAACCTGCTGACGGGGCGCACGCACCAAATCCGCGTGCACATGGCTTTCATCGGCTGCCCGGTCGTGGGCGATGCGGTCTATGGCTATCGCAAGCAGCGTCTGAAGATGAAGCGGCTATTTTTGCACGCGCAGGAGCTGGCTTTTGACCATCCTGATACGGGGGAGCGTCTGCGCTTTGTGAGCGAGCTGCCGGTAGGCTTGCGGAGTGTGATGGAGAAGCTGCGCTGATTTGCCGTGGAGGTGCAGAGGAACTATTGTTTTTTATTTCGAAGATATCGCTCGACGAGCTCTGGATTATTACGGAAGTCGTCAAGGGGCTTCTTTACTCCATTGGAATCTTCATAGTACCAAAAATCTTTCCATCCATTTGTGTTTGGGTTCTTATTTATATTTTTCTCTTTATGGATTCTAGTTTTATGCTGCTTAGCTAATTTAGATAAGGTGTACGTTTTCCCCTTGTATAAGACAATTTTGTCGTTTCGCTTTTTGTATGTATGTTTGACCTGAAACTTCACCTCAAAGTCTTCACCTTCATATTGGGCATAAATTGGTATCCAAACGCCTTCGTTGGATCTCATTTCAGAAATACTCTTGCGGGTTACTGCTTCATTGCCTAATAAAGGAGAAGTGCTGATTGGTTCTGAAATGACACTCGGATTGAAGATGGTTGTCTTTGCCATCTCGTCATCTTCGTCTAGCCTATGCGAGCGCTTGGGCACCTCAATATCTACTAGCTCCCGCCAGGCATCGCGCAAAAGATTCCGATATTGCTGCTTATCGTTGGCTGTCATTCGCCCGTAGTGGAGGGGTTTGGCAAAGTACTCGACCAGCGCGTCGGAGGGTTTTTCCATTTCCTGTTCTAGCAATTGCTTGATCCGCTGCCGCTGCGCATACGCCAGGATTTCGTTGGTGTCCCAGTGCGCCTTCGTAAAGTTATTCAGAGCCGAGACTGATTCCTTGTCCAAGTCAAGCATGTTAATCGTAAGGAACGGCTGCTTGTCCATGATGTTGGATTTTTTGAGGTCGGTGTAGAAGCGGTACTCCAGCCCGTTTGTGAGAATGCCAAATCGCACATCTTTTGCATTGAAGTAGTTGTGCAATTGTTTCCAATGCGTTTCGTTGAGCTTTACACTCGCCGACTTGGCTTCGATAAAGACGACCGGCTTGTCATCGCGCATGATGGCGTAGTCAACACTCTCACCGCCTGTCGACTTGGCATCGGCTGTGAATTGCGGTACGACCTCTGCGAGGTTTCGGAAGTTGTAACCGAGCACATCCTCAATGAATGGTCGAATGGAGACTTGTAAAGTCGCTTCTTCACCTGTCATCAGACTTATTTGTTTTTCAACGTCGTCCGCAATTGCGCTGATCGTATCAAACAGACTCATACCGCGTTTCCCGTGCACCAGGCTAAACTTGTCGCGAATTATATCACACTCGCTCACCTCCACCTTTCTCTGTGCCCTCTGTGTCTCTGTGGTGAAGTAAGCTATACTCCCAATCATGATCAACACAACAGAACGCCCCACCGCCTTCCACTTGATGACCAAGCCGCGCGGCGCTATCTGCAATCTCGATTGCAAGTATTGCTATTTCCTCTCCAAAGAGGCGCTGTATCCGGGCAGCGACTTCCGCATGTCCGACAACCTGCTCGAAGAATACATCCGCCAATACATCGCGGCGCAGACGGCGCGCGACATCAACTTCGCCTGGCAGGGTGGCGAGCCCACGCTGATGGGCATCGACTTCTTTCGCCAAGCTGTCCGCTATCAGCAGAAGCACAGGCGACCGGGCATGCGCATCACCAACGCGCTGCAAACCAACGCCGTCACCTTGGACGCCGACTGGTGCGAGTTCTTCGCAAAAAACGATTTTCTCATCGGCGTCAGCCTCGATGGTCCGCAAGACATGCATGACTATTATCGCGTCGACAAAGGCGGCAATCCGACCTTTGCCAAGGTCATGCGCGGCATCCGTCTGCTGCAAGAGCACAGCGCCGAGTTCAACATCTTGACGACTGTGCACGCCGCCAACGAAGGGCAGGGCGCGCGCGTCTACACATTTCTGCGCGACGAGGTCGGCGCGACCTACATGCAGTTTATCCCTATCGTCGAACGCGACAATGCCACCGGCTATCAAGAGGGCGACCAGATCACCGAGCGCTCAGTCACCGCCGCCGGCTATGGACAATTTCTCATCGACATGTACGAGCAGTGGGTGCGGCGGGATGTCGGGCGCGTTTTTGTGCAGATCTTCGATATCGCGCTGGCTGCCTGGACGGGCGCGCCACCCGGCCTCTGCGTATTTGACGAAACTTGCGGGCTGGCCTTGGCGATGGAGCACAACGGCGATGTGTATTCCTGCGACCACTATGTCGAGCCCGCTTACAAGCTGGGCAATATCATGGATGTGCCGCTGAGCGAGATCGTCGTCATGGATGCCCAGCGCGAGTTTGGCTTGGCGAAGCGCGACAGCCTGCCGCAATACTGCCGGGACTGCGAAGTCAAGTTCGCCTGCAATGGCGGCTGCCCGAAAAACCGCTTCATCCAGACGCCGACTGGAGAAAATGGCTTGAATTACCTGTGCGCTGGCTACCGCGCCTTCTTCAACCATGTGCGCCCGACCATGCAGTTCATGGCTGGCGAGCTATCACAGCGGCGTCCGCCAGCCAATGTTATGCTGCAAATGGCGCGCTATGATAAGCAGATGGAAAAAGCCTTCGCTGCTACCGGGCGCAACGACCCCTGCCCCTGTGGCAGCGGATTGAAGTTCAAGCGCTGTCATGGCCGGCGCGGCAAGTGGTAGTGCACAGACAAGTCCAGCCGCGGCTTACTGGGCATCGCTTATGAGTTGGCGGATGACATTGTCTGAGGGGGCGGCGCGCTCAGTCTTGAAGTAGATGAGAAGCAACAGAACGACCGTGCCGGATCACTCTTGATAGACGACGCGAAACCCGCCGCTTTTGCCGCGCTTGGCCACGAGAGTTGGCAGCCAACATCTGACGGAGCTCACGCATTACTTCGTTAGCAGGTCGCGTCCGTCCCGCTTTGATATCTTCGAGAGCCTCGCGCAGCATCTCAATCAGGTCTTCTGTTTTCGGCTCGTCAGCGTCGTCTATCGCCGCGGCCCGCGAAAGTTCTGTGGCGAATGGCTTCGCTTCTGCTTTGAGTTGAATCGGATCCATCTGGAAGCGCCTCTCCCTTGACAGCCATTGAAATGCTAGCACAATCTTGGAACAGGTACAATATCAGCGAGCATTCAGCCTATGTCCAAGCAAGTGATCGCTACCGAAAATGCGCCGGCCGCGGTGGGCGCGTATTCACAAGGCATCATCGCCAACGGCTTCGTCTTCACAGCCGGGCAGATCCCGCTCGTCCCGGGCGCATCGTCTCTGCGCGAAGGCGGTATCGCAGCGCAGACGCGCCAATCTTTGAACAATGTCAAAGGCGTTTTGGAAGCCGCTGGCAGCAGCCTCGACAAGGTCGTCAAAACCACTGTCTTCCTGGCGGATATGGCAGACTTCGCTGCGTTCAACGCTGTCTATGCCGAGTTCTTCTCGACCAATCCGCCCGCTCGCTCGACAGTCCAGGCGGGTGGGCTGCCCGTGGGCGCGCTGGTGGAAATCGAAGCCGTGGCCACGCTGGATTAACGCGCCATCTGGCTGGTATACTTTCGCTGTCCGCCAGTCTCTGCAACGAGCGCGAGGAAGACGTTTCTTATGATCGATGTGAATCAACTGCGCAAAGGCGCGACTTTCACGCAGAACAGCCACCTCTACCGCGTGCTGGAATATCGCCATCACAAACCCGGCCGCGGCAAAGCCACCATCCGCGTGACCGTGCGCGACCTGCGCAGCGGCGCTACTGTTGAAATGACCTTCAATTCTGGCGAACGCGTCGAAGACATCCGCGTCGAAGCCCTGCGCGTCGAATACCTCTTTGCTGATGATGACTTCGTGACCTTTATGAACACCGAAACTTATGAACAGCCGCAGTTGAATCGCGTCATCTTTGGCGATGATTTGAAGTTCATTAAAGACAGCATGGAGATCAAGCTGCTCAGTTATGCCGGCGAGATTATCGACTACGAGCTGCCCAAGACAATGGAATACGTTGTCGTCGAGGTCGAGGCGGCTGTCGCCGGCGATACAGCCAACAGCCCCACCAAGAAGATCAAGCTGGAAAGCGGCTTCGAGGTCAGCGCGCCTATGTTCATCAATGTCGGCGATGTCGTGAAAATCAACCTCGAAGACCAGGCTTATGTGACGCGCGTGAGCAAATAAGACTCGCCGCCGCTTTGCGAATAGCCTAGGGCGACAAGCCCGGCGCAATCACCCGAAACAGCAGGTACACATCCACAAAAGCCAAGCCAGCCAGCCCCAGCGGCAGCAGCCAGCGCGCCCATTTCCAGCGCCACAGCCAGCTGCTTGCGCCGCAGGCCACGATCAGCGCCAACGGGACCAGCGCCGGAAAAAAATAGCGCCCCTGCCACTGCACAAACTCGATGTTGTAATAGAGCGTCTGCAGCCCGACCAGCCCGACCGCGCCGAGCAGGATGACGCGCGCTGACTTGGCGATGCGCTTCATCCCCCGCCAGGCGCCCGCCAGTCCCAGCAGCAGCAGCGCCCCATACGCCCGATACAGCCAGCCGCCCAGCACGCTATCTAGGGGCAGCGCCATCCAGCCGAATTGCCCAAAGGAACTTCTGATCAATGTGCCGGCCAGGCCGATCAGATAGACGAGCGCGCCATTCGCGGCGATGTAGTCGGCCGTGCGCGGTTGGTCGTCGACGACGGCATCGTGCGCGCCCAAAGCCAGTATGTCGGGAAAATTGTATTCATGCGCATTGCGCAGCCACCACAACCCGCCGACAGCGCCCGCCACCAGCGCAAACACCGCCAATGCACGAGCCAGCTCGGGCAGCTCGCCTTTCTCGCCGCGCCAGCGCAGCCAGATCGCCAGCGGTGCCAACAGCGCCAGGAAATAAATGGTGAGCTTGGTGACGAATGCCGCGCCGACCAACAGCCCCCCGCCCCAGACAGGCAGCGGCTCGCCGTCCAGATAGCGGAGAATCCACAACAGGCACAAGCTCGCCAGCAATTCTGCCAGCGCGTCGTTGTTGACGGCGGCCAGCATGGCGACATGCTGAGGCAGAAACGCCACCAGCGCCATCACAGCCAGCGCGATAGTTGGCTGGTCTGGCAGCAGTTGCCGGCTGATGATGAAGCTCAGCGCCACCGACCCCGCGCCCAGCAGCACGCTGAAAAGCCGCAGCGGCAGCAGCACGCCACCGCTGGCTTGGAACAAGGGAGATGCCAGCAAATAATAGAGCGGCGGCTGATGATCTTCGTATTGTAGGCCAGGCAGCAGGTGCAGGCGCTCGGACGCAAATCGCGCGCTGGTCAGCAGCGAAAGCGCCGCGCTGTCCCAATCGCCCGGCTCGATGCGCGGACAGCAGCCTCGCTCAGCGATGTGGCGGATGTAGTTATAATGGGCTGGCTCGTCAGGCGCTTGCCAGGCTGGGGTGTAGATGGCAAACAGCCCGCCGACCACAAGGTAGCCTGCCAAGATAATCAAGAAGCCTGCGCGCTCAAGCTGTGGCGCTGCCAAGATTTGCCCGCCTGTTTTTGCTGCCGATTGTAGAAGGCATTATGACACAGATGCCCAGACGCAGGCCTGCAGGATTGGCAGTGCGCCGACCAATGCGCCGGCTATTTTGCGCTATACTGCAGGCTTGTCAAAACGGAGGCATTGAGAGGCGGCAATGGGAAGGTCCGGGCTGAAGGCAGTTTCTATCGGCGGCGGCTTGGGCGCTGTGCAGATCATGCAGGGTATGCGGCGGCATACGGCGGAGCTCACCGGCATCATCGCCGTAACCGATACGGGACGCAGCACGGGCATTGTCCGCGAATTCGCCCAGATACCCGCGCCTGGCGACATCCGCAATGCCTTGGCGACCCTCGCTCTGGACGACGATTCGCTGCTGACTCGCGTGATGCAGCATCGCATCGCCGCGCCTGGCAACGCCCAACTGGACGGCATGGCTTTCGGCAACCTGTTCATCGCGGCGCTGACGCAGATGTCCGACAGCTTCACCACCGCCATCGCCCAAATCAGCCGTTTTTTGGATGTGCAGGCGCGCATCTATCCCGTGACCGAAGAGAATACCCACATCTGCGCCGAGTTGATGGACGGCACGATCGTCGAACAGGAATTCAATGTGCGCCAGTTGGACAAAGCCGCCATCAAGCGCATCTTCGTGCAAAATCCCGAAGCCACCGCCTATGCGCCTTGCCTGGCGGCGCTGCAAGAAGCCGACTTGATCACCATTGGGCCTGGCAGCCTCTTCACCACCGTCATCGCCTGCCTGGCTTTCAAAGAGATTTCGCAAGCCATTCGCGATTCCCGCGCGCTCAAGGTCTATGTCTGCAACACCACCACCCAGCCCGGGCAAACTGACGACTATTCGCTGTCCGACCATGTGCAGCAGGTTGTTTCTTATCTGGGTTTGGGCATCCTCGATTATGTCGTGCTTAATTCGACGCCCCCCAGCAAAGATCTGTTAGACCTGTATGCCCGCGAGCGGGTTAATGTGCTGCTGCCGACGCCAGACGAGATTCACAAGATCAAGACCATGAATGTCAAGCCCGTGCTGGCGGATGTCGCCGATACGCGATCGGGCAAGCGCGCGCTGTGGCAAAAGCAAGACACCATCCGCCACAACCCCGAGCTCATCGCCAATACGCTGATGGGGCTGGTGGGGGAGCGGCGCGGCCTCAAGATGATGGCTTAGCTTGTCTCTTCGGGCAGGCGCGGCGCTGCAACTTCCGCGTTCTTTTCCATGTCATTGCTTTCCAGCAAGCCATCAATGCGGCCGAAGCGTCGGTCGAGTGCGCGCGTACGGGTGAAGGTTAGTTCGTGGAAGCGCTTCTGCATCGTACCAAATGTACTTTCCAATTGCCGCATCTTGTCGGTGTATTTCGTCCATTCGCCGCGGATTTCGTTGACGATACCAACGATTTCGCGGGATTTCCGCTCCACATTGAAGTTCTGTGCCGCCTGCCGTATCAATGCCAGCACGATGTACAGGGTCAGTGGCGAGCACAAAATGACCTTCTGCTGCAGTGCGCTATCGATGATGGAATGGTCTTGCTCATGGATGAAACGATAGATCTGCTCATTGGGGATGAATATCAGCACGCAGTCCACAGTCTCCGCGTTGATGTATTGCCGCTTTTGGATTTCTTTTATCCGTGAGTTTACATCGCTCAGGAACTCATCGCTGAAGGCCTTGCGTTCGATATCGTTCTCGGCATTGTGATAGCGCTCATAATTGTCCAGCGGGAATTTCACATCCATATTCAGCGACATGTGATTGGGCAGGTGAAAGGTGAAATCAGGGCGCGTGCCCTCGCCAGTGGTCAGTTGTTTGTCATAGTGGATGCCCTCAATCAGCCCCATCCAACGCAAAATATCCTCGGCGATGCGCTCCCCCCAGCGCCCCCGCTCACGATTGTCCGCCAGCGCCTTTTGCAAGGCGGCGGCTGTTGATGTCAGATCCTGCAGTTGCTGCCCCAGCGCGCCATATTGCGCTTTGCGGTCGGTCTGTAGCTCTTGCACCAGTTGCTCGACCTTGCCGAGCTTGGCATCCATGTCGGTCAGACGTTGGTCGATGAGCTGCTTTTTTGAGTCCAGTTCCTTGCTATGCTCCTTTGTTTGCGCCTCCGCTTTTTCTGTCAATTGGTTCAGATAGTTTTTATTTGATTCCGTAATATGCTCAGCCGATTTGCCCAGCGCCTCGCTGACCTTGGTCTGGCTTTTCTCCAACTCGGTGGGCACAGTTTTCAAGGTCTCGGACATATTTTGTAGTTGCGTATCAATCAGTTCTTTCTTGGAATCGAGCTCGGTCGCGTGTTGCTCGGTCTTCTTGCCCAACTCACGGTCGGCCAAAGACAGGAACTCTTTTTGATTGTTTGTCAGGGCTTCTGAAGACAGGCTGCGAAATGACGATTTCATGTCCGCCGTTGCGCTGTCGTAGGATTTCTTCATCTCACCAGACAGGCTTTCAAAGGTCCTGCGAATGTTTCTGGCATTGGAACGGTAAATCAACATGGCGAAGACAAATCCGCCGACCAAGCCCAGCCCCAGCCCGAGCGCGACGCTCAAACCATCCAAACCAGTAATCACATTTGCGATATCGTCCATTTGCCCACCCCTCGCTTCGAGATCGCGTTGAGCTTACCGCGATTTCCCCGCAGGTCAACACAAGCTCGCTGCCGGCGAGCCGCGCCGCTGTCGATATGTTGCCTCTGCGCGCGCTTTGTGCTTGAATCTCTAAGTCCATGCGCAAGGGAGCGCCCAGCTTTGACGCAGGCCCGCACCGGCATCATCATCAGAGAACAGAGCGGCTTTTATTGGGTCGCGGCTGACGACAGCCAGACCTATATGTGCCAGTTGCGCGGACGGCTTATGGAAGAAGCGAAGACATCGGACATTGCCGCCATCGGCGACCGCGCCACCATCAGCCTGCGCCGCGAAGCAGGCACGGATGCGCTGATGGGCACGATAGAGCAGCTGGCGCCCCGCCGGTCGGCGCTTTCGCGGGCGGTGCGCACGACTGGCAAACGCGGCGCTGGCCAAGCCGAACGCGAGCATGTGCTGATCGCCAATGCCGACCGCGCGCTCTTTGTCTTCGCCGCCGCGCAGCCCGCCCTCGACTTAAGCATGCTCGACCGACTGCTGGTGGCAGGAGAAAAGTCGGCGATAGGCGCGCTGTTGATCGTCCTGAACAAGATCGACCTGGGCGCTCCACCGGCTCTGGATGCCATCCTGGCGGGTTATGAACGGCTGGGCTATCGCACGTTGCGCACCAGCGCCCGGCATGGCGATGGCATCGAAGAGCTGCGTTCGCTCTTGGGCGCCGGCATTTCGGTGTTTACCGGACCCTCGGGCGTGGGCAAGACCAGTTTGCTCAACTGTTTGCAGCCTGGTTTGGGTCGCCAGGTCAAAGCGGTGGGCGGCGCATCACAAGAGGGCGTGCACACCACCCGCGACAGCGCTCTCGTGCCGGTGGGCGGCGGTTACCTGGCGGATACGCCCGGCATCCGCTCGCTTGCGCCTTGGGATATTGAACCGGACGAACTGGACGCCTACTTTGTGGATATTTCGCGTTTTGTGCAGCGCTGCAAGTTCAGCAACTGCACGCACATCGACGAGCCAGCCTGCGCCGTCCGCCAAGCTGTGGCGACAGGCGAGATTGCCCGGCATCGTTACCAGCACTATCTGGAATTGCGCGAAGAACTGCGCGATACCTACATCGTCTACAACCGCTAACCTTCAAACAGATTCTCGCCCGCAGACAGCCGCCGCGCGATGCTATAGGTCTGGAGCTGCGAGCGCATGGTCGGGGCGTGGGCAGCCAGATAGCGAGCCGCCGCCACCAGGACATGCTCGGCGCGCCCCTGCGATTCTCGGCTGATGAGGCTGTACTGATTGAAAGCCGCTTCGATGCACTGGATGGTGTGAAAGTTGCGGTCTTCGCGCAGCAGCAGCTTGCCCATGCACGCCATGAGCTTGTTCGCGCAGCCGCCGCTGGCAAAATACTGCGCCACCAGCGCGCCAGCCGGGTTGACCTGCTGCTGCAAGTTGAGCAGCGCCTCGAGGTCGCCCAGCAAGGCATCGGCGTCTGCGACTGGCTCGGGCGCGGGCAGCCGCACCGAAGGCAGGTTCAAGAAGCGATCCAGGTAGATGCTCAGCGCCGCGTCAAAAATGCCGCGCGTCAACCCTGCCGACTCCACGCGCCGCAGCCCGCAGTGCACGGCGTTGGCGAAAGTAAAGGTGTGCAGCGCCGTATCCCAATCGCCAAATTCGTTGCTGGTGTGGAAGTGGGCGATGCGGCGAGCGGCGGCATAGGCAACGACGCCAGCCAGGCGCGCCGGGGCGATGCCACTGCGCAGACAATCCAGCAGCAGCGCGATGATGGCTTGCGGGTCATCGCCCAGCAGCGTGGGCAGCAGCTTCTCGACATCTGTGTCCGCTTCTTTGCTAGCCCCGGCTGCCAGCGCGCCCGGCAGCTCCGCAAAGGCGCTTTCCAGCAGCGGGATGAGGTCGATGGGCTTGCGCCAGGCATTGGATTCTTCCATGCGCCGCGCCTCGGTCAGGTTGGGCACCACGCTGGTGAAAGCCAGCTCGGCCGCTGCCCAGCCAGCCATGTCAACTGATTCCAGCGCCTTGTTGATGAAGTCGAGCGTGTGCCCGGCATCCAGGTAGCGATGGTCGGTAGCGGCTGTGAAGAGGATATCGGCAATCTGCTTGTCATCAGCGCCCGCGCGCAAAGCCGATACGATAGCCCGTTCGCCAGCCTGGGCATCGCGCACTTCTACGAACTGGCGGAACCAGCCTTTCAGGGTGGCGATATCGGTTTCGGCATTGGGCAGCGGGCGCGGATTGAAGCGCGGCGCCATGCCGGCTGTGTCGCTGGCGACATCCGCCAAGCCATGAAAAAGCGCCAGAGAGCGGTCATCCGCGTCCAAGTAGAGGATGAGGTTCATCGCGCAGCCATGCGTCGTCAAGCCGCGCCCCCAGTCCATGCCGCGATGCAAGGCGCCGAATTCCAAACCAATGCGGAAGGGCAGGGACGGCTCGACATTCTGCCCCAGCAGGTTGATGACGGCTTTTGCCACCACCAGGCTGAGGTTGTGCTGCAAGCCATCGCGCAGCCGGCTCTCTTGATGCGCGATGGTGTTGCCGCGGTTGCGCAGGTCGACATAGATCTCCCCATCCCGCAGCTGCACCGGGAAGCTGTCGATATCGTCCGCCCACAGATCAAACGCGCCGCCGCTGGCCAGGTCAAAACGGGCATGATGCCAATGGCAGCTCAAGATGCCGTCTTCGACCGAGCCTTTGTCGAGCGGAAAGCCCATGTGCGGGCAGCGGTTGTCGAGGGCATAAACGCGCTCGTTATATGCAAAAAGCACAATCGCCTTGCCATTTGGGCGCACGGTCAGACAGCCGGCGCGCCGCAGGTCATCCAGGCGGGCGACAGGCCTAAAGTTGTCTGCTGTCATTGTATAGACTGCCTTTCCATATCAATTGTATGCTTGGCAACAATGCTAACACATCTTGTCCTGGCTCTGCGAAGCAAGGGGCGCGGGGAGTGGTGAATGCGTGGATATGGCAACCAAGCCCCCAGACCCTTGCCGCCAGAACGAGGCAAGGGGAGTTTTCCTATCTCGGGCTGGCAGCAGGCGCAGACGCATGCTAGGCTGCCGGGCACGATCGGTTAACAAGGGAGCGGTACATGATACGAGTACTGATGGCTTTGCTGATGCTGACGATGGCAGCTTTGCCGGTCGCGGCGCAGACTCCAAACGCTCGCAGCTTCAGTGTCAGCATTGCGGACTGCGAAGCTATTTTTGGGGAACAGCAAGCTGATACATACGCTGTCTATGCGGACTTAGTCTTGCCGCGCAACTTTTGGGGCGTTCAAGCGTGGACGCTGGAAGTCCGCTACAAAGAGCGTGGAAAACCGGCCAAGGTTTCCGACGCGTTCTGGGCGCTTGCCGAAAGCTCCCGCGCAGAGCTAAAGGAATACGGCATCGATGTGCGTGCGTTCGATGATGAGAATGGCAGCCTGGCCCAGCATATAAATACTTGGACACCTGGACAGCAAATCAGGAGCCGAGACAGGTGTATGTTTGCGGGCGGGCAATCATTTCATGTTCGCGCTTGGGCGATTAACAACGAGACTGGCGAACGCGCGAAGCTTGGACGGGCGAGGGTAACACTTCCCTAGCTGTATAGCCCCAAGCACAGCAAGGCGCATTGACCAGCCAAGCCGCTCACCAGCGTGGGCGGCTTTTTGATTCCTAGGCGGGGCATTTTTCGCAGACTGGCGACGGTTCTAGGTAGCGGGGGATCACGATGCCCTTCCAGCATTCAAGCGCGCGGGCTCCTTTGTTTTTGTACCCTTTTTGTATCGCTGCATAACCACACCTGGCTGTTTCGGGAGTGGCGAGCTGCTGGATGCGCAGGAAAGACTTCTCTTCCCTCGTTCTGGCGGCAAGGGTCCGCGGATGGGGGGCTTGGCTGCCATATCCACGCAACTAGCCACGCCCCGCTGTTGCCACAGCTTGATTGACGCGCGCAAAATCGCTAGACTGTCCCTGCCGAATAGGCAGAAAAGGCAATCAATTGCCCGAACAGGCGCTGTATCTCAAGTGGCGACCGCTCTCGTTTGACGATGTGGTCGGTCAAGAGCACATCACGCGCACCTTGCGCAATGCCTTGGCGCGCGATCGCATCCGCCATGCCTATCTGTTCAGTGGTCCGCGCGGCACTGGCAAGACGACTATGGCGCGCCTGCTGGCGAAAGCGGTCAACTGCACGCACGCAGATGCCGGGCGGCGCCCCTGCAACGCCTGTCACAATTGCCTCGCCATCAACGAAAACCGCTTCCTGGATTTGATTGAGATTGACGCGGCTTCACACACGGGCGTCGACGATGTGCGCGACCTGCGCGACAAGATCGCGTTCTCGCCTGGCGAAGGCAGTTACAAGGTCTACATCATTGACGAGGTGCATCGCTTCAGCGGCAATGCCTTCGACGCCTTGCTCAAGACCCTCGAAGAGCCGCCCGACCACGCTCTCTTCGTGCTCGCCACCACCGAGATCGACAAGGTGCCCGCCACCATCAAGAGTCGTTGCCTGCAATTTGAATTTCGGCGCGTCTCCTTGCGCGAAGTCACCGCCCGCCTGGCGCATATCGCAGCGCATGAATCACTGGACATCGACCCTGCGGCGCTGGAATTGATCGCCCGGCAAGGCACCGGCAGCGTCCGCGACAGCATCAGTCTGCTCGACCAGATCGTGACCGACCCCGCCGAGCGCGTAACGTTGGCGCTGACGCAGCGCTTGCTGGGCACAGCCGATTCGCTGCATGTGCGCGAGCTGGCTGCGGCGCTGGTGGCGGCAGATATGGCGCTGGGCATCAAGACGATCAATACAGCGATAGACGCTGGCAGCGACCCGCGCCAACTTGGACAGCAGATCGTCGGCTTTTTGCGCAATGTCATGCTCGCCCAGACAGCCAGCGCCACTTTGATCGAGGCATCAGACGAAGAGCGCCACCACTATGACGAGCTTGCCGAGCAGTTATCTCGCTCGCAGCTGCTGCGCGCCATCCGCGCTTTTAATGCCGCCATCAACCAGACCGCCGGTGGCTGGCAGCCGCAGCTGGAACTCGAATTGGCTTTCATCGATAGCGTGCAGCAGCCGCCCGAGCCGGTTGTCCCGCCAGCGCCGGCGCAACCAGCTCCGCCAGCGCCCGCCAGCCGTCCGCTTTCCCGCTCGGAACAGGCGCGCGCAGTCTCTCAACCGGCGGCAGATAACGCTGGAAACCCCTACGAACGCGCCCCAGCCAGCGATCCGGGAGCGGCGCCGGCTTTTTCCGCTGCTGCGCTTCATCAGAATTGGACGAAGATCTTGACGCAAGTCAACCGCTACGACCGCAATGTCGGGCCGCTGCTGCACCATGCCCATGTGCGCCATATCGAAGGCAACCGCCTGGTGCTGGGCGTAGCGTCTGAATTCTTCCAGCAGCGCATCGCCACGCCAGATAAAGCCCGCGTTGTCGAGCAAGCCATATTCGACCTGCACGGCGTCAAACTGCGCATCGAAGCGCGCCTCTTCGCCGATGTTCGCCCGCCCGCCCCAGCGGAAGCATCGCCACCAACCGCTGCTGAAGACCCGCTGATCGCCGCCGCCCGGTCGCTGGGAGGAGTCATTGATGAGCCAGCCGCGGGTCGATAAAGTCTGGCGTGTGCTGGTTGGGCTTTTCGCCGAAGTTCTCAACCCAATGCTGATCATTTGGCTGGCGCTCTTCGTTTGCTTGGGCTACATCTTGACTCTGCTGATGCCTGTGCGCATTGAGCATTGGACGGCGCTGCTCGGCGCAACGTTGCTGTTGTCGCTGGCTGGGCTGCTGCTGCGGTTTCGTCGTCTTTGGCGCGCGGGGAGCGATGAATCGCTGGGTTTTGACAGGCGCGCGCTGCTGCCCTTGCTGCCGCTGCTGGTCTTCCTGCCCTTGTTTCATGCCGAGTTGACCAGCCCGACTCTGCAGATTCTGAATCACGGCGATATGCATGTCGGGTATGTGCACCAACTGCTGTATCACGCGACGCCGCCTGAGAACATCTTTGTGCCCGGTCACCCCGCCAACTTTTATTGGCTGTACCATGCCCTGTTGGCCGCGCTGGTGAAAGCAACTGGCTGGGCACCGCCGCTGGTCGCCTCGCTGGTCAACATCATCTCTATCTGCAGCAGCTTTTATTGGCTGGCTCGAGTCTTGGTCGCCTTGGGGCTTGCCAAGCGGCACACACTCTGGCTCGGCTTGCTGATTGTGCTGGTGTATTGCGCGGTGAATATCACGGGCGCGTTGACTCTGCTGCAAAAATGGTTGGATGGAGCTTATCACTCCAATTCGCTCAGAATCATGTTGCTGCCGGGCGCCGACAGCCGCTTGCACAGTGTCATGGGCAAGGTGATGAATTTCACCAGCACCGCCGTTGGCATCATGTGCTTCATTGCTTCCTTGCAGATATGCCTGCGTTTCTTGCGCGGCAAGCTGGATTGGCTAGACTTGGTCCTGCTGAGCGCCTGCGTCGCGCTTTGCCTGGCTGTGCGACATACAGCGGCGTTGAGCATTGTTGTGGCGCTGTTGGGTGGCGGGGCGGCGGTTGGATTCGGCTTGATCTTCGACCGGCGCGCGGTCGGCACACCACCTTTGCAACTGGCCAAGGCGACGATTCGGCGGCTGCGCCCGCATTTTGTGGCGATTTGGCTGGTCATCAGCGCTTTTTTGTCGCTGCCGCTGCTGCATTATTACGAGAGGTTCATCGCGACAAATGTGGACGGCTTTTCAGTCCAGCTATTTTACCCAGCCAATATCAACATGCTGGGCGCGGCGCTGTTGGTGTTTCTGCCCTTGCTTGCGCTGCAAACTGTCTACGCGCTGCGTGACAGAAGTTGGCTCAGCTTGTTCTTGCCGGTCAGCGCCTGGCTCGGGCTGCTCTTGACTGCGGTATTGATCCTGCCCAACGGCGACCAGCACAAGGCGGTCTATTATGTGGCGATCCTGGTCGCGCTGTCGGCTTTGCAGATACTGGCCCGCAGCTGGGACCGCGGACGCATCCAGCCGGTGAAGCTATTCGTGTTGTGTCTCGGCGCCCTGGCGATTGTCAAGGTCGGGCAAGTGACTCGTTATTATGATGCCCGCGCCCGTCAACTGGAGTTCGTTTACGACAGCGGCCACATCACCTATATGGATGGCGAACGCATGCCCGCCTATACTTGGATTCGCGAAAATACGCCAGCTGACGCTATTCTTGTGCTGCCGCTGACAGTGCATAAATACGAACACATGCTGCACGAACGGCAGGTCTATGTACGCAAGGCGCAATATTGGTTTACTGACAATATCCCCAGCTACGATCGACGGGTGACTCATGTGCAGGAGCTGTTGAGCATGGAAACGACTGCTGCGGATTATTACTCGATAATCGACGCAATGCGTGCCGAATTGCCAGGCCGCGCATTATATGCCGTGCTGGCCGACAGCGATGCCGCCCTGGCTGTTATAATGGATGTTGGCGCAGAGATGGTGTATGAAGGCGATTATGGTGGCGAGCATGTTTATCTGCTCAATCCATAGCCCCATCTTGTCAGGTTGGAATCCTTGATGAAGAGTCGACCAATCGATAAAGTCTGGCGTGTGCTGGTTGGGCTTTTCGCCGAAGTTCTCAACCCGCTGCTGATCATTTGGCTGGCGCTCTTCGTTTGCTTGGGCTACATCCTAACTCTGCTGATGCCTGTGCGCATTGAGCATTGGACGGCGCTGCTCGGCGCGACGTTGCTGTTGTCGCTGGCTGGGCTGCTGCTGCGGTTTCGTCGCCTTTGGCGCGCGGGGAGCGATGAATCGCTGGGTTTTGACAGACGCGCGCTGCTGCCCCTGCTGCCGCTGCTGATTTTCGTACCGATATTCTGGGCAGAGCTTGCCATCCCATCTCTGCAAATTCGCCATCACGGCGATATGCATGTCCCCTATGTGCACGCCCTGCTGTATCACGCGACGCCAGTAGAGAATATCTTTGTGCCCGGTTACCCCGCCAGCTTTTATTGGCTGTACCATGCCCTGTTGGCCGCGTTGGTGCCAATTACCGGTTTGGCTCCGATGCTGCTGGCTTCCATCGTGAACATCATCGCCGTCGTCGCAAGCTGTTACTGGCTGGCGCGTATCATCGTCGCTCTGGGTCTGGCGCGCCCAAGCACACTGCTTTTGGGTTTGTTGGTCGTGCTGGTCTATTGCGCCCTAAACATCACCGGACCGCTGGGCTGGTTAGCTTCTATCCTGACCGACAGCTATCACTCGAATTCCTTGAATATGCTGCTCTTGCCGGGGAGCGACACACGCCTGGAAAGCGTCATGAACAAGGTATTGAACATCAACAGCACAGGCATCGGCATTTTGTGCTTCGCTACAACGGTGTATTGCTGCCTGCGTTTTCTTGATGGCAGATTGGGCCGCCTGGGACTCATTCTGCTAAGCGCCTGCTTCTTGCTCAGCCTGACGGTGCGACAGACGGCGGCGCTCTACATCGCGCTGGTTTTGCTGGGAGGTGGGACAGCGGTTGGCTTCGGTTTGCTGCTCGACAAGCACGCGCGCGGCACAGCGCCATGGCAACTTGTCAGAGAAACCATTAGCAGGCTGCAGCCGCGATTTGTGGCGACCTGGCTCGCCGCTAGCGCCTTTTTGACGCTGCTGCTGCTGCACTACTACGTCGGCTTCACCGCGACCAGCCAGGCCAGTGCTCGCTTGCAGCTAATTGTGCCTAGCAATATCAGCATGTTGGTTGCGGCGCTGCTGGTGTTTCTGCCCTTGCTTGCGCTGCAAACTGTCTACGCGCTGCGTGACAGAAGTTGGCTCAGCTTGTTCTTGCCGGTCAGCGCCTGGCTCGGGCTGCTCTTGACTG
The DNA here is from genome assembly GCA_026709625.1 of Chloroflexota bacterium. GTDB lineage: Bacteria > Chloroflexota > Anaerolineae > Aggregatilineales > Phototrophicaceae > UBA6055. The sequence goes on from JAPOSR010000054.1 coordinate 71,361, forward strand.
CGGTATTGATCCTGCCCAGCGGCGACCAGCACAAGGCGGTCTATTATGTGGCGATCCTGGTCGCGCTTTCGGCTTTACTGGCGCTGCAGTCGCTCGAGAAAACGCTAGATCGCGGACGATTCCAGCCGGCGCGCTGGTTCACTTTGCTGCTTGTCCTGCTGGCATTCGTGCAAGTGCTGATTGTCAAGCACTATTGGGATGTTCGCGCGAAAGAACTGCATTTCGGCTATGATGGTCCGCACATCAATTACCTGGGCGGACACATTTCACATGAACGCATCGCTGCTTATACCTGGATGCGCGAGCATACAGCCGCAGACGCCATCATCCTGCTGCCGCTGACCATCGGCAAATTCGAGCATATGCTGCACGAGCGGCAGGTGTATGTTCGCAAGTCTCAATACTGGTTTACCGATAATATCTCGGCTTATGGCGAGCGGGTCTCGCATTTGCAGCATATCTATTCCGAAGCGACCAGCGACTTGCAATATAGCTCCATCTTGGACGCAATGCGTGTCGAATTGCCAGGCCGCGCCTTCTACGCCGTCATTGCCGATGCACAGGTGTCCGCCGAAATTATGGCGCGGCGCGGCGCAAAGCGGGTGTTCGCGGGAGCGACAGACGAGGCGCATGTCTATTGGCTCAATCCGGGCGCGGGCTAGTTGGAACTTGCCCATTCCAGCGTGTGGTAAACTATATTGGACAGTAGAGTGCAGCAGAGCAGACAGAGAGACAGCACATGAGCAAACGACGCGGTAGCAGACGAAGCGGGGGCGGTTTGCCTGGCGGCGCAAACCCGATGGCCATGCTGCAGAAGATGCAGCAAGATATGGCTGAGGCTCAAAGCAACCTGGAACACGAAACGACCGAGGTTTCCGTTGGCGGCGGCGCGATCCGTCTGGTGATCACTGGTCATCAGCGTGTGCAATCAGTGGAGATCAACCCTGATGTCATCGACCTGGAAGACGAGGAATGGCTCAACGACCTGCAAGATTTGCTGGTGGCGGCGGTCAACCAAGCCATAGAGCAGAGCCAGGCGATGGCCGCCGAGCGCATGGAGTCCATCACCGGCGGCTTGGGCGATATACCGGGCTTGGGCGGCTTGCTGGGCTGACGCGCCGATGCAAAGCGCCATTCCCCAGCCCGTTACGCAGTTGGTCGAGGCTTTCTCGCGTTTGCCAGGCGTTGGTCCCAAGACAGCTTCGCGGCTGACCTATTTCTTGCTGCGCGCGCCCGACGACTATTCGCTGGGACTGGCGGATGCGCTGGCGCAGTTGAAGGCGCTCACCAAGCTTTGCGGTACCTGCTTCAATATCACAGTCGATGACCCTTGCCCGATTTGCAGCGCTGGCGGGCGCGATGCCAGCACAATCGCCGTGGTCGAAGAGCCGCTGGACCTGATGGCGATCGAGCGCACCGGCATCTACCGCGGGCGCTATCATGTGCTGCATGGCGCGATCTCGCCCGTGAATGGCGTAGGCCCCGATGATTTGAAAATCCGTGAGTTGCTGCGGCGCGTGCAAGTGGCTGGCGCGCAAGAAATCATCATCGCCACCAACCCGGGCATGGAGGGCGATGCCACCGCCATGTATTTGCAGCGCGAACTCGCCGATACCGGCATAAAAGTGACACGGCTGGCGCGTGGGCTGCCCACCGGCGGCGACCTGGAGTATGTGGATTCTGTGACGTTGATGCGCGCGCTGGAAGGGCGTAGCGATATCCAGTAACCACATCGGCGCGGGAAGGAGCGGCTTGCGCGATGAGCAAATCCAAACCGTTGAGCCGTGAAGAAGCGATCAAGCGCATCGACAATTTCGTCGCCGAGCACGACGACTGGCGCGGCGAAACCATGGCGCAGATCCGCCAGATCATCCACGAAGTCGCCCCGGATGTGGTCGAAGACTGGAAATATATGGGCTCGCCATTTTGGTCGCGCGAAGGGATCTTGGGCCATGGCAACATCTTCAAAGCAAAGGTGAAGCTTACCTTGCATCATGGCGCGCGCCTGCCCGACCCGAAGCGCTTGTTCAACGCCAGCTTGAATGCGAGTCAGTCGCGAGCGATTGATATGTTCGAAGGCGAAGCGATCGATGTGGCGGGGCTGAAGGCTCTGCTGCGCGAGGCGGTTTTATACAACGCGACGCACACAGTCAATAAGAGCAAGGGCTCGCGGGATATTTAGCGCCGGCATCTGCGGCTTTATTGTCATCCTTGGTGGATTTGGGATTAGTTAGAAAGTGGGTCTTGACAGGTGTATGTAA